>JBAZNV010000001.1:0-415824 GCA_041649045.1 Candidatus Pacearchaeota archaeon
ATTCTTCTGAAAAATATTTTGATGTAAATTATACTCAACTTGATAGCGGAAATTTTTCGTTTAAAGCTTACGCTCAGGATAGTCTTGGAAATGTGAATGAAACCGAAGAGAGAGAGGTAGGGGTAAATTTGAACACTGCCCCAAATATTCCAGTTATCGCGATTAATTCTACTGATGGAAGCAATAAAACTTTGCAGAACTTGAATTGTTATGCGACTTTATCCGATGACGATAGTGATAGTTTGAATGTAACGGTGAAATGGTATAAGAATGGAGTGTTGAATTTAACCCGTTATTATAATAATAGTTATTCGAGCGGGAATGCATTTAATGCGATTTTGGGGAACGGGAATACAACTAAGGGTCAGAATTGGAGCTGTTCCGTGATGATTTATGATGGTCAGGCATATAGCGGATGGGGGAATTCATCTAATTTGACGGTTTTAAACACGTTGCCGATTGTTACACTTTCTTCTCCTTCTAATTGGGATAAAACAACAAACAGAACTCCGGAATTTACATGGGTTGGTTCCGATGACGACAGTGATGCAATGACTTATGATTTTAATATAACCGATTATAAATTCAGCGGGGCGAGTAGTTGCACCGATTCGAGATTGGCTGGAGATTTGAACGGGTTTAATTATATACCTGCTTCGGATTTAATGTGCCTTCATGATAACGGTTATTATTACAAATGGAGAGTTCGGGCAAATGACGGAGAAGGAGATGGCTCATGGAGTTCAGATTTTGTTGTGAATATAACGGCAAGCATTTCCATCTTGATGATACAGGATGAAGTTTCGTTCAGCGCATTAACCCCATTGGATAACAATAACGATACGATCGATAATAATCCCGAACCATTTGTTTTGGAAAATAACGGGAATTCATTAATCAATGTGAGTGTAAACTCATCTGCCCTTTGGAATACACAACAAACAGAAAGTGATTATTATCAGTTTAAAGTTGATAATTATAGCGGAGAGGGCGGTGCTTTTACATGGCTTTCTTCCGTCGTGGATTGGTTTAATTTTCCATTGAGCGGGAATGTAGTTGCGATTGACAGACTAAATTATTCAGATGTGAAAGATAGTGCTGAAATTGATGTCAGAGTGGAACTTCCACCAAATGAAGACCCGGGGGCGAAAGGAGCTATAGTAGTATTTACAGGAGGACTCGCAGAATGAAATTGGTTTATAAAATTGATGTGGCGATATTAGTGTTCAGTTTGATTGGATTGATATTTGTATTTGGATATGTGACACCCCTGGTTATTTCGCCTGCTAATAATTTTGAAACAGGCGAGAGCGAGATTTTATTTTTAATCGAGAGGGCGGATGTTTTATTAATTGATGATAATGTTGATTTCACAACTCCGGATGAATATAGATTGGAAGATGGATTAAAAATAAATTTTGTTCCAGGAAAGTATTATTGGAAAGCGGAAGGCATATTAAAAAGCGAGATAAGAACTTTAACTATAAAGTCTGAGGTGAATCTTGAATTAAGGAAATTTGATGGTGTTAACTATGGGGTATATAATGCTGGCAATGTCAGGCTGGATGTTGAGGTATATAATGGAACAAGTTTAATTGAAAGAAAAAAATTGGATATTGAAAAATATCTTGAATCAGATGGAAATAAATTTGTGGGTGAGAGTGATGAGTAGGATTTTCTTGAGGTTTTTATTTATTTTATTTTTTGGAATTTTTTTATTATCGTCAGTTTTATCACTGGGCATTACTCCGGCAAGATCAACAATAGATTTCGAACCAAATTTGAAACAGGCAATAACATTTGAAATTATAAATTCTGAGGGCAAGGATTTGGATTTAATTGGAACGATTGGTGGAGAACTTGGAGAGTATATCTCTCTTCCTATAAAGGAAATGCATATTTCGGCCGAGGAGGCATCGAAGACGTTTAATTATGAAATTTCTCTTCCGGATTCTTTGTCTCCGGGTCTTCATACAGGGGAAATTGTAATTATGGAAAGTTCCCGAAATAAATCGCAGGGAAGCACCCAGGTTCTTGCAACTTTGGCAGTTGTTACCCAATTGTATGTTTATGTTCCTTATCCCGGAAAATATGCGGATGGAAGAATTGTAATTTATAATGCAAATCAGAATGAGGAGGTGACTTTTGTTTTCCCTGTTGTTTCTGCTGGGGAACTTGATTTAGACTCTGTGAAAGCGATTGTTGATATTTATGATAAAATGGGAATTATTGTTGATAGTTTTGAGACTCAAAGCATAAGTGTCCCGAGTGGGGAGAAAAGAGAAATTGTTTACAAATGGAATGCGAATGTTCCCATAGGAGAATATCGAGCTGTGGCATCTCTTATTTATGATGAGGGTACGCGTGATTTAGAGGGGATTTTTCGGGTGGGGAGCAAGGATGTTGAATTGAAAGAAATAATGGTCAAGGATTTTAAGCTTGGTGAGATCGCGAAGATAGAAATGCTTATCGAGAATAAATGGAGCGAATTGCTTTCGGGGGTTTTTATTGAGACAAAGATAAAGGATGGGGGAGAGAATGTTGTTTCGAGTTTTCAGTCTGCAAGTCAAAATATAGATCCTCTTTCGGAAAAGATATTTAGTTCTTATTGGGATACTGCCGAAGTTCGTGAGGGGACTTATGAAGTGGAAGTTTCAATTAATTACGCGGATAAAAGCTCTAATAAAAATTTGAAATTTAAAGTCGACAAGAATAAATTGACAATTATGGGACTGGGATATGTTGTTTCTGCCGGCTCGGGCAATGGCATGTTGATAACAGTTTTAATCATAGTTATTATTTTTCTTCTTTTGATTAATTTGCTTTGGTTTTTTATATTCAGAAAAAAATTAAAGAAGAATTCAAAATAGTATTGAGATTGTGAATAATTAGTTTTATATAGGATAAATTAGTATAAAAAGAATGGATTTAAAGAGGTTTGACAAAAGAGGCCAGGTTACGATTTTTATTATACTTGCGATTGTGATTGTCGGGAGCATAATTGTTTATTTTTTATTGGGAGATGAATTTGAAAACGATATCCCTTCAGATTTTATTCCGGTCTATGATTATTATGTGTCTTGTATAGAAGATATCGCCAAGGGAGGGATTGCTTTAATGGGGGAGCAGGGAGGATATATCGAAAAGCCTGATTTTATCAAGGGTTCTTCGTATATGCCTTTTTCATCCCAATTAGATTTCTTAGGACAAGGCATTCCTTATTGGATGTATATATCAGGAAATAATATTTTGAGAGAACAAGTTCCCGTGAAACAAGATATGGAAGAACAACTTAATGAATACGTTTCTGAAAGAATTGGCTTTTGTGATTTTTCAGATTTTGAAATGAGAGGATACGATGTTTATTTGAGTGATAGCGATGTTAAAACAAAGATAAATGATATGAATGTGGTTTTAGAGATAAATAGTCCGTTAAGCATTTATTTTGGGAATCAGAGTGTTGTGGTAGAAAATCATGAAATAAGTTTAGAGTCCAAACTTGGGAAATATTATAAACTTGCTTTGGAAATTTATAATCATGAGAAGAAAAATGTTTTTCTCGAGAGTTATGCGCTTGATGTTATGAGGCTTTATGCTCCGGTGAGCGGCGTTGAAATTTCGTGTGTTCCGAAAATTTTTGTTGATGAAAATATCAGAGAGGACATTGCTTATGGATTAAGTTTGAATATTCCTTCTCTGAAATTAAACGGAGATTATTATGAACTTTCTTCCAGAGAAAGGAATTATTTTGTTGAAGAGGCGGGAATTGATGTCGATGAAAATGTTAATTTTTTCTACTCTTCGGATTGGCCGACAAGGATTGAAATTTATGGTGACAGGGTAGCCAATCCAGTCGGGTTGCAGGAGGGCATGGGAATGCTTGGGTTTTGCTATGTTCCCTATCAATTGATTTATGATATTAATTTCCCAGTTCTGGTTCAAATTTATGATAATGAAGAATTGTTCCAATTTCCTGTGGCGGTTGTGATTTCTAAAAATCAGGCGAGGCAATCTATGAATAATATTGATGGAGCTTCAATAGAATCTCCAGTATGCGAATTCAAAAATCAGGATGTCAAAGTTTTTAGTTATGATTTGGATTTGAA
Organism: Candidatus Pacearchaeota archaeon; assembly: GCA_041649045.1. GTDB lineage: Archaea > Nanobdellota > Nanobdellia > Pacearchaeales > GW2011-AR1 > JAGVXH01. Next base: position 4,107 of record JBAZNV010000001.1, read on the forward strand.
CCCAGTTGAATCAAGAATACAGTTCAAATGTTTGAATTCGATATGTGAAATTGGAGAAACGAAAATTTTGGATAATGATGCAGTACTGGATGGTGATTTTCCTCAATGCGTCAATGGATTTGTTATTGCAAGTGCCGAGGGGTATGCCGATACGAAAGTAATGCTTTCAACAAACGAGGACGATTTGGTCAATATAATCATGAGAAAAAAATATAATTTAAGTCTTGATTTGGGTAATATTGAAAAGGCTCTTGTGAGTTTTGATTCAGAAGAATATTCTACAACAGTTCTTTATCCAGATGTAAAATCTATAGAACTAATAGAGGCTTATTATAATGTTTCAGTTTATGCTTATGATAATTCATCGCTCAAGTTGCCTGCCATGAATGAACGAAAGTGCGTCAGTGTTCCTGAAAGCGGGCTTGCCGGATTATTTGGCGCAGAAGCAGAGAAGTGTTTTGATATCAATATTCCTGAGACGGACATCTCTTTTGCCGTTGTTGGTGGCGGACAGACTCAAGAATATTTCACGGAAGTTCAATTGAGGGATTCTGAGGAGTTGAATATAAATATTCCATTGTTTTCTTTACCTAAGAATTTGGATGAATTACAACAAAATCAAATTGCTGCAACGGAGGAAACTGTGTATTTGACTTTAGAATGAAAAATTATTTAAGGTTTTTCGGGTTTTTTTTGATTTTATTGTTAGCAAGTTTCGTTGCTTCATTTGATGGAGCTGCGGGGAGCACTGGGTTTTCGGGGTCGACGAATTATTTCCAATCATATCAGCCAACTTTTGATCAATTATATGCCGGACAGATAAATGATTATTGGCCCATTTTAACGAGAATGGAAAGCGACCAGTGTAATGCGACGAGTGATTTTTTGATAGGAATCCCTCCGGGGGGATGTTCTCCGATGGTTGTCAGAAGTGATTTGCTTGAGGAGCAGAACGTTCCGGTATTTTGTCAGTTATACGCAGTCAAAGTTAATCCATTGATTAAGGTCTCATCCATAAAATCGATTTCATTCAAGGGGGATTATCCGGATGGTATTTCGGGCATAAGTTTTCATCCGGCAAGGGCGGCGGTAAGATCGTATACGACTTTGCTTGGTGATCCAGTAATAAATAATATTGGATATGTAGTTATAATTTTGAAAAGAAACAAGGTTGAGAAGAATATGGAAGAGTGGATTTCTGGGAATTTAACTGCGACAATTTATTATGATGCAGAAGAGGCTTTTGGGACGGGAAGTGCCGACTATTATTTGCCTTTAATGTCTGATGATGAATGGGGACAGGAGTATGAGAGGTATTCTTTTTGGTACGGGAAGGGTTATTTAAGATTGAGTGATGTTGGTGGGGAAAGCGCTCATATTGAAGTTTTAAAATCGAAAGATGATTTAGTTCGTTCTTATAATTTAAGGGAAGGTGAAACGGGGGAATTGTTATATTTTCCGGGTTATTATTGCAGGGCGGGTTTGGAAGTTCGGCTGAATGAAATTGTTGCTCCTGAAAATTCTGCTTTACTAAATATTGATGGAGAAGAGTTTTGGGTTAGGGAGGGATCGAGAATTTTGAATGATCAATGCAGAATAGGCAAAATTGATGCGAATGATCGATATGGAAATATAAAAATTTCTTGTCCAAGTCAATATTTGAATTTAAGTTTGGGCAAGACCAAAGAGAAGTTGGAAGATTTGTTTTCAGGCATTGACGATGATTTTGATAAAAGCAAGGGAATAGTTGACGAATTGATAGATGAATATGGTTTTGCGAAAAAAGACAATCTTGAAGAAACCTGGGGAGAAGAGGCTCTTTTTGAGCAAATAGTTCTTGCTGGCAATGTTGGAAAATTTAAGACGCAGTCAAATTTAATGATGGAGTTTTTGGATAAATATCCTCAGTCTTCTTTGGCGGAAAGAGTCAGATTTGATTTAAGTAGAATGAATGGAACGGATTTTAGCAAATCGTTTGGCAGTGTGATTACTTCCAATAAATTTCATTCCATAAGTGTTGTTGATTTCAAGGCATATGACAAGGGAGACAAGAAAGTTGATTTTCAGATTGGAGGAAAAGATTTTGTTTTAGGAGAAGAGGAAGAAGTAAATTTTTTGAATAACGAATATATTGCGGCGACTAAGGTAGATTCGAATGAAGTTAGATTTGAATATTATCAAAAGTCGGTGGCCAAGGGGCGTGAAGGAGTTGTTTCGAAAAGAGATTCTGTGATTATTTCTGAAGGTGAATATGGGACTCTTGGCGGCAGGGAGATTTACGTGAGAGATATAGATGTCGTTGCCGTGGCGCACGTTTCGTTACTTCCTAAGGTGAAAGCTACAAAAACGACGGCAGATTTTTCTTTTAATATTGGCATTGAGAAGAGAAATGTTGAGCTTTCGCCTGATAAAACAGAAGAAATGCTAAAGAACTTGAATGAATCAATTAAAAAATGGGAAGACATTAACAGTAAGTTGAATAATTTGGTTAAGGCGTGGAAGGGAGCTTGTTTCGCCACCTCTGGAATTTTGATGGTAAAGAATATGATAAGCGGCTTTAGCGGTGAGTCGCTTGCGAGACAAAAAGTCATGAAGGAATATAAGCAAGTATGTGCGGAGCAATATAAAGGAATGACGAGCACAGAGTGTTACAATAAACTTGCTTCGGAGATTGAAGGAAGGGTCAATGAAATGACTGACGCATTAAACTCTGTTAACCAAATCATGGACCAGAGTGTCAAAAAATTTGAATCGGATGGATTATTTGGAGAGGGGACAATAATAAATCAAGCTGCTTACGTTGGCGATTTAAGAAAACAGCTTGAGGGATGGACTTTTAGCATTCCCGGGATTGATGGAGTTGTCTTGACTGCTGATGATTTGACGACTTCGGAGCAAATGAGGGGAGCCTTGCTTGAAAAGAATTTAAGAGAAACTCCTTCGGGAGAGATTGTGAAAAAAGAACTTGAGATAGAACTTAGAAATGTTGCGTTAAATAAGCAAAACGAAAAAGAAAGAGATGGGGCAGCTTTGAGAATAAAAGAGATCATTGGGGGGAATAGTCCAAAAGTCCAGTCTTATGTTAGCAAGGAGGTGCAAACGCTTCGATGGGATCAGGAAACTTTTGGGGAATATAATATTCAAGGGGTTAACGCCAAAAGCGAAGATAAGATACAATTTTTGAATTATAATGGCAAGGATTATTTGTTAATTTTAGATGGAGGCAGTGGGATTTCAGGAAGTTTGTCTATCAGAGATGCTTATGTTTTAAAAGAGGGAAGATGGGTGGATGAAGGGAAGCCGGTGGAATTTAATAGAATTGTTTTTTTAGCTGCGGGCGTGAGCGGAAGTTGTTCGAATCAATGGCCTACGGGAGATGCAAAATTGAGTTACTATGAAAGCGGAAATGTCAAAGGTTTGCCGGCGATTGTTCCTTTTAATTTGAGGGAAGGTTGGTATGCGATGGTTCCAAATTCTGGCGGGACTTTCCTTGAAGATTCTCCGCAGGGTTATACCAATTCGGGTGACGTTAGTTATTTTAAAATTTGCAATATTGGTGCGAACAGATTGATGGAAAGTGGGATGGGAGATGATTTGTGCCAGACATTTGATGTTAATAGCGCGGGGAGCGTTGATAAATTTATTCCATGTCCAAGTCTTGAATCTAGTAAAGTAAGAGACTTATATGTTAAAGCGAGAGAGGCAATAAGGCAGGCCTCGACCCAAAAAGATTCTAAAATTGTGAGCATATTAGGAGAGAGAATTGAGGTTGGCGCTCCGATGAATGAGATTACAGGATTTGAATGTCAGGATTTCATGAGTGCAGCCGATTGTAAATTAATGTTTAACGTTTGTGATCCGGTTATTTGTCCTCCTTCGAGATGTAATTTAGGTGGGAAGATGCCTGTAAGTGATGTTATACAAACCGGAATTATTGGGAGTCTGGTTTTGTGTTTGCCAAATGCAGCTGAAGGAATTGTTGTTCCAATTTGTGTAAGCGGAGTTGCTGCGGGAATTGATTCTTTTGTTTCGATATTGGAAGCCGAGAAAGAATGCTTGCAAACGAGTCTTGTGACGGGAGAACACGTGGGGATATGTGACGAAATCACTTCGATATATATGTGTGAATTTTTTTGGAGACAGCTTTCGCCGGTTCTTGACATGTTAATTCCGAGGTTTATTGAAAATTTGTATAGCGGTGGTTCACAGCGTACAAGAGGTGGCGGGGAATATATGCTTGTTCAAAATGCGTGGGATAATTTACAGGAGACTATAGATTATTTTCAAAATGTTTATGCTCCTAATGCGTTTAAGGCATTCAGACTTAGAAATATCCAGGAAGCTGGTGGCGAGGTTTGCAAAGCTTTTATAGGAACAAGTTTTCCTTCTTCGGCTGAATCAATAGATAGCTTGCTTGAACCAGAAAGTCCGTCCCAATTTTATGCTCAATTTTCAGAGATGTTATTTACTGAGGCTACCGTGCCCTCGACGTCTCAATATAAAGTTTATTATCACATATATGCGGGGAATGATGTTGGTGCGCAGTATAGAGTTTATTTAAAGAGTCCTCCTGAATATAGTTATTATTCGGCAAATCCAATAGTAAATGTGAAAACAGGTTATATAGCAAAAGGAGATTATGTTGACGAATCAGTTGATTTTACTGCACCTTCGGGATACAAGGAACTTTGTGTTGTTATAAATGCGCAAGAGGAGTGCGGTTTTAAGCAAGTTACTTCAGATTTTGCGATTGATTATTTATCAAAGAAATATGTTGAAGAACAAGTGAATCGTGCGGGAATAATTTCTGAGAAAGAGTGCATTTCGGGAAGTCCTTCAGCTTTGGCGATAGCGGATTTAAATGTTCAGTCGGGTGTTGAGAGTAGTCTTAATCCTGAGATTGCGTTGGATGGGATTGTTAGGGTTTGTGCGTCTAAAAATCCTGGCATGGGGCTTAGTAACGAGGATTTAACGAGATGGAAAGATGTTGGTTATTGCGGAGAGGTTAACACGAGATGCTGGCTTGATATTGGAAGTGTGAAAAATGATTTAGAGACAATAGAAGCGGTCGAAAATACTTCGATTTCTATTTTGGACCAGCAAAGAGGTTTGTTGGAAAATGAGCAATTGACTTTAGAAAATATTCAAAAGGTTTTATCGAAGGCGAGAGAAGATATAAAGAAATTAAAAGTTTCGGATTTGGAGAAGGGCGAGAATTCCGAAGTGATTATTAAAATATTGGAAGAGCTTGGGAAGGTGACGGGAAACGTAGAAAACGAGATTGGCGCCGCCGGTACAAACTCTGACAGGGCTGAGGCTCTTGCGCTAAAGGCAACGATTTATAGAATGATTGTAATGGAAAAATTCAAGAAGGATGTAATTGTTGTTTCTGAACCTGAACCCATAGCAAGAGTTGGAGACGGATGTGGAACCGATGATGAATGTGAGCCGGATTATTGTGTTAATGGTGCGTGTGTGATGTGCAGAAATGGCGATGATTGTTCAAGCGGGGTTTGTTTGGATGGAACGTGCACAGAAAAAGGAAAGGATGAAATTGTTTGCGAGACGGATAATCCATATTGGCTTGTGGATGAAGATGGTTTTGATGTTTACGTAAAATTTGATGAAGAGAAAAAGAAGTGGATGTATTTGCTTGAAAATAGCGGGAATGAATACAGGGAGATTCTTCCGACGATAGACAAAATGCTGGCAGGCAATATTAAGTTATCCGAATTTTCTATTTTGGATTTAGAAAAGGGATGCGAATTAATGGAAAAGAAAATATAGGAAGGATTTGAGGGAATTCTGTTAAAAGTTGAAATTTATTTTATTGGCTTTTAAGAATATGGGGGAAAGAGGATTCTGTTCGCACTTTGCATCTCATGACAATTTTTGATTTTATTTCGTCATTCGAAGCGAAGATGCTCAACCCCTGCTACGGGGTTCGAAATACATGGGGGAAAGAGGATTCTGTTCGCACTTTGCATCTCATGACAATTTTTGATTTTATTTCGTCATTCGAAGCGAAGATGCTCAACCCCTGTTACGGGGTTCGAAATATATGGGGGAAAGAGGATTCGAACCCCTGCAGGCGTAAGCCACTTGGTCCTAAGCCAAGCCCGTTTGACCGCTCCGGCATTCCCCCGTAATATGAAGAGTATAAAGTAAAGATTATAAAATTATCGATAGAATGAGAATGGAATTTTGAGGGTAAACGTGACCCGAACTTTTAAGAATATTTATTGAGATTGAGTTTGACTGCTTTTCTTTTTTTTCTTTTCATTTTCTTTGATTTTCATTTTATCTTCGAGGTCAAGTCTTTCCAAGAGTTCTTTGTATCTGTTTCTTATGGTTACTTCGGTTATGCCGGCGACATCTGCGACTTCTCTTTGGGTTTTTTTCTCGTCGTTGATTAATGCGGCAACATACAAAGCAGCTGCTGCAATTCCTGCGGGGCCTCTTCCCGAAGTTAATTCTGAAATTTCTGCTTTTTGTAATATTTTAAGTGCTTCATTCTGAGATTGAGGAGAGAGGTGGAGAGTCGAAGAAAATCTTGAAATGTAATCTTTTGGCGAGGATGGAGTAACTTTTAATCCAATTTTTCTGATTATAAATCTATAAGTTCTTCCGATTTCTTTTCTTTCGACTTCTGATGCGCTTGAAATTTCGTCGAGTGTTCTTGGGATGTTGTATGAACGGCATGCAGCATAAATACATGCCGCGATTACTGATTCCATTGAGCGGCCTCTTACCAATCCTCTTTGCAAAACATAGTTGTAAATTCTTGCTGATTCGTCTCTTACAACAGAGGGAAGTTCAAGGAAAGAAGCGACTCTTCTTAGTTCTGACATCGCAAGTCTCAGATTTCTTTCTATGGAAGTCGAAACTCTTTCCTGCCATTTTTTTAGTCTCAGGTATTTTCTTGTTTGTTGTGTTGAATCCAGTTTGTAAATGTCTGAAATTTCTCCGACGTTGGTGGTAAGTCCTTTGTCAAATTTTTGAAGTGAAATGGGCGCTCCTCCTCTTGATTTTTTTTCGGATTTATCGAATGATCTCAGTTCGTGAGATGTGTCGACCATTTTTTCTTCTACCAGCAATCCACAGGCTCCACAAATTACTTCGCCTCTTGTCTCATCGTAAATTAATTTAGAGCTATTACACTCTGGGCATTTCTTAGAAGGTGTCATAGTAAAATTTATAAAGGGATGTCATTTTTAAACCTTTTGGTGGCTTATTCGGAATTTGGATATTAAGAATTTATTTTAAACTAAATTTAACGTCGAATATTTATTTTTATTTTTTAAAATTTTAAAGTGCATAAATTGTGATGAAATTTAGATATGCAAAAATTTATAAATAATTTAAGTTAAAAAAAATTAACTAAAGAGGATGGCAAGATGAAGATGAAAAAATCCAAGATTTTTGATAGGAGCAAGTCTTTGAAAAACGACTCTTCTGATACAGAAAATCTGGAGGAATTTGATTCTGGCGATTTTGATTTGAGTGAAGACGTTGAATGATTTTACATTCCTTCTATTAATTTTGCTTCTCTAAAATGTCCTAACGCTTTATATGTCGAGAGAAGTTTTTCTTTTATTTGAACTTTTTCAAATTCTTCGAGGTTCATTTTCATGAGTTTTTCAAAAAATTTGACTGCGCTTGCTCTTTTCCCTTTCTTTTCTAATTCAGTTGCGCAAACTAAATAGATATTTTTCTTTGCTAAATTGATTTTTATTTTTTCTTGTGGAGATGAATCTCTGCTTGCACGATTAAACATTTCATCAGCATCATCGACGCGTCCTGCTCTTGAAAAATATTCTGCGGCAGAAATATAATTATCAATTTTTGTTCTCGGAGAAACTTCCATCGCAGCCTTATTCATCATTGCTTTGGCGGCTTTTTCATACATTATTCTTTCGCCGTAAAGATTTCCGAGCTCTCCCCAGATAAACCTTTTTATTTCATAAGTCAACCCTATTTCTCTTAGTGCGGATTCCAGATAGGTAATTTTATTCAAAGCGGTTTGCATACTCAAAAGTTTTGTCCTGATTTCTTCGACGCTCTTTTCTCTTACTTGAACTCCCATGATGGAATAAAATATGTTGGGTTTTTAAGAATTTGGATGGTGGGAAATCAGAATGTATGGACTCAATTGGATTGAAAGAAATTAATAATTACTTTGACTTTAACTCGATAGAATCCTGCTTTAAAACGAAATCAAATTCTTTTTCGCGCAAATCTTGTTGATATAATTCTTCCGGAAATTGAATCAAAATTCCTTCATTCTCCCATCCACATAAATCTTCCCCATATATTATTATTATTTGATCTTTCATATCTTCTAATTCTTTGTTCTGAATTTTTTTTGTTACAGAAGTATATCTTGCAACAATTTCGCGTTTTTCAATTTTTACTTTAGGAAATTTTTTTATTATTTCTCTTATTTCTTTACATCTATACTCCAATTCTTCAGAACCCCAACCATAATTTTCCTGCTCTTTTAAGATTTCTTTATCGCATTGAAAAACTTTCGCTAACTGGAGAATTGAAAGTTCAATTATTATTTCTTTCTTTTTGTATCCTCCAAATATCTTCACAGTTCTTTCATTATTTAAGATTTGCATTTTTTTAAAATTGATTTTTATCATATGCAAAAAGGATAAGACGAATTAAATAATTTTCTGTTGGCATGATTCATGATTTTTATTTTGTCGTGAATCTAATTTTATTCACGTCTTTATATTCTTCCAATTCTAAATCCCAAGCATCTCTACCTTTCTTCCATAGAGTCCAACCATTAATTGGAATACCTTTTTGATATTCTCCTTTTTGTGGTTGAGAATTTCTCGAAGCAACGTCATAAATATACCATTCATTATCTACAAAAATTTCGGCAATTGAATGGATTACGTCACTTCTGAATACTTTAACAAATCTTGTATCAAATCCTTTTGCTCTTGCCAAACCTAAATAGGCAACAACCACATCCGTGCAAGCTTTCCCATCATAAACATATCCATCTTTTAAAATTTGATCAGCTGTGCGCTTCCATCTAATGTTATGTTCATGATCCTTTGTTTTTTCATCATATGGTCTAAACTCTAAAAGTTGATAAACGATATCCTTTAATTTAATGGCTAATTCCAGCCCTTCTCCTTGCACAGAATCTGCAATATTTCTTAATCTATCTGTTAGTTCTAATTGATTTTTCATTTAATTAAAGTAAATATAGATCCTTAAAAATCTTCTCCTCGGGGAATTCCCCGAAGGATGTTAAAATTAAAAATAAAAGAGGTCAATTGACCTTAAATTTTCTTCTCAACAAGAGTCTTACAAACTCCGGCAGCCACTGTGATTCCAGCGTCTCGGATTGCGAATCTTGACATGAATGGATTCTGCGTTGCAGTTTCTAAAACAAGATTCCCGATAGGCTTAATTCTTACAATAGCGACGTCACCGTTCTTCAAGAAGTCGGGATTTTCCTGAGCTACTTGGCCGGTTGCAGGATCAAGTCGTGCTTTAAGTTCTACGAACTGGCATGGAACTTGAGCTGTGTGAACGTGGAAAACAGGGGTGTAACCCTTTGCAATAACAGTTGGATGGTTTATGACAGCTACTCGAGCTTCAAATTCTTCAACCATTTTTGCAGGTGCGGCAGCGTCACAAATAACGTCGCCACGAGCCATGTCTTTTTTCCCGATACCTCGGATATTTACACCAACATTGTCTCCAGCTTCAGCAGCCTGTAATTGTTCATGGTGAGCCTCAATTGAACGAACTTCTCCGGAAATTCCGGTTCCAGAACGTCCTGGTAGAACAATAACTTTTTGCCCAACCTTCATAATGCCGGTTTCGATTTTTCCAACCGGAACAGTTCCAATACCTGTAATTTCATATACATCTTGTATTGGCATTCTCATTGGTAAATTAGTTGGCTTTTCAGGTTTAGGAAACTTGTCGATTTGTTCTAATACGGTAGGCCCGGTATACCAAGACATTTTGTCAGATTTCTTTGCAACACCTTGCCCCATTAGTGAGGAACCTGGTATGAAAGGAACGTCCTTGTATCCAACTTTGCTAATAACTTCAGTAACTTTTTTCTTTACTTCATTGAACTTTTCTTCGGAGTAGTTTACGGTGTCCATTTTATTAATGAAGACTGCCAAATTATTTACTCCCATAGTTCGAAGCAAGGAAACATGTTCTGTAGTTTGTGGTTGAACTCCGCCGTCAGCTGCTACAACCAAAAATGCTGCATCAGCTTGGGATGCACCCGTGATCATGTTTTTGACAAAATCTTTGTGACCTGGAGCATCGATAATTGTAACTTCGTAATTCTTTGTGACAATCTTCTTATAGGAGAGATTAATTGTAACCCCTCTTTCTCTTTCTTCCTTGAGATTGTCCATTACGTAAGCGAATTCAAAACCTTGCTTGCCGTGTTTAGCTGCCTCTTCCTTGAGTTTTGTTAATTCTTGTTCAGACACAATCCCACTATCGTAAAACAATCTTCCGACTGTTGTAGATTTTCCGTGGTCAACGTGTCCGACGAAGACAACATTTAGGATAGGTTTTTCTTTAGCCATTTTTTCTATTTAATTTAGTTAAAATCCAAGACAGTTTTGCCTGTCATAGACTTAATAAGTTGTAAATGTCGGTTTTTAAGTATTGTGGTTTGTTAGTTGGAAGTTATTGTTTCGATAAACTATCGACGAATAATCTTATTTCAAGAATTGAGCTGCGTGACCATATACAACAAAACCTTTAAAAACCACGATTGAAAATATCTTTTATGAAGAAGCCAAAAAAAATAAACAGATATTGTCCTTATTGCAATACGAAGACGGAACAAAAAGTTAAAGAACAAAGTCACGGCAAACCGTCAACCTTAAAAAGAGGGGCAAAACAAAGAGCCCAGCTTAGGGGCCTAAATAGAGGAATCGGCAACAAGGGTCGTTATAGTCGTCTAAAAAATCAGGCGAAAGGGAAAAGAAAAACAACTAAAAAGACAGCGATAGTTTACACTTGTACGGTCTGTGGCAAATCCAAAGATCAGAAATATGGCAAGAGAACGTCGAAACTATTAATTGAATAAATATGATAAATAAAATGTCGGAGGCAGAAATTGAAAATTTTTCGATGGCATAGCTATCGTGGATGAAACAATATTTCAATAATTCTGTTTTTTAATGGCTGAACGAAAAAAATATAATGATGTTAAAATTCCAATTTTGGGAACTTCTATGAGAGTTCTTGGAAATGTGGATGAACTTAAAAATAAAACAATTAAACTTGATCTTACAAGAAGGTTAAGGGGGAAGGGTCTTACAATTACATTTAGAATTTTTAATCATGAAAAAGATTTGATCGCGATTCCCAATAAATTAGAGCTTGTAAAGGCATATATTAGAAGAATGATGAGGAAAAGAACTGATTATGTTGAGGATTCTTTCCAGGCGCGCTGTTCTGATGTTTCGGTTTTTATCAAGCCATTTTTAATTACAAGGAAAAAAGTTTCAAGGGCAATCAGAAAAAATTTAAGAAATACTTCAAAAGAATTTTTAATAAATTATGTTAAGGAAAAAAGTTTTTGTGATATATGCAATGAATTAAAAAATGGATTGCTTCAGAAAACAATGCTTCCCAAACTCAAGAAAATTTATCCTCTTTCTTTTTGTGATGTAAGAGTTTTTTATACAAAAGAACTGGAAAAAATTGACTTGAAACAAGCGTCAAAGAGCGAGACTCAATCTGACGAATACGCTGAAGAGGAAGTTTTTGAGGAATCAGAAAAAGAAGAAGAATGATTCAACAAACCTTAGTTTTAATAAAGCCCGATGGAGTGTTGAGAGGAATTATAGGGGAAATAATTCAGAGGTTTGAAAGAGTAGGGCTAAAAATTGTCGGGCTAAAAATGATTCAGGCACAAAGATGCGTTCTTGAAAAACATTATTTCAAGGATAAGAAATGGTTGGTTGAAAAAGGGGAGCTTTACAAAAAGAAATTGGGAATGCCTGAAAATACAGATCCTATCCCCATTGGAAAAAATATTGTTGAGGGTTTGATTTGTGATATGCAGTTTTCGCCTATTGTTGCGATGATACTTGAGGGTCATAATGCGGTAATGACGGTGAAAAGATTGGTCGGGCCAACTAATATTGATGATGCAATGCCCGGAACAATCCGAGGAGATTATTCTCATGATACATTTGAACTTGCAAATAAATCAAACAGGCCAAATTTAACAATCATTCATGCAACTGATAATTCGAATGAGGCTCAAAAGGAAATTGATTATTGGTTTACTAAGGACGAAATTCATTCTTATAAAAAACCCGAAGAAGATGTGCATTACAGAGTGAGAAAGTGATTTATAGATAAAAAAGGTTTTATAGTTGTGAATAATTTGGGTTTGATGGTAGATATAAAAGAAATGCGGCATGAGGTTATAGAATTAGCTATTTCCTTAGAGAATTTTTTGGACGAGGAAATTATGACTTATTTTGGACTAGACGCATGGGATGCATCATATTATTATTCGATGGAGAAAGATAGGAAAATATTTTTAAAATTTTTTCTTAGTATGCCCTTTTCGAAAAAAATAGACCTAATGAAAGATTTAATTAAAAATCAAGGCGAAAATTTTAGTGAGGGTTTTGGTAATAGCTGCAGAAAGTTTATGGAAATTAGAAATATGTTTGCACATAGTTTATATCCTGAAATTGACGAAAATTTGATGTCTGAATTTAAAAAAGAATGGATAAAACAAACTCAGAATAATTGGGAAAAATTGTATAATGAGTTTAAAAGTTTATATAAGAAGATTATTAACGAGTTAGATAGCAAGATTTTTACAGAGGAGCCGAGAACTCGTAGGCATAAGACATTTCTCCAATTAATAACTCTCGATTTAATCCAACATTATGAGAAAACTTTAAAGGATAGAAATGTTGAAAAAAAAGAGTAAAATAATCTTTATAAACCGAAAAAATTATGTTTAACTATGCCTGTGTAGCTCAATGGCAGAGCATCAGTTTTGTAAAAATGGTTCCTCGGAATTAAATTCGAAAGAACTGGGGGTTGGGGGTTCGACTCCCTCCACAGGCTTAAATGAAAAAAGAGAGAAGATGAAATTTTTTGAAAAAGGAGAGTTAAAAATCTTATGGCCTTTTTATCTTGAATCTTTTTTTGCTTATGTTATTCAGTTTGCTCCAGCATTTTCTATCATATATTTTTTAAGTTTAGGAATGAGTCTTACAAAAATTGGTTTCTTACTCGCAGTAATCCCATTATCATCGTTAATATTTGAAATTCCAACAGGTGCAATTGCAGATATTTATGGAAGAAAATTTTCGGTGCTATTAGGATATTTTTTAGAAGGAATTGCAATGTTTTTGATATTTTTTACTCAAAATTATTCTACTTTAGTAATTATTTTTATTTTTTGGGGAGCAGTTGCAACATTTTCTTCGGGAAGTTGGGAAGCTTGGATTGTTGATTTAGTTAAAAAGAAAAATAAAAAATTAGTTCAAACATTTTTTTCAAAGAGCAAATTTATTCAATCAATAGCATTGATTTTATCTGGAATAATAGGTGCTTTATTTGTTAAAATGTTCGGACTATCATTAATTTGGATAGTGTCAGGTTTTTCATTTTTTATTGGAATAATTTTATTATTACCCGCTCAAGAAATAAAAGAAAAAAGAAAGGTTAATGGGAACAACGGGCATTTAAAGAATTTATATATCCAATCTAAAAAATCAATATCATATTCAATTAAACATCCTGTTTTATTATATCTTCTAATTGCCGATTTCTTTATGATTATTTCTGTTGCATTCGCTGAAAGTTTAGCTTATGTGCCTTTCTTATCCAATCTTGGAATGCCTAACTATGCTTTTGGCTATTTTTGGTCAGCAACATGGCTTGTTATGGCAATTGCTCCATTATGTTCTAAAAAATTTCTTGGAAAACATAAAGAAGTAAATTTTCTCTTTGTTGTAACTTTAATAGGTTCGCTAATCTTATTACTCGTATATTTTGCCTATTCTTATTTATCGGCTATTTTGATAATAATTATATCTCTTTTCTTTTTTGGATTAAAATATCCAATTGAAAGACCTTATTTTCATAAGTTTGTTCCAAACAAATTAAGAGCAACAGTCGGTTCATTTAAATCTATGATATGTTCATTCGCTGGAATAATTGCACTTCCGATAGGTGGATTTTTGATTGATTTAATTGGAGCCAGACTTTTAATAATAATTTCTGCTCTTTTAGGGATACCTACACTAATTGCTTATTTATTTATTAAAGAAAATAAATCATTATAAACTTTGTCGGAAATAGCCGTTATATTACAAAACTGTTGCTCTACCACTGAGCTACGCAGGCATAGGGAAGATTAGGAATGAGCATTTTTAAGATTTTGGATTAAAAAATTCTCTGACGATTAAATTCACCGTCCATTTGTCGTCTTTTTTTACGAATTTCACATCTATAAATTGTTCCGAAGTTTTTCCACGCAGAAGTCTTAAATTGTGATACAAAATTCCTATTATTATCACGCTGGAAATTATTAGTTGGTTGTATTTGTTAAGAATTTTCTCTTTGTATTCTTTTTCTAAATCTATGAGGCTTAATTTTTTGATTTCGTTATTTAGTTTAATACTCCATGAATAGTTAAATCCAAGCTGAGCGTGTTTCAATTTTTGATTTATTTCATTTGATGAAACGACGAGTTCATGAACATAGGTGTCTCTAACGGAATTGAGTATTTCCAGAACTTTCTTTTTGTTTTCGTCAATGATTTTCATTTTTTTCAAAATTCTTAGTTTTTGAGGGAAAGTCAGATGCTTTCTTACTTCGCTTTTTGCGTGTTCATTAATTTGTTCCATCACTATTTCATTTACATAATGTTCGGCGTAAAGTTGCAAACCCAGTATCGCGAAACGGTTATTAGTTGTATTTCCGAGAGAGTTTAAGTCCGTGATTAGTCCTTTTAGGGTTGGTTCTTTTGATTCTGCCATAAAATTATAATTTTTGTCAGTATTTATAAATTTTGAATTTCGACTTACCAATATTTAAAAACTTGTCAATCCTAAATTTAAAAATGATAAATATTCATACTGTAGGGGGTTTTTCAGAGGTAGGCAAAAACATGGTTGTTGTCGAATTGGACGATGACGCCTTTATTTTTGATGAAGGTTTTTTTCTTCCGGCAATAGTTTCTATGCAGGAAAGGGAAAAAATTATGACTGAAAAAAAGTTACGTTCGATAGAAGCAATCCCTGACGATTTTTCAATCGAGAAAATAAAACATAAAATAAGAGCTCAGTTTATTGGCCATGCGCATCTTGATCACGTCGGCGCCATTCCTTTCATGTCAGATAAGTACGATGCTCCGATTTTTGGTACTACGTTTACAATAGAAGTTCTGAAATCTCTTCTTGCAGATACACAAACGGTTTTGAAAAATAATATTTATGACATAAAACCAAATACTACTTTTTATATTCAGGGAAAAAATAGAAAATATAAAGTTGATTTTATTAATATAACACACTCAACATTGCAGACTGCTATGATTGCGATAGAAACGCCAAAGGGTGCGATAATTTATGCCAATGACTTTAAGCTTGATGATACTCCAATTGTCGGCCTTAAGCCTAATTATAAAAGATTAAGGGAGCTTTCAAAAGAGGGGATTTTGGCCTTTGTTGTTGATTCGCTTTATTCCGGGTCAGAAAGAAAAACTCCATCAGAAAAAATTGCGAGAGCACTTTTGCAGGAAGTTTTGCTTACAATTCAAAATAGAAATGCCGGGATGATTGTTACAACATTTTCGTCACATATTGCTCGCCTGAAAAGTATTGTGGAATTTGGAAAGCAGTTAGATAGAGAAGTGGTTTTTTTGGGGAGGAGTTTGGATAAATATTCTACTGCGGCAAAAAATGCGAAGCTTGCTCCATTTTTATCCAATATCTGGATTTCTAAATATAGAAGACAAGTTGAAAAAACTTTAGATAAAGTTCAGAAAAAAAGAAAAGACTACCTTGTTGTTTGCACGGGTCATCAGGGAGAGCCGGGTTCAATTCTTGAAAGGCTTTCGAGAAATCAACTTCCGTTTAAGATAAGCAAAGACGACAATATAATATTTTCTTCGAGTGTTATTCCAACCGAAGTGAATAGGGAACAATTTGCGAAAATGGAATCAAGACTTAAAAAAAGCAAGCCAAGGATA
Source organism: Candidatus Pacearchaeota archaeon (assembly GCA_041649045.1). GTDB lineage: Archaea > Nanobdellota > Nanobdellia > Pacearchaeales > GW2011-AR1 > JAGVXH01. The sequence continues at coordinate 20,350 of JBAZNV010000001.1, forward strand.
TTCCGAGACGCGCATGTTTCGGGGCATGCCGGGAGAGAAGATTTAAGAGATATAATGCAAATACTTTCTCCAGAACATGTCATTCCGTCGCACGGCGGCTTGGACAAGACGAGGCCAATGTCCAATTTAGTTAAAGATCTTGGGTATAAATTGGGGAAGAATTGTCATTTGATGCAAGATGGAGGAATTTTGAAATTATAATGGAAAATTTTGAAGAGGATTTGACTGGTGCAATAAGAAATGGGATAGAAAGAGGTCAGACGTTGGAATCCGTGAAAGCGTCTTTGGTTAATGCAGGGTATAATCTTAAAAAAATCGAAGAAGCAGTGCAGAAAGATCCAGAATTAGCGGTCAAAATTCAAGTCAACACACCTCAAAATTTTGTAGAAGAAGTTAGCAGACCTTTTATTCCAATAAAACCAAAAAGAATATCAAAGATGATGATAATATATATTTTAATTTTTATTTCGATTTTAGCGATCGGAGGGGTTTTGTTTTTAATATTCAAAGATTCCTTATTTTAAAATGAACGAAATTTATCAGCCTTCAGATGACTCCTATTTTTTTTCAAATTTTTTAGGAGATTATTTGAAAGATAAACCACAAATTAAATATTTAGATATGGGAGCGGGCAGTGGAATACTTTCAGAGAAAGCGTCGGAGTTTATTGATAAAAAAAATATTTTGGCCGTAGACGTGAACCATGGGTCAGTTAAACTCTTGCGAGAAAAAGGATTTAATTCTATAAAATCCGATCTTTTTCAAAAGGTAAAAGGATGGTTTGATTTGATAACTTTCAATGCGCCGTATCTTCCGGAGGACGAAAGGGAGCCGAAAGATTCTGTTGTCGCAACAACTGGGGGGAAGCGTGGGGATGAAATTTCAGTGAAATTTTTGAGACAAGCAAAAAAACATTTAAATAAAGAGGGCAGAATTTTTTTGTTAATTTCTTCTTTTACTCCGCTTGAGAAAATAAAAAAATTCAATCCGAAAATCGTTGCGCGAAAAAAAATATTTTTTGAAGAGTTAATGATTTTAGAGATTATGTAGCTATTTTTAAAGTACAACGGACGAAAAGTTTTAAATTAATAAAAGGTTGTCTCAAGGCAATAATTAGATCCTCATCACAATCATATTTATATAATATCATATAGATATTTGGGGAATGGTAAAATTTGCACATCTTGCAGACTGCCATCTCGGGGGGTGGAGACAGGAGGAGCTTCAGAGTTTAAATTTCAAATCTTTTCAAAAGGTTGTGGAAATTTGTATATTAGAAAAGGTAGATTTTGTATTAATTTCAGGGGATCTTTTCGATTCAGCATATCCTCCCATAGAGGTTTTGAAAGAAACGTTTGCAGAATTTAAAAAATTTAAAGACGCCAATATTCCCATTTATCTTATTGCGGGGAGCCATGACTTTTCAGCCTCAGGAAAAACGTTTTTAGATGTTTTAGAAAAAGCAGGATTTTGCAAAAATGTTGGAAATTTTGAAATTCAGGAAGATGGAAAAATAAAAATTTATCCATCTTTTTTTGGAGATATTGCAATTTTTGGATATCCAGGGAAGAAATCCGGGATGGAAGTCGAAGATTTAAAAAAAATTTTTTTTAGCTCCCTGCATCCATTTACGATTTTCATGTTTCACAGTACTGTCAAAGAGGTGGTAGGTAATCTTCCTGTGGATTTTATCGAAAAACAAAAATTACCTCTTGCGAATTATTACGCGATGGGGCACATACATCAGGTTTTTGAAAAAAATGAAAGTGGTGTTTTTTATGTTTATCCAGGTCCATCTTTTCCAAATAATTTTCAGGAGTTAGTTGATTTGAAGTGCGGAAGTTTTCAATTAGTAGAAGAATCATGCGGAAAAATAAAAACTAAAAATATAAAGATTCCTTTAAAAGAAGTTGTGTTTTTAGAGATAGAACTCAAAGAGAGTTTGACAGCGACGCAAAAAATAATTTCAGAAATAGATAAAATAAATTTGAATGATAAAATTTTTCTTTTAAAGCTCAAGGGGGTTTTGATGCAAGGCAAAACAGGCGATATCCATTTTAATGAAATTGAAGAATTTATTGCGAAAAAAGGCACTTTTTCTTTTTTAAGGAATATATCTTCGATAAAAATTCAGGAAACCGAATTGGATATATCTTCGTCTTCGGAAAACGTTGAAAATATGGAGAGGAAAATTATTGGCGAATACTCTTCTAAAAATCCCGCTGATTTCAATAAATTTCTTCCTCAATTAATGGATGTGCTTTCCATGGAAAAAAACGAAGAGGAAAAGTCAATGATTTTCGAAGAAAGATTGGTGTCGGAATTAAAAAATATTTTAGAAATTAATAGTGTTTTGACATGATTATAAAAAAATTAATTATACAAAATATAAGAAGTTACGAGAACCTCGAGATAGAATTTTCAAATGGAGCGACTCTTTTATCGGGAGATATAGGCTGCGGGAAAACATCGATCCTTTTGGGTTTGCAATTTGCTCTTTTCGGTCTTCAGCCGGGGCAGCGTGGGAGTTCTATTCTTAGACAGGGTACCGATTCGGCCTTTGTATCTTTGGAAATTGACATAGATGGGACAGTAATCAAACTTGACAGAACACTGAAGAAATCAAAAAATGGCAGCATAACACAAGATTCTAATATTATTTATCTTGGAGATTCCAAAGAAGAACTTTCGACATCAGAAATGAAGGATAGAATAATAAAAATTTTAAACTATCCGAAAGAGTTTGCCAAAAAATCAAATTTACTTTACAAATATACGGTTTATACTCCACAGGAAGAAATGAAATCGATAATACAAGAAAAGGCCGATGTCAGGCTTGATACCTTAAGGCACATTTTTGGAATTGACAGGTATAAAAGAATAAAGGAAAATTCACAAATATTTTTGCAAAAAATCAAAGATTCGATAAAGATTAAAGAAATTCTTTTTGCAGAATTAAATTTATTGAAAGAGAAAATGAACATGGAAAACGAAAAAAGAATATCGATAGTACGGGAAGTAAATAACTTGAATTTTGAATATCAAAAATTATTGGACCAAAAAAATATGCTTGATGAAAAATCAAAACTTTATCAAAAAAAACTTGATGAAAAAAAAGAGCTTGATTCGAAAATCTCGAACATGGAAGTTTTGATTCAGGGGAAAAAAGATTTTGAATCGAGAATGAAAAAAGAAATAACCTTGATGCAAAAACAAATCAATGAAGAAATAGATTTTTCAGAAGATAAACTTCGAAACACGATAGAACTTTTGGATAAGCATAAAGTTCTTTTTGATGAAATTAATTCAAATTTCTTGAAAATTAATTCACAAATTTCCGTCCTTAAATCCAAAAAAGAAGAACCTGTCCGACTTGGCGAAAGAATATCCTCGCTTGAAAATTGTCCCACATGTTTTCAGGTTGTAGGATATGAGCATAAGGAAAAAATTTCAAAAAGAATTCGTTTCGACATAGAAGATATTAATAGAGAACTTGAACAAAAAATAATTGAAAGAGAAAATCTGAACAAAGAAATTGAAAGAGAGAAAGAAGTAATTCTTGGTTATGAAAAAGACAAGAGTGTTTTTCAACAGAATAAAATTAAGTTTGAGCATCAGCAGATGATTAAAACAAAAATCAAAAGCGATTCCTTTGTTTTAGACAGGACTTGCAACGAAATTTTTTCATTGACGCAGCAAATTAACGAAGAAAAAAATAGGCTTGAAATTTTTTCCAGAGAAATTGATCTTTTTGCCGGAATAATGGAGGAATTTCAGCAGATAAACGATCTTGTGAGAAAAAAAGAAATTTTGATTGCTACAAAAAAGAAGGAACTTGATTTGCTTGTAATAAAACTTGAAGAAATTCAATCTGAAATAAGTTCGAAAGAAAAAATAAGAGAGCAGGTGACTTATCTAATGGGGCTTGCCGATTGGATAGGAGACAAGTTTTTGAACATGATATTACTCACGGAAAAAAATGTTATGGCGAAGCTGAGGTCGGAGTTCTCGTCTATTTTTAGCGAATGGTTTTCTATGTTGGCTCCGGTTTCGTTATCGGTCAGGCTTGACGAGGAATTTACGCCGATAATTACAAATCAGGATTATGAGATAGATTATGAATTTCTTTCCGGTGGCGAAAGAACAGCTGTAGCACTCGCGTACAGACTTGCCTTAAATCAGGTACTCAATTCTCTTTTGTCGAAAATCAAGACAAAGGATTTGGTAATTCTCGATGAGCCAACGGATGGTTTTGCGTCAGAACAATTAGATAAAATGAGAGATATTTTTCAACAGCTGAATATGAAACAAATAATACTTGTGAGCCATGAGCAGAAAATCGAGGGGTTTGTTGATCATGTGATTCGCATAAAGAAAGATCATGTGAGTAAAATAGAAAAATAATTGATTTTCTCAGGCTTTGACGAAATTGTTTTCCTTTGACCATGATGATTCACAAGGTTTATAAATTTTGGTTATTATTAGTTTTCATGAAAAAGTGCTTGATAGTTATTTTTTTAATTTTTTTAATTTTTGGTTGTTTTTTTGTATCTGCTGACGAAATAATGACTGTTGAGGCTAATATATTCAAGTCGGTATTTGAACCGGAAATTTCAATTCAAGTTCCAGATTATTTATTTTTTGGGAATTTAACAAGAGGCGAAAAATCTGAAGAATTAAAAGTTATTGTTAATAATACCGGGAATGTCGATGTTATCATAACTCCTACTCTTGCGGATTTTGATGAAGAATTTTTTAATTATTCTTATTTTAGATTGAGAAAGACCAGCGGCAACGCCACAGTGCCATTTGAAAAAATCGGAGATTTTAGTTTTTCTGTTGACGAATCGGATAATGAGTATTGTTATATGACTTTGGACCTAACGGATTATCAAAAAGAAATTGAGAGTGATTTAATTGGTTATCGCGCTGATATTAAGTTCATAGCAATGGCAAAATAATGAAGATTTTAATTTTAATTTTAATTTTAAGTTCATCTGTTTTTGCGAATAGCATCGGGATTAGTCCATCTCAAATCAATTTTTCGGGGAATGCCAATGAAAAAATTTGCAATAATATAACAATATTTGGCGATGGTTCTTTTTTAGGAGAAGATAAGTGGAGTATTATTAAAACGAGGAATATGGGGAATTACGTTTTAGACGCAGAATATTTTGGGATAAAAATGTATTATCTTAAAGATTTAAATTTGACCGAGAAAGAGAATGTAGAAATTTGTGTTGTTTCAAAGAATGAAGGTGTTTTTTATGGTTCAATTTTTTATGGTCAAAATTATGCCGCTGTGGGCTCTTGGATTGTAGTGCAAATCGAGAGTTATGATAATTTTCTTACGGGTTCAGTTGTAAATTCTTCTTTGGAGGATACAAATCTATCATTAAAGATAATTGGGATTTTTGTTTTGGCAACGATATTATTCTTTTTGGTTATAGATAATTATTTAAAAAAGCGTTCATAATTTTATTTATGGCAAAAAAGTTTAGGATACTTGCTGCGGCGGACTTGCATGGCAGCGTTGATATCGCAAAAAAATTATCCGAGAAGGCGAAGAAAGGGAAGGTGGATTTGGTTATTCTTGCAGGAGACATAAATGGAGCGACAGAAGGTGACGAGAGAATTCTTTTGCCCTTCATGAAAGCAAATCAAAAGGTTGCATTCATTCCCGGGAATTGGGATTTTGACAAAGAGAGTTTAGCATTAAAAGCTCATGGGAAAAATATCGATAATTATTATATCTCTTATGGGGACATTGGAATTGCTGGCATTGGAAACGCAAATTGGAAAACGAATTTGAAATATGAAGATTTTGAATTATTAAGAGCAAATTTCAAGAGGATGAAGCCAAAGAAAAGGATTCTTGTTTCGCACGTACATGCAAAAGGGACGATGGCCGAATTTTCAGGGTTCCCCGGGGATAAAATTTTAAGGAAAGCGGTAGAAGAATTTAAACCCGATTTGTTAATTTCTGCTCATATCCATGAAGCTGAAGGGATTGAGGATAAAATAGGAAACACGAGAATTATTCAAGTCGGAAGAAATGGGACAATTATTGAAGTTTAAATTTTTTCAATCAAGCTTCCAACCAAGTGTGTAATAAAGATTACCAAAATTGCAAGAGTCAAATGTTCCAAAATTGTTTTGTAAGCTTTGAGGTTTTGATGTTTTGCAATATAAAAACTAAATAAGGATATCAAAAATAATCCCCATGCAATACTAATTAGTATTGCAAAATTCAAATCAAAAAGTAGAATCGGGACAATAAAAGTGATGGCGATTATGAATTTCGCAAAAAAAGTAGCAAAGGTAGATTCCCAAATTTTTTTGGCACTGTTTTTCCTTTCGGATTCTTCCGAGACGTGAATGCCCAATGCATCAGAAAGTGCGTCGGCAATCCCAATGATAAAGATTCCTCCAATAATTATCTTGAATGAGTGCGTGCTTGAATTTAAGCCTATAATTAAACCAAGAGTTGTTATTACGCCAGAAGTTATTCCAAAACCAAATCCTTTTTTTATTGATGCTCTCATTTTACAAGTAAAAAATTATCATTTAAGTATATTTAGTTTATTGGGTCATATAATTCTTTTGGAAATTTTTCCAGTTGAGATTAGATTAATTCCAATTTCTTCCTTTTGATATGTTATGGAAATATCTCCCTTAATGCTTTCTCCTTCCAGCAGGGGATGTTCGTTGTCGCATTCTATTATAATTTCCATTGTATCATCCAGTCCGATTTGATGTTGCAAGTTTTTTTGTATTCCACAGTTAGAAATAGTAACACTTTGAATGTTATAATTTTCTTCGCCGTTGTTTTTAATTAATAATTGAACACCTCCATTTAATCCATAACTTTCTTTGGCATTTGCTTCTTCGATGTAAAAAGGTGAATCAATAATAGCGTTACCTGTCATGTTTTTACCTGGGCTGAAAACGCCAAAATATGCAAGAACGCCGATTGTAACTATCGCAGCGAGAATAACCCAACCGTATGCCAACAAAAATTCTGCGGTTACTTGTACTTTTCTCCCCATCTTGTTTTTTCAAATTTATAATTATTAATTTATTAACAAGTTTATAAATATTATGCAAAAATATCAAATAGAAAAAATATAAAAGACTAATTAATTTTTATAATTTATGCCTAAAGAAAAGACGACGCTTATTATTACCGAAAAACCGCAGGCGGCCGAAAAAATCGCGTCTGCGCTTAGCAATGCCAGTGATGAAAAAATAAACACAAAGGACAGGATTTCGTATTATGAGTTTTATAAAAACGACAGGCATTACATTGTCGGCTGTGCTGTTGGTCATCTTTTTGGGATTGGGCAGATTGCCCAGAGGGGGCCTTTCCCTAATTTTGAAGTTGAATGGCAGCCATCTTATAAAAAGAAATCAAGTGCATTTACAAAAAAATATTTAGAATTGCTAAAAAAATTAGCGAAAGATGCAGATGAATATATAGTCGCAACAGACTTTGATGTTGAAGGAGAAGTGATTGGGTGGAATGTTGTCAGATTTTTATGCAATCAAAAGGACGCAAAAAGAATGAAATTTTCTTCGTTAACAAAAGATTCTCTTCAGAATAGTTTTGAAAATTTAATGCCGCATTTAAATTGGGGGGCAGCCATTGCCGGTGAAACCAGACATTATGTTGATTGGTTTTATGGAATAAATTTATCGCGTGGGCTCATGAAAGCGCTATCGAAAACCGGGACTTTTAGAATTTTATCTATCGGGAGAGTGCAGGGTCCTGCTTTAAAAATTGTTTATGATAGAGAAAAGGAAATTAATGATTTTAGGGCAGAAAAATTTTGGCAGATTTTTTTGCAAATAAAGGATATTAAAAATCAGAAAATTGAGGTGAAATATCCAAAAGATATTTTTAATGAATCCGAGCTTTTGAAATTTAAGCATCTAAAGGGGAAGCAGGGGTTTGCTGAAACGACGATCAAAGAAGAAAAAATTTCTGCGCCCATTCCCTTTGATTTAACCACGTTGCAAACTGAGGCATACAGATACCATGGATTTACTCCGTCGCAGACTCTTAAAATTGCTCAATCGCTTTATCTTGAAGGAGTAATTTCGTATCCAAGAACTTCCAGCCAAAAATATCCGCAAGGAATCGGTTATGACAATATTTTAAGAAATTTAAAGAAGTATACAACGCTTACAAAATATGTCACAAAACAGAAACCTACAGAAGGCAAAAAAGACGATCCTGCTCATCCAGCAATTTATCCTACTGGCGAGATAAAAAAAATAAACGAATCTGATAAAAAAATTTATGATTTAATTGTGAAAAGATTTATTTCTTGTTTTTGCGACGACGCAATCGTCGAAAATAAAAAAGTGCTTGTTGATGTTAATGGAATAAAGTTTTCAGCAAAAGGAGTGAAAATAAAAGACAGGGGCTGGATGAATGTTTATCCTTCTGCGTTGAAAGAAATTGATGTCCCCACGATTAACGGGAGTGTTGATGTTTTGGAAATAAGAACGGAAGAAAAAATGACGCAGCCGCCTAAAAGATATTCGGCTGCTTCGCTTGTAAAAGAACTTGAAAAAAGAGGTCTTGGGACAAAGGCAACTCGTGCATCAATTGTTGAAACGCTTTATTCTCGCGGGTATGTCAAGGACAAAGCCATAATGGTTACTGAATTGGGAATGCGCATGGTTGACACTCTTGAAAAATATTCTCCTATAATTTTGGAAGAAAAATTGACAAAGGAAATGAATGAAGAGCTTGAGGAAATTGAAACTTCCAAAAAAATTGATTTGCAGGGCGAAAAAGAAAAAATTCTCGACGAAGCTAAAAGTGAAATTGTTAAAATTGCAGAAGACATGAATAAAAACATGGATGCAATGGGGAAAAATCTTGCTGATGCCAATGCCATGGTTTGGAAAGAGGAGCGGGAATCAAATACGATGACTGAATGCCCCGTGTGCCATAAGGGGAAACTTAGAGTAATGTATGGGAAAAGATTTTCAAGGTATTTTGTTTCATGCGATGACTATCCGAAATGTAAGACGATATATTCTCTTCCGCCAAAAGGTTTAATGAAACCCTCAAGAGATAAATCTGGGAATCTTGAGATTTGTTCGGAGTGCGGCTTTCCTTTTGTTGTGTCTTTTCAAAAAGGCAGATCTCCATGGAAAATTTGTTTTAATCCCGAATGCCCTTCAAATTCAGATTTACAAAAAAAGAAAGAGGAGTTTAAAGAAAAACTTGCGAAGGGAGAAATTGAAATTAACAGAGATGGCAAAATAATTGATCATACAAAAAAAGAGGAAGCAAAAGAAAATAAAGCCAAGGGGAAGAAAGTCATAAATAAAAGAAAGAGAACAACGAAGAAGGACGGTGGGATTTAAACTGCGACTCCTACAGCTTCGGAAATATTTCTAAGTCTATCTTGTTCGAGTAATCTTACAAGTCCTTTATTAATTTCTCTGACTATTCCTGGGCCTCTGTAAATCATTCCTGTATAAATTTCTATCAACTTCGCTCCTGCTTTGATTTTTTCGTATGCATCTTCTGCTCTAAAAATTCCGCCGACGCCAATTATTGGCTTTGAGTATATATTAAAATAATCCTTTTCTTCTTATTCCATTATTCACAATTTCGAATGAAAATTCTTTTTCTGGAATTGACCGATGTTTTCGAAGAATAATTTTTCTTTTTCCATGGAAATTTTGAAGTTCAATCAAGCATTTGCTCCAGTATTTTAACAAGTCTCCTCCGACCATCGAAACTTGTTTTTCGAGATTTTTTTCTTCTTCGTTTTGAATGAATGATGCATATACCTGGTTTGTGACTATTATTGGAATATTTTGTTTTCGAGCTATTTCGTTTAAAGTTCTGAGTTGATTCGCTAATTTTCGGTTTACTTCGGAAATTTTCTGTATTTCGCCGGAACTTATTGCGAATCCGAGCTCGAGACGATAAAGCATCGCAATACTATCGATTATAATGAGGGAAACGTCTCCTTTTTTTACGTGAGAAAGCAGTATTCCGAAAGATTTTTCTTGTTCTTCAAATGAAGTGGGCTTAAGCAAAAGAATTTTTTCAAGTGATTTTTCAATTTCTTCTTTTGTTCCTTGATGAATTTGTTTGAATCTATCGGTTGAAAAACCTCCTTCGCTGTCAATAAAAATAACTTTATTTCCTTTTTTGGCCTGTGAAACGGCAGCTATAGCACAAAAATTGGATTTTCCGGAACCGCCTGGGCCATAGAGCGTGGTAATTATGTCATTCTCGTAACCGCCTTCAAGAAATTTATTTAAATCGTAAGATCCTGATGAAATTTTCAATTCTGTCATAAAATTTTAAAATTAAGAAGTATTTAATAATTTAGATAATTATTTTAATTTTTTGAAGGAGTCAATGGCCGAATCAATTTCTTTTTCAAGTTGTGCGATTGCGTCTTTGAGCGTTTTTTTCGCGTTATCAGATTCTATATGTAATATTGGATTTTTAGATGGATGGTCTCTTCTCCATGTCGCAATTTTGGCATCGTTTTTGTTGAGGTATGCTCTTAAAACTTCTGCGATTGTAAGACTTCCAAGCTCGATATCAAGTTCAGTTTTTTCGTCTTTAAGTATTTTGATTTCCATTAATATATGGAATAAAATTGGTTTAAAAGCGTTTTGGTTTATGGGGCTTTGTCGTGGTTTACCAAACAATTTTTAAAGATAATGCCATCTATTTTTCTATGCAATCGCTTAGAGAAACAAAAAATTGGAGTGTTGAAATAGAAAAAGAAATTACCGAGAAATGGAAAAATTCAGAATTGTTTAATTTTAATTTAGAGACAAAGAAAAAAATTTATTCGATTGACACACCGCCACCTTATATTAATGCGCCGATTCATATTGGGCAGGCGATAACGTATTGTTTCATGGATATGTTTGCACGGTTCAGGAGAATGAAAGGTTATGAAGTGATTTTCCCCTTGGGGCTCGACAGAAATGGACTTCCAATAGAAGTAGGTGCTGAAAAAAAATATAAAATTTCGGCTTTTGACATGAAAAGAAAAGAATTTATAGAATATTGCTACAAACTTTTGGAGGAAACCGCTGGCGAATCAATTGATTCATTTTCTCGTCTTGGAATTTCTTTTTCTTCTTATAAAGAAGGGGATAGTGTTGGGGCTATCTATAAAACGGATTCTCCGAGTTATCGGTCATTAACGCAAAAAACATTTATTGAGCTTTTTAAAAGAGGACTGATTTATGAAGATACAAGAATAAATAATTGGGATTCAAAATTAAGGACAACAATTGCTGATTCGGAGATTGAATACAAGGATGTGCCGTCAACGTTTAATTATGTGAAGTGGAAAGTAAAAGAAAGCGGAGAGGAAATTGTCATTGGGACAACCAGACCCGAGCTTATTTGTACATGCGGGATGGTGATATTTAATCCTGATGACGATAGATTTAAGCATCTGGACGGTAAAATTGCGATAACGCCTTTATTTGGGAAGGAAGTTCCAATCAAGGCTCATCCACTTGCCCAGACAGATAAGGGAACTGGTATTGCGATGATGTGCTCGGCCGGAGATTTATCTGACATACAGTTTTTTCGTGAGGAAGGATTGAAGCCAGAGATTGCCATAGATAAAGAAGGGAGGATGAATGAAAAGGCCGGTAAGTTTGCCGGATTAAAAGTAAAAGAAGCTCGGGACAAAATAATAGAAACTCTCAAAGAAAAAAATCTTCTCGAGAGGCAAGAAAAAATAATTCATAGGACTCCGATTTCAGAAAGGTCGGGTGTTGAAATAGAATTTATTGAAATGTCGGAGTTTTATCTCAAGCAATTAGAATTAAAAGAAAATATAAAAAAAATTTCTAATAAAATGAATTTTTACCCTGACTTTTCGAAAAAGATTTTATTTAGTTGGATAGACTCGATTTCAATTGATTGGCCGATTTCGAGACGAAGATTTTATGCGACGGAAATTCCTTTGTGGTATTCTGAAAAAGACGGGGAAAAATTGGTCGCGATTCCGACTGAAATAGGTTATTATCAGCCATGGAAACAATCTCCTCCGCAAACTTCAGAAGTTTATTCTAATGGGGAAAGGGTTGGGAACTTTGGTGATTTTGAAAACTTGGACTGGATAGGCGAAGAAAGAGTCTTGGATACATGGATGGATTCTTCGATTTCAGAATTAGTAATATTAAAATACAAACGTGATGACGAATTTTTCAAGAAAGCCTTTCCGTCGTCGCTACGACCCCAGGGGAAAGATATAATTCGTACATGGCTTTATTATACAATTCTTAGAGGATATCTTGAAACTGGCAAGGCTTGTTTTGAAGATGTTTGGATTCACCAACATATTGTCGATGCAAATGGCAATAAAATGAGCAAGAGCAAGGGAAATGTTATTGACCCGCACATGCTTTTGGAGAAATATGGTGCCGAAGCAATAAGACTTTGGGCATCAACAGAAGGAGATTTATCTCAACAGGACTTTAAATGTTCCGAAAATAGGATTGAAGGCGAGAAAAAAACTTTAAACAAGCTGCTTAATGTTTCTAAATTTGTCATGATGTTTGAAAAACCACAGAAGATAAAATTGAATTCTTTAGACAAACTTTTTGTGGATTATATGGAAAATTTAACAAAAAGAACAGAAGAATTTTTTTCTAAGTATGATTTTAATCATCCTGCTCAGGAATTAAGGCAATTTCTTTGGGATATTTTTGCGTCAAATTATATAGAACTTGTCAAAAGCAGGGCATATAATGAGGAAGATAAATTCACAAAAGAAGAATCGGCCTCGGCAAAATACACGTTGCATTATTTGCTTGAGAGATTAATATTGCTTTTATATCCGATTATTCCTCAGATTACATCATTTATTTCTAACGAAAAAGGGATTGATTTGATTAAAAGTGAGTGGCCAAAAGTTAAAGTTTCAAAAAGTGACTTGACAAAAGTAAGCAAGATAATAGAATTCAATAGTTTTATTTGGAAGACAAAAAAAGAAAGAGGGATTTCATTAAAAGGATCAATTGAAGGAATAGACATCCCAGAAGAACTTAAAGAATTTGAGAAAGATTTGAAGGCTGCTCATAATATATAGATTTTGTTTTATTGTTGGCATTTTGGATATTATTAATCCCGTCTTTGTTAAATTATCTTCAAATTTTTTAAAACTTCAGAAAAAAGTTCACTTGGAATTGATTTGCCCATTTTTGGTGGGCATCCACAATTAAAAATCCCAGCTCTTTTACAATTTTCGGAATTAATCCAAATTTCTTTTAACGGTTTCTCCCAAATGTTTCCAAAAATTGTAACATCGTCGCCAGGACATCTTAAAACTGTTCCAGTTAAAGTCACATACATTCCGCACGCAACTTGATTGCAAGGATGTGCGCCCGCATAAGATGAAATCCCTTCATCTTCAATTTGTTTTAATGTTTGGATTCCTCTCTCTATATTAAACTGATAAATTTTTGTGTAAAGCTCAATCAATTTTTCTTTTGAGGGAGTTATTTTTTTCCAATCTTCTTCTTTCGCACATCTTCCGCTAACCATCGTCGGGCAGACAATGACATAAATATTTCTGACTCTTGCCCATTTGTAAATTTCCAAAATTTCGTTATAATTGTCTTTTGTGATTGGATTTGCCGCCAGACAAAGATGAGTTGGATTCGTTTTATTAAATCCTTCCTTAACGAAAAGAGTTAAAGCTTTATTTCTTTTTTCTGTATAACCATTTATACCACCAACCATTTTATCTTGAATTTCAGAATCAAAAGAATTAAACCCCAATAAAATACTAACATTAAGTTTTTTTAATTCCTTAACAAGTTCTTCGCCAGTATGAATTCCATAACTGGAATAATATCTTTCTACTAATTTATCGTCGCCGATAACATGACCTTTCGTAAATATCGCAGGAGTTATATCTAAGTTTTTTAATTCTCTTAAAAATTGCAAAAAATTTTTATCTTCGAATGGCTCTCCAGCCCCAAGAAATTTTACGGTTTTAAGTCCAAGTTTTTTTGCTTCTTTAATCATGCTCACAATAGAATCATAATCCATCAATTTTTGGTTGCCTAAATCAACTTTATTATTTCTTCTGAAACAATGAGGACAATTTAAAGAACAAATATTTCCAAAATCAATATCTATGCCGAGTAATTTTCCTTTGTTTTTTTCTAAAATTTCTTTGGGGAAAGAACCCCATCCATTAACATCATTAATAAAATTTTTTGGGAATTTATTTTTATATAAAATAGGAATTTCTGGAATAATTTTCATAAAATTAATAAGAAATCTTATTAATAAAGTTAACTTGAAATTACTCAAATAAAATTACTTATTTAACAAGAGCTACTTATTTAACAAAGCCATTAATCCCGAAGCTCTTTTAAACCCTTCAAACTTTCTTATTTAATGGTATTAAGCGAAGCACAAAAATTTGAATTAGAGAATTTAATTGAAGAGCTCGAGAAATATCGTGGTCGGCACACAGAATTGATTACGGTGATGGTCCCAGCTGGGGCTACGCTTACTCAAACAACAAAGCAGCTTGAGGACGAAAAGGGTACGGCAACAAATATCAAATCTACAGGGACACGTAAAAATGTTATCAATGCGTTAGAGAGAGCAATTAGAAAATTGAAAGAAATCGGGAGAACTCCTGAAAACGGACTGGCAGTTTTTTCTGGGAACATTTCTGATGTCGAAGGTCAGGAAGATTTAAGAATTTGGGCAATTGAACCTCCAAAAAAATTGAGGGTTAAAATTTATAGATGTGATCAAACTTTTGTTTTAGATCCGTTAAAGGAAATGCTTGAAACTGAAGAGGTATATGGACTTTTAATTATTGAAAGGAATGAAGCCTCAATTGGGATTCTTGACGGGAAACATATCAAGTTGTTGCAAAATTTGACTTCGGGAATTCCTGGCAAGACAAGAGCGGGCGGTCAGTCGGCAGCAAGATTTGGAAGGATTCGGGAGTCGCTTGCCAAAGAATTTTTCAAAAGAGTTGCCGAGGCAATGAAAGTTCATTTTTTTGAGAATAAAAAATTGAAAGGGATTTTGATTGGTGGCCCGATTCCTACGAAAGAAGAGTTTTTAGAACAAGGCCAGCTTGTAACCGCCTTGAAAGAAAAGGTTATTGCAGTTAAAGATTTAGGGGGGACTGAATTGCCGGGTTTGCAGGAATTAGTAGAACTTTCGCAGGATGTTTTGGCTGAACAAGAAATTACAAAGCAAAAGCAGATTCTTGACGAGTTTTTTACGAAACTTGCGAAGGAACCAGATAAAGTTTCGTATGGCGAAGCTGAGGTTGAAGATCGTCTTAATCGCGGCGCTGTCGAAAAATTAGTTTTGTCAAAGTCGCTTGCCAAGGAAAAAATCAAAAAATTTGAGGAACTCGCGAAATCCTTTTCGTCCGAGATTCATATTGTCACAAAAGATACAACTCAGGGAGTCCAGTTTGATAATTTGGGCGGGGTTGGCGCTATTTTAAGGTTTATGGTTGTAGATTAATTAAACATCAAGCACGGCTTCACAAACCCATTTGTTATCAATTTGTTTTATAATCATTTCATTGTAGGTTATGGCTTTCACATCATTGGTAAATACATAGTTTTCGGCCTTGTCTCCTACAAAAGTTGCTTTGAGTATAAAATTATCTTTATCAATTGTCAGATTCCTAACAGAAGAAACTAAAAAATCTTTAGAATCAAGCAAAATCAGGAATTCTTCTAAAAAATTGTACAATAAATTTTCCAGATCTTTGCCTGAAATTTCAATATTTTCCTCTTCTTGTTCTAATATTTTGATGTCTCCTCTTATTGTTTCATTAAGCGCATCAGCGGCAAAAACAAAAACTTCTTCCAGCGAGAACGCTTCTGCTCTAAACTTTACGTCTGCAGTGTGTTCCAAAAAAATATAAGACATATTTTTAATAAGAAAAATGAGTATTTATGTTTATTGATTTGCGAGAGTGTTGAGTTTTTGTGGCTTGAATAGCGGTGTTAATCGGGCGGCTTTAATGATTTTTGGGATGACCCGAGTCATTTTGTTCCATAAAGAAAATAGAATTATTTTAATACTTTTCCTGTTTCAATGTACCATAGATAAAGATCGAGTTCGGCCAAGTTTAAGCAGACTTTTTTACCCAAATCTTCAAGAATTTTTTCAATTTCTAAATATTTTTTTTTATTTAGTGTTTCTTTGGATCTGTCAAATTCAATCAAACCTTCTCTTTTTAATAGGTCGACGATATGAAAATCGATGATTGCGATGTCCTTAAAGCCAATGTTTCTTAAAAAATGACTGGCTTCTTTCATGCCAAGTCCCTTAATATTTTTCACAAGTTTTTCTCTTCGTTCTTTTCCTTCGCCAATCATGTTTAACAAATCGTTTTCGCAGCTTCTTGCTTTGTAAATATAGTTTGCTCTTGCATTTGGGAAACGGTGTCCGTGTTTTTTAAGTTGGTTCGCCATTTCTTTTTCTGATAGCAGCGAAAAATCTCGTCCCATTTCTTTTTGTATACTAATGCATCTTTCGGCGGAAAAATTGGCGGTCAGCAGGCAAAAACAAAGTTCTCCAAAGACAGCATCTTTTTTCTTTTTCCCAAGTTCTTCAAATTCACGCATCCTTTCAGAAATAGTCTTGGCAATATCCTCTTTTTTGAGTTTATTTATTTGATTAATTAAATTCATAAGAAGAATAATCTTTTAATCTTTATATATTTTTAAAAATTAGAACTATGGATATAAGAATTAATATAACAAAAATAATCAAAACATAGTGAATCCAGCTCAAATTTTCGAAAAAATTTGAGGTTTGTGCTTCCTTGATTGCAGAATCCGAGTCGTTGCCCAAATTTATTGAAGAGCTTGTGGCTTTATTAGATGTAAATATTACAGGGGTTTCATCTTCAATTTCTCTAACTACAGTTCTTTTAGAATCTGAAGTTGATTTTGACGTTTTTTCACTGTCGAAAATCGAATTTCCCAAACTGCCATCGGAATTTATTATGAATAGTTTTATTGTGTAAATTTTATTTTCTTTCAAATTTTCTGCTTTGTATGAATTTTCTTCGCTTGACAAATTAACCTTGTTAATTTCATTGATATAGACGGCTATGCCGGAAAAATTTTCAGATGGGTTTTCCCATTCCCATAAAATCCATGATTTGGATTTGTCTGCAACTTTCAAGTTTGAGATTGTGAAATCCGCAGTTTCATTTTGTTGTTCGCTATATACATAAAAAGCAATCCCTTCAGGAGTCCAAACATTATTAGCATAAGTTTCAAGAATATGATTTTTTTCATTTTCATCAGCTGTATAGAAATGTGAACTTGTCAATGGACTCCAAAACCTATACACCGGCACTGTATTCTCCTGTTGTTCGCTATATACATAAAAAGCAATCCCTTCAGGAGTCCAAACATTATTAGCATAAGTTTCAAGAATATGATTTTTTTCATTTTCATCAGCTGTATAGAAATGTGAACTTGTCAATGGACTCCAAAACCTATACACCGGCACTGTATTCTCCTGTGCAGAAACAGTCATCGCTCCTAAAACTAAAAAAAGCACCAACGCCAATACTGTTTTTGTTAACTTGTTTTCCATCTTAATTATCACCAGAACTCTTTTTCCCTTAGGATAGAAAGTTATAGTTTTTTTTGTTTATAAACATTTCTATTCTGGGAAAAAAGGTATACCAACTTATACTAATGTTGTATGTTATAGTTATTTGTTTTTTTCGTCGCTATAACAATGAAAATAAAAATTGATAGAAATAAAACGACAAAAAAACTTAAAATAGAATCTAAATTTCCTTTAGGAATATCAAAGTAAAATACGCTAAAAAAGTTAATTGCCAAAAATATAATTAACAAAATATATCCTTGCCATGTTATTGGAATCCAGCCATATCCAATGTCTTTTGAAAAAATTCCATTTCTTTTTCTAAACCATGGAGTTGGAATTTTTGGGGTTTGGGTCTCTTTTATTTTTTCTAAATTAATATTTTTAATTTTTTTTATGTTCTTTTTTTTTGCCATTATCTACCTTTTAATAATTTTCTACCCACATTTCGTAATATTCTCTTTTGTGTTTGCATGCGGGACATACGACGGGGGCTTCGTCGCCTTCGTGTATATATCCGCAATTTCTACATTTCCATTTTACAGGACTTTCTTTTTTAAAAACATTTCTCTTTTTAATGTTATCCAAAAGTTTTCTGTATCTTTTTTCGTGCTGTTCTTCAACCTCGGCAATTTCTTTGAAGGAATCTGCAATATCCTGGAAGCCTTCATTTCTTGCGATTTCCTCGAATTCGGGATATAACATTCCCCATTCCATTTTTTCTCCTTCAGCTGCTTCCAAGAGGTTTTCTTCCGTTGTCCCAATTTTCCCAGCGGGATAATTTGCCTGAATTTTTAATTCTCCTCCCTCAAGATATTTGAAAAAAATTTCTGCATGTTCTTTTTCGTTGTCTGCAGTTTCCAAAAAAAATCCTTCTATTTGTCGATATCCTTCTTTTCTCGCAACTGAAGCGAAGTACGTGTAACGGTTACGAGCCTGGCTCTCGCCAGCGAAGGACTTCAGAAGATTTTTTTCAGTTTCGCTTCCTTTAAAATCCATAAACAGTTATGTCTCAAGAAGTTTAAAAATGTTTGCGGTTATAGGGCTTGCCGAAAAAATCCTTGGTAAATTTCTTCACTGGGGTTTATCTGGTAGCTTGCTGTGAAATGAAGCTAAGTTGAACGATGGTTATTGGTTGGTATTTTAATTTCTTATATTTTTAGACGGTATTATGCCAAAACTAGCAAACCCTTGAAAATGGTCAAAAAGGTAAATAGCCCCTCCAGGATGTCTGAGGATTTTGTATCAGTATTGTGGAACTCATATTTTTGTACCTTTTATTTTAAGTTCAGATTCAGGCCATTCTTTGAATATTTTTTCAGGATTTGCTTCCAAATTTTTGATCAAGTCTTTCGTTTGTTTAATCATATTTTTAAGATTATTGATTGCTTCCTTTTTTCTTGGATTTTTGCTTTTTTTAACATACTCCATGTATTTATTAAATCGGCGTATGTTTTCATAAAAACAATCTATTTTGTCATTATTAAGAGATTTATTAAAATATAATGACTTCCTTTTTTTGCGATTAGAATTTTTTTCAGTAAAATCATAACTTCCGTGAAACAACCCGAAATCGTAAGGCTTGAAATTATTCTCCTCCTTATTCTCTCCGCGATATTTTTCAGTACACTTATCTATAATTCTTCTGCGATATTCTTCCCATTCTGCCTCATTATTTTTTTCTGCTGAAGGATCAAGTTTTTTCAAAAATTCAGAATTAAATGACATAAAAACAATGTTGTTTATTTTTTCTAACGGAAATTCCTCCTTAAGAAAGGTATATTTCGCCGGTAGGAAAAATATTTTTTGATTATTTTTAGGATGAAATTCATCAATCAAAAATTTCGGAAATGATTTTACTCCTAATGTGCCCGAATCGCCTCCAAGTTTAGATATTTTTTTATAATATTTAGAATTGTATTTTCCACCGTTCTTTTTGAATTCATCAAGTTGTTTTTGATCGCAGACCTTCTCTATAGATATGAGTTCGTCATCAAAATTTGAAAAAGCCAATAAATCCTTATGTTGCCATTTAATTTCGTTTAACATTTGTTTTGGAATTGTGAACATCTCTTGTTTTCCTCCTCTTTTCAATTTGCTTTCATTGGTGTACATAATGTAGCTACATTGTGTCTATTTTTAAAACTTGCTATTTAGATACTTTTAGGATACTCACTATTCCGTTACGGCAAGTATTTTTAAAACAAAAAAACACAGAGGAGCTCATGACGAAAGGACTTTATTCATTATTTCTGAGAAGATTGTCAGAAATAAAATCCAGAAAAGAGATAATCCCTTTTCCGATGGTTTTTTCAAAATTGTGCAGTTGTTTCTCGATTACAAAAGCAGAATGCTGGGAGATTCTTTTCCTGCTCCGGGATGTAGAATTTATTGAGATCATTCGAGCGCATGGAGTAAAAATTTTAAATAAAGATTATGAGGAACGAAATATTTCTGAGTCCCAGAAGTATTGCATTAGCAAGTGTTCTAAATGTAATAAAAATTTCAGAGCAAAGATTGCTGTTCGGGAAACATGTAACGAATGTGAAGAAAAATGGAAAGATGAATTGGAAAATAAAGTTAAAAAAAGATTAAAGGATGATGAGAAAAATGGATTCAAAAATCCCGAATGGATAATTAAGCTTCAGGAAATAATGAAGGAAAAAGGAAATGAGTTTTAATTTTACGTCTACAGCATAAAGAAAAATTTAATCGGTATAGACATATCGTTATAGTATATCGTAGAGGATTATCATCTCCAGAATTGTCTTATAGAAAGACCTTGCAGTCCTTTTTTACTTGGGTCATCTTTGTCCCCTACTCTTCGGGCATATAGGATTGGAGGAACTCTCTGACTTACACTATTGTACCCTAACGAAAAAGCTCTTATTTGATAAAAATCATGATCTACATCTAAACCGACAGCAATACCTTTCTTTTCTGCAACTTCTTTTCCCCAGGCATATCTAAACATTACTTCCAATACTGCTTTTCCTAAAAGAGTAGCACCTTGATTTTTAATAAATAATTCTTTTGCATCTTTCAAGTCTTTTTCGGAAAAACTTTTCCGTCCATCAAGTTTACCGAATTTCATAAGTCTCATCATAACTTTTTGACAATCTTGCGCAATATCTCTAAAATCGCCAGAAATATTCTCTACATCTAAATCTCTCCAGGAAACGCCAAATTCACTTAAACATAATTCTTCTGCACGCTGATAAGTAATTACCGCATCCCTTGGATAGACGGTCAATCCTTTTTCTGAAGAATCCTCTGCTATTCTTTCAAGATCTTTGAAATGGGTATTCATTGTATCTCTTAAATCCACAAGTCTTCCTTCTGAATAATATTTTAAAAAAACTTGAGGGAAAACCGAGTTCATTCCTCTTGGCTCCCCACTAAACTGGTGAATATTAATATTGCCCTGATGAGATGCCGAATTTCTTATTATTCCTTTCAAGAGATTTATTGCTCTTATCGAATAGACTGGGTCAATCTCTGGTCGGAGAGTATCTCTGCCTTTTTCTCTGCTTTGTTTATGTGCGCATAAATAAGTAGATATATTAACCGGATCTCCAGATAGGCATCTCTCAGTAAAAGAAACTAAATAAGAAAATGGATTTGTATCATTCCTGCTTATCCCATTATAATTTATTTTAAATCCACTAATTAAATAAGGGAATAAACCAAAAATTTCCTCAAGACCAAGATTACTCCTTGTTCTCTTATCTAAACATTCAAACAAGTGTCGAGCAACTTTTACTTCATCTCTCAACGGAATCTTCCCAGTAATCAACGCTACTATGGAAGACATTACCCTTTCCCACCTTTGGGGATTTTTTTGTGGAACTAAATTTAATTCAGAGATATCTCTTTTTGAAACCTGAAGATGCTCATTGCCGTATAGCAATTTGTTAGCTTCATTGATTGCCTCTTTAATATAAAGTTGTTGTGTTTCAAATACTGACCCGTCTGGCCTTAAGCTATAAATTGCCAAGCTCATTTAATTTTCCCTCCAATCGACCAATATTTAAATTGAATCTTGCTAAAACTTCTTTAGTGGAATAGGTTAGCTCTTCTGGCTTTGACTGTTTGCCATTTACTCCCTCAACAAAGGATTTCGCACAAATTAAAACATCTTCGTGATATCCTCCTTCTAATACCGCAAAAATAGGATAACCCAACCGCGAGAGATTGAATCCAAACTGCATATACCCTGCAACACTATAATTCAAATCCAGCAATCTATCTTTAAAATATCCATCAAATCCTGCAGAGACCCCGATTACATCTGGTTTAAATCTATCTATTTGTTTTTTAAAAAACTCTAAAGACCCTAAAAGAATATCGTCACCAGATTCTGGAGGAACTGGCAAATTTAAATTTAATCCTTTTGCTTCTCCATATCCTATACGAGTTATATCCCCACTGCGACTTGCATAACTTCTATCCTGGAAAACTGAACACAAGAGAAGATGAGGATTTTTATAAAAAATTTTTTCTGTCCCATTTCCATGATGACCATCTATATCTATTATGCAAACTCTCTTCCCAGAATCAATTAACTTTTGAGCAGCTATTGCTATGTTGTTTAAAAAACAAAATCCTTCAGAGACGTCTCTACTGGCATGATGTCCCGGTGGGCGAGTTAGAGCAAACAGTCCTTCTTGAGACGCCTTAATTGCCTGTCTTACTGATGAATAAATTGCAGGAAGTGTTTTCTCATCAGGCAATATCTCCGCCAATCGGACTTTGGTTTTACAATGACCTTTTATTTTTTTTAAAAGTGTTTGACTATGTACTCTCAAAATATCTTTCTCAACATTAGATTCTAAATGGACTCTTTCCGCTACTTTTTCTACTCCATCTAAACGATAATTCCCATCAGCATTTTTTTCTTGAAAATTATATTCTAAGGAAAGAGGATCATAGATTAGTTTCATCTTTTACAATCCTCCTCGCTAAAGCCTCTAAGCTTTCGGAATCGAAAGAAAAATGTTTTATTAGGTCTTCTATGCTCCCTGTTTCCCCAAAGTTAAATCCATGACCGTGAATTGTCGAAGGACGAGATATCCTATTGCCGAAAACTGCTGAAGCCACAAGGGATTTTAAAATCTCTGCGTTACCATTATAAACTGTTAAAACAGGCCGATCATTTTCTATGAGGTTTAAAAATTTACTATTTTCCAAGCCTTTAAGGTTTATAGCATTAATCACTCTTGATCCTATGGCATGTCTTACTTCTAATTGTTTAGCTGCTTCTACTAAATTAGGCACAACAAAACCACTTCCAATAAGGGTAATATCTGGTTTGGAGTCACTCTCAAAAACTTTATAAAAATCAATATTACGCTCCTCCCTCTTTTCCCGAATTAAACGAGTCACATTGGCTTTATGAGTTCTCACAATAGTAAGGGCTTCATTTGTACTAAAAAAATGATCGAATACATTATACATGTCTTGAACATCTGCAGGTTCGTAGAATTTAGTTCCCGGCATAAATAATGGTACAGCTGAGACCCCAGATGCTTGATGGGTTTGCCCATTTTTTCCTTGAGTAATTCCGCTTAATTCTGACAATAAAAGAAACTTACTTCTTCCTTGAGCAGCAGCATTAAGTTGATCTGATGCTCTGTATAGAAAAGCATCAAAATAATTTATAAATATCCTTGCGTTTTTGTCGGTTTGAGAGATCCCATGAGCCATAGCCACAGTGTGTTGCTCTCTCAACCCAGTATCAATGTAAGTACTTCCATCTCTCAATCTTAAATCTTGTACATCTGATTCATGGATTAAATCGGGAGTAATAAAAAACAAAGGCATACCTTTTGATTTTGATTCAACCATCAATTTAAAAAAATAATCTCCTTGCGCTGAGTCCATGTTTTTACTATTTTCGGGATTAATAGGTATACTTATTAGATATTCTCTGTTTTCATCGGGAATTCCCCTCGATGATTTTTTATTGAATTCCTTTCTTTTTTCTTGTAGTATTCTTTCCAATTTGCCCCTATCTGCTCTCATGCTTCCTAATTCAATCGCTGAAGAAAGAGCAGACACTTCTTTTAAGGCACCGATAGTATGAAAGCCATTAAAATGATTTTCACAACCGTCAATCAGGTAGCCTTTAGTTGTATTGGCGATAATAAAAACTGGTTTATTTCTTTTTCTTGCTAAGTCATAAGCCGAAAGAATTTCAGAAAAATCATGCCCATTTTCAATTCGTAAAACATCCCAGCCATACCCCTTCCAAACCATCCCAACATCAGAAGAATCAACCTCATTAGTGGGTCGAGACAACTGCTTACCATTTTTATCGAGAATGCATATTATGTTGGGCAAACCTAAAGACCCAATATGCCTTGCTGCCTCGCTAACATTTCCTTCTTGTTCTTCCCCATCCCCTAAAAAAACATAGTGCATGGAAGGAAGACCCTTTTGGCGAGTTATTAGCGCAGATCCCGTCGCATAAGAAAGTAGCATTCCTAAAGACCCGCTGGGGCTCATATCAACTCCAGGCACAGAATGCATACATTCATGACCTTTAAGCCTGGACCCAAGAGTCCTATAGCCTGACAATTCTTCCTCATTTATCCAATTAAGAAGGGAAAAAATTTTATATCGCAATGGTCCAATATGACCTCTAACGTAAACCCTATCTCTTGAAGGATTCGAAGGATCATTAGGGTTATAATTTAAAATACCCCCAAAATATAATGCAGTCATTAACTCCACTGAAGAGGAGCAGGCACCAAGATGCCCGCTCTTTGCATTCCTTATTGTTTTGAAAGCATCGGCTCTTATTTCTCTTGACAAATCCTTTAAATATTCTAAATCCCTGATCGTCATATAAAATAGGCATAGATAGATCTTTAAATATTTATCTAATTATAAAGTAGTAACATGGATAAGAAAAACATTAAACTCTGGGAAACTAATATTAAAAGATTTATTTTTCATAATAAATTATTTAAAAAAAATTTAAAAAAAGATGAAATTAAGATAAAACTTCTTGGCGAAGGCACGAGCACTTTAAACTTTTTAGTAGAGATAAATAAAAATAAATTTGTTTTTAGATTTAATGTGAATAATTCTCGCTTAGATCATTTCAAGAAAGAATACAAGTTCTTTAATCTATTTAAAAAAAATAAATTTATTCCTCAATTGATCTATAAGGATTTAAGTTTAGAAAACATTTTCAAAAGACCATTTATGATTCTTCTTTATATAAAAGGAATTTCTCTCGCCAAAACCCATTACAAAATAAGTAGCAAGCTTATCAAAAATCTCGCCAAAGAAGTTTCGAATATTCATTTATTAAATAAAAATCCCTTGTTTCTAAAAGAGGAGTGCGTAAAAGACAGGATAGAAAACAGGCTAATATTTTTAAAAAAAAGTCTTCCCGTAGAATCAATAAACTGCCTCAGAAAAATTTGTAGCCTATTGCCTGTAATTCCAATATCAATAAAGAAAAAATTGATAATCCATAATAACATTTGGGAAGGTAACATTATTTATTATAAAGGAGGACTAAGAATTATTGATTATGAAACTGCCTGTTTTGGAGAACCTGCTCAGGAGATAGCCCATATATTTGTAGATTTTAAAACAGGATATTTATTTTCAAAAGAAGAACAAAATATTTTCATAAAGGAATATTTAAAATATGTTTCAGATAAAACTCTTCTTGAAAAAGTAAACTTCTTTATGAAATTTGAAGCATTTGATTCTTTTCTTAGAACTATAGAATACGATCTTGCCTCTAAAAACAAACTAAATAATCAAATCTTAAGAGATACTATGAAGAGTAATTCTGGCAGGAAAAAACTAAGAAGTTACTTTAATTTACTAAAAAAATTAGAAATTATTGATAAAAAATACTCTTTAAAGAAGATTTATCCTGTATAGATTGCAAAAGATTTTGGAGTTTCCCAAAGTCTCAATTCATATAATCCCTTAAGCTTTTTTCTTAACCTTCCCCATATCCAGATGATAACATTCTCTACTGTGGGATTTGGAACATAGTCATTTAAACATTGGTGATCTAAGATAGAAATAGCTTCTTTATTAACAATTCCTTCTATTTCTTTTAAATCCATTAAGATACCCTTTTTATTCAATTTACCAGTTATAAAAACTTGAAGTCGATATGTATGCCCATGAAGATTTCTACACTTTCCTTCATGCCATTCAAGATGATGAGCCGAGTCAAATGTAAACTCTCTAACGAGACTAATCATCCGAACTCTCCTCGATCTTATCCATTCCGTTCAGCATTAAAATAGCCTTTTCACACATCATCTTAATAAAATTCGTTTCTTCCGACGTCACTTTTTTCTTAGACAACAAAATTTCAAGAAAATCTTCATTTAGAATACTTATTTTATCGGCAATCTGCATAATCTTTCCCTCTCTTGAATATGGATTTTTACCATTACCGTGATTAAGAATACAATCTTCATCAACCTCATCCAAATAAATTTCTTCCTCTTTAAGAATCTTAAGGGAATTATCTGCGTGATTTTGCATATCATTAAGAAAATATCCAATATCATGAACCCATGCTCGAGAAACCATTTTGTCCTCATTAAGTTTAAATCTCTTTGATAAAATTTTTACTGCAGAAACAACTCCCTGAGTATGAGCAAAGAAAAAATCTCCATCAGTTGTTCTTTTATCTAAAAGATATTTTTTCGCAATTTTTTCAGCTCTCAATGGGTCTAACATAAAAACATCTTATTTCTAATGATTAAATATCTTTTGTTTTCAACAGGGATGGCATGGTTAAATCCATTTTTTAAAACTCTCAATTATTGGACTCCACAAATCTCCATTTCCTATTTTTGAGATTATCTCGTTAATCGGAGCATAAACAATTTTTTTTACTGATTCATTTTCTTCGATATACTCTTCGCTATCGTCTCCAATTTTTGCAAAACATATAATCTGTTTTTCTTTCTTGTTGTCATCAATTTTATTTATCATTAAAAATTTCAGCTCGCACCCTTGAATATTTTTTTTAATTTCCTCGATGCATTCTCGATTTGCCGTTTCAATAACTGATTCACCTTCCTCGACATGTCCTCCAGGAAATCCCAAATATCTCTTTTTGAGCGTCAGTAAATGCATCGGATATATATTTTAAAAAAATTAGCCCAAGAACCACGTGCTTATATTCTGCAGCATCCATATTGCTTTGAAGCTTATCCGCTGCTTGCCAAAGCTTCTGCTCAAACCCGATTTCCCCATTCGTTTGCGACATGTTCAAACAAAAAATCCAAAGTTTTTATGGCTTTGCTTAATTTAATAAATGCGAAAAGTATATAAACCCTTTATGTCTTAAAAAGACATCAATAAGGAATAATTTGACATTTAAATGTCCGATCAACATTATGGAAATAAAATATACATTTTGGAACAATAAAGGAGGCACTGGGAAAACTAGCCTTGCTTTTCAGTCTATTACAAGATATGCTGAAAAATACCCGGATAAAAAAATTTTAGCAATAGATATTTGCCCACAAGCCAATTTGTCTGAATTAATGTTAGGCGGATTAAACAATCATGGTAGCGAGAGATTATTATATTGTCATGGACAGGTGCCGCGATGCAGCCTTGGGGGGTATTTTCAACTTCGTTTACCTTCTCCGTATATTCCACCAGATTTTAATGCTCATGATTTTATAACCAAACCGAGCACATATAATGGTGCGATACCTTCAAATATAGACTTGGTATGTGGAGATCCTTTATTAGAATTACAATCAAATGCCGTAAATAGTTTAGCCAACAACTCTATACCTGGCACAAATACTTGGATTGGAGTTGTTGATTGGTTAAATGATTTTTTAAAAAAAATTAAAGATGACTATGATGTTGTTTTTATGGACTGCAATCCAAGTTTTTCTATGTATACGCAAATTGCATTAGCAACGACAGATAGAATTATTTTGCCTGTAATGGCAGACGATTCTTCACGTCGTGCAATTCAAAATGCATTATCTCTTGTATTCGGATTGAGGCTTCCTTCAGAGATATATGCTAATTACGCTTTCGCTACAAAACTCAAGGAATCAAAACGCAAGCTTCCAAAAGTACATTTAATAGTAAAGAATCGTTTAACTCAATACATGGTACCCGCATCCGCCTATGCTGCCGTATTGAATACAATTGAAAGTGATATCCGAGGATTATTATTAACAAATTCAGAAATTTTTTCATTTACAGACGTTAATGAAGGATTTGTAGAAATTAGAGATTTCCAAACTACTGGAGTTGTTGCATTTGCCAAGGGATTGCCATTTTCAAAAGTGGATATTGGAAAGCAAACTATTGGAGGACATAGAGTCCAAGTAAATCGAAATTATTTAACAAATAGCAAGAATGCAATAGAGTTGTTAGTTAATAAATTATAAAATTAATTTTTTTGCTTCTTTCAAAACATCCTTGCCTTTTTTTGTTATTTTATAAAACTTAAAAACTCTATCTCCGGGATTTTTACAAACAATAAGTTTTTTCTCAATTAATTCCTTTAATGCCCTTGACGTATGTGCCTTGTACATCCCCGTTGTTTTCATTAGTTCTACTTGGCTTCTTTCTCTTTCGTTTAACAATTCTAATAACTCCAATCTCCTTTGTCCTCTCGCAACATAGCTAATCAAACTTGAATCACCCATATACCAAACGAGTGACCAAATCTTTTATTATGGGGTTACCTTATGAGTTACCAATATTAACAACATTTAAAAAACCCAGAAACCTCAGAAACATATGCAAGAAAAAAATAAATCGTGGTTTCGACGACATAAAATTCTCGGATCAATAATTGGTTTTTTTCTTTTTGTTATTGGAATTGGGATAATATCAAATCTAAACTCAGAAAATTCTCCCACGCCTGAGCATAATTACATTTGCCCAGAACTTTCAAATTCAAAAATTTTAGCTTACGATAGTTTTGTTCAGTTATGGAATGTCGAAGTTTCTGTTTATAAAACTAATAACACCGAGGTAATTTATCCTTATAGTCTAACTTCAACTATAATTTATTGCAATCCGGCTACAGAAGAAGGTCAAAATGCCAACTGGGTTTATTGTGGAGATACCTTTAGACCTATTATCGCTCAATATACCGACAAATCAGGAAGTATCATTAGGAAACGAAGTGTGGAAATAATTCTTGACAAAAATACGAAAGAATACGTTTCTACAAAATGCGACAGTTATAATTTATTGTAAATTTGATTTTATGGAAAATAAAATAACATTCAAAAAACTCGTGGAACTTGTTCTTGAAGAAGCAAAGCAACCATTAACGCCTTTGGAAATTTGGGGAAAGGCTCAGGAAATGCATTTAACTGAAAAACTTGGAACCGTCGGTAAAACACCTCATCTGACAATTAGTGCTCAACTTTATGTCGATATTCGCGATAATCCGAAATCTCCTTTTTACCAATTCAGTAGTCGCCCTGGAAGATTTTTCCTTAAAAAATACAAATCCGGTTTTAAACCCGAGGAAATACCCCTCGAAGAAGAAACAGAAGAAACAAAAACAAAATACCACGAACGCGACCTGCATCCTCTTCTTGTAAAATTTGTTAATTCCGCTCCAAACTTCAAAGCTCACGTAAAAACAATTTACCATGAAATAGCGATGAGAAATAAAAAGGGATTGAATAAATGGCTATATCCTGATTTGGTCGGTGTTCATCTACCATTCCTCGATTTTGATGTACATACATTACAAGTGCAGAAGGAACTTTACTGGACCGCAGTTCGTTTTTTTAGTTTCGAAATGAAAAAGGAATTAAACATTGGAAATCTCCGTGAATGTTATTTTCAGGCTGTCTCAAACTCTAACTGGGCAAATGAAGGCTATCTTGTTGTTCTTAACATAATTGATCAGGATGGTGAATTAATGTCGGAGCTTAGAAGATTAAATAATGCCTTTGGAATCGGAGTTATTCAACTAAATTCCATTGAAATAAATGAGAGCGAGATAATTCTTCCAGCCAAGATAAAACAGGAACTTGATTGGGATACAATTGATTTATTACTGAAAAAAAACGGAAATTTCAAAGAGTTCATGGAAATCGTCAAAGGCGACATTACGCTTGGCAAAATTTCAAACAAAGACAATTATGACTCTATAATTCCGGATGAAGCTTTTCAAGAGTATATTGAGGAGAAGGGGATTGTTTAAGTCAATATCCGACCAAAATTCCCGACCCCTGTGAACATTGAGAAATATCTGATTTTTTCATGTTTCATTCAATTCTACGCTGAAAAAAGCGAATATTCGCGAATATTTTCATTTTTTACCTCAGTTTCATTGGGTTGTTTAGTTCGTCTTTTGCTCTATTTCCTGTCAAATTTTCCCATCTTTCTATGATATGTGAGCAAAAATTGGGATCAATCTCTATTAAAAAGCAGTTTCTTTTCTTGTTTTCGCATGCTATTAGTGTTGAACCGCTACCGCCAAAAACATCAAGTACGTTTTCTTCTTGCCTTGTGCTGTTTATAATAAAGTGTTCTGCTAATTTTGCGGGTTTCTGGGTTGGATGGATGTATGTGTTTGTCCCCTGTCCCCTCTGAATTTCTTTTCTTTGTAATAAAAATAAAGCATTGGCTCGTATTGTGAATGATAATCTCTTGTTGGTATTGAGAAGCCGTTCTTTACCCACATAATAAATGTTGGCCTGTATCCCAGGTTCTTCATACACCAAGGGTATATTTGTTCGATTTGATTTGTTCCGCAGCACATATAAACTGCGCCTTTTACGATTCCTGTGTTGATTAAATCGAGCAATGTTGTTATCTGGAAGTTTACATCATTCATTATTCCGCCAAGCATATTTTTACTCCTTCCGCCTTTTCTTCTTGCTTCTGGTATGTAGTTTACGCTGTATGGCGGGTCTGTCCATCATATCTGCTTTCTGCCCGGAAGAAAGCTTCATTGCAGTTATCTGCAAATTGAACAATGCAAAAATTGAACAGTAAACGTATAACTTATATGGAAACGTTAATAAAAATAAAAATTTTAAAATGGAGTGGTTATTTTTTGCTCTTTTTCTAATTTAAGTACCCAACTTATTATTTCAATATCTTTTCCAAGTTCGGTTAATATAAAATAGTGGGTCTTTGCTGCGAAATACTCCATTTGTCGCTTAGCCATTTTTGAACTCCATTCCTTAAATTTATCCATCACAATTTTATTATCTCCTTGTAAGTTGTCTACATTCCAAATATCCATTATCGAAATTTGTTTCAAAAGTCCTAATTCAATAAGGGAATAAAGATAATTATAAGCAGTGTTCTTTGACATAAATAATTTTGTTACAAATTCACCAATTCTTCCTGGAGAATTATTAAGTAAAACTCCATACGTTTTCCTCAGTTTACTTTTCTCTTTTAACATTCTTTTAATTAACTCTTTTTTATAAGAATGACCTTCCATTGTTTCTTTGATTTCCAACGCAAGTTCTTCAAATGTCCTTGAGCCCTTCTCTCTTTTTTCAATTCTTATGTTTGGCACATCCATCTTCCTTGCCCTCCTTCTCCATAATCTCAATCATCTTTTGCACAAGAGGATTCAGTTCACTTCTCTTCATCTCTACTATCCCCCTCTTCAATGAGAAATCTTATTGTGTCGCCTCGAGTTCGTCGAAATTTTTTTGCTAACCTGTCGAGCTTTTCTCTCGTTGCTGTATCTAACCTGAAATTAAATGTTGTATTCATAATAATTACAAGGGAATATGGTATTTACGGAGTTACAAACAAAAAGTATCTAATTATTCCACCAGGTTAATAATTTGCTTTAGAGAGCTGACCACGTCCTTTCTTTCTCTTAAAAAACTCATCAGAGCTACTTCGGTGCTTTCAATTCTTGATTTGTTTACTTCAACTATTACCTCTCCTTCAAGTCTTCTGACCTCAAGTTGTTTTTCCATCTCTTGTTGCTTTCTAAGTAACTCTGCCATCGCCGAGCTTATAACATCAAGCTTTGTTTTCAATTCTTTGTTTTCATTCTCGGTTTTTACAAAATTATCTCCGGCAAGTTTTATTGTCTCATCATCTATCAATCCATTCATGTCAATATATCTATCTGGCATTTTTGATGATGCTGACCAGCCATATCTGTAAGAAATCTGAAATCTGTTAAGATGGTTCGCGTAATAAGTCGCTGATCCGTGCCTGAAAGTATGAGGTGAAATCATTCTACTAAGAAATTGTTTACCCATTCTGTTTGTATATTTTCTCAGGGTCCCGTAATTTATCGTACATAAAAAATCCTCTTCTCCAAATTTATTCATTTGCAGATATTCGTCAATTATTTTCGGATACAGCGGAAGATTTATTGTTCTCGGTTTAGTTTTTGAAATTCTTATTCTGACTTTGTAAACTCCATTTTCTTTCACGATGTCGCTCCTTTTGATGTTATAAAATTCTTCGATTCTTGCTCCACTGTCAAATAAAACAGCTAAAATAAATCGGTAAATTAATTTAGACGAATTTTCTATCAATCGGTCGTTCTCTTGTTTGCTCAAACTTCTGACTTCCGGCATTCTTGTACTTGTGTCGATGTATTGGACGAGTTTGGGATAATTCTCTTTGTCTCCGAGAAGATATTTGTAATATTTTCTGATAAACTTTTTTATTGTAGACTGCGTTTCCCATGTGTAAGGATTCCCTTTGGAAGATTTTACAATTCCTCTTTCAAGATTTAGAATAAATGTGTTCATATCGTCTTCTGTGACCTTATCGAACGGTTTCTTTAACCACTCGCGATCCATATTCAAAAGTATACCAAGCATTCGCTGCAGCCTTCCAGGCTTGATTTTTCTCTTCTGTCCTTTAAGAATTGTCTTTCCGATTTCTGCGTCGTATAAAAACTGTAAAATCAAATTTCTGTTCTCAGGAATTAATAACCTGGTCGACCCTGATCTTAGTTTTTCCAACGATCGATAATATTTATCTGGGTTTTGGAGTCTGACTATTTTGTCGTCCATGGAATATTAACGAAAACCTCCGATATAGTTTTTTAGACTTGAAAAGTATCTAAAATGTTCCGCAAAACAGGGACAGAAACTTCCATAGCCCCTCCAGGATTCGAACCTGGGTCACGGGAGTCAGAGTCCCGTATCCTTGACCGCTAGACTAAAGGGCTATAGAAAATTCAGAAAAAGAAAGTTTAAAAGTTTAGTGGACCTTTAAATTCATTTGTAAAATTTTAGAGAAACTTGCTTGCGTGAATGGCAATGATTGTGAAAATTAGCGCATTCTTTTAAAAAACTTTATAATGTATGTTGGTTTTAATATTTCATGAAAATTCAGGCGACGTTAATTTCTGAAAAGATAAGTTCAAATTCAAGGGAGGCTTATGATTTATTCGAGAGCCAGAGGTTTGGTGAGAGAGACGGGGAAAAAGTAGTTTATATGCTTGTCGAGGCATTTTATTTATTTAAGGATAAGAAAATGGAAGTTATTGATAGCAAGAACAGGGTTTTTTCTGAGAAGGAAATTTTAAAGAAATTTGAAAAGATCGACAAGAAATTTTTGGTCAACTATTATGTGTTTAGAGATTTGAGAAAGAAAGGTTATGTTGTAAAAACGGCTTTGAAATTTGGTGCAGAATTCAGGGTCTATGAAAGAGGGGAGAAGGTCGGTGAAGAGCATTCGAAATGGATTTGTTTCCCTGTTTCCGAGAATAAGACAATGACGTGGCATGATTTTTCTTCTAAAAACAGAGTTGCACATTCGACAAAAAAGAATCTTCTTATTGCAGTGGTTGATGAAGAAAACGATGTTACTTATTTTGAAATCAAATGGATGAGGGTTGGATAAAATTTAAAACCTTGATCGTTTTGTTTTTATCATGATTGATGTCAAAGAAAAAAAAGAAAAAATTATTTCATTTCTTGAGGCTACGGGACCTTCGCTTCCTGTCAGGATTGCGGGAGTTATACAAATGGAGGGGATGTTTGCGTCAGCAATTTTGTCTGAACTTTACAACGAAGGGAGAGTAAAGATGAGCAATATGAGGGTCGGTTCTTCCCAATTATTTTTTTTGCCGGGTCAGGAGAAGCGACTTGAAGAGCATATTGAAAATTTGAAGCCGGTCGAGAAAGAAGCTTACTCTATGATTAAGGATAAAAAAGTTTTGGATGATGAGAAGTTGGAGCCTGCGATAAGGGTTGCTTTGTCGAGCATAAAAGATTTCGTTAAAAGTTTTGAGCACGAAGGCAAGTTGATGTGGAAGTATTCGTTTTTGACGGATGAGGAGTTAAATGAGGTTTTTCATTCGACGAATGAAGAGAGGGAAAATAAAAAGGAAAGTGAAAAGATTGATAAAGAAATGGTCGTGGCGGAAGAAAAGGCAGTGAAAAAGAAAGAAAAAAAAGTAAAGCCAAAGACGGAGTTTGAAGAGGTTGGTGTTGAGAAAAAAAATGAAGGGATTTTTGACGAGATGAATATGGAGTTTTTTAATGAGGTGAAGAATTATCTCGCGAAAAAGGAAGTAAAAATATATGAGGAAATTCAGGTTGACAGGAAAGAGGTTGTTGCTAAAATTAGTTTTGAGGCCAAGATCGGCAGGTTTAATTTTTTATTGATAGCCAAAAATAAAAAAACAATATCCAAAGAAGAATTGAATATCGTGATGCAGAGAACGAATTATCATAAGATGCCATGTCTTTTGGTGACGAGGAAAGAACTTTCGAAGTCGGTTCAAAATTTGGTTAAAGATAATAATATGATAAAACTTGAGTTTTTGGGGTAGTCTTAAAAGTTTTTGTAAATTTGATATAATTTTTCGAACAATTTATGAAATTTGTGCAAACGCATTTTTGGGAACCATAATGCTTTTAAACCCAAAATCGTAGTTTAAAAGATGGGAAGAATAAAGTCCAAGTTAATCAAAAGAACAGCGAGGCAGCTTGTTGAAAAAACGCCGGAATCGTTTGATAAAACATTCGACAAAAATAAAAGATCTCTTGGGGACATACTTGAATCCAAGAAAACAAGGAATAAAATAGCGGGTTATATAACTCGAATAAAGAAGAACACGAAGAAAATAATTGAAGAATAAAATGGAGAAAAAAATAGAAGATAATACGATTTTTATTGGAGGAAAGCCTTTTATGAATTATGTGACCGGGGTGGTGGTTCAGTTTAATACAAAAGATGCGACAAAAGTTATCATTAAATCGAGAGGGAAATTTATTTCAAAAGCCGTTGATGTTGCTGAAGTATCAAAAAGAAAGTTTTTGAAGGATAAAAATATAGAAGTTGAACATGTAAGCATCGGGAGTGAAGAATTTGAGAACAAGGAAGGACGCATGGTTAATGTTTCTGTTTTGGAAATAGTTCTTAAGAGAAAAGATTAAGATTGGATTTCTGGTTGTTTGATATCGATTTGGTATTTTGTTAATTTTATGCCTTGTTTTTCATAGAAGCCGATCTTCCCAAAATCTTTATAAAGCCGAAATTTTTAAGTAAAGGGTTAGAATACCTGGTATCATCACAATTATTATCACATTCATCTGGTGGTTGTCGAAGACAAACTAAGGTATAGTTCTAACTTTAACTAAATTAATAAGGAGAAAATGGCAAAGATTAGTCCAACATCGATTAAATATTCGATTATTGCAGATTTCACGGCTGAGGGTCCGTTTCAAAAACCTGACGTGATTGGTGCTTTATTTGGCCAAACCGAGGGGCTTTTGGGTTCCGATATGGAACTTAGAGAGCTTCAGAAAGAGGGGAAGATTGGCCGAATTGAAGTTGATTTAAGCACTGAGGGCGGGAAGACAACAGGAGAAATTATTATTCCATCGGCCTTGGATAAAACAGAGACGACAATAATAGCTGCGGCTCTTGAAACCATAGATAAGATAGGTCCAACTGATGCGAAAATTTCGATAAGAGAAATTGAGGATGTCAGGGGTTCGAAAAGAGATTATATTATGGAAAGAGCAAAGGCATTACTTGCAAACATAAAAAATGAAGGCATGGATTCTATGGAAATAGGGAATGAACTTCGTGAATCTTCGAGGGTTGCGAAAGTTATTGATTATGGCGAAGAGGGACTTTCGGCAGGACCAGACGTGGATTCTTCAAATGAAGTAATAGTTGTTGAAGGAAGGGCAGATGTTGTTAATATGTTAAGAAACGGTATCAAGAATGTAATCGGGATGCAGGGAACTCGTTTCCCTAAAACAATTACAAAGCTTGGCGAGTACAAGGAACTTACGTTATTTGTTGATGGAGACCGTGGAGGGAAATTGATTGCAAGAAATGTTTGCGACAATGCTAAGATAGTTTATATTGCGCAGGCTCCAGACGGGAAAGAAGTAGAAGAACTTGCCGGGAAAGAGTTATTGCAGGCGCTTAGGAAAAAAGTTCCTTCAAAAGAATTTTTCAAAAAGTTTGATATTCCAAGCTTTTCGAAAAATGAAACGAGAGAGGCTCCAGTAAAAGAAGTCAGCGAAAGAAGAAAACTTAATGATTCCGATGTGTCAAAGCTGAGGGAACTTTCTTCGGAGCTTAAGGGGAAGAATGTTTTGGTTTTGAATGAAAAATTAGAGATAGTTCAAAATGTTCCTTCTTCGAGACTCGGAGGAATTGATCCGCGTGACGCGTTCGTATTAATGATTTCTACTGCGACTGGTTCCGTTATCGAATCTGCTGAGAAATTAGGTGCGCGAGCGGTTGCTGCAAAAACTTTTAACAGAGTGGAAGGTGCAAATATAGAATTGATTTCATTGTAAAATTACAGGCTCATTGGAGCCTTTTTAATTTTTATTTAAATTTTATTTTTAGAAAACTTTTAAAAGTCTTTTTGTTTATTATGCTTATGAAAAAAAGGGAAGAAAAAAAGAGATTAAGTTCAGGTTTTAGTTTTTTGATTTTGGTCGTGGTTTTGGTTTTGTTGGGATTTTTTTTATGGAGGGCATATTATAGTGAAGAGAAGTGTATAAATTGGGAATGTTTTAACGCTAACCTTGAGAAATGTGATAGGACAAAGTTTATTGGCGGGACCGAGATGATATTTGAGTATACCATTCTTGGAAATTCAGAAAAAATGTGTCGAATCGACGTGAAACTTTTGCAGGGAGAGTTGAATAATCAGGATTCTATAAAGCTTGAAGGGAAAAGTATGATTTGCGAATTGCCTTCTGGGTCTGTTGCGATTCCGGAAAAAAATATAAAAAATTGCCATGGTATATTAAAAGAAGGATTGCAGGAGTTATTTATAATAAAATTACATACGTATATTGTCCAAAATCTTGGGAAGATAAATTTAGAAACGATGAATATCCCCGAAGAGTTGATGAATGGAACAAGGAGGTAAATAGTTTGTATCCTTTTTTGTCATGGCGAAAATAAAATTTGGGCCAGGAGGATTGGGTTCAATAAAAGATGCGATTGTTAATTTGTATGAATATCATCGGCTGGGAATTAATGCGTGCGAGGTTGAGTTCGTATACCGAGTTTATATAAATAAAGAACAGGCAATTGAAATTGGGAAGACGGCGAAGAATTTAGGGATAGGTCTTTCGGTGCACTGTCCGTATTATATAAATTTGAATTCTGCTGATTTTGAAAAAATAGAAGCATCAAAAAAAAGAATTTTAAATTGCTGTGAAATTGGGCACTATCTCGGAGCAAAAAAAATAGTTTTTCATTCGGGATTTTATGGCAACAGGGATTATGAAGAAACTTACGCAAATATCCACAACGCAATTGTTGAAATAAAAAAAGGAATAGAAAAAAATAAATGGGACGTCGAACTTTGTCCCGAAATAATGGGCAAGGCGAATGTCTTTGGCTCAATTGAAGATATACAGAGACTTGTGGTTGAGACGGGTTGTAGTTTTTGCATAGATTTTGCTCATATTCTTGCAAGGTATGGAGAAAATAAATTTAATGAGGTCGCTAAAGCATTTCCACAGGAAAGTTGGCATTGCCATTTCTCGGGGATTGTATACGGAGAGAAGGGAGAGAAGAATCATATCAAGACGAGCGAAAAAGAATGGGAGGAGTTGTTGAATTTTTTGAAAACTTTAGATAAAGATGTTGTGATAATTAATGAAAGTCCGACGCCGGTGGAAGATAGCGTGATGGGCAAGAAAGTTTTTGGGGAATTAGATTAATTTTTCGAACTCCTCTTTTGATAAATTAATTTGTTTTAATATTTCAAGCAAAAGTCCTTTTCCTAAGTCTTCATTATTGTGAACTGGCACAACTGTTCTTCTGCCGTCGGGATGCTTGAATCTGATATGACTTCCTTTGCCATAAATTTTTTCAAAACCAATTTTTTCTAATACTTTGCACATCTCTTTTCCAGAAACTTTCTTAAGTTTTGTCATTTTAATTTTCTCGAGGTTTTTCAACTTGAACTCTTTGAATCCCAACAAATTTCATTGGTTTTACATCTTCTTGATCCGCTTCGAGACAAGTCTCAATTGCCTCTTTGATTCTTTCTGTGACTTCTTGCAAAGTTTTTCCTTGAGTGTAGCATCCTTCGATTTCGGGAACTTTCGCTACAAAAATTCCATCTTCGTCTTCCTGGATTATTACATCAAATGTTTCTTTTCCCATATTGTATCTAACAAAAGATTCTATTTAAAATTATTCATTGTGATTTTGCCTAAGTTGGGAGAAGAAAGAGATTAATCGTAACTACTTATAAAATACAACAGACGAAAAGTTTAAATAGTTATTTAATTAGTAAAAAAATTATTCAGAGAATATCTTACATTTAGAATTATTCTCTCCCGTTCTCTTTTTCCAAATCCTCTGCCCGTTCTTTTTCTTCTTCAATCATTCGCTGTCGAACTTCACTGATTTTTTCAAGAATTCTCTTTGCTTTTTCCGGTTCTTCTCGCAACACATTTAAAACATACAAAACTTTTTTTAAAATATCGTCGTAAGATTCTTTTTTGTGTTCACGAAGTTTCTCAATTCTATTTTTTGTTTCTTCGAGAAGTTTTATTGTCGTTATTTTGGAATTATTTTCGGCTGAAAGTTTTGCAGATTTTTTGGCTGCCATTATACCTTGTATACGTAAGTATACTTTTTAAATCTTTTGTCCTTTCAAAATTACAACAAAGGATAAGATTTAAATAGTTTTGATTTTTAGTACTTTTAACTAAACTTTTTAAAATGAAAAAATGAAAAGAAATTTGCTTTTTGTTCCTTTCGTCGCAGTTTTGACTCTTTTTGTTGTTGGTGCTTCGGCGGCTGAACTTGCGAATAGTGACTTTGAAACAACATTCAATGGTGTTGAATTATCTGATGATGTTCTCTTCGCGGGGATGGTCGGAGATTCGGTGCCAGTGAGAGTAACTTTCAATGCACTTGAAGATTCGAGTAATGTTCGTGTAAGGATCAGAATGGAAGGCATAAGGGAAGACATATCTGCTTCGACTGAAAGATTTGATATTATCAGCGGAGTAACGTATACAAAGTCTTTAACTTTAGAACTTCCAAGTGATTTGGCGGACACTGATAAGGAGTATACTCTTTATGTTGAAATAGTTTCGGCTGACGGCAGAACTGAAAGAATGTACTCGATTGTTATGCAAAGAGAATCGTACGAAGTTGAAATTTTGGCTGTTGACTATAACTCAAGAGTTGCGGGCAACGAAGTTGTTCCTGTATCTGTTGTTGTTAAGAATTCCGGCTTTAATCGATTAGATGATGTTTTCGTTTTGGTTTCTATTCCTGAACTTGGGATAATGTCAAGAGGTTACCTTGGTGACTTAATTCCAGTAGAAGATTATAGTGACGATTACGAAGATGAAGAAGATTCTGTATCGAAAACTGTTTATTTCAGAGCTCCAGAAAATGTCAAGAGCGGCATTTACGAAATGGAAATAATAGTTTACAATGACGATTTCGAAACATCTGTCAAGAGATTGATAAGTGTTGGAGAAGATGGCGTCGTAAATGTTATTGCAGCCGTAAAGAACAAGGATTTAAAAGCAGGAGAAACTGTAACTTACGATTTGATTATCGTGAATTCTGCAGACAATGTTAGGGTTTTCAACTTGGAAGAAATTTCAGGAAATGATTTGACTGTTGTTGTTCCTTCGGTAATTACCGTTGGTCCAAAATCCAGTGAAACCGTTTCAATTAGCGTGACAGCTGATGAGAATGCTGAAGTTGGGACACGAACGTTTTCGGTAGAAGTTGATGGCGAATCTGTAGTCTTCGGTGCTAATGTTGTTGAAGATGGTTATTCGACATCCGTAGTCGCCTTGACTGTGATACTTGTTATCGTGTTCATTGTTCTTCTTGCTGTGCTAATAATTCTTCTTACGAGAAAGGAAAAGCCAATGGAAGAAGTAGAAACGAGCTACTATTAATTTTTTTAATTCCTCTTTAATTTTTGAGGATTTTTTGTTTTAGCAAGCTTTTTAGAAAAAAGTTTGCTGGGTAAAAACTTAGGGTGCGAAATCTTCGATTTCGTATTTAATGCGAGAAAAATTATCTTCACGGTTTCGTGTGAAGACGCGTCGGTCATTGCATTTGCCACGACACTCGCCGCTCAAAATTTTATCTCGCTCGTATTTCGCTCTTCGTGCGCGAGCAGACGCGTAAAATATGGAGAAAATGGAAAGACAAAGAATAATACAACCAGAGAAAGAAATTATAATTTATCATATTGGAAAATACGAAGATGGGGGACGGGGGCATTTTGGACGAGAATTTGGAGTGTGGTCGCAAATATATCCGTGTCATCTAGAACCTGATAATAAGGGAGGGTTGATTTATGTTTTGGGAAAGGGCAGTAGGGTGGGCAATTTTTCGGGCAATTTTTTTAGACAAGAATTAATGGGGGCTCTTAGGGCTTTATACAATGAACCTTCCCTATCAGTATTAAGAATGTATAGGGTCTGGGATGCAGACTCTTATATTTCTGTAGAAGAAGAGGATAAACTAATTTCGCCAGGGAAAGAATTTGTTGATGAGTTATTGGAAACTTCTGCAGTTAGTTTAAAATTAAGAACTGAACCAGTAGGTCAATTAATTAAGGAGGGGTTGATAGAGTTAGCTAGATAAGATGGGAGAAAATTTAGAAAGAGAAATTGGGAGAGAAAAATGAAGAGAAAAATATCTGGAAATTTTAGAAGAGAAGAAACTGGGGCAGATATTGTTGCCGATGTAGTTTTTAGAGTGTTATTGCCCGCAGCGTTTTTAATTGGAACTAACTATTTTACTAGATGTATGGTCGAAAGAGAAATGAGAAGTTTTTATGAACCAATTATAAATTCATCTACTCCAGAAATCGTTCATTCCGACGATAGACTTTATGAACAAATAAGGAATTGGTATAAAAGAGAAAATGGTAGAAAATAAAAGAAAATGATACATAGATTATATAGAAATGGAATAAGGAAAATAACTATTATAGATGGCAATGATTTTGTTGGAAGAATAGAAGGAAATATTGAAACAAAAACGGTGCAAAGGGGAATTTATCATGGAAGAAGGGAATCTGATACCTTATATTATTTAAATACAAAAGACGAGAAGTTGAGAATTTCATTTTGTGGTCGTGGAAGAATAAGGGATATTAGATCATTTTTTCAGTCCTCAATGTCTGAGTATTATTGGGTAATTAATTTAAAGGCTTTGCAAAATTTAAATCCGAATTACAAAATATCCAGTCATTTACGGCAAATCAAATAAATAAAATGAGAAAAGTAATAGACTATCAAATTGGAAGGTTAGAGGGGGATTTGACGAAGAATCACAAATTTATAGTGGAAGAAAGAGACTCTGTCGATGGTTTGGTTTTGGTTTATCATTCTCATATTGTTGATAATTTTGGACAACCTCTTCATAAAAAAATTGTAAAAATATTCAGTATAAAAAAAGATAGTATATTGGGAGGCGGGTTTGTATTCACTGATGCCTCAATCTTAAATTTTTGTGACTATTCGACAGATTTTGGTGCTGTTCCGCAATCGGTTCTTGAAAAGTTTGGAGGATTACTTTTACCAAGATATCAAAACGTAGGAATTGAGAGAATTAAAATTGATGTCGATGAAAGAGATTTAATGGATTGGTGGAAGGAGATTGTGTGAAGATGGAAGATTGGTGGGGATATCGAGTTATGGAAATGGAAAAAGCAGTTAGAGATATGGGGGTTAGTTCTGCATTTTTGGCGCATTATTCTCAATTAAGAGGATTAGTCAAGGGAGACGTCGAGAATCTAGAATTAAAAATAGCTATTCAAAGATACAGGGCTTTTAGAAGTTTATATGAAGTTAAGAATAGTGGAAGGTTGGCAATGTTTGATGGGCAAGTTTCTGCGTTGACTAAAGGATTGAGTAGAATTTGTTTAATATAAAATGAATGAGCATTGGTGACCCGATTTTCGCAATCAAATTTTTGTTATCAAAGGTGACCCGATTTTTCGCGATGATCAAGTTTTCGCGTGTTTCCCGCCCGCCCCGAATTAATCGCTTCGCTCCAAAGTTGTAATATGGGGAGTTAAAATACTAACAGTAAAAGAAAAACTTAAGTTATACCTTCAAACTTACAACTTTAGAAATATTTTCTTGCATTGAGACTCCGTACAAGCTTGTGGCTTCGGAGATTAGTGTATCGTTATGTGTGATAATTATATACTGACCTGTCGTTTTATATTTTTTTATAAGGGCTGCGAGAAGTTCTGAGTTATGTTTGTCGAGGGCTGCGTCAATCTCATCAAAGATATAAAATGAATATGGGCTATATTCCTGAATTGCGAAAATAAGAGATAGGGCGACGAGAGTTTTTTCTCCTCCTGACAAACTTGTAACGTCGAAATATTTTCCCCTGGAAACTTTTACTAAAATATTTAATCCTCCTTGAAATGGTTCTTTTTTATTTTCTATCTCAAGAAATACTTCTCCTTTTTTTGAGAGTTGTTTGAAATTCCTGGTGAAAAACTCGTTTACTGAGTTTAAGGTGCCAAAGAAAGCCTTTTTTTTCTTTTTATCAATTTCTGAAATAATATTTTGAATTTTTGATTTTTCGTTTTCGATTGTTTCGACTTTTTTCTTTATCGATTCACATTGCTCCTGAACTTGTTCAAAAATTTCCAGGGCTCTCATATTTACGCTTCCGAGCTGCGAAATTTTGAATTGTGCTTTTTGAAGCCGATCTTTTATTTCTTCTATTGGGAACTGAAAAATTTCGACATTTCCGAATTCGGATATTTCGGATTTCAATGATTCCATTTGGGCTGAAAACTGAGCCTTTTGTATTTTGTTGGAATTAGTCTTGTCTTCGAGGTTTTTAATTGTGTGTGACAATCCAATAATATCAGTTTCAATCGCTTTTTGTTTATCTTGGATTTCGTTTTTTTGAGAAAAGAATTTCTGGAATTTTTCGTAAAGTTGTTGTTCTTCGTTTTCTTTTTTTGCAAGAAGTTTTTCTTTTTCAGAAATTAGTATAGAAATTTTTTTTATTTCAACGAGAGAGTCCTCGATGTCCCTTATGGTTTTTTTCATGTCAACGGTCAACCTGTTTATTTCGCGTTCCTTGACGGTGACTTCTGTATCAATATTAATATCCTGAAATGAAATTTCCTGAAGTTTAAGTCTTGCTTCGTCATACTTTTCTTCAACGTCTTTAAGTTTTTCAAAATCATTCTTCAAATTTTGTAGTTTTTCTTTTTGTCTGGAAATTTCATTCCTATTTTCTTCAATTTCTTTACGAATTTTTTCAATCTGATTTTTTTTGTCATCAATATTTTTTATTTTTATTTTATCAATGTTTAATTCATTAATTTTGAAATTTAATTTTGAAATTTCTTCTTTTAGTGATGAAATTTTATTTTTATCCTCTTCTTTTGTTT
The DNA here is from genome assembly GCA_041649045.1 of Candidatus Pacearchaeota archaeon. GTDB lineage: Archaea > Nanobdellota > Nanobdellia > Pacearchaeales > GW2011-AR1 > JAGVXH01. The sequence continues at coordinate 63,846 of JBAZNV010000001.1, forward strand.
CAAGATTTTTTGCGAGTTCTTTTTTTGCATTCAAAATTTTTTCATTGGCTTCGAAGGAAATTTTATGCTTGTGATCTTGCGTGACTTCTTGTTTGCATATTGGGCAGTTTTGAAGTTTTATGACATCTTCCCTTAATTTTTCTTCTCGTTCAATTTCTTTTTCAAGGATAGCATTATTTTTTTCTTTTTCCAAAATTTCTTTTTCTGACTCAGCAAAAGATTGTTCAATTTTTTTCATTCTTTGGAGGGCTTCTTCTTTTATCTTTTCAATTTGGTTAATATCTTTTTCATATTTTATTTCATTGGCGAGGGATTCAATATTGTTTTTTAATAACTTTATTTCCTGTTCATTTTCTATGATTGATTTTTCTTTTTCTTCTTTTTTATTTTCGAAGGTTGAAATTTCCGATTTTAACATGTAAAATTTTCTTCTTTGTTGTTCCAGAATATCAAATTTTTCTTGCAAATTCTTTGAAAGTTCTTTTTGTTTTTTTATTTCAGGAGAATTTTTTTGTATTTGGGAAATTTCTTCATTTAATTTGCTGATTTTTTCTTTAATTTGGGAAATTTTTTCATTTCCCTGAATTTTTCTATTCTCGTAGTTTTCAAGCCTTACCGTGAGTCCAGCCAAATCCGCCTTTAAATCTGAAAGTTCTTTGTGAAGATTTTCTTGTTCATTACTTGTTGAAGATTGTATTTGTTTATTTATTACATATATTTTATTTTGCAATTCTTCGACGGCAAGATTCTTCATATTAATTTCTTTTTTTATTTTATCGATTTCTTTTTCATAATTTTCTATTATTTTATTTATTCCCCAGATTTCTTTTTCTTTTTCTTTTATATTCTTTGAAATTATTGTAGCTTTGCATTTTTTTATTGTTTCTTCGAGTTTTTGATGAGAAATCGCTTCTTGTTTTTCTTTCTCCAAGTTTTTTAGGAAAGCGTTTCTTTCTCTTAAAATTGCCGAGACTTCTTTCAGGCTTTCTTCGGCTTTTTCAAGTTCTCGCAAACTTTTATGTTTTCTTGTTTCATATATGGAAATTCCGGCGACTTCTTCTATTATTTGTCTTCTTTCTTCGGACGTTGATTTCACGAGAGATTGTATTTCTCCCTGCAAAACAATGTTGAACCCGTTCGGGTCAATTCCTCCTTGCGCCAAAAGCTCGATTAATTCCTGTCTTGTTTTAGTTTCGTTGTTTATTTTGTATATAGATAGCCCATTTTTTCTTACAATTCTTTTTATTGTAAGTTCGTTAGAATTTATAGAGAACGTCTTGTCGGTGTTATCGAAAATGATTTCAACAAAAGCTTCGTTTGAGCCTTTGTAATTTTTGTTTCCCGAGAAAAGGAGATTTGCGGCTTTTGCGGCCCTTATGGATTTAATAGAAAGCCTTCCCAGGACGAAGCATAATGCGTCTGTGATATTAGATTTTCCTGAGCCATTTGGTCCGACAATAATATTCATTGAATTTTCGAGAGGGATTTCGGTTTTCCTTGCAAAACTTTTGAAACCTTGCATCACAATCTTTTTTATGTAAGTCATGTTTATTGAAGCATAGAGGAGTTTTTAAGGATTAGGGGAAGATGATATTTAATAAATTCGCATAATTTAAAAATAATTAATATATCAGTAAGCTGTGGGAAATGAAATAATACTGGTTGACATAGGGTCTTCGACTGTTAAAATGTATTTGGCTAACGAAAATCAAATTTTGCTTAAAAAAATAGAAAATATTTTCTTTAATGTTGAATTTTCGCCCGATGGATTAAGTCCAGATAACGAAAAAAAGTTAGTTGAATTTCTATTGAATTTAAAGAAGGATTACCCGTCGGTCCCAATTTTTATTTATGCAACTGCGGTTTTTAGAAAATTGAATGTAGAAGCCAGAAAAAAATTATCAGATAAAATTTATGAGAAAACAGAACTAATTTTTAATTTGATTTCGCACGAGATGGAAAATTTTTATTTAGAACAGGCGCTGCTTGACAATTTTGACTTGAAAGAACCGGTGCTTTTAATTAATGTCGGCGGAGGATCTACCGAATTTGTTGTCGTAAATAATAAAAAAAGTATTGAGAGAAAAAATATTGATATTGGCGTTGGCGCGTTGTTAAAAAAATTTCCTGAAGTTAATAACGAACTTTCGTCTATTGATAAAAAAATTATTATTGATTTTATAGAGCCTGAACTTCCCGATATAGAAAACAAACCATCTAAAGCATTTTATACTGGAGGGGAACTAAGTTATATGCAACTTGCTAATTATCCTCTGAAGAAAAATATTTTTTTTAATGATTCTGCTCATCCGAGCGTTATAAGTTTTGAGGACTTTTCAATAAAGAATGATGAAGTTTTTTCTAAAATTAAACTTTCTGAACTTGAAAAATTAATGCCAGATTCTCCTAAGTGGATGCATGGAGCCAGAGTTTGTTCTGCCTTTGTCGAGGCAATCTGCAAGAAGTATAACATTGGGCATATAATTCCATCTGATTCAAATTTAATAGACGGAATTTTTGCGCATCAATTTAAAGATAAGGCCTTGAGATTGTCAGGGGAATAGGTTTAGAAATTGAGCTATCTAACATTAGAAAAGAATTTGTTTTATTTTTTGGGAGATAGTTTAGTATAATTTTTTCTGCTCCTTTTCTTTTTCTAATTTCTTTACAGTATCCCAAGAGAAACGAATTAAGTTTTTATATTTTGGATTTTTATAATTTTCTTTGACGAATTTTTGTGTTTTAGGGTCGGACGGATAGCCGCTTCCAAAATCAATTCCATATTCTTTTTTCAATTTTTTTACTTCGGTTTCTCGCATTTCTTTGGCGACTATTGATGCTGCCGAAACAATCGGATGATTGAAATCGGCTTTGTGTTCGCATTTCATTGTTATTAGTTCTGTTTTTTTTAGCAATTTAAAAACATCCTCGTTCCATGCGATTAAATTTACCGAAGGGCAGTCCAGAATTATTTCAACTGGCTCGTCGATGTTCCCCATGAGCTTATTTATAATTTTTGCAGCTTTTATAGCTTCAGTGTAGTTTAGGTTTGCAGAATTGTCAATTTCATTCGGGTGGGTTATCTCGAAATGGTATTTGTATTTTCTCTTTATTTTTTTGGAGAGCATTTTTCTTTTTTTAGGGGGAAGAAGTTTTGAATCTTTTGCGCCCCATTTTTTTAAAATATCGTTATCTTTTTTTTCTGCCAAAACTCCTGATAGTATCATGGGACCCAAAACTGGTCCTCTGCCGGCGTCGTCAATTCCTATTATTTTCATAAATATTCAAAATGGAGATATTTATAATGGTTTTGTAAGACGAGAAAATATTGATAGCGGGGGTATTAAAGGAAAATAGTTGAGGAGAATATAAGAATTATTTTATTTACGCTGTTTGACCCAAAAAAATCCAACAACTAGTCCGATAATAATTAAGCTTCCACCGACAATATTTCTGGCTGAAGTTGTTAAAGTTCCGATTGCGTTACCGGTAAAAGAAAAGGAAAGAAAAAAAAGACCAGAAAGAAAAGTTAGAATGGAAATAACTGAAGTAATATCTCTTAAAAAATTAAAACTTTTATTTCTTTGCGTTATGGGTAATCTATAATTTAAATCTCTTGACATTCGTGCACATCTTGTAGCATCGCTTCTGCTACCCTTTTCTTTATAAGTTTCGGCAAGCTGTTCAAAACATTCAGAGATTTCACGAATCTCACCCGGACTTTTTTCAGTAGAATCTCTATATATTTCGGCCATAGAGCTAAAACCTCCATCTTTACTAAGAATTGTTTTACTTTCGGCTTCAGGATGTTCAAAATCTTCTCCCGAAAGAAGTTCTATCCAAGTTTTTTTATCTTGCCCTTCTTTTTCTTTTCCTCCAGGGTATTCTTTTTTACTCATTTATTTTTTAATTTAGATTTCTTAATAAACATTTCCAAATAGCCATCGCGGAAAATTTATAGTCATAGCGGGGGCAAGTATTAAAGGAAAAGTAGCGAACGAGGCTATAAGAAAAGAAAAAATTATTCATTATAAATCAAATGCAATTAAATTGTATTTTAATAACCTTTTTTCTTATTAAATATTTTATCTTTTTTCTTTAATAAGAAAAGAAATATTTATATAGCAACGTAAGTAATCTTTATTATGGAGATTTCTGAGTTTAAGGGCTCTTTTGGAAAACTTGTTGAAAAAGAAGACAAGGAACATGGGAAATATACTTCTTTTATCCCAAGCAAATTACCTCCAAAGTTTGAATACACTCCTGCATTAGTTTTAGCTCTTTCAAAAGCAGATAGTACTTTAAGTAAACTTTCTGGAGCCGGCCTCCTTCTCCCAAATCCAGAATTATTAATCATTCCATATTTAAAAAAAGAAGCACTATCAAGTTCAAGGATAGAAGGGACTCAAATTTCTCTTTCAGAATATTTTTTATCTGAGGCGAAAGGAATAACAAAGGAGGATATTGAGGCTACGGAAGTAGGGAATTATATTCAAGCAATTAGACACACATTGAAAGAAATTGAAACGAAACCAATTACCTCGGATTTAATTAAAGAAATGCATAAAATTTTACTTAAAGGAGTAAGGGGAGACGAGCTTCTTCCCGGAAATTTTAGACCTGTACAAAATTGGATAGGTCCAAAAAATACTAAAATCAAAGATGCAACCTTTGTACCTCCGCCAAAAGAAGAAGTGGAAAGATTAATTCAAGAATTAATAGACTATCTTAATACCAATGATGAAGTCCCATTATTAATAAAATGTGCTTTAATGCACTATCAATTTGAAACAATTCATCCATTTTGTGACGGAAACGGAAGAATTGGAAGAGCACTAATTACTCTTTATCTTTGTAAAAAAAATAAAATTTCAAAACCTCTACTTTACGCAAGTGATTATTTCGAGAAACATCGAAGAGATTATTATGATATACTTTTGACTGCAAATAAAACCGGAAAGTTTGAGATTTGGATTAATTTTTTTTTAGAGGCTATTAAAGTTCAATCAGAAGATGCCTTAGAAAGAACAATTAAAATTCAAAAACTTCGAGAAGATTATCAGAAAAAAATAAAAAATCATAAGCAAGCAGTTAATCTTCTTAATGTAGTTGATGCTTTATTCCTGAATCCTTTTGCTCAAATTAATCAAATATCTTCAACGCTGGATGTTACTTATCCAACAGCAAAAAAAGCTGTTGATAATTTAATTAAGCTTGGAATATTGAAGTCAGTTAATAATGAAACTGAGAGAAATAAGCTTTTTGTTGCTCACGAAATACTTGAAATAATTACATTGTAGGAATAGGGCAGTAAGAGGCTATAAAAGTAATAAAAAATAAAATAAATTATTGTTTTGGCAGCATATAACTAACCTTTCCACGGTCTTCAATCCGCGTGAGACCAAAATTATCAAAATCCTTTTCCACTCTTTGAGCTAAATCAAAATAATGTTTCTCATTACTTTTGCCTTTGTATATTTTATGTTTTACAATAGTCCAGCGTCGAGAACGCGCTCCATCATACTCTCTAAAATGGTCTTCTAAGTATTCCATCGCTTCATGAGGATTTAATGTTTCATCTTTAGAATAGGTTTCTGCATCGTACTCTATCCTTACTTTTACCGAATCTTCTAACCCCGAAAGAGTCTCTAAAAGATTTTTCAATTTTATTGATTCATCTTTTACTTTCTTTCTTCCTGCAAGCGCATTTGAAATTGTTCTTATCATTTTACTTTACCTCCTTACATTTATTGTAAGTATTTTGTAATAGTAACAAATTAAAATATTATTTAAATATTATTTGTCTAATTTAGACGAATTTAAATAGTAGAAATTTATAAAATATAATGAAAAAATTAGACGAATTAAAAGAACTTGGACTTGACGAGAATGAAATAAAAATTTATCTTGCATGTCTTAGTGAAGGAGGTTCTAATGTTCTTGAAATTTCTAAAAAATCAGGGTTAATTAGAACTACGGTTTATGGTGTTTTGCAATCACTATTAAAAAAGGGGCTTGTCGCTAAAATAAATAAAGATGGAATAAAATTTTTTTCAGCGGCTTCTCCGATAGAATTACTTAATATTTTAGATCAAAAAAAAGAAAAAATAAATATAATAATTCCCGAACTTGAAAAAATAAGAAGCTCTTTTAATAAAATTTATAGCATAGAATCTTTTGAAGGTAAAAATGGAGTTAAAACAATTACAAATGATATAATTTCAATTCCTAATCAAATAGTCAAAGTAATAGGAGCAGGAAAAAAATGGGTAGAATTTTCTGAAACATTCTCAATGATTTATTATAGAAAAAAGAAAGAAAATAATGTAAAGACAAAGACAATTCTTTCAAATTTGCCAGAAGAAAAAGAGTTTATTAAAAATAAGGAAGTAAAAAATTCTGAATTCAAATTTTTAAAAAGAATTGATGTAACAAAAACTGCCACATTTATTTATCATGATAAAGTCGCTTTTGTAAGTTATGAAGAAAACCCAAGGGGATTTATAATAAAAGACAAAGAATTTAATGAAATTCAAAACATATTCTTCGATAATTTATGGAAAATAGCTAAATAGTAATCGTATAGCCACAGCTTCTACTTTTGGTCCGATAGCGGGGGCAGGATTTGAACCATGCGACCTCGAGGTTATGGGCCTCGCGAGCTGACCAGACTGCTCCACCCCGCTATATAATTTAGGGCATTTTCAGGCTTTTAAAGATTTTGAAATGTGAGAAATTTAATTTGAGTGGCTTTTGTATGTGGGGGGAGGATTCTACTCGCATTCGCATTTTCTCCTATATAGTTTTAATATTTACAAGAAAAGTCGAAAATGCGAATGCTCGCCCCCGTAATAAATCAGCTTTCGGTTGTCATCGTTACTTCGATAATCATCCACGGTTCTCACTTTGTTCGAACCCGTATGTGAGGGGGAGGATTCGAACCCCCGTAGGCATAAAGCCACAGGATCTTAAGTCCTGCCCGTTTGGCCACTCCGGCACCCTCACATAAAAATATTCAAGAATAATAGTATAAAAGATTATCTAAAGAATAGATTTTTGTTAAAATGTCTTCGCTGTTAAGGATAGCTTTTTATAATCTTTTGATGTAAATTTATATGAAAAATAGGAATGTTGGGATTTTGATCGTCGGGATTTCGGTTGTGATTATCGCGATTATATTTTTGTTTAACTCTGGTTTGCAGGAAATTGTCAGTCAGACCTGTGATCATGGGTCGACTTGTTCTATGTATAGCACGATTTCGATGCAAACGAAGTTGAGTTTGGCGATTGCCGGGCTTGTTTTCATAATTGGAGTTTTTTTAATTTTTTCCAAAGAAAGTGAAAAAATTATTTTTAGAACAAGGAAAGTAATAGAAAAAAGAAAACCGATAAATCTTGACGGACTAGATAAGAATGAGAAAGAGGTCGTGAAAATTTTGCAGACAGAAAATGGCGCGATGTTTCAGTCGGCTTTAATGGAAAAGTTGGGAATTGGGAAAGTTGGAATGACGAGATTGCTTGACAAGTTAGAAGCTAAGCAGATTATTGAAAGAAAGCGACGGGGAATGAATAATATAATTGTTTTGAGGTGATGAAACTAGTTTCGCCAAAGTCGTTATAATAAGAGTTCTTTTAAGATAGGTAATTAAATGGAGGCAAAAAAATGAAAATTTGGATGATTGCTTTGGCGTTGGGATTGCTGCTCGTTGTTGGGTTTGTGGTGGCTGACAGTTTGTTAGTCGAAGAAACCGAGGCTGAGACGGTAGTTGCTCCTTCCTGCGGAAGTTGTAATGGCGGATGCAGTGTTGGGAACTCGTGCTCAAATCCTTCTTGCGGAATTAATTCCGGTGGCTCTTGCGGCTGTAAAAGGTAAGGAGTAAGAAAATTTATTTTATTTTTATTTTATTTTGTGACGTTCAGAATTGGATTGTTTGATCTCGAGTATAAGCCTGTGGAGGGGATTGAACCCTCGACTTTCGGTTTACGAAACCGATACTCTACCAACTGAGTTACACAGGCGTGAATTTTTTAATGTAGATAGTTTTATAAAATCTTTGAATTTAAATTATTTTCATGGACGGGCTTGATTTGAGAAAATTTCAGGAAGGTGATGGGCAAAAACAGGTTGCTGGGATTTTGGGTAAAATTCTTTCTGGACGTGATGGTTATGAAGCGGTGATTGAGAAGAGGAAAGAGATTAGAAGATGTTTGAAGTGCAATTGGGTTTTGGAAGGCGGTGAGAAATTTTGTCCGGAATGTGGTAGCAAACAAACCTAAGGTTTTTTTGCTGCATTTTCTTCAGATAGCGAAATCTGGCGATTTCGTATTTAATGCAAGACAAAATTATCTTCACCTCTGGTGAAGACGCGACTGTCATTGCGTTCGCAACGACACTGTCGCTCAAAATTTTGTCTTGCGGGGAATTTATTGCGCGCTTCGGGCGCGCCTATCGTTTGAGTGTGTCAAGATGCTTAAGAAGAAAAATTTAAAAATAATTTTAAATTATTTTTTATTGAAAAAGAGTTCTGATAACTTAAGATGAAAAAAGTTCAACAAGGAATTTATGTGGCAGGTGGCGAATTAAAGATTGCTGTTTTACTTAACTTTAAAATCTCTTTTTATTGTTTATAATTATGAAGTTAGCTATAGTTCATCATGAAAAATGCAAGCCGGCCCTGTGCGGACACGAGTGCAAGAAATATTGTCCGATTGAAAAAAAGGAAATGGATAGCTGTGTGACTATTGGTGGCAAGGCGAAAATAGAAGAAAAAACTTGCATCGGTTGTACGATTTGTCAGAAAAGATGTCCTTTTGAGGCGATTGATATTATTAATTTGCCGTCAGTGAAGGATGAGGATTTAGTTTATAGATATGGAGAAAATGGGTTTGCGTTGTATGGGCTTCCGACGCCGCGAGAAGGAAATGTTCTTGGACTTCTTGGAAGAAATGGAATAGGGAAATCAACGGCGATAAAGATTTTAGCAGGGCAAGAAAAATTACGAATTAGGGGAAGCGAGATTGAACCGATAGAGTTTTTCAAGGCAAGCGAACTTGGGACTTATTTTGAGAGTTTGAAAAAAAAGAAAGTAAGTTACAAGCCGCAAAATCTTTCAAAGCTTTCGGCGAATATAAAGGTAATTGATTTATTAAAACAGAGAGGGGCTGAGAAAGAAATTTTGAAATTTGCCGAGAAGTTAGGCGTAAGTCAGATTCTTGAAAATAAAATGGACAAGCTTTCGGGAGGAGAGCTTCAAAAAATTGCGATTATTGCTGCTTCGCTCGGGGAGTCGGATATTTATTTTTTTGATGAACCTCTTGCATATCTTGATATTAGTGAAAGACTTAGGGTTTCTGATTTTATCAAAGAAATCGGAGTGGATAAGTCGGTTATTGTTGTTGAACATGACTTGCTGATTTTAGATTATTTGACAGATAATTTGAATTTATTTTTTGGAAGCGTTGGAGCTTTCGGGTTAGTTAGTGATGTGAAAACTTCAAAATATGGAGTGAATTCTTATTTACAAGGTTTTTTGAAAGAAGAAAATTTGCGAATTCGGGACAAGGAACTTAATTTTAATTTTAGCAGAAATTCTTCTTTGGGTGGTCATAGAATTTCTTCGTGGCCCGATTTTAAATTGAAATTTGAGTCGGGGTTTGAGCTTGAGGCCAAGGGCGGAGAAATAAGGCAGAATCATGTGACGGGTATTTTGGGACGAAATGGGACAGGGAAAACTACATTTGTGAAAGCGATAGTCGGGGAAATTGATACAAATAGCGGGAAATTAGATTTGAATTTAGACATAAGCTATAAGTCGCAATATCTACTTTCAGATTCAAATGAAATTGTCAGAGATATTTGTTTTAGGGAGAAAATAAACAAGAAGATGATGAGTCTTTTTAATTTAGGAGTTTTGTTACATAAAAAAATAAATGAACTTTCGGGAGGAGAGCTTCAGCGATTTAGCATTGCAAGGTGTCTTTCGAAAGAAGCTGATATTTATTTGATTGATGAGCCGAGCGCTTATCTTGATGTCGAGGAAAGAATTTCGGTTGCCAAGGTAATAAAAGACATGATGATAGAAAAAGAGAAAACGGCTTTTGTTGTAGACCATGATTTGCTTTTGGTTTCGTACCTTGCAGATTCTATCATAAATTTTGAAGGGGAGCCGGGTGTTAGGGGGATGTCAAGTGAAATCAAAAGTTTCGAGGAAGGGATTGGCGAGCTTTTGAAAAATTTAGATATTACGTTAAGAAAAGACAAGGACAGTGGACGACCGAGAATAAACAAGCGGGGTTCGGTACTCGATAGAGAACAAAAAGAAAAAGGGGAATGGGCAGTGTTTTAAAAAGATTTTATAATGATAAAATTATTGATTTAGCATGAAAGAAATAAGTTATGAAGAAGCTGAAAAATTATTATTAAAACATTTAGAAAAACAGAAGCAAAAAAATAAGGATGCGATAATTAGTCATTCCAGAATTGTTTCGGATTTTTTGCTTTCGATTTGTTTGAGGCTTAATGAATTACATTCAGAATTCAATATTGATTGTGAAAAAATGCGAATAGCTGGATTGCTGCATGATATTGGCAAGAATGGGATTGATCCGGATTTTTTTCATGCAGAAACTGGATGGAAAATTTTGAGCGATGAAGGATTGAATGAAATGGCAAAGATAGTTCGAACTCACACTATCGCAAAAGAATCTGCAGAATCAGAGGGACGAGAGGGTTTCGAACCGATTACTTTAGAGGAAAAATTATTAACTTATGCTGATTCTCATGTTAAGCATGATAAAGTTGTAACTTTTGATGAAAGATTTAATGATGTGATAGAAAGAAGTCGAGATAATATAAAAAAATGCAATGCATTAATTTTTGCTCGTGAAAGAATTCGAAGGATAGTTGATGAAGTTGATGCTCTTTTGGAAAATAAAAAAAATAATTAAAAAAAGAAAGAATAAAACTTTGATTATTTATTTGCCCCAGGCAGCGATTCCTACGAAGACAAAGTGTGAGATTATTGCCAATAGGAAAATTATCAGCCCTAAGGTTTGAGAGAGATACATTAGAATGACCCCCAGGATTACTCCTAAAATTGGGATCAACGCAAACCATCCTTTTTTGTCAACCGCTTCATAAGTTTTCCAGTGCCATGTTGTGATCATCGCGATTGCCATTATTATTGTTGCTGTCAATACAATCAGGCCTAAAGTAAGAGAGGTTGAATTTCCATTAGTTATTGCTGATAATAGCCCGTTTGCCGTTAGAAGATACGCGATGGCATATCCTATCAATCCAACTAAAAATGGCCACCAGTGAGCTTTTGCTGTTTCAAAAATTGTTGCGATGGGTCCCCAAAAAGGCATCCATGCAATGCCAGGATTGTTTAATTTGGTTTTGCTCCCGATTTTCGAGTATGCTAAAGATGCGTATATGTAGATGACAAAAATAATAAGCAACCCAATAATCAAAATTCCCATTGATTTTCCTCCTGCTAAGTTCATCATATTCACATCGGGCATCATACTCAAGGTTTCTAAAAACACCATTTAATATCACCTCCTTTCAATCTTACGAGCATGCAATTTAATGGGTTTGATGTTTATAAAGATTTTTAAATCAAGAGAATTTGTAATTATATGAGAAATAAAAAAGAAGTGAAGCACAAAGAAGATAACACGGGACTTTTTATTCCTGCAGGGCTTTTTATTGGTCTCGGAACTGGCGGGATTTTAGGTCATTGGGGCGCAGGACTTTTGCTTGGGCTGGGTATTGGGTTTTTACTTATGGCTATCACTAAGTTATTGAAGGGGAAATAGGTATTATTTTTTACTTACCCATTTATTTTCTTTAATGTAGAATCTGTGCGGAAGTTCTTTCCCTTTGGATATCCCAATTCTCGTTGTTTGGATGATTTTGAAATTTGAAGAGCAGGATGTTTTTAATTTTTGATTGAAGATTTTTTCATTTTCATTTCTCATTATTTTAAGCGGCGAGTTTTTATCAAGCAGGTTTATGCCGTTCAACTTTTTATCGATACCCAGTGCGATTGTGAGTTTTGCGGGCCCGTTTGATAAATTTTTTTCATCGATAATTTTTCTGTTTTTTTTCATAAGCTTTACGCCATCTATGGGTTCAATTGCTCGAATCAGAACTGCTTCTCCGATGCCTTTTTTGTTTGTGACGATATTGAAACAATGATACATCCCGTAGGTGAAATATACGTAAGAGGTTCCTGGTTTTTCGAACATGGGCGAGTTGCGTTTTGTTAGACCGCAAAATGAATGGGATGCTGGGTCGTCTTTTAGATAGGCTTCGGTTTCGACGATTTTTCCTATAATTTTTCCTTGCGAGGTTTCATTTATTATTAATTTTCCAAGTAGTTTTTTTGCGATTTCGATTGTCGATTTTTTAAAAAAAGATTTAGACAGGGGTTTCATATTTCAAAATAATTAAAATTATATATAAATGTTTATAAAGAAAAAAGTATATTATATTAAATGGAAAAAGATTTGGGCAGAATAAAGAAAAATCCGGAGACCGAGATCTTGGTCCGAATTGATGATTTTGGGGGGAAGCCTGGCTTGACGATTCGAGAATTTGTTACGTCTGAAAAATATACAGGGTTTACAAAATCTGGGACGAGAATTCCGGTTGAAAGTTTTGAAGCTTTCAAAAAAATGATTAATTCGGTTAAGCCGGGGGATTTTGGAAACGCGGGTGAAGTGAAACAGGAAAAACTTCCGGTTAAAAAAATTCTTCAAAAAAAGGAAGATTTAGATTTGGACGAGGAATTTGATGATTCCGGGATAGATGACGAAGGACTAATTTAAGCTAAACTTTTAGAAAAAGTTTGGCTGGATTAAAACTTATGTTGCGGAACTTCGTTCCGTATTTACTGCGAGAAAAATTTTCTCGCGAATTGAGTTCGCGAGCCGATTCCCCCAAACTTTGTTTGGGTCCGGAATCGGACAAATTTTTACTCGCGGGAAATTTGTTGCGCGCTTTAGACTCGCGCAGTGTTTGAAACGTGGTAGATATTTGAAAAAGATAATTATTTTTGTTTTATTGATTTTTGTTTATTCCGCCATCTTTAAATATTCTCTCTTCTCTTGATTTTCATGGGTGATGTTTCGGGATTTTTTGATGCTCGGGTTTTTGCGGTAGTTGGGGCGTCGCGTGATAAAAATAAGGTTGGGCATACGATTTTTCGGAATCTTCTTACGTCGGAGAGGAGAGTTGTGCCGGTAAATCCGAATGCGAAAGAAATTCTTGGACAGAAATGTTATAGCGATTTGCTTGAAATTCCTTACGAGATTGATTGTGTTGTGATTTGTGTGCCGGCGAAACTTGTTCCGTTGATTTTGAGAAACGCACAGACGAAGAGAATTAAGAATGTGATTATAACGAGCGCGGGATTTTCTGAAAACGGGAATGGCGAACTCGAAAAAAGAATTTTGCAAATTGCTGACGAAGCTGGAATGAAAATTTTAGGACCGAATTCTTATGGGATGATCGATGTTCATAATAAAATTAATTCTACGTATTTTGATAAACTTCCCAAGGAAGGACATGTAGCTTTTATTTCGCAGTCGGGGGCGATTGGTTCAGCGGTTTTAGACAGGCAGGAAAGACTTTCAAAATTTGTTTCCGTTGGAAATTCGTCACAGATTGATTTTAGCGATTTTATTGAGTATTTTTCAAACGATGAGAAAACGAAGGTCATAGCGTTATATATGGAATCATTGAAAGAAGGACGCGGGAAAAGGTTTATTGAAGTTTGCAGGAAATGCAGAAAGCCGATAGTTGTTTTGAAGGCGGGGAAATCTAAAGAAGGACAGAAGGCGGCGAAATCACACACAGCTGCTTTAGCGTCGGAACAAGGCGTTTATTCGGGTGCTTTTAAACAGGCAAGGATAATAGAAGTGGATTCAATAAAGCAACTTTTTGATGTCGCGAATATTTTGGAAAAATACGGGAAGATTGGAGATAAGGGGATGATAGTTACAAACGCGGGCGGACTGGGGGTTTTGACGACGGACGGGTGCGAGGGAAATAGAGTCAAGATTGCAGAGTTAAGCGAAAAGAAAATTAAGGAATTGGATAAGGTTCTGAATTCGAATTGGAGCAAGAGAAATCCGGTTGATTTAATTGGTGATGCAATGGCGGAAGATTATGAAAAGGCGATAGGTGTTTTAGAAAATGAAAAATTTGATTTCTTTATGATTTTGTTAACGCCGCAAAAAATGACACAAATCATGGAAACGGCGAAATTACTTTTGAAAATAAAGAGACCAGTTTTTGCTTGTTTTGTTGGCGGAGAACAAATTTATAGTGCGAAAGAATTTTTAGATAGATTTGGAATAATTAATTTCGACGATCCTAAAGAAATGTGTGATGCCGTGGGGAAAGTGATAAAATGAAAATTCATGTTGCACTTGTTATAAAAAATTCCGAAGGAGAAGTTTTATTTATTCAGAGATCATTGAAGAAAAAAAGCTTGCCCGGGGCTTGGTCTTTTGCTTCAGGAACGGTCGAGGAGGGCGAAGAGTATTTTCAAACAGCAAGAAGAGAAGCCATGGAAGAATTAGGAATCGAGATTAATCCTGTGAAAATTTTGGGAGAAGTTAATCTTGATGAATTTTCGGTTAAGTTAGTTTTTGTTTTATGCGAAATTATTAACGGAATTCCATTTGTGAAACAGTCGGAAGAAATAGAAAAGTTTGAGTGGATGGGTTTTGATGATTTTTTTGCCAGGTTTTCTGATGACAAAATCGGGCACGGATTAATTTGGTTAAGAAAGAATAGGGAAATTTTAAACGAAATAAATTAGTTTTTCAATTCGATTCTGGCGTCGACAATTTTAACATTCTTTTCGCTGATTATGACAGGATTAAGATCAAGTTCTTTGATATTTAATTTTTCTCCAAGGTATGCAACCTTTTCCACCAAAGTTGTGAATTTTTTTAAATCGTATTTTTTCCCTCTTGCATTAAAAATTTTAAATCCTTTTAGTTCTTTTATCATTGATGAAACATCATTTCTTGATATCGGCAGAATTCTAAAAGAAGTATCTTTTTTTATTTCGGTAAAAATTCCGCCGAATCCTAAAACAAGAACTTTGCCAAAAATTTTATCTTCCTTGATCCCGATTATCATTTCTATTCCTTCGGAATTCTCTTGAATAATTATTTCATTATTTGGGAAATTTTTTTTTAAGGTTTTGAAATTTTTTTTTGTATCGTTTATATTGATGCATTTTAGAACGGCATTGGCTTCGGTTTTGTGGCCAGAGATATTTGCTTTCATATAGAAAGGAAATTGGAAGTTTTTTAGCTCTTCCAGGTTATTTGCGATTTTCCATTTTGCCACAGGAAGATTCTCAAGTAATTCAAAACTTTCTCTTAAATTTAGCATTATAAGTAAATCATAATAAAGTTTATAAATACTTTTGATTGTGATTTGCTATGAATAAAAAGATGAGGTTGATACTTTTAATTATAATTGCTATTGCACTCATTGTTGTTGCGGTTGCCTTACAATATTCTGATTCAGAAGAAATTTCGACAAAGAGGAATTCTGATTTCGTACCCCATGGGACAGGGCAGGTTGGCTTATCTGTTCTTCCTGCTGATGTTGAGGATAGACTATCGGAACAGGAAAATGAATAATATTAAACGGAATAAATTTGATTTTACTGATGCCATTGGGTATCTTGCCATAGTTTCTATTGTCGTTTCTTTATTTTTTATTGGGTTTAAAATAACAGGGTTTGCTTCTCAAAGTAATGCGACTGTAAATGTCACAGTTAGTGAGCTTGAACAAATAAATTTTACAACGAATTCTGTTAATTTTGGCACTGGAGCTGTTTCAAGCGGTTATCCCGGAGCTAATTTAACGACAGAAGGTGAAGTTACGGGCGGAACTTGGGGCGCTGTAAGTACACCATTGGTTTTACAGAATATCGGGAATGTGAATGTTTCCCTGAATCTTACATCAAATATGAATGCAACGACATTTATTGGTTCTGGTGCAGACTTTGAGGTTAAAATAACTGATACCTCTGGGCATACAGGTGCTTGTACAATTGCGAATGGTTTTAATAATTATAAGGATATAACAACTACGACACAGATGGTTTGTTCAGTTCTTAAGTTTGGTGCTGTGAGAAGCATAGATGTGGATGTAAAGTTATATATACCTTCGACTTCATCGCAAGGCACGAAGAGTGCGATTATTACTGCTACGGGAACTGCTGTTTCTTAGTGAGAATTTATAAATAATAATTTATTTTGTTTAAAATGGGAAAGAGGTTTATATTTTTTACAGTGATAGTTGTTTTTTTGATTGCTGAGGTTTTAGCGAGTTCAATTGGAATTAGCCCGGCTCATTATAAGAATTTTTTCACGCCAAACTTTGAAGAAACTTATGAGTTTTATGTTTCGTGTTCAGATGCTAAGGGCAATATGACTATATATGCCAGAGGCGATTTGGAGGAATATGTGAAATTGTCGAAGAAGCATATTACGGGAGAGGGTTACTTTGACGTTGAAATTGATTTGCCAAAAAATCTTAGTGTTCCCGGGAATCATCCAATATATGTGGGGGCTATTGAGGCAAAGGATTTTGGCAATGTGAGCATTGGAGGATTAGCTGCAGTTGAAGCGAGGATAGATATATTCGTTCCTTATCCCGGAATTTATTTAGAATCAAGTTTTAATATCGATAATGTAAATGTGGGCGAGAATATCGTTTATGAAATTATATTAAAAAATCTCGGGACGGAGGACATTTCGGTTGAGCCGACTATTAATTTATTTGAAGAGAATGAATCGATAAAGGTTTTTTCTAAAGCTTTGGGTAAAATAAATTTGAGTTCGAAACATGATATAGAAATAAAAAATGAAATTAATGCCATGAGTTTTAAGCCTGGGAAATATTTCGCTACATTAACGTTGGATTACGAAGGAAAATCTGATAAAATAAGAAAGGATTTCAGAATCGGCGAGTTTATTGTAGAGATAGTTGATTATTCTTATTTATTTGAAAAAGGGAAAATAAATCCATTTAGAATAGAAATTGAGAGCAAATGGAACACGCCGATTGATACAGTGTATGCTGATGTGAAAATCACAGACGAAGGGAATGTAGTGGAACAATTAAGAACGTCTTTTACTGGTTTGGGCCCGTGGGAAATAAAAAATTTAACAGGTTATTTAGATGCAACAAAATTAGAATCGAAAAGGTATATTGCGAGCATAGATCTTTTTTATGGAGATGTTATAAAAAATAAATTGGTTGCTGTTTATGTCCAGGATCGGCCAGAGAAAGAGACGACGATTTTTATAATTATTGGAATTGTCCTGCTGATTGCCTTGGTTGCGATTTTGTTTTTAATTATTAAAATCAAAAAATTGAAAAGTGAGAAATAAAAAAGTTTACCTATTATTAATTGTCGTGATTTTGGTCATGATTATATTTGTTTGTTCTGATTTTACCGATAAAAGAGTTGTGCCTGTCAGAGTTTTTATTTCGAATGCGACGGGTTTTGATTTTGAATATAATGGCTTGTCTTTTGGGCAGCTGCAAATTAATCAGAGCGCATCGAGAGACATGAGAATTGAAAACACGCAGGGTGTTAAAATAAAGGTGATGGTTAAATCGTCTGGTGAAATTTCTAAAAATATAATAGTTTCAGAAAATAATTTTTACTTAAATCCCGGCGAAGTGAAGAATCTAACTTTTTCTTTTTATGCGGATGGACTTAGCGAGTATAGGGAATATAAGGGTGAAGTCGAAATTGTTACGAAAAAATGGTGGATATGACTAACATTTAAATAAACTAATTCACATAAACGAAGATGAGGTTGAGTGTTTTGATTGGCGGTTCTGCCGGGCAAGGAATAAATAAAGTTTCAGAAATATTGTCTAAGGTTTTAACAAGTTATGGTTATTTTATTTTTAATTACAGAGATTATCAGTCTTTGATTAGAGGCGGGCATAATTTTAATATTTTGTCTTTTTCTGACGAGTGGATTGGAAGTCATGAGTCCGGTGTTGATTTTTTGATTGCACTTGATGGCGAAACTATTTTGAAACATAGAGGTGAATTGAAAAAATCTGGGATTATTTTATCCTATGAAAAGTTTGAAAATTTTGGCAAAAATTTGAATGTGGCATTGGCGGGAGCGTTGATAAGAATTTTGGGAATAGATGAAAAATATTTACTTGATGAAATAAGAAAGGAATTTGGGAATGAAGAGTCGCTTAATGTCGCGAAGAAGGGTTTTGATTCCCAATTCAAAAAATATGATTTGAAAAAATTGAATAATAAAATTGAAATCTTGACTGGTTCGAAAGGAAGCGCGATTGGCGCGGTGAATTCTGATTCGAATCTTTACATAACTTATCCGATGACGCCGGCCACGGGATTGATGAATGAACTTGCTAATTATGAGATTAAAAGCAAGGATTTAATTGTCTTTCAGTCGGAGAGCGAGGTTGCTGCGATTAATCAGGCACTTGGTGCGAGTTTTGCCGGGGCGATTACGATGACGGGAACCAGTGGCGGCGGATTTGATTTGATGACCGAAGGACTTTCCATGCAAGGTCAATCAGAGATTCCAATGGTTGTTTATCTTGCTTCAAGGCCCGGACCATCTACGGGAATTCCAACTTATACTTCTCAGGATGATTTAAATGTTGCTTTGAGAGGAGGGCATGGAGAATTTCCGAGAATTGTTGTAGCTCCAGGTGACCCGCTTGAATGCGTTGAGAAAACGAATGAAGCTTTTTATTTATCGGAGAAATACGGTACGCTTTCAATAGTTTTAACCGATAAGCATTTGGCGGAATCAGAGTATTCTATAAACAAAAAACCTAATAAAATTTTAGATGTAAAATTAAAGAGAAAAATTCCTGGCAAGGACTTGGTTAAAACAAGTTCGTATGAACACATTAGAGATGATTTTGCCGAGAGCACGGAGTCTGCAGAGATTGCGAAAAAAAATAATTTGTACAGAATTGAGAAATATCAAAGAATAAAAAAAGAAATTGAGAAGCTTGAGCCGATAAAAATTTATGGAAAGAAATCAAAAAATTTGGTTGTCTCTTTCGGAAGTACGAAAGGTGCAATTTTAGATGCAATAAAAAATTTGGATTGCCAGTTCTTGCAGATTTTATATTTGAAGCCGATGTCCACGAAGATAAAGAAAATTATTGAAGGAAAAAATTTGATTTTGGTCGAGCAAAATATTTCGGGGCAACTTGGAAGATTAATCAGGGAAAAAACAGGAGTTGAGATTCCTGAAAAAAATAGAATTTTAAAACATAATGGTAGACCTTTTACGAGCGATGAATTGGAGAAGGAGATTGGGAGGAGAGGGAAATGAAAGAACAGATTGGATTAAGAAAATTGAGAATTTCGGACGACAAAAGGCTTTTAAGTTTATTCGCAGATAAAAAGGTATTAAGAAATCTTGACACAAATTCTAAACCCGATGAGATAACACTTTCTCAAGAAAGAGTTTTTTTGAAAGAATCTATTAAAAATTATAGGTCAAAAAAACCAACAAAATATGATTTGGGAATTATCGCTGGAAATGAATTAATTGGTGTAATAGGAACTCCTCGAGGAATAGATTATGAAAATTTAAATGTCGAAATAGGTTATTGGATAGGTGAAGAGTACTGGGGACAAGGAATCACTACTGAAGCCGTAAGATTGTTTACCAGATTGCTTTTTGATAAATTTAAACTTGTAAGAATTTTTGCTTGTCCCTATACAAATAATCGAGCATCACAAAAGGTTCTTGAAAAGAATGGTTATGTGATGGAAGGAGTTAGAAGAAAAGTTTTCAGAAAAGGAAATAAATTTTATGACGATGTCATATATGCGAGGGTAAGATGAAATTTGAAATTGACGTATCTGGAGAGGATTTGTTGAGTAAGGGGTATGTGATTTGTGTTGCGAATTCTGATTCGATTATTAAAGGCTTTAAATTCACAGAGGAATTAGTGAATATTTTGTGTTCGAAATACGGGCAGGAGATTTATAGATATAAAAAATCTAAAAAAGAAAAAACTAATTTCAAAATAAGATTATATTCAATAGTAATTTATAATCTGTTTAAATCCATAAATTTTCAAAGAGAGATTTCGTTAAAAATTTGCAGAGATTTTCCCGGAAAGGAAAAAGAAATTAAAGAAAATTTAAAACTATTTTTAGAAAAAATATTAAACTTAAATTTAGGAGATAGGATATATTTTGAAAAATTATCTCCAGAATCAAATGCCCATAAATATGCCTACATGATGAGAATTGACAGTAAAAACAAAATGAATACGTATATTAAATTAAATTTGGATGATTTTGAAAGATGGTTAAAATAAAAAGTGTACCAATGGGCGCTACAAAGAGCGTCGCAACCCTAGTTTACCCCCCCGAATTTACGGACGAATTCCCTAGCAGTTGGTACGAATATTTTAATGAATTAAATTATATAAAGTTTTGCATTAAATGAAAAATAAAATTGAATTAAGAAAATTTAGAATGAGTGATATAGATAGGGTTATGGAAATATTCCCAGATAGAAAAGTTACTGATCCAGCGGGATTAACTTTATCATCACATCCTCCGAAGATTACAAAGAAATTTGAAATGAAATGGTTAAGAGGAACCCTTATCGAAAATAAGAAAAAGAACCCTAAAAAATATAATCGAACCATAATTTTGAATGGAGAATTAATCGGAAGTATTGGACTTCAAAATATAAATTATAAAGATGAAAATGCAGAAGTAGGTTATTGGATAGGGACTGATTACTGGGGGAAGGATTATACAACCGAAGCGTTGAAACTATTTTTGAAAGAAGTTGATAAGAAATTTAATTTCAAGAGGATTTATGGTTACGCCTTTACATTTAATCCTGCTTCAAAAAAGGTTATGGAAAAATGCGGATTTAAGCTCGAAGGAATTCGAAAAGCAATAAAGAAAGGAAAAAATAAATTTTATGACGACTGGCAGTTAGCGAGGGTGAAATGAAAAATAAAAATTATATATATAAAAAAGAGAAGAAAATTTTTTGGTCTGGAATGGCATTAGGTATTGGCGGCGGAATTTTAGGAAGCTTATTTTCATCGTTATTTATTGAAATTTTAACTAACCAAATTGTTGATTCAATATTAAAAGAAAAAATTTTATGGATAATATTTGTTGTTGTTGCCTTTGGTTTAATGTGGATACTTTACAAAATAAATAAAAATTTAGGGACATTAAGTAGAAAATGACCACTAAACCTCTCCCTCTCAAATCATCGACGCCGATAACTTGGTGTCCGGGATGTCCGAATTATTTGATACTCGAGGCTGTGAAACGGGCAATTGAAAGCTTGAAGAGACAGGGATATAAACAGAATGATTTTTGCATGTCGACGGATATAGGATGCAATTCTAAGATTTTTGATTATATGAATATTTCTGGAGTTTATGGACTTCATGGGCGGGCGGTTGCGACAGCGATGGGGATGAAACTTGGAAATCCGAATTTGAAAGTTCTTGCATTTCAGGGTGATGGGGGTGCTTATTCGGAAGGGATGGAACATTTTATTCACGCGTTCAGATATAATTCTGATTTTACTTTGATTGTTCACGATAATCAATCGTTTTCGTTGACCACGGGGCAGACAACACCGACGACGCAGGTTGGCGAGAAATCGAAATCGATGCCGTTTGGCGAAGTGAATATTCCGCTTAATCCGATAAAACTTGCTTTGGCTGCGGGTGCGACGTTTGTTGCGAGATGCAATCCTTATGATATTGACGATACCGCAAGGATTATTGAGGCGGCGATAAAACACAAGGGATTTTCGTATATTGAGATGATGCAGAAGTGCTTGATTTTTAATACCGAGATGAGTGGTCTGGATAAATTGATGTACAAATTTTCTGATTGTCATAATTTAGAGAGGGCGGAAAAACTTGCGAATGAGTGGAATTATAATTCGAAGACGGGGAAAATCCCGATTGGAATAATTTATCAGTCGCAAAAGGGAGAAAAAACTCTTGAAGAAAAGTGGGGGCGATGAAGGAGAAATTATGAAAATCCATCATGCGACGAGAGAAAAAGTGAATGAGATTTATTTATTTGGGAAAAAGGTTCATGAGCTTGATTTTTCGAAGAAATATCCGTTTCATCAGAGAGCTGAATTGACGGAGGCGACTTCTGATAAAAATAGTATTTTATTAGTTGCTGAAGAGAATAAAGAAGTTGTTGGATTCCTTTTGGCGAAAATAATTTTTTATCGTGCCGGCGGCTGGTGTATGCTGGACAATATCGCAGTCAGAAAAGATTTTCAGGGAAATGGTATTTCAAATTTACTTTTAAAAAGTTTATACTTAATTTTAAGAAAAAGAAAGGTTCATTACGTTCAGGTCTTAGAGGAAATGCATCATAAAAATACGAGGAAATTTTGGAAGCACGAAGGATTTAGAGAAACTAAAAAGTTTATTTGGGCGGAGAAAGGAATATGATTATAGCTCAAACAATTCTTTCCCATTTTCCAAAATCTTTTTTCTGACTTCTTCTTCGTCTAGATTTTTAATTTTAGCGATTTCTTTAATTGTAATCATTACGCTTGATGGTTCATTTCGTTCGCCGACGACGGGGGAAAGCCATGGTGAATCTGTTTCCGTCAGAAGTTGTTCAATTGGAGTCATCTCTGCAAGCATTTTAAATTGTTCCAATCTTACAATTTTTGGGGGTATACTTAGAAACCACCCGTTATCAATACATTTTTTTATGAGAGATTTTTTTGCAGAGAAACAATGCATTATAACTTTTTTCATTTGGAGTTCTTCGAGAATTTGGATAGCATCACTTTCTGCTTTTCGAGAATGAATAATAACTGGCTTATCAATTTCTTTGGCGAGTGCGAGGATTTTTCTAAATACTTCCTTTTGTTTTTCTTGTAGCTCTGAATTATTTTTTATTTCTTCGTAGCTATAATCTAAACCTATTTCACCAATTCCGATACATTCACCTTTATGTTGTTTTATCCAATCTAATTCTTCGTCAACATCGAAATTTTCTATATCTCTTAAAAAATCTCCGTTGCCAGATTCAATTTCTTTTGCCAAGGCATCAATGGGGTAGAGTCCAAAACTGATTTTTATGATGTCGGGATATTTGTTTTTTAATTCTAGGGCTTTTTTATTTGTTGATGGATTTACTCCGGCGGTAATTACTACAACTTTATTTTTTCTGCACCTATTTATAACTTCGTCTA
Organism: Candidatus Pacearchaeota archaeon; assembly: GCA_041649045.1. Lineage (GTDB taxonomy): Archaea > Nanobdellota > Nanobdellia > Pacearchaeales > GW2011-AR1 > JAGVXH01. The sequence goes on from JBAZNV010000001.1 coordinate 87,132, forward strand.
AGTCATTTTCAAAACGAGTGCTTTCGAGGTGTGCGTGAACGTCGAGATAATTCATAATAATTAAAAACTCTTCTTTCTTAAAAAGTTAATGATTGATAAAATGGGGGCTGCAGAGGATTTAGATTGTCTTGTTTTTCTTTCGGAAAAACGCGAGAAGAAAACAATATTTCTAAAATTCTGTTTTCTTAATGATTGAATACTTGGCATTAATACTTTCGATTCCGATAGGGATTTTGCTTGCAAGATTAACAAATTGGGAGAGAGACATTTACACTAAGTCCCATTATTTTCCTACGATAGTTTGGGTTCTTGCAATTTTTACTGCCGTTTTTTTGAGTGTGAATAAAATTATAGGAATGAGTCTATTGTTTAGTTTTTTAACAGTGCTGGTATGGTGGAAAGGAGAAGATGCGGCGAGGATGATAAAGAGAAAATGAAATGGGCGATTCCTCCGAAAATAAAAATTTATGAAGCTCTTGGCTGTTTGGGAGACGAAAGAATTAGAGAGGAAAATAGCAAAATTCATGTTTATTCTTCGAGCGGAAATAAATTTTATGTTGTGAAATATTCTGAAAATGAAAATGCGATAGTGACAAATGACAATGGTTCTTTTTGGAAAGGTTATCTCGGATATCCCGCAATTGCTTATTTGATGAAAATTGGAAAAATAACTTTTGATAGAAAATTTGCTTCGGCACTTAGAGGAATTAAGTGGAAGGATATAAATCAAAAATTTAAAAATGATTTTGTCAAAACGGAAAAGTTAATCAGGAAAGATTTGGTTTTGAAGGAAATAAATTTAAGAGAGATAGATATGGAAATTGAAAATATTCTGGAGCAAATAAGGAAACTTGATTTGAATTTACTTGGGGAAAAAATCAGACCGCCCGGAGGGTATTAGAATAAACTAATTTTATACAACTATCTAATTCTGGCATTAATATTGATGGCACTTGGAGAGCATCTTGCGGAGAAATCCATTTAAAATCGTCATGTTCTGTTGGGCTTAATTTTATTTTTGGGATGGCGATTTGAGCTCGATAAATATGATAGGGAAAATCTTTGCGCGGGTTTTCATATCTAACAAAAATTGTTTTTACGTATATCATTTCCGAAGGGTTAGAGAGATGCCCAGTTTCTTCATGAGTTTCTCTAATTATTGCGACTAGAGTGTTTCCTTTGTCTTCTGGGTCCATTTTTCCCGAAGGGAGTCCCCATTTTCCTTTGTATGAATCATTTTTTTTACATCTACGTAACAATAAAATTTTTTGATCCCACTCCACAAAACATCCAACAGCTTCAATTTTTGGATTAAAGTCATCCGGTTTTTGTAAAAAATACATTATTTTGTTACAAAATATAACTTTATAAAAAAGATTATTCTTCAAAATATATGTTTTATCTTATTGGACTTGGGATGAATTTGAAATCGATATCAGTCGACGCTCTCGAAATTTTGAAGGGATGTGACGAGATTTATCTTGAGAATTACACGGTGAATTTTCCTTACAAGATTTCGGAATTAAAAAAGTCACTTGATGTTAATATCAAAGAATTAGGAAGGGGGGGAGTTGAGGACGAATCTTTATTGAAAGACGCGAAGAAAAAAAATGTTGCGTTGTTGGTTTATGGAGATGTTTTGTCGGCGACGACGCATATTCAGCTTATTATTTCTTGCAAGAAACAAAAAATTCCTTATGAAATTTTTCATAATGCTTCAATTTTAACAGTAGTTGCTGAAACGGGACTTTCGCTCTATAAATTTGGGAAGATTGCGTCGATGCCGGATTGGAAGGAACATACAAACAAACCGATGTCGTTTATGAACTATGTTAAAGAGAATTTGTCGATTAAAGCACATACGTTGCTTTTGACAGATATTGGGCTTGAAATAAAGGATGTGATAGAACAACTTGAAGAATCCATGGGGGAAAGTTTGGGATTGCCTGAGAAAATTATTGTTGTTTCAAATGCAGGGACTGAAAAGCAAAAAATATTTTATGGGTTATTCGATAAATTGAAATGCAAAAAAATTGAGGTGCCATTTTGTGTAATAATTCCGAGCGAGTTGCATTTTCTTGAAAAGGAAGTGTTAGAGGAAGTGAGGGAGAAAATTTAAATATCCTTTTTGTTTAATGTGTTTATGAAAAAAGAAGTGATTGAGAAACTTGCGGCGTTAATTACTGCGGCATTTGGTTTGGTTGCGGCTTTGGCCTGGAACGATGCAATTCAAAAAATTTTTCGAACAATTTTTGGTGAGCAAAGTTCGATTTTAGCGATGATATTTTATGCATTTGTTGTTACAGTGATAGCGGTTATGGCAACAATTTGGATTGGGAAGATTGCACAGGGAAAGAAAAAATAATTATTTTGTTTGACGTTTATGCCTTATTTTTGCTTAAATTTTCACTCCAAAAGCTTGGCAGGCTGTAAGTAAAAACTCCTTCGAAATCATTGTCCATCACATAAACGTATTTTTTCTTGTTGCTCGGAATTTTTCCTATAAACTTGTCAGATTTTTCGTAGAATTTTTTTACTTCTGGCCTTTCCATCTCCATTTGGAGCAAGCTTCCTTCTTTTATTAGCAAAGTGTCAGTTAGGGCGATGATATTTTTGTCTATTAGTCCGGTGTTTTGCGTGACGAAAATTAGTGTTATATCTTTATGTCTCGCGACTGCCATAAGTTTACTTAGTTCTTTATTTTTGAAACTCATAGAGTCTCTTGCTCCAAAAGCAATAGCTCCTTCGTCGATAAGAATTACTCCTCCTTCTGGAACTTTTTCTATTTCGTTTACGCTTTTGATCCATGTCGGCAACAATTTTTGCGTTATTCCTAAAACGAAACTTTTTCTTTTTGTTTTCGAGTGAATGTTTTCAAGAATTCTAAAACCAAGACTACTTTTCCCACTTCCCCTTTTCCCAAAAATAAGCAATATTAGAGAATCATTTATTAGTTTATTATCGAAAGTTTCATAATTTCCTTTAATTCTTTCAGTGACTTTAAGATTATCAAATTTAAAATTGTCTTCGGTGTTTTTCGATTTTTGGTTAATTAGAACTTGATGTTCTTTTTCTTTTTTTGGCGAGGAATTTCCATTTAAAATTTTTAATATACCAGTAAAAATAATTTTAACTATCGATACGATTAGTCCGAGAGCCCAGCCAATAATTTTAATTAAACTTATTAAAAAAATTTTCAATTCTTTCCATGGGTCTGAATTTTGATTGGTTCTCTTTTTTGGCATAAGTAAAAAACGATTAAATGGTTTATTAATCTACTTAGTTTTGTTTTTGCAGCTAAGAATAAGTGGCATTGGCAAGAAAATAAAAGTGCCGTATGAATAATGGGGTTGTTGGGTTTGGTTAACGGGAAAGTTATTAGCAAAAAGGAGTACGTATTTCGAGAATTGTCATGAATTTTGCCAAACAAGTTAATAGAGAATTTATTTTGGATGGGATTATGGTTTGTTTGGTTGAAATTGAATTTTTATCAATTTTCCCAACCCACTAAATTTAAATAACTTGTAAGGTTAGATTTTTTATGGAAATGACCGAAGAAGAAATTTTGAAATTTTGGGAAGAAAAAGAAATCTACAAGAAATCCAAAGAAAAAAATGTGAAGGGAAAGAAATTTTATCTTATGGATGGACCGCCATATGCGACGGGGCGTATTCACATGGGGACGGCGTTGAATAAAATTCTGAAAGATGTAGCAATGCGTTCGCAAAGACTTCAGGGGAAAGATGTTTTTGATCGGGCGGGTTATGATACTCATGGAGTTCCCATTGAATTTAAAGTCGAAAAGGAAATCGGGAGCAGGACGAAGCAGGATATCGAAAAATTTGGCGTGAAGAATTTTATTGAAAAATGCAAAGAGTACGCAACGAAATATATCGGGATCATGGGGGAGGAGTTTAAAAATCTTGGAGTTTGGATGGATTTTGGGAATCCTTATCTTACGCTTGATCGGGAATATGTCGAGACAATTTGGGATACTTTAAAAGTTGCGAGTGAGAAAAATTTGCTTTATCTTGACAAGTATCCGGTTCATATCTGTCCGAGGTGCGAAACGGCAGTTTCTTTTAATGAAATTGAATATACGAAACAAAAAGATACTTCGGTTTTTGTCAAGTTTTCGCTTGTAGGAGAAAAAAATACTTTTTTAATTATTTGGACGACGACGCCATGGACGCTTCCTGCGAATACGGGAGTCATGGTGAATCCAAATTTAGAATATCAAAGAATTGAACTGTCTTCGGGGGAAAATTGGATTATAGCTAAGGCACTGGTCTCTAAAATTATGGGAGAACTTGGGCTTGGTTTTACTGTCAAGGATGAATTCAAGGGAAAAAGTTTGATTGGTTTGAAATATAACAATCCTCTCGTGAAAAATCTTAAGTTAAATTTGAAGGATGCTTATAGAGTGATTCCGTCGGCAAGATATGTGACTGTTGAAGACGGTACGGGGCTTGTTCATTGTGCTCCGGGACATGGGAAGGAAGATTATGAAGTGGGAAGAGAAGCCGGGATTGATGCGCCTTCGCCGGTTGGAATAGATGGTGTATTAATGGGAGAAACCGGAAAGTATGCGGGGAAGAAAGCGAGGATTGTTGATGCTGAGATTATAGAAGATTTGGAGGGCGAGGGCGCGCTTGTCTATAAAATGGAATATGTTCACGATTATCCTTTGTGCTGGAGATGCAGAACTCCTCTTTTGATGACATCGCAGCCACAATGGTTTTTGAGGGTTTCAGAAATTCAAAAAAAGATTTTAAAAGAAAATACTAAGATTAAATGGACTCCAAAATGGATGGAGCTTCGGATGAAAGCATGGATAGAAGGAATTTCTGATTGGCCAGTTTCACGACGAAGATATTGGGGGACGCCTTTGCCGATATGGGCTTGTAATCGTTGTGACAAGAAAAAAGTTGTAGGTTCTATAAAGGAGCTTGAAAAAGAATCTGGGAAAAAAATAAATGAAGTTCATAGACCGGAAATTGATGATGTAAAATTGAGGTGTTCGTGCGGCGGCGAGATGAAAAGAGTTGAAGATGTGCTTGACGTTTGGTTTGATTCTGGGGTATCAAGCTGGGCAGCATTGAATTGTTCCGATGGAGGAGAAAAATTTAAGGAATTTTGGCCGGCCGATTTGAATATTGAAGGCAAGGATCAAGTTCGGGGTTGGTGGAATTCACAGCTTATTTTGTCGGAAATCAAATTTGGCAAGAAACCATTCGAAAATATTTCTGTCCACGGCATGGTTTTGGATATGGGCAAGAAGAAAATGTCTAAATCTTTGGGAAATGTAGTAGCTCCATCGGATATAATAAAAAAATACAACAGAGATTATTTGAGATATTATTTTGCAAAGATATCGAAAGGAGAGGATTTTTCTTATCAGGAAAGAGAATTTAGTGATATAAGAAAATTTTTCATGACGCTTGTGAATTCTGTTAAATTTATCGTGCAAGTTGAAAAGCAGAGGGAAAAAATTTTGATCGAAGATAGGTGGATTCTATCCCGATTTAATTCAATGAAAAAGGAAGTTTTGAATAGTTATAATAATTTTATGTTTCCTGATGTGATACAGAAATTTGAGGAATTTTTAATTGAAGATTTTTCGAGGACTTATATTCAAATAGTCAGGGAAAGAGGAGGAGAGTCAAAAAAAATAATGGATAAAATAATGATTGAATTTTTGAAGCTTTTGGCTCCGATTATTCCTTTTTTAACAGAAAGCATTTGGCAGGATTTAATAAAGCTTAAATTAGTCAATGAAGAATCAGTTCATCTTTCGAAGATTAAAAAAGAAGATGAAATTGATGAGAGCCTGGAATCACAATTTAAAGTTGTGAAGCAGGTTATTGAAATGGGTCTTGCAGAAAGAGATAAGGCTAAGGTCGGGCTTAGGTGGCCTCTTTCTAAACTTACAGTATATGCAAAGGCTGATTTTCATATGGAGCAATTTAACGAAATATTAAAGACGCAACTTAATGTCAAGAAAATAGTTTTTAGTGACGCGAAAGAGACAGAAATTGGAATATCACTTGATACAGAACTAACTCCCGATCTTGAATCTGAAGGTTTTGCGAGGGAAGTTTCAAGGAAGATACAGGCTATAAGAAAAAATGCGGGACTTGTGAAAGAAGATAAAATAAAGGTTGAAATTGTTTCAGAGTTTAATGATATTATCGATGGGCAAAAAGAATTCATCAGAGAAAGAATTGGTGCGTCGTCGATTTTATTTAATAAATCGACGGAAAGTTTCGATTTTTCAGAGAAAGGAGAAATCAAGGGAAAAAATTTTCAAATATTTTTGAAAAAGATTTAGTTCTCGTCGGAAAAAATTGTTATTGTGCAGTGAATTTATTGTTAGCTACTCCAAAGAAAGAAAATTTTGTCCAGAATATCATTGTATAATTTATTTACCGACGATAAAATTATTTTTAAATTTCAAAGAAAGATTTAAATAGTACGAGGTTCTTAGAAAAACATGATTGTCAAAGAGGAATTTTTAGGAAGGTTAAGGAAAATATTTGATCTTAATCTTTATGAAGTGAAGGTTTGGACCGCTCTTCTTTCGAGAGGAACTTCGACTGCGGGCGAGCTTTCTTCGATATCCGATGTTCCTCGTTCCAGAACTTATGATATTTTAGAATCGCTTGAGAAGAAGGGATTTATTGTTATGAAACTTGGGAAGCCAATCAAGTTTGTAGCATTGAAACCAGAAGAGGTTGTGGAACGAGTAAAAAAGAATTTAGTTGTGACAGCAAAAGAGAAATCGGAAAGGCTTGAGAAGCTAAAGGGCAATGAAGTTTTAGATGAGTTGAATGTTTTGTTTAAAGATGGAATAAAATATATTGAACCTACAGAACTTTCGGGTGCGTTGAAAGGCAGACAGAATATATATAATCATTTAGATATGCTTGTGAGAGATGCTGAGAAATCTATTACGTTGGTTACAACGGCTGATGGGCTAAATAGGAAGTTAGAAATTCTTCTTCCTAGTCTTGAGAAGGCGAAAAAAAGAGGAGTAACTATTAGAATAGCTGCTCCCATAACAGAGGAAAATAAGAAAGTGGCCAAAGATCTTTCAAGAGTTGCTGAAGTTAGAAATTTGGAAGGACTTAATGCAAGATTTATGATTGTGGATTCTGAACAGTTAATGTTTATGCTTTTAAATGACGAAGAAGTTCATCCAACTTATGATATTGGAATTTGGATTAATACTGAATATTTTGCACAAGCATTAGAGGGTCTTTTTGAAATTGCGTGGAAAGGATTTAAGAAAGCATAGAGATGGGAAAAACTAAATCTACTATTTTTCATGATAAGATAGCTGAAAATTATGAATCTAACTACTCAAGTAATTATTGGAAATTTTACCAAGACATAACGTATGGAAACTTAAAAAAGTATTTGCCCAAGAAAAACTCCCTAATTCTTGACGCTGGTGGAGGAACGGGATTCTGGTCAAGAAAACTAGCAAAACAAAATTATCGACTTATCTGTACAGACATTTCGCAAAAAATGCTTGATACTGGAGTAAAAATTGCAAAGAAAGAGAAAACTTCAGAAAAAATAAAATTTTTAAATTCAGATATAACCAACATGAAGGAATTTACAGATAATTTTTTTGATTTAGCCATTGCAGAAGGTGACCCAGTAGGATATTGCGAAAATGCAGACAAAGCAATAAAAGAACTTTCTCGAGTTACAAAAAAAGGAAAATACGTTATCATTTCTATAGATAGCTATTTTTCAAGACTAAATCGCATGGTTGCAAAACAAGATTTCAAACAACTTGGGCTCTTAGAATCAAAACACAAAACATCTTTTTCAGATGGAAGTTACTACGAACATGATTTTACAATCAGGGAATTAAAAAATCTGTTTGAAAAAAATAATTTGGACGTAATTGAAATAATAGGAAAACTCGTCTTCATAAGGTCAATCCCCAGAGAAGAAATTGAAGAAGTTCTTTCAAACAAAAAAATGTACAAAAATCTTTTGAAATTAGAATTAAAATACAACAGTGAACCTTCTATTATTGGACTTTCTGGGCACATCCAAATCGTCGGTAAAAAAAGATAATTTTTATGGACTTGCCTACCGCAAACGCATTTTTTCCTAGTTAGTCTAAATTCAGAGAGAAGTCAAAAATGGTTTTGCTCAAATTGAACTGGTTCAATTCCCTCCTCATGGACTTGTCGGGAATTGAACCCGAATTATCCGATTGCGAACCGGACGTAATGCCGTTATACTACAAGCCCTTAAAATAAATTTAGTTTGTAGATTAAATATTTTATGGACTCATCTAACTTGTCGAATCAATTTTGATTGATATACATTAATTTCCAATCAAAAAAGCTTCTCCTCCAATTGAACCGTTCGATTTTCGTTTTTTATGGACTCGCCGAGAATCGAACTCGGACTACTCGACTGCCAGCCGAATGTTCTACCATTGAACCACGAGCCCACACAAAAATAAATTGTGAGTGATTAATAAATATTTCATTGCATTGGGAATGGGAAATATTTTATATAGTTATTTTATTTAAGACGGGTATGAAATTCATTTTCAAAAATGTTGATTCTAAATCTAAGAAGATAAAGAATATCCCTATTACTTGGGAGAAAAAAGAATCTGAAATTTTAGATAAAATTAGACAATTAACGGGACTGATTTTAAAAACTGAAAAAATAATTTGTACGATGGATGGTTCAACTTCAGATGGGTATTATGGTTATAATAACATCACATTAGGCGTTAAGGGAGGAATAATTAAAGATGATGTTTTAATGGTAATCTCTCATGAACTTTTTCATATTTTTTATTGGAAAAAAGTGAGAAAAATGAAATTATCTAAAGGGGCACTTGGTAAGGAATCTAAAAAAGAATGGGAACTTGCGGAGATTACGGCTTATTTAATAACTGAAGAATTAAAATCATTTTGGCCATGCGCAAAAGTTTATTTGTATCCCGAGATAAAAAATTTATATAAAAAAGTAAAAAAATATTGGGGAAAAGATTTTGAAAGTTTTTTGAAAAAAAGTTATAAAATTATTAAATAGTTACATTTCCTCCAACGTCTCAATCCCCAACAGTCTTAAGCTTTTTCCTAAAACTATTCTAAATCCGTCGACGAGTTTTAACCTAAAACTTTCTTCTTTGCTTCCGATAACCGGACATGCGTGGTAGAATTCGTTGAAGATTTGTGAAAGCTCGAATGAATAGTTTGCTATTACGTTTGGAGCCAGTTGCTCAAAAGATTTTTTTACAACATCAGGGAATTCATTTATCTTTTTTATTAATTTTATTTCCGGTTCTTTTAATTCTGGGATTTTTATTTTTTTTATTTTCTTGGTTATTTTTTTCAGGATTGAATTTGCTCGCGCGTACGAGTAGAGGAGATATGGACCAGTGTCACCTTCGAAGCTTATGGATTCTTTTGGATTAAAAATCATGTTTTTCTTGAAATCAATTTTCAAAAGCATATATTTAATAGCGGCGAGCGCGACTAAATGCGCTCTCTTTTCAAGTTCATCTTTTGGCAGTTCGCTATTTCTTGCTTGGATTTCCGCCCTTGATAATCCTTCTATTTCGTGTATAAAGTCATCTGCGTCAACCACGGTACCTTCTCTTGATTTCATTCTTCCCTCGGGAAGTTCAACCATTCCATAAGACAAGTGATGTAATTTATTGGAAAACTTAAACCCAAATTTTTTTAAAATAGAAAATAAAACATTAAAATGAAAATTTTGTTCATTCCCAACGACATAAATACTGCCGTCTAAATTAAATTCATCATATTTTAATTTTGCGAGATATAAATCCTGCGTAATATATATCGAGGTCCCGTCGGCTCTCAGAATGACTTTTTCTCCAAGTCCTTCTTTTTTTAGGTCGATAACAATCGCGCCGTCTGCTCTTTTTTTAAAAATTTTTTTCTCTAATCCTAATTCAACAACTTCTTTACCTTTATTATAAATTTCACTTTCAAAATATTGCTTATCATGTTTTATATTAAATAGTTTATAAGTTTCCTTGAAACCGTTCAATGCCCATTTGTTCATTTTTTTCCATAACTGAATTATTTTTTTGTCGCCAGCTTCCCATTTTCTCAAATAATCTTGAGCTTTATTTTCGTATTCTGGGTTTTCTTTTGCTTTTTTTGAAAAAATGACATAGTAATTTCCGACGAAATGATCTGATTTCACTTTTTTTTCTTCGGGAGTTTCACCTTCCCCAAATTCATCGTAAGCAACCATGGATTTGCATATATGAACTCCTCGGTCATTGTTTAGATTAGCTCTAATTACTTTGCTTCCGGTATACTCGATAATTCTTGAAACACTTTCTCCAATGGCCATGTTTCTTAAATGTCCCAAATGCAAAGGTTTGTTCGTGTTAGGAGACGGGAATTCTACCATAATTTTTTTATTTCCGAAATTACTCTCTCCAAAATCTTTTTCGAAAACATTTTTCAAGAAAATTTCTGCCAAATTATTTTTATTTATAAAAAAATTCAGATAAGCGCCTACGGATTTTACTTCTTTTACTTCTTTCGGTAATTTTTTGTTTATTTTTTTAGAAAGTTCTTTCGCAATTTCAACAGGATTTTTTTTTATTGTTTTCGCAAGGCTGAAGCATGGAAAAGCAAAATCCCCCATTTTTGGATTTGGAGGAATTTCGATTAGATTAAGTATTTCTTTTTCTGGTTGTTTTAATTCTGAGGATATGATTTTTGAAATGGTTTCTTTCATAGGTTGAGATAACAAAAAGAATTAATAAAACTTGGCATTTCATCAAGTTTAAATAGTTGTTTACCCACTTAACTTAAATAAATTGGAGGGAAAAATGGTAAAGAAAAGTGTTATTGATTGGATTGCTCTTGTCCTTGTGATAATTGGCGGTCTTAATTGGGGTCTTGTAGGTATCGACGCTGGATGGAATGTAGTGAACTTGATTTTCGGCAGTGTTGCATGGCTCGAGAGTCTAATATACATCTTAGTGGGCATTGCGGCTCTTTGGATGATTTATTTTGCAGTAAAAGAATAAATAAATTTTTTATTTGGGCTTGGTTTTTGGCCCTTGTTTCAGGGCCTTTTTTCATATTTAAGAGGTTTTTATTATAGTTATTTTTTGGAGGCAAAAAAGAGAAAGATTATAGTAAATTTTTTTGGGGAAATTATATTTATGTTCATAAAATAAAGGTATAATCTCCAACTCTTTGATTATTTTCTTAAACTTGTCTCTTGTTTCTCGAGTTAAATTCAACATCTTTTCGTTGTTTTCTAATTATATATAACTCAATATTGCAACGCCCACTCCAGGAATCGAACCTGGGGGCCCCGAAGGGCGCGGATATTTGCGAACAAGTCTAAACGTAGCAATCCGCTGCAATACCATTATGCGAAGTGGGCAATAAGGTAACTATAAAATTAAGGGTTATAAATATTATGTCTTAGTGATTGTGTATAAAAATAACTGCCAATATTTCTAATGTCAGAAACAATTTTATTTTTGTGTACCTGAGTCGGTTATTGCATTTGTTTGTTTCCAAAGGTACTTTTTCTTAGATTTCTTTGTCTATATTCGAGTTTTTCTCCGATAATAAATTAGCTAATTTAATCTTCGTTTCTCTAAGAGAAGCCTTGTTAAATTTTAAAATTATGTTTTGGCCTTCTTCTTTTTTTTCACAAAAAGAGAAATTCTTTTAGTTAACTTTTTCAAATTCGAAAAGACAAGATTTATAAATCGTTGTTTACTATTGTTAACATGTATTTGCTATCCCAGGAAATTGAAGTTTGGTATATAATCCCTGCAGTAAGAAAAGAATTAGCAAGGCTGCTAACGCAAAAATATGAAATGAGTTTTGAAAAAACTGGGAACATCCTCGGAATAAGTAAGGCCGCAATTTCACAATACCTCTCCAACAAAAGAGCAAATAAAATAAAATTAAGTTCGGAAGTAAAAAGGGAAATTTCCAAGTCGGCAAAAACAATAAATGAAAATTCAAAAATGGCAATTTCGGAAATTCAAAGGATTTTAAAATTCATGAAGGAAAATAAATGCTCTTGTGAGGTTTGCAAAAAATACAATAAAGATGTTTTGGGGTATTGCAACTGCGAACCGAAATATTAAAAGATAATGCATAAACATTGGAGGCATGAAAAAAGAAATAATGAGAAAAGAAATTTTTTTAGATAACGCGTCGACAACCAAGGTTAATGAAAAGGTTGCAGAAAAAGTAAAAGAATCGATGACAAATTTTTATGCAAACGCATCATCGCTTCACGAACCTGGGAGAAAAGCAAAAAATTTATTAGAAGAGTCAAGAAAAAAAATTGCCAATTTTATCGGAGCAGAATCATCTGAAATCGTTTTTACATCTGGAGGAACCGAATCGAACAATTTGACATTAAGAGGACTTGCAAAAGCCAATCCTGATAAAAAACATATAATTACTTCGGTGATTGAACATCCGTCAATTTTAGAAACCTGTGAAGATTTGAAACGAGATGGCTATAAAATAGATTACATAAAAGTAGATGGCGAAGGCATTGTGGACATTAAGGAACTTGAAAAAAAAATTAGAAATGATACTTTAGTTGTTTCAATAATGCATGTCAATAACGAAATCGGGACAATTCAGCCAATCGAAGAGATTGGGAAAATCTGCAAAAAGAAAAAAGTTTATTTTCACACTGATGCTGTTCAGTCATTTAAGAAAATTGATATAGATGTAAAGAAAATGAATATTGATTTAATGTCAGTTTCTGCACATAAAATTCATGCGCCAAAAGGAGTTGGTTTTTTATATGTTAAAAAAAGAGTGAAGATTTTACCGATAATTACCGGCGGAGGCCAAGAAAAAAATTTAAGAAGCGGAACCGAAAATCTTCCCGGAATAATTGGACTTGCATCGGCAATAGAAATAAGAATCGATAAAGAAGAAATTAAAAAAATGAGAAATAAAATAATGGAAGAAATTTTGAAAATACCCGGGTCAAAAATCAATGGTTCAAAAGAGAAAAGGATCTATAATAATATTAATATTTCATTTTATGGTATCGAGGGCGAAGGTTTGATGTTGAATTTGGAACAGGATGGAATTTTTGTTTCCACGGGTTCAGCATGTGCTTCAAATAAGCTCGAAGAAAGTCATGTGCTCAGATCAATAAAAGTCGATGAAATGTATATTCATGGAAGTATTCGAATTACTTTAGATGAAATCAGCGAAGGGGAATGTAATTTTGTTTCTGAGAAAATCAGGGAGGCAGTTTCGAAGCTGAGAAAAATAAGTCCGTTTAAATTAAATTTAAGAGAGATGCCTTATGAAAAATAAAATTACAAAAGAAATGACTTTTGCTGAACTTATCGAGGTTAATCCTAAGGCTGCGAAGAAATTAGCGGAGCGAGGTTTGTTTTGTGGAGGCTGCCCTATGGCGCAATTTGAAACGATTGAGCAGGGAGCGATGGCGCATGGGGTTGATGTTGTCAAGTTAATTAAAGAATTGAACGAGGGAAAATGAATAATACATCTTATAATGAAAAGGTTTTAGAGCATTTCCGAAATCCGAGAAATATGGGCGAGTTTGAGAATGCTGATGCTGAGGGAATTGTTGGTAATCCGAAATGCGGCGACGTCATGAAAATAATGATAAAAATTAAAGATGATAAAATAAAGGATATAAAATTTCAGACGTTTGGTTGTGCTGCGGCGATTGCTTCATCTTCTGCGTTGACGGAAATTGCAAAAGGCAAAACTTTGAAGCAAGCGAAAAAAATAACAAACGAAGATGTTGCGGAATATTTGGGCGAGCTTCCTCCGATAAAAATTCATTGTTCAAATTTAGCAGCTGATGCACTAAGGAAAGCAATAGAGAATTGGGAGAGGAAGTAGGGAATTTTTACATTAATTAAATTGCTAAATATTAACTGCAAAATTCCTCCGCAAAATATTTTGCTGTAAGCTTTTCTCCTGTTGCTTTTTCAATCATTTCATCCCAACGATACTTAGCGCCCACGCTGAAAATTTTTTCTTTAAGATAATCCCCAATTTTTTTATTTCCCGAGTAATCCGAATTTTTATCATGAGTGTAGTTTTGTGTTATAAAATTATGAATTTGTGACGCCAGGAGTTCGCCAAGAAGATAATTATGATAATAGATTGGCGCAGAGAGAAAATGATATTTTGATGCCCAATCCGGCTCGTCACGATAAAAATCAATGAACTGAAATTTTTTTACCAGGTCCCACCAGAGTTTATTCAAATCTTGTTTTGGGTTTTTGTATAATTCTTTTTCAAAATGGAACATTACTTGGACCCATCTTGCGAAGACAAGTTGTCTTAATTTCAGGATTTTTCTTGTAGTTTTTTCTATTTCGTCGATTTCTTTTTTGTTTACATTGCAGTAATTTTTTATGAATTCGAAATTTCTAGCTTTTCTTCCGAATAGCATTGCGATTGCTTCAGTAGTGAATATGTGTGCAGAGTCTCTCAGCATCCAAGGGAGGTTTTTATCGTGATTTTCACTGTAGATTCCGTGGCCGAGTTCGTGAAGGATTGTTTCCATCCAACGTTCTGAATTTTTTATGTTTTGCAAAGTCCTGACGTCGCCGTTTCGATCAATATTGATGCAGTATGCGTGCTGATTTTTTCCCGGCTTTTCGTAAAGATCGCTTCTGTTCAAAATCCCTTTAACGTCGAGTCCAATATTTTCATAATATTTAACTGCGATTTCTACTATATTTTCTTTTGAATAAATTTTGTCTAGATTGATTTCATATATCGACGGGCCTTCTTGAAAAAATGGATCGGTGTAATGCCATGGCCTTAATTCTTCTTTGTCAACTCTATATTTTTTTTGCAGAACTTCGTCGATTTCTTCTTTCAATTTCTTGAAAGGTTCGTTTGTAAGTTTTTCAAGTTCTTCAAAAATTATTTCTATTTCTTTCTCGTTTTGTTCCGATAGTTCCAGAGAAAGTTCGTAATAATTTCTAAAGCCAAGGTTCCTGGCCCTTTCATTTCTTAACTCAATAATTTCCAAAATATCTTTCTCGACGATCTTTCCTTGTTTTTTTATTGCCTGCCACGCTTCTTTTAATTTTTCACTATTCTCTTCTTCTTTCAAAATATTTTTTATTTCATTTTCTGTGAGTTTTCTCTCGCTGATTTCTGCTCTGAATGTGTTGAATTTCAGTTCGGCTTTCGTAATTTTTTTTGTTATTTTTTGTGAAAGCTCAAAATCTCCCTGTTCGGACAGAAACAAAAAGTAGAGTAATTTAATTTTTCTATTCAATACTTCGCCGAAGTTTTCTTCTTTAAGTTTTTTTAAAATTTCGAATGAATTCTTATCGCTCGCCAATTTTTTTAGTTCGATTTCGAATTTTGCATAATTACTGTAGTCTTCTTCTTTGCCTGATAACGAAGCGTTCCAGTAACTTTGGTTTAGGGATTTACATAATATAGAAATTTTTTTTTCTATCTGGGTTACGAAATCTAAATCATTTTTTTGGTTCACAAGAAATAGAAGAACCGATAATATAAAAACTTTTTGAAAATTAAAAAGGAATAATGAATCTTCCTCCCTAAGAAGATTCATTGAATATGAATTGAATTGAAAAGTAAATTTATTTTTTCTTTTTCTTAGCAGCTTTTTTCTTTCTGCCGCCACGAGCCATCACAGCCTCACAAACATTTCCAGCACCATCAACATAGTAAAGGTGTCCAGGCTTTCTTGTGATAACCTTCTTTACAACAATTTTTCCCATTATAAACCTCCTTTTCTTCTTTGATAATATATCTTGCCAACTATTGTATTTAAATGTTTCTGTTCTCGACGTAATTTTCACTTTTACCGAGAGGAATTTCGAGAAGATACCGTCCTTTCCCAGAGAAATTAAATTCCCATGTTTTTATATCAATAATTTTCGTCACGTTCATTTTATCATCAAGCCAAATCGCTCTGAAGGGTTTGCAAAAAAATGAATGAATTGAAAGTTTTTTGTTTTTATTGAAAACAAAAAACAGTGGGGGGTTTTTTTTGCGGAACATTAGTCCGGAGAATTTCGACCAAAGAGATTTGCAAATCTTTGCATTTATCGAAAATTTTTTGCCGTTGCTGTAATAGGTGATTTTTTTTATCACCATCCTCTCTCCCTCTTCAAGTTCATCAATTTCTGAAACACTTTATCGACGGAATATTCGTGAACTTTGTCATGATGAATGAAGCCGCCGCCGAAAGTTTTTGGAATGTGCATTAGTTCATGAATTATGACTTTTATTTTTTCATCATTTGAAAGTCTGTCGAAATTTTCTGAAATTACTTCGATAAGATAAAATCCTTTTTGTCGTCCCATCCCTATCTGCATTGCTTTTCCGAGGGCGTGGCATCTTGCAATTGTTCTTCTTGCTGCTGAACCAAAGCTTCGAATAAATGCGACATTCTCCAAAGAAACATGATCCCAATCCATTGTGTAAACAATTTCTTCAGCAACACTTTTCACGTCAGGTGCCTGTTCATATTTAATTCCCATATGCTTTTTTTCTTAGAAAGAAAATTTCCCTTGCTCACAAAATGCATTTCGCAAAGTAATATAGTTTAATTTGTTGCTCGAAGCGTTTTGTTTGGAAACAATTGGAACTATTTTTCGCGAACTGTGGAAGCTTCGCTTATAATTTCTTTGTCCAGTTTTCTCCATAGGTTTAATTTCAATCGTCATTATTTTACCTCTATTGTTTTGTTTTTTGAAGTCTTTCCTTTAAGTATTTTTACTTCTGTCCCGAAATATTTTTTTAATAACTTTAATAACTCGATATTAGCTTTATTTTTTTCTGCAGGTTTTTTTAAAAAAATTTTATATTGCGAATCGGAAATTTTTTGAATTTCTTCTCGACCAGAATTTGCTTGAACTTTGACTTCGATTTTCATAGAAAAAGAAAGAAGAAGGAGATTATAAATTTAGGGATAGTTGTTTACAAAATTTTCTTTTAAATCTCGCATACCTCCTCCGCCTTCAATTGTTCTTAAATTAAGCCTTTTTTTCATTTTAGCTCGTCATAATCTCAATTCCATCCCGATGTTTCAATGGAGTGTCTTTGCCAACAGGCTGTTTTGTTCTGACATCAATTGCTTTGACAAATTTATTCCCGATATCCGTGTGGAGCTTGAAAGCAAAGTCGAGAGCCGTCGAACCTTTAGGGAGCAAATAACAATCGGGCAAGATATTTCCCTTGCTGTCTGCAAGTTTTGCTCCAGCTGGGAAAATCGCAATGTACTTCAAAAGCTCGAAAACAACTTTATCTAAAATATCTTGAACACCTGTTGAACCGTAAACTTCTAAAACATTTTTCTTTATGGATAAAAGTGCCTGCTTTTGTCTTTCATTAATTTTGTCCTCATGAATTTTAAAACTTGAATTTCCTTGTATATAATCAATTAATCCTGCTTTTGCAGCTTGTCTTAATGAAAGTTCAGCATCGGCAGAACAAGGGATTATCTGTTCATTCGGGAATTCTTTTTTCAATCTCTCTAAATTATCCTTCGCGTTTCCCTTGTCAATTTTATTTGCGGCAATAAGCATAGGTTTCGTCATAAGCCTAAGGGTTCGAGTAAAATCGTTCAAATTTTTTTCTGTCCAACCAGAAGGATTTCCAGTATTTAATTTTAATTTTAACAAGGCGCTCTTTACATCATCTTCATTTACTCCCAATCCTGAAAATTGTTTTGCTACGGCAACGGCAAAATTCTGCTTAGACGATTCAATTCCTCGTGAAAGCCTGTCCCATACTTTCTTAAAAATTCCCATATACCACTTATCAAGCTCATTCTCGAGCATTCTTACATCTCGTATAGGATTGCCAGTTCCCTCTCTGCCTTCGTCATCGGTAGTTCCAGAAATATCAACTATATGTATGAACGCGTCCGCTTGTCTTAGATCATCAAGGAATTGGTTTCCAAGGCCTTTCCCTTCATTTGCACCTTCAACAAGTCCTGCAACGTCCATTAGATCAATCGGAACAAATCTCATATGATTTACACAAAATCCGGTTCGAGGCATACATTGAGTATTTAATTCTTTATCAATACACGGAACTCTAACATAACCAATTCCATGATTTGGTTTTATTGTCGCAAAAGGATATGCAGCAATCAAAACGTCTGCCAGAGTCGCAGCTTTGAAAAAAGTCGATTTCCCACATGAAGGTTTTCCCACAAGACCAATTAACATGAAATATTCAAACAATAAGGATTTTTAGAGTTTTGGATACTTGTACATTTAATCCGTGACAGAAACAAATTCTTCAAGGTTTAGCATTCCTTCATCTAAACTCTGTAGTAATTTTCCAATAACTTCTCGGGCAATCCCGTTTTGATAAGATTTTACTAATTCCTCTCGGGTATCTTTAAATGAAGGAAATTCTTTTCTTCTTAAAAAGTCTAAATTCATTCTATAAAAAGGCTTTGTACCTGCAGGAATTTCTGTGAGAGAGATAAATAAACCAAGAGAACTATTTAACATCTTAACTGCATCAGAAATTGCGTAAGCACAAACTATATACTTATTATTTCCTGGCTCCGATCTAATTAAGTCATAATAATTTCTCATTAAAAAGGTTATTAAAGTCAGTTTATAAGAATTTTTATAATCCAAAATATAGATTAAAGATTTGGATATTAATTAAGCACGGCAATCCTGTAATAATCCTGCCATGGTCCATTTTGCGTATGCGGACTATCCCATGTTTTAAATAAGCCTTTCTCAAGTTCCCCGGCTTTTTCTAAACGCATAATTGCAGAAATTATTCCATAGGTAATCTCTCGTTCATCAACTCTGCTTCTTCCTTCTATTAATGCATCCTTAACACCACTCCAAACCCCAGCCCAATGAACCCATTCATTATTTCTTGAAGACCCAAAAACACAAGGAGGAAATTTCACGCAATCTCTTGCATCAGGATTTTTTAAATAATCTAAAACAGCTTTTTCATAATCACCATCATTCATACAAAAGTATATTCAAAGATATATTTAAATTTTTATATAGTAGATTTTAAAAACATTAAATTTCTATCAATTTAGTGAGCCTGTAGCTCAGCCAGGTTAGAGCACCGCTCTTATATGACTGTTATCCAATTGGATGGCAGAGTTTCTTCATCGAAGAAAGGCGGGGGTCCCCAGTCCAAATCTGGGCAGGCTCATAATTATATTTTCAACTCTACAAATAACTTATCGTTTTCAAGATAATATTGAATCATATCAGCATTTACAGGAATAAATTTTATATAGCATTTATCATCAGAATACGCCTTAATTTCAAGGCCCGTTGCAAGTTCAGTAATTATGATTTCTTTTTGTGATTTAACTCCTGGGACCGACAGCTCATAAATTATTTTATCAGAGAGTCTGCGCACTTTGGATTCTGCTTCAAACTTAGGCAATTTTATTCTTTCCATCATTTGTTCTTCTGAAAAATAATTAATTCTTTTTGGTTTTTTCGCTTGAACAATTTGTTTAGCCTGAGGGGCACCAGTCGAAATTTTGATTTTAAAACCTCTCGGAATTCCGTTTTCACCAGATTTATTTATTTCATTCATCTGTCTTTCAAGTTGTTTCATTAAAGAATCCAAAACTTTTCCCATTCCTATCGGGAATTTTGCCTCATTTCGAGTCCTAACTAAATCTGTTGAATCATCCTTGCCCAATAAGCCGTATTTTTTTTCCTCCTGTACTCTTTTGAAAGACTCGCCACAATAAGGACAAAAGTTAAATTTTTTTTCAATTTTGTTAGCACAAGACGGACATTTCCTCTCGAACATATTATAAAATAATCATTATGCTATTTAAATTTTATGCACACATAATTTTTCATATTTTCTGAATTTTTAACGAATCAAATTCAAGAAAATTTGGATTAAAATTAAATTTTATGATTTGGCTCAAACACATGTCCGACATAGTTTGCTTCTTTTATTATCTCCTGAAATGGTTTAAATTCTTTAATTAGATATCTCGAAGAAAACTTTTTGACTGGTCGAACCTCTTTTAAGTGTTTTATTCCAAATAAAAAAACTACCAATCTTGCCGCAGTCGAAACAAGAAATATGAATAAAATCGTATCCATAAACGGAACGCCTACCCATGCGATTAAAGTGCCAATACTTGTTCCGATAAACATGCAAACACCGACGATAATATTTATATAAGAAATTCCAAGACATATCTTCTTTTGACTCACGGCGTCATAAATGTAATTATTGATTGCAAGGTTATAGCCTGCCCAAGCAAAACCGCTGACTATTGACGGAACGAATAAAAGATAAAGTCGAAGCATTAAGGGATTGGATATCCACGACGATAAATACCACAATCCCGGAACAAGAAAAATTAATCCGGCGCTGATTTTAGTAAGTTCTATATTCCCAAATTTATCTGAAACTTTTCCTAATACCGGTAAAAAAATCAACTGAAAAAAGGTCCCAGACGCTATGACTGCCATAAACCAGATGTATGAAAACCCCAGATTTCTTAACAAGTAAAACTCGAAAAACGGGATAGAAATTCCTATTGCTATGCTAAAAAATCCTCTGAAGATTGCAAACTTACCGAAGGGTGTCGACCTTCCGTTTTTTATAAATTGCCAAAAAGAAAAATAACATCTTTTGCCAATTTTGATTTTTGGTTCATATGTCTTTCTTAATATTGTCCAAGATAAAAACCTAAAAAATGCGGTGAAAAAAAATATAATACTAAAACCAAAAATTGTATAAAATAAAATATTCGAACTTTCAAAAGCTTCAACCCAATCCAAAAAAAATGCCGCAACAATCATTGTCACCAATCCAAAAAGCCCAACGATGATATTTCTTTTTGAAAAATAATTCCCCCTTATATGGTCAGGAACTAAAAGTCCCATCCAAAAAAACCATGCCGAATGAATCAGCGCGCCGACGGCATAAAGTGCACCTGTCAAAATTATTAATATCCAAACGGAATTTGGCATGCCGAGATAAAAACCAATACCAATCTGTATTGCTATCAGCCAGAGAATCACTTGTGAGAGCACGCCGTAAAGAACAATTTTTTTACTCGAAATTTTCTCAACTAAATTCGACGCACCTAAATGAACAAGACTTGGAATAAGATGTATCATCCCGTTCAAAATTCCAATTTGACTCGAAGTTGCATTCATCGCTATCGCGAACGGCGCTAAATATGACGCTCCCAGTCCCGTCGAAATCGAAGATACCGCTCCCTCTCGTATACTTGAATCAAGACTTTCTTCGACTTTTTTTCCAATAATAGGATGCTCTCGCTTCAACTTTGCATTCACCTTTTTTTTCATATTTTTATGATGACAGAGAATTTTAAAAAGATATGGGAAGGGGGAGAGTTAAGATTCAATTGTTTGATAAAGACAATCTGTTCTCGTTCCATCGTGTCTCATTTTGTGCATTGGTCCTCCATGGCAATAATCCCATTCGTCGCAAGAGTTGCATTCTCCTGTTTTTTTCCAATCAAACCTGCGATATTTTGTATAGCCCTTATTCCAAACATCAAGTATTTTATCTTTTCTTAAATCTCCTTCAAAGCCAAATTCTCGCGGAATATTTGAACAAGCCGCAAGTTTTCCATCGTACAAAATTCCCAAGTTATTAATTCCAGCAACACAATGGAATATGAAGGGTCTCACTCTTCCTTCAAGTTCTCCTCCGCACCAACCTCCGCAACCGAGTTCAACAATTATACTTTTCGGATCAACATAAGTTTGAAAATTTTTTCTATGCTCTTCTCGCAAAAACTGTATCGCTTCTCTTGTTTGATCTGGAGATAAAAGGTAATCTCTATTTAGGTCTGCTCTTCCGAGAGGATCAATAGTCATCACTCTAAAATATTTTGGATGAATCTCTTTTTTTACAACTTCATAGAGTCCCTGAATTTGTTCAGTATTTTTTGCATTCGCCACCATAGAAACAGTCACGGTTAATCCTTTTTCTACGGCTGTTTTTGCTGCCCTAAAAGCCAAATCATAACTTCCTTGCATCCCCCTGAAATCGTCATGAGTTTGCTTGTTTCCGTCTATACTTATTCCGATTCCCGTAACACCTTTTCTTTTTAATTCATCAATAACCTCAGGATTTCTTCCGATATAAATCCCATTAGTTTGAATATCAATGTTTCTAAAATAAGGGCTTTGGCTTATTACTCCAAGAATTTCTAATATATCTTCCCTAACAAATGGCTCTCCGCCAGTAATGTTTACATGCCTGAATTGTGACATATCAAAGTCATTTTCAATCTGTCTAAATGCTTCTACAACTTCGTCTTTGCCTAATTCTTCGCTATTCTGAACTTCTTCGGAAGGAGAACCACAATGTTTGCAATGAAGATTACATCTTCTTGTTGATTCCCAGCTTATAATTTGCAAAGGGTGCGTTCTAACTAATTCATTAATTTTAAAACTCCAATTATTAAATGCCTCTTCTAAATTTTGCATTTTAAGATTTCTCCCGCGATTTCTTTAATCTTAGGGCGATAATCTTTTCCGTGAAGAGTTTGGTATAAACAAGAAAGAAGCGTTCCATTAGGCAATCTTAGATGCATAGGCCCGCCTTTGCAATAATCCCACTCCCCGCAAGAACCGCAATCATCTTGTTTTAACCAGCCCCTATTTCTATATCTTTGAAATCCTTCATTCCATAATTTTCCTAAGTCATCATCTAAAGTTCCTTCAACAAAATCTCGGGCGATATTTGATCCGGTAATTTTCCCGTCATAAAGAATAGTCATAGTATTTAATCCGGCTACGCAGAAAAAGCAATAAGGTCTGAATCTTCCTTCGTTTTCTACTCCTGTCCAATCGCCACAACCCATATCGACCTTTGTGGTTTTTGGGTCCGCATAGTTTCTAAAGTTTTCTCTATGTTTTGTTTTCAGAAAATCTATTAGAGTTCTTGTTTGATCTGGAGAGAGAAGCAAATCCTGATTAATAACCGTTCTACCAAGAGGATAAATAGGAGTAATTTTGAACCAATTTACTCCTCTGTCTGAAAGTAATTCGTATAATTCTCCGAGCTCGTCTACGTTTTTTGCGTGAGCAGTTATTGAAGCGGTCGTTTGAAATCCGGCATCTACAGAATATTCTAGGGCCCTTAATGATTTTTGCCACGAACCTTTCATTTGTCTAAAATCATCATGAGTAGATTCTAACCCATCAACGGCGACTCCAATTCCAGTTACATTTGTTTTTTTCAATTGCTCTAAAACCTCTGGATGATCTGCAATATAAATACCATTAGATTGAATGCTAATATTCTGATAACCAATTTCTCCAAGTTCAAAAACTACGGGAACTAAATCTTTTCGAACAAACGGCTCTCCTCCCGAAATAAGAACTCGTGAAAAATTCGACATATCAATTTGGTTCCTAATTTTTCTAAACCCTTTTATTACTTGTTCTGTTGTAAGTTCACTTTCATCTCTTGACCCCTCTGTTGGAGATTCGCAATGTTTACATCTAAGATTACACCGTCTTGTGGACTCCCAATGAATTACATTTAATGGATTTTTTTCAATAACTTTTTCAACGTTAGACTTCCAAGTTTCAAAAATTTCTTCTAACGCCATTCTCTTTCAATTAATTAGAAGAAGCGTAAACTCGTGAAAAATAGCCATTCCCATTTGGGTCTGGGTGGCATCCATACATATTGTTCACTAACTCAACAGGGTTAGGAAACTCGGCCATTCTTCGGATGCTTTCTGTTAATGCTGCTTCCACGTCTTCTTCAAGTTCCTTTTCCAATGCCATTTTTATTTAGTTTTACCTCTAAAGAATAGAGTATAACCAAATATTTCAAACTTCTTATTTAATTTTTTGACAAATTAGTAAGATTTATATATTTTAAACTATAATTGTTAAGTATGGTAAGTGAGTTTAAGCTTGATAAGAAAAACAAAAAAATATTGCATTATCTAGATATTGATAGTCGCCAAAGTCTTTCACAATTGGCAAAAAGAGTTGGATTAAGTAAACAAGTTATTGATTACAGAATCAAAGAAATGTTAAAGGAAAAAGTTATCTTAAATTTTTATTCCGTGATAAATTTCTCTAAACTTGGATATACTCACTATAAGCTTTATTTTAAATTTCAGAATGTTAATCCGATTAACGAAGAAAAAATAATCCATCACTGGGTTTCTTGTAAAAATAGTGTTTGGGTTGCATTGTGCAGGGGGATTTGGGATTTAGCAGTTTCAATCATTTCAAAAGATACTAATGAATTAGGGGGTATTATTGACGATTTCACTAATAAGTTTTCAAAGTTCATTTTAGAAAAAAACATACTTATAACCCAAATTTCACCAGTATTTACAAAAAATTATCTAATTGATGAAAAAGAAAAGAAAGAATTTGTTTACATAAAGAAAAATGAAAAATACGAATTAGATGAAGATGAAATAAAAATTCTGTCAATATTGTCTACAAATGCCAGAATTTCAATAATTGAACTTATGGAGAAAACTGGCTTAAGCCGAGACGTTATAAGTTACAGGTTAAAAAAATTAAAAGAAGAAGAGATTCTTTCTCAGTTTAGAGTAAATATAGATTTAAATAATATCGGATATCGCCTCTATAAAATTATTTTACGACTAAAAAATTTGTCTTCGGGGAAAGAGGAAGAAATTAAATCTTTTGTGAAAGGTAATCTAAATGGCGTTCAATTTTTGAAGGTTCTCGGTAATTGGGACATAGAATTGGAATTTGAAATTCAGAATGAAGAAGAACTTCATAAGATACTACAAGAGATAAGAAGTGAATTTTCCGATATAATTAGAGATTATCATGCGCTTTCAATTCACAAAGAATACAAGCTGAATTATTTTCCTTTTTAGTTGCCAGACATTACGCGAAAATGCCACGATGTACGAATGCGCGAGACCTTTCGCAATTTGCATTTTTCTGAAGATAGTTTTACTTTTATAGATGAAAAATGAAATCGCTCTGAATCGAAGGTTCGATCCCAAAAAATATGCGCGAGCCGGGGATCGAACCCGGGTTTCGAGCTTGGGAAGCTCACGTGCTACCATTATACTACTCACGCTTAAATATTTATTAATAATAACATTTAATAATCTTTTTAGTCATTTTATTTTATGGAAAAATTTTATATTACTACTACAATTCCTTATGCAAATGCGAGACCTCACATCGGGCATGCGCTTGAATTTGTACAAGCTGATGTTATTGCCAGATGGAATCGTCTTAAAAACAAAAGGGTTTTTTTCCTGACGGGAATCGACGAACACGGAAGTAAGAATTATCAGACCGCGAAAAAGGAAGGTTTGGCGCCACAAAAGTTTGTTGATGGAAACGCAGAATTTTTTAGGGAGATGTTATTGAAACTTAATATTTCGAATGATAATTTTATCAGAACGACTGACAAAAAAAATCACTGGCCTGGTGTTGTTGAGATGTGGAATCGTCTGGAAAAAAATAGAGATATTTACGAAAAAGAATACGAAGGATTTTATTGCACGGGCTGTGAACGTTTTGTGACGGAAAAAGACTTGATAAATGGAAAATGTCCCGACCATCCAAAACTTGAAATCCAAAAAATTGCTGAAAAAAATTATTTTTTCAAACTTTCGAGATACTCAAATGAGATTAAGAAAAAAATTAAATCCGGAGAATTGGGAATTTATCCAGAAAGATGGAAAAATGATTTCTTGGGACTAATTAAAGATGGGTTGACTGACATAAGTTTTTCGAGAGACAAAGAGCATTTGCCGTGGGGGATACCCGTGCCTGGCGATAAAGATCAGGTAATGTACGTTTGGTGTGACGCGCTTACAAACTATCTAACTGGCATCGGATTTCCGAAAAAGAAATATGAAAAGTTTTGGCCGGCAGATGTTCACGTTGTGGGAAAAGACATGCTTAGGTTTCATACTGGAATTTGGCCGGGAATGCTTTTGTCTGCTGGTTTGCCGTTGCCCAAAAAAGTAATCGTCCATGGGTTTTTAACGGTAAATGGACAAAAAATGTCAAAATCTACAGGGAACGTAATTGACCCAATAGAGATAATCGATAAATTTAGTTCTGACGCATTAAGGTATTTTTTATGCAGGAATTTCGTTTTCGGAGAAGATGGGGATATTCAAGAAAACTCGATTATACGAAGATATAATGATGAACTTGTAAATAAGTTTGGAAATTTAATTTCCAGAGTTTCTGCTTTGGCAGAAAAATATGGACTAATGAAAACTAAAAGTTCGATATCTTCAAAGTTCGATATACAGAAAGTTATATCTTTGATTGACGAGTATGAATTTGATAAGGCTTTGAATGAAATTTTTGGTTTTGTTGATTTGTGCAATGAGTATGTCCAGGAAAAAAAACCTTGGGAAAGCAAGGACAAGAAAATTCTTTACGAACTCGTGGAAGCGATAAAAAAAATAACTATAATGATTTCTTCTTTTATTCCAGAGTCTGCAGAAAAAATTGCAAAGCATTTCGATTTTAAAATTTCTTTAAAGGATATTGATAAACCTGTGAAAAATTTCGAGATAAAAAAATCACCTATATTTTTTTCCAGAATTGAATGTGAAAATAGAAATATTAATAAATCAGATGAGCCAGTTGAAATAATGGATGGCGTTACATCGATTGAGTATACTGACTTCGAAAAGCTTGATTTGCGAGTTGCAGAAATTCAAAAAGTCGAAAATATAGACGGAGCAGACAAACTTTACAAACTAACAATCTCATTGGGCGATGAAATAAGGATAATTTGCGCAGGAATAAAACCATACTACTCTCACGATGATTTGAAGGGCAAAAGGATTATTGTCCTTGCAAATTTGAAGCCAAGAATTTTAAGAGGAATTGAGAGCAAGGGGATGCTTTTGGCGGCCTCAAACAAAGACAAAACAAAAGTTATTTTGCTTGTTCCGGATGGGGACGTTGAAGTAGGCAGCAGAGTGAGCTAAAATGGAAGAAACACTTACTAAAAATAAGAAATCGGTTTCCCAAATGGATCTTGTTAAAGAATTCTTTTTAGCAAATCCTAATCGCGATATTCATGTCTCAGAAGTTGTAGATTGGGTTCGCCCAGAATATACAAAAAGAACTGGAAAAAAATATGCCAGACATCCAGATAAACAAGTTAGAGATTTGGGATATATGCAATTTTTAATTAAAGTGCGTAAGGGAGTATATCGTTATGACCCAGAATTGTATAGGAATAGAGAATTAGAATATTTTACAGAAGAACAAAAGAAAATCATATTAGAACGGGATGGATATAGATGTGTAATGTGCGGTAAAGGAATTAAGGATGGAGTTGAATTACATGTTGACCATATTAAACCTAAGCATCTTGGTGGTGATGCAACTATCGAAAATGGGCAAACACTTTGTGCAAAGCATAATAATTTAAAGAAAAATCTTGGACAAACTGAAACAGCTAAAAAAATGTATATTCGTCTTTATGAAATTGCTAAAAAAGGGGGCACTAAAGAGCATGAAGAATTGCAAAAGTTTTTTACTGAGATACTTGAGGTTTTTGATAAATATGGAATAAACGGTCATATTACTTGGAATAGATAATATGTTCTATATAGTGTATAAAAGTATATGAAAAAAATAATATTAACGGGCATATAGTTTGGAAGCAATAATTCTATCGCCCGAAGATTCTTGCAAATAATCCTACCTCTACTTCAATTTTTTCGCCGCTTACTTTTCTCGCTATTTCATCATATTTTCTGGAAACTTTACTTTTTGGATGAGTATGAACAACTGCGTCTCGAAGATTTAACGCTTCCTTGACTGCTTTGTCTTCAGGAATTACGCCAATTATTTGTGTTTCAAGCATGGATTTTATCGAAGATAATGGCATTTCGTACCTCGCATTCTTAAATCTCGTAACAACAATTCCATTTACAGTTTTCCCCATTTCTCTTGCCACTTTCACTGCTTTCAAGGCATCGGTCACAGCAGGCATCTCGGGATTAGTCACGATAATTATCTCATCGGAAGCTTCAAGAACCGCAATGACTTCTTCTCCAAACCCTGCCGCAGAATCAAATATTACAAAATCATAATCTTTCTTTAGCTTTTTTGCGATTTCTGGAAGTTTTTTTGTATTAAATTTTGTTAATTC
Organism: Candidatus Pacearchaeota archaeon; assembly: GCA_041649045.1. GTDB lineage: Archaea > Nanobdellota > Nanobdellia > Pacearchaeales > GW2011-AR1 > JAGVXH01. The sequence continues at coordinate 115,307 of JBAZNV010000001.1, forward strand.
TTTTATAGAAAGAGAAGAGGGGATGATTTTCGTTCCGGAAGAATGCTCGTAAATAGCCTCTTCAATCTCAGCTTTCCCCTTTAAAACATGGTTTAATGTCACGGGCACGATGGGGGCGCCAAGTTGTAACCCAACATTTGGAGTATTTAAGTTGGCATCAATAATTATAACTTGTTTATTTAATTTATTTAAAGACGCGCCCAAATTAATTGCCGTCGTCGTTTTACCAACTCCTCCCTTTCCTGAATTTATTACGATTACTCTTCCCATTTTGAAGTATACTAACCAGAAAAATACGCTTTATAAATTTATTTAGTCGCCGTTATTAACGAGAAAAATAATGACTTATCATTTTAGTTTTTCTCGGATATTTTTTTTTAAGATAGAAACCATAAATCATTCCTGCGATTAGTCCTCCCAAGTGAGCCGAGTTTCCAATTGGCAAATCTACCACAAATAATCCTATTAGTACGAGCGGGACTATTGCGAATATCGGCAAAAGATAAAATGGCATTTCTATCGGAAACGCATATTTTTTCAATTTGGGATTAAATGAAAAAATAGAATAAATTGAAAATATAAAATATACTATGACAAGCAAATCAATTATTGACATCCACGAATAATTCGCGAACACTTTTCCCAAAATAGCCTGCAGGATTAGCGCAATCAGCGGCCCTGCTATTAAATAAATTTTATTTTTAGGAGTAAGAACGGCGATAAGTCCTATTAATCCGAAGATAGCCCCAGAAGCTCCGAGAGCTATCATTTTCGACGAACCAAACAATTTAATTCCAATTATAGAATTTCCAAAATAGAATGAAAGCGTTGCATAAAAAATTGCTGCAAAAATTCCACTGACTAAATAAATAATTAAAAATCTTCTTTTCCCAATTAGTCGTTCAACAAAAGTTCCAACAAAAAATAGCGAAATCATGTTGGCTAAAAGATGAATTGAAATAATTGAACCACCTGCATCATGTAAAAACATGCTTGTAAAGGCCGTCCATATCCGTCCTTCAAAAAATAAGTTGGGAACGATCGCGAAAAGCTTCAAAAAAGTTTCACCATATATATTCAAAAAAATTAACGATAACAAAAAGACAATCACATTTATTAAAATCAAAATTCCGGTATATGTTGATAAAAATTCGTTTTTCACTTTATTATTAATTCAAAAAGGTATAAAAATCTATTTTTTTACTTTCTTGAGGCGTTTGTTTTTCTTTTGTAATTCTTTTTTCGTTTTTTTCTTTTCTATCATCTTTTTTGCGCTAACAAGTTTTTTCGCCGCTGCTTTTGCGCTTTTCAACAATTCTTTTTTCTCGTTTTCCTTTTTTTCTTCTTTTCTGTCATGGAGAGCTTTCTTTTTTGATTCCTTCGCTCTATAGTTTTTTAATTCATCTTGAATCAAATGCAAATCTTTTTCAATTTTTGTAATCTTTGCTTTTGTGTCCCTTATAGAGCTTCTATTATCCGACAATTCATAAACTTCGGCGCATTCTTCGCAGGTAAAACCGTTCTCGAGGGCTTTCTCTTCGGTAACTTCTATCCCACAAGATTTACAAACATAATATCTCTTAAGTTCTCTGTTATTCAAAATCAATTTAAAATCTTCAATTTTTTTCAATAATGCTTGTTCAAGTTTAATCAAACATTTCTCGGTTTTCAAAGTCCAATAATAAATATACCAACCTTTTCGTTTATCTTTTTTTCTAACAAAAGAAACGAGCCCTTCGGCAGAAAGTTTATATAAAATATTTCTTACCTGATTAATTGTAAGATTCATTTTTTTTGAAATCAAAAATTCATTTACATCTTTTTTGCCAAATAATATTTCTACTATGCGTCCAGTCCCAACACCAGCCATTTCCTCGACGAGGTCATGAAGAAGTTTTATTTGCATTAGTATAATAATTTTTTTTGTTTTAAATATCTTTCTTAATATTGTAGTCATTTTATAATTACTATAAAGCTATAAAAACAAATTCTGGTTGGTGTTAAAATGGCTATCTTTAAAAAAGAAAAAGTCCCTGAAATTCCCATGGCACCCTCGCTTCCTGATTTTTCAAATAAAAAAGATTTACCCGAATTGCCTTCTTTCCCAAGTAATCTGAAAAATAATAATCTTAATCAGGAAATTGTTAAATCAGCAATTAGTGATAATTTTTCTCCTGAGGAAAATGAGGTAAAAATAGAAGAAGATCTTCCAGAAGAATCCACAATAGAGATGTTCCCCCCGATTTCTTCCGCATCTTCTTCTATTCCATTGCTCCCAGGAAAACAGTCTATAATAGAGGAAGGTAAATCTTCTTCGCTTCCGCAAACCCAGCATGTTAAATCAACTATTCCCAACAGGACATTCTCTGCGAAAACTCCCGCGATAAGAACTCATTCTATTCCTTCCGCGAAAGACAGGATAGAATCTGATGTCGAACCCATTTTTATAAGAATAGACAAATTTCAACTTGCTAAAAAAAATATTGAACAGATAAAAGACAAAGTTGAAGAAATGGAATCGGTTATTGGAAAAATAAAACAGATAAAAATTAAAGAGGAAGAAGAAATTAAGAGTTGGTCAGAAGAAATAGAAAATTTAAAAGTAAGAATTTCTGAAATTGACTCCAATGTTTTCAATCAGATATAATGACTTACAACGAAGTTTACGTTTCAATTGAAAATCATTCATATAAAGTAAACAAAGCAAATATTTTAAATAGTGAAGCTCATCTTCTAAAATCTTTAAAAAATCTGAGAAATATAGCAATATTATCTCGACAAAAACACGATTTGAGAAAAAGATTACAAAAAACAATACAAACAATTCTTGTTGAGATTAATTCCTTAAAAGAAAAACTTCCCATTATTGAACTTCCGAGAGAAATCAAAAAAGAATTAAAAGAAAAAACAGAAACAAAAACAGATTATTCGAAAAAAGAGGCTATAGATACAGAATTAAAATTAATTCAAGAAAAATTGCAAAAAATTAATCAATGGATGTGAATTTTCCGCCAATAAGTTTTACTTTAGCGACCTTTAAAATTAAATTTTTTCACTAATAGGAGTTCCTGTAGTCTACTTATGGAACAAGTTTTCTTCAAAAATTTACAATATCAATTCTGTAATATTCTGTAAATTTAGAGACCAATATACAGCCTTTCACGGTTGTGATCGTCACAGCCAAAGTTTTAAAAACAATTTTTTAGTGTTATTACTAAGCTCCTGTAGTCTAGAGGCCAAGGATACAGCCCTTTCACGGCTGTGACCCGGGTTCGAATCCCGGCAGGAGCATGATATGCTGTGGAGTATCGAATAAATATTTAAATTAAAAATAGATAAAATAAAATGGATAAAAAAACGTTTCAAAAAAAGTGGTATTGCAGACTACTCCAAGTAATGTTTTTGGGGTTCTTCATATTCTTTATAATTATAGGCATGTTAGGGGTTTTTTATGAAGATGATATGCCATTTGTCGGATTCATCTTCGCAGGCATTTTAGCTGTTGTGTACTGGGTGGCCATGAGAAATAAGGGTTCAATGTGTGGCTTCGTTTTTGGGATAATGATTGGTTTATTATTATTATTTATAATCTATAAATTTAATCCGGAAGAGGATATAGTAGGAATAGTGATAATCACTTTATTAACAAGCGGATTAGTATTTGCCTTTGCGGGTTATTTGATTCAAAAATACCTTGGAAAAGAGCAAGGTAAAAAGTAAACTATTTTTTATACTAAATCTTAAATATAGTAACTTTGCCTATAATGAAGATAGTAGCTATATTAATTTGTTGCTCTTTCTTGAAAAACAGAGAAGAATTCAAAAAAATCAATTCATAGTATTTTGGGTTAATTTCTAATACAAAGGATTGTAGTCGTCACTGAACCTTCCTAAATAAAAAAGGAAAGAAATAAAAAGCCATTTTTTCTTAATATTTTATGACATCTAAGAAAGATTCTCTTCAAATTAATGATCTTATTTTCAAGGAACTTGTTAAGCGGGGTTATTCACTTGAAGGGAACACGCGAGTCTGGAATATTGCTGATTCGAAACTATGGTATTTAACTCCCGACCAGGCTCAGGCTTTTTTAGATTTAGAAGATGAAATGGGCTATAAAAAAGACATAACCCAAAAAGAAATTGATTTGATTAATGAAAACATAAAAGAAATCATCGATAAGTTTGGAGATGATCCGATAAATATAATCGATATTGGATGCGGCGACGGAAGAAAGGCGGCAATTTTCATTGAAAAACTTAAGGGGAAAAGGGTCAGATATTGCCCGATTGATATCAGTAGTTATATGGTAAGTAAAGCGCTTGAACGCTTAAAAAAAATCGATACTGTAGAAGAAGTTGTCGAATTTCAATGGAATATATCCGATTTCGAAAATTTAGAGAACGTTGCATTATTGTTAAGGCAGGGAGAATATAAAAGGAATTTATTTTTACTTCTTGGAAACACTCTTGGGAATTTTGAAATAAATGAACTTTTATACGAAATAAGAAGTTCAATGAAAGGCGGCGATCTTCTACTTATCGGAAATGGACTTGACAATAGAAAACCTGAAGATATTATGAAATCATATAACTCTGAACATTTTAACAAATTCTCTATACATCCAATATTGCAATTAGGTCTGCAAAGAGAAGACGTTGAGTTTGGGGTGAGATTCAAAAACGGAAGAATCGAATCTTTTTATACAATAAAAGCCCCAAAAGAAATAAAATTTCTTGGGAGAACCGTAAGATTTGACAAAGGAGACCAGATTGTTGTAATTGTTTCTTACAAATACAACAAGGATGATTTTATTACTTTCTTGAATCTTTATTTTGATGAAGTAATGGTAAAAGTTTCAGATGACGGTTCTTATGCCCTTGCACTTTGTAAAAAATAATTATAATTACAAAATAGTAGTGACAATAGTAAAGTTTAAAAACCGAATTTTTCTTTTCTTGAAATGAAAAATGGTTTAAAAAAATTTGGTTTAGTCGGGCTTGTGACTTTGGCCTTATCTGCAACAGACATAGGAAGGACTGAGGAAAGAAAGCAAACAGAAAGACAGACTGTCACATATACGATAAAAAAAGATGATACGCTTTGGGAAATTAGCAAGGCATTTGAAATTAGCGTTGGTGATTTAAGAAGTTATAACCCTGGATTAAAAGCGAATCGCCTGAAAATTGGAAGTACTCTTAGGGTGCCTTTGCCCGTAATCAAGGACTACTTGCCGAAAGAGACTTCGCCATCGGGAGTTAGCATGATAAAAGGATATGAAAAGTTTAGAGATAAACCGTATCTTGACCCAAATATCCCTGAGAATACAAATCGATTTTCTATTGGTTATGGACATCAAATTCAACCAGGCGAACATTACGCGCAAATTGATGAAGAAACTGCAAGCGCAAAGCTAAAAGAAGATATCAAGATAGCAGAAAGAGCTATTATAAATCACGTCAATGTTCCTTTATCGCAAAAAGAATTTGACGGATTGGTAAGTTTTGTATTTAATACCGGAAGACTCGGAGACACCACATTATGTCAAAAGTTAAACGACGGAGATTATGCAGGTACTTTGGATGAACTGCCAATATGGAACAAATCCTGTGGAGTGGTCTTGAATGGATTAATAAAAAGAAGAGACGAAGAAAGGAGTTTAATGCTTGCAGGACTTTTAGAAAGGGACCCCAATTATTTCAAAAGATTACAAGATAAATAAGTTTTATAAAGTTTTAATCACAGTTATTTAAATGAATCCCATAGAAGTCTTGAAAGAACAACACGAAGAAATTGATATGGAATTGATGGAGATAGAAAGTGTAATTAGTGAAAACGAAATCAATTACTCAAACTTGATTCATTCTTTCGTCAGGCTCTGCAAACTTTGGGACAATCACGAAAAAAAAGAAGATAAAATTTTTTCAATCATGGAAAAAGAAAGAATTTTGATGCCTGTTTATACCATGACTTGCGAACACAAAACACTCAGAGAACATATTAATAAAATAAAAGAGGCTATAAATTCCGGAAGTGATTTAAAATTAAAGGATTGTTTTGACAAAGATTTGAAAAAATTTATAGAAAAAATTCGTGCGCACAAGAACAGCGAAGATGAAGTTTTGTATACAATAGCTCTCGAAGAATTCACGACGGAAGAATTAGAAGAGATGGGAAAGGCGCTGGAATGATCACATTGGCATTGAATGTATCACGCCAAATTTATTTCCTTCCGGATCTTCAAAATAAAACATCGTCCCGACTTTTGGAATATCCATTTTTTCAGTCAAAAATTTTCCACCCATTTTTTTAATTTTATCTGACGTTCCATCAAGATCTCCGACTTCTATCGTTAATGGTGCAAATGGCTTATCTTTTGTCATCCCGCCATCAATACCAGGATTTTCTCTGTCCATCTGTTTTGCTCCAGTTGTGATCAACCAATAATCCATTTTTTCGTCGGGTGATTCCCATTTTTCAATTTTCCACCCAAAAATTTCTTCATAAAATTTTTTTAATTTCTCGGGATTTTTTCCGCCTATTTCGAAATGCGTAGGTCTCATTGGTTTTGCCATAATAAGATAGAATGATTGCAAATTATAAAACTAAGCTGTACAAAGAAGGACAAAAACTATTTCTTGTCATAGACTCATGTTTACGATTGCCGGAAGAATTGTAAAAGGTTGTTGAGAGGAAGAGAACTTGCTGTCCTGAAAGTCAATAAAAGACAATCATTTAATTAATTTATTATCCCCTCAAGGCAGAATCTATTCGCAATTTGCATTTCGCAACGAAAAGAAAAAATAGCGTTGCTCAAAGCGAATTGCTCACTGGGACAGTCCCAGTTCGAAAATATATCCCCTCACCCAGAATCGAACTGGGACATCGCGGGGTCTGCATACACCCATGATACGAGCTAAAACGCTTTCATTCTTATGTGCAATAGCACCATGTCCAGCGCACTTCTACAGCCACGTGTTCTACCATTGAACTATGAGAGGACAATAAATTATATTAAGAACGATTTTTAAATATTTAGTTTAAATTTTTTTAAATAGATAGTTCTAAAAACTAAAAAAATCTGCTTGAGAAATGATGAAAAAATATTTTAAAAAAATGAAAAAATATTTCTGGGAAGTAATGCGGACAAAGGACTCACCAAAGTCTATAGCCGCAGGATTCGCAATAGGTACTGCCATAGCGATTCTTCCAACATTTGGGTTAGGCGCTTTTATCGGACTTTTAGTTATTTTCTTATTCAAAAAAGTAAGTAAAGTTTCTTTGTTCTCGGCTTTTATCGTCTGGAATCCTGCAATTCTCATAGTTCTCGCAGGTTTGTCTTATAAAATCGGGAGTATTATTTTAAAAGACATGCCGCTAACATATTTCAAGCTTGGAATTTTAAATACTTTTTATTTATACTCGGGCAGGTTCATAGTCGGGAATATTATTTTGGTTTTATTTTTTTCAACACTTTCTTATTTTGTCGTTTACTTTCTATCAAAAAAATATCAAAAGGAATATAGATTATATTTCGCTGATCCGATAGATGAAAGTTTAGCCGAACTCAAAGAAATTTTCTAAAAAAGTTGTAGCGTAAACTCCAGATGGCAGGAAAAATTCGAACAAAATTTTTTTGGAACCATGGAACTCTTCATCGTCAAAAACCGATACTTTCGCATTTTTTATTTCAATAATCGCCTTTCTATAAGCTCCTTTCGTTCTCAAGTATGGAATTTCCTTGATATTAAAATCTTCAGTTTCTATACCATTCTTTTTTAAAATTTCCATCTCTATTTCTCCAAGTCTCCCACTCGAAAAATGAGTTTTATATCCTACAAGCAAACAATTTTTTTGTCCCTCTTTTGTAAAATCCAGTCCTTCGTTAATAGCTTTTTCTAAAATTTCATTGAAGATTTTGCTCTGAACTGAATTAATAAACATAAGAACATTTTTCCTATCAGCTTTTTTTAATGCTCCGAGATAATCTCCCGGATTTTTAGATAGATAAAACAACAGTTCTCTTTCTATTTTTAAAAATGAAGAAAAATAATTAAGTGCATCCTTGAAGTTTTTTTCTGACTTTAATTTTTTTCTCGCCGTTCTAAACTCCTCTCTTTCGGTTTCGGAAATATATGTCAATATGTTCCAAACAGCTTCTTCAAATTTTCTTTTGATTATTAATATTCCAATTTCTACATTATTTCCTCTTTGAGAACCAAATCTTTGAGTGCCAAAATAATTCGGGAAAAAAGACAAATTTTTTATTTTTGAAGAAATTTTTATCGCATTTTTTTTGTCGACATCTCTCAAAACAATCTTAAACTTATTCCCTTCAAGAAATCCCATTTTTAATTTTCTTTTTTCCCATCTGAAGTTTTTTAAAATTATTTTCGGATGTCTGAATTGTTTTATCAAATCCAAATTTGGTTTAAAAATAGAAATCCTTTGTGATGTATGTGCTTTCTTGTCCTTAACTCCTGCATACCCGATATCATTTGAAAATTTATTTATTCTTGCTCCTAACTCTTTTATTGCTTGAAAATGATCCAGATCAACTTTCTCTAACTCGCACCAAAGAAAATCTTTGAAAATCGAACTATCTAATTTTGACAAGTCCGGATTACTATCAAAATTTGGACTTTCCGAAACCGAACATTCCCAGCCTTCTCCAATCTCTTCGACAATAAAGTCATCGGGTTTGAATTTTATTTTCGCCAAAATTTTTTCAATTTGTTTCATAATTAAAAAATAAAAAATAGGTATAAAGAACTTTCTAATCTTTCTTTACTTGTTCGTTCATAAAAAAAACCTGATTTGATTCAACTTCGTGAATTTTCCCATCTTTTTCAAATACGACGACTGCTTCAGGAAGTGAAAACTTTCCTACGACGCCAACCTTTGAATAAACTATATAACTAAACAATCTGACTTCGCCGGCATTAAGATTTCCAATATTCCAATGGATTCTTCTGCTTTGTGTATCAATTCTACTTGGCTTGATGGTTCCAAATTTATTATATATTTTTACTATTCCGGGAACTCTATCGATAAGCGTCAAGTTTTCTGAATTCTTTTTTGCTTTTACTGACAAAGTTATCTTGAGAGCAAATTCTCCGTTTTTTGTCTTGACAGGAAAAACTGATTTAACAACTTCAACTTTTGTTTCTGTAAATCTTTTTATTCCAAAAAAAGCAAGTACCAGAACAGCTATCACGATAAAAGGAAGTATGTAATTCGTTCTTGCACGTACCATTAACGATTCGCCTGGTTCTAATCTATTCTTTATCCATGTATAATGAACGTTAAACCCATTTCTTTCTACCAAATTTGGTTCTATATTAAATGATGTAAACAATCTCGAAAAAATATTTTTATCAATTTCGACTTTAACTGTTTCAAGGGTATTCCCGATATTTTGCTTATTGATTACATAACTGTAAATAAAAAATCCAGATCTATCTTCTGTAACGCTTATTCCTCTCTTCTCGCCTAAATATAATTTACCTTCAATCTTTTTTTCTCCTTCTGCGGTTTCAAAAATTGAATTTATAATATAAATGCCGGCCGTCGTTTTCTTTAAAGCTTCCTTGTCTACTTTTATTTTTATTTTTTCTTCGTCAAGTGGATTAAGGCTTATGGTTTTTTTCTCATTAAAAAGCACTGAAGAAATTTCCACATCGAGATCTTCTATTAAAATGTCTTCTTTGTTTTTTACAGTAAGGGTTATCTCTCCTTCCTCATAATTTATTTCATCAGAATAAATTTCCAAAACATCTTTCAAATTTAAAATTTTTACCGTTAATTTTCTGTCGATTTTTTCAACATCTCTATGATTCAAAGTATAAGTAAAAGAATAATACCCTTCCACGTCAAGGTTTTCTGTTGGTTTCAAAATAAAATTTTTCACTATATCTCCCTGATCAATCGTGAACATTTCTGTCGGCCTCATCGACATGTCCGCAAGCGTATAAACATTATAAAGTCCGTCAGGGGCATCGGTAATCGTCAATGTCAAAGTTATCGCCGTATCAAGATCTTTTATTATCACATTTGTATCGTACTCTGAAACTAATTCAAGTGACAATGTAAATGAAATTAAAAATATTCCAAAGAAAAGTATCGCTATTTTTTTCATGAAAATAAATGATGAAATGGTTTTATAAATATTATTGTTACAAATTAGTTTTTTTGCAGCCTCATTTTGTATCTCTTCTCGTTGTTTTGTTCTAAGTTTTTTGCTTTCTTCACAATACTTTTTTAATATCAATCTTTTATAAGAAAAAATTAACTACCTTCCTTCAATCTGCAAAAAGGCTTTGATTTCGTTAGAATATTTTTTCACTTTTTTTTCAAGTCTATCTTCGTATTCATTTATAGTAGTCCTTATAATATATTTTTCATAAATTCCACGAAGAAATTTCCAGAGAGGTTTTTCTTCCCATCTGCTTTCTTTGTCTCTTACCAGATTTGCTTTTATAGTTATCTTTACTTCGCCTTTATTTGTGTTCTCCTTTTTTCCTTCTCTCTCTATCTCCGCATCTTTCATCCCAAGAATATGCCAATTTATTTCTATTACATTATCAAAATAGTCCGTGACTCCCTTTTTCGCTTCCCATTTTATTATTATTTCTTTTCCGACGGTAGCTATCTTCTCCTGATAATCTTTCTCTTTAACATTGTAGCCCTCGTCTTCAAGCCAACTGAAGCAAAAATTATATAGTTCAGAAAAATTCCAATAACCTTTTTGTTTTATAGATTGGTTGAACACCTCGCTTTTATCAGACATAATTTTATTAAATAAATCTAATATTTAAATGTTTTTAGGCATAAACTAAAATCCAGATAAAATCAAACGAAAAAATTTTGTCGAAGTCAGAATTAGTAGGATTTATAAAATCTTCATCTTTTCAATTAATATGTTTGGCTCTCTAAAAGATAAATTAAAGAATTGGATTAAAAAAACAAAAGAAAGTGTAGACTCTGAAAGGGCTGAAGACGCAATTAAAACTCAAAAGAAGTTAAAAAAGAAATCAAAAGAAAAAAAGCTCTTGACAGAAAAACTACCGAATTTAAAAGAAGTTGAAGAACCCGACAAAGAATCTTTTTTTCACAAACTCCAGAAAAGGCTTAGTGATGAAAAATTTGAAGAATTATTTGAAGAGTTAGAGCTAATAATGATTCAAAATAACGTTGCATACGAAGCCATTGATTCAATAAAAAACTCGTTGAAAGAAAAACTCGTTGGGAAAATTCTTAAAGAGATAAACCTCGAAAAAGAATTAAAAGAGTCAATAAAATCAATCTTAATTGATTCTCCAAATTTTTTAGAAACAATCAAAACGTCGCTCGAAAAAAAATCGCCATTTGTAATTCTTTTTGCCGGGATAAATGGTTCTGGGAAAACTACCACAATAGCAAAAATCGCAAACTATCTTTTAAAAAATAAATTGACTGTCATATTAGGAGCAGCGGACACCTTTAGGGCTGCAGCAATTCAACAACTTGAAGAACACGCCAACCGACTTAAAATTCCGATCATGAAAAAAGATTATGGTGTCGACCCAGCATCAGTTGGTTTTGATGCAATCGCTTATGCAAAAAAACACAAAATAGACGTCGTGCTTATAGACACAGCCGGAAGAATGCAAAATAAAGATTCCTTAATGAAAGAAATAGAAAAAATAGTTAGGGTAACTAAACCCGACATGAAAATATTTTTGGGAGAATCAATAACGGGAAATGACGCAACGCTTCAGGCAAAAACGTTTAATGAAGCGATAGATATTTCTGGAATAATATTGTCAAAAGCTGATGTAGATGAAAAAGGCGGGACTGCGATATCCGTTTCACATGTTACAGGAAAGCCAATTTTATTTTTAGGCACAGGACAAGAATACAAAGATTTAGAAGTTTTTAATAAAGAAAAAATAATCGATGGATTAGGATTGTCTTAGTGAATCCACAAACTTTTTAAAAAATTATTCGCATCTCTTTGTGTTCAAGTTACATTCACTTCCAGAGCCAAAGGTTTCCACGCACTGAGAATTATCCGTACAAACACAAGGAAGTCCTCCAATTGCAATTCCAACTTTGCCATTGATAAATCCATTACAAGCCATGGAATTTATTAGCGGATGGAAATCTAAATCGTATCTGCCCCTATCGGCATGGTTTCCTATGGGTCCGAAATAAAATCCGGGATTTACAAACAAAGGATTAATCCCTTCTGCCGAATAATTATATTCCGGCGTTGTTCCTCGAAAACCTATATCTTCAAAAATATTAGGATATCCTCTCAATGTATATGGAGGGCCAGTTCTCCAAACAGAATAGATTGTATTCCCAACTCGTTCTCCATCCGATGAATGAACCCATAAGAGATTATTTTCTTCTTCAAAAATCAGGTTTGGGTTACTCCCATTTAACCAACTTGACCCCACTCCTATATTAATGTTATTTTTTATAGACAAACCTTCGCCGTTATTGCCAGCAAATAAACCCATGCTCGACGAATCTGAGTACCTTTGTAAAATATCATATATTCCAGTTCCAATCTTACTTATATATCCGATAAAAGTATTATTTTCTATTATTACTGGTCTTGAAGAACTCGGATTAAGATTTAAGAGCCTTACTGTAGTCGTTCCGGCCCCATTATCGTAAAAAATATTATTGGAAATAAGAATATTGCTATAATTATAAATAATAGCCTTATCGTCTGTATAAGTCATTATCGATTGAGCATTATGACAATCATGAATAGAATTATTAACTATTTGCGTATCTGAACTTCTTATCGCAATCGCAGTTCCCGGGTGCCATTGACTTGTGCCTATTGTATTTATAGGAAAGTATAAATCTCCCGAGTTGTAATTGCAATCATAAATGATATTATTACGCACTTGTGTATTTTTGTTCCCTGCCTGTATTGCTATGAAACTTCCTGAAGCAACATTATGGATTACGTTTTCTTCAATGAGATTGTCTTCTTGATTTGATATTCTTGGGGTCATCCCCCTGACTAAAGAAACATCGTTGTTTATGAAAGAAAATTTATCCGAGTTTTTCACGTCCAAACCATCCACTACATATTTGTCAAATCCTTTTAAAACAGAATTTTTTATCGTGACTTCTTCGGAATTAATTATAAATCCCAAGGAATATCCGCCTATCCAATCACCCGTGGGAGTCGGCTTTACTGCAGGATTCATAAATATAGAAATGCCATTAAGAATAGTCTTGTATTTTTTTATGTTGTTTTCTTCTCCAAAAAGTATATTACTAAAAACTGCGCCGTGACTATTAAGAGATTTAAATTCTACGGTGCCCGTTCTATTCAAACTTGTAAATACAAAACTTCCGTATAGACCATCATTTAATTTAAAGATCAAATTTTCATTAATATTTGAATTTGCATAATTCATTGCTTCATTCAAATTCATTTCGTTCCCCAGTTCACCGTTATGAGTTCCTGCTCCACTTACAGAAACATAAAAACAATTATTCGACAAGGTGCATTCGGATCCTTCACACGCGCCACAATCTTCTTCGCATGTTGAACACGTTTCTGCCCAATTACATGTTCCATCTCCGCAACCATTCGTCTCCCCAGTGCAAATTCCATCAACACAATCATAGCCATTTGAACAACTTCCACAATCGTTATCTACTCCGCAAATCATATGAGTTCCGCACCAGTTCGTCTGACAAGATTCTTCGCACGTTCCGAAACTTAAATTATTATTATCAACAATTCCTTTGTTGGGCTTTTCAATTTTATCAGATGGTATATCGCTCAAATCTTTTTTCTTTATCATATCTATTTTTAGCTCACTTGTGACATGTCCTCTCTTTCCGTTTTTGAAAACTGGGGCCAACTTGATAGTTTCCAAATCGCCATCGGAATAGCCTGTAAAATTCAAATAATAAACTCTCTTGTTATTTTCTTCCAGGTTTTCATTCACAAAATGTGTCACGGAATTTCCATCATCAAAAACAAATACCAAATCGAAACCAGAAATTTCAGCATCATCACTTCCCCTTGTCACCTGTACTTCTGCGATTCTGCTATTGGAATCCCATGCCGTATACTCTTCTTGGATTATCCTTAAATCAACTAACTGATTAATTCCGGATAGATTCGAAACCATTGGCAAAATAAAAACCCAGAAAATAGCAATAGCAGCAATAGTAATTAAAATTAACAAAACAGTTGCGATTACCGCTGACACACCCCGATCATTCATTGATACCTAATAAAAATGTATTTTATAAATGTTGGTCTAATAAGGCTATTCCAAATAATTATTTTTCAACTGGTTTCATGAAAGGAAAAAATATCACATCCCGAATTGAATCCTTGCCTGTCAAAATCATCGTAAGTCTGTCTATGCCGATTCCAAGACCTGCCGTCGGCGGCATTCCGTACATCAATGCATTGATAAAATCATTATCCATTGGCATTGCATCTTCCGTTCCTTTTTCCAGTAATTTTTGTTCCTCGAAAAATCTTTCTTTCTGATCAATCGGGTCATTTAACTCGTCATAAGCTTTTATGATTTCAGCTCCATCTATAAGTAATTGGATGGAGTTAATTTTCGTAGGGTCGTCTTCATTTCTTTTCGCTAATGCAATCATTTCGACTGGGTAATGGATGATCAACGTTGGTTGAATTATTTTTGGTCTCACAATTTTTTTATAAATTTCATCAAGCAAAGCTCCGTAATGCTTGCATCCATCAATGTCCACCTCTAATTTTTTTTCCTTTACGATTTTTTTTAATTTTTCAAAATTATTTTCTTTATCAATATCAATTCCGATTTCTTTGATAAGCAAATCTTTAAATTTAATTTGTTTGAACGGAGTCTTGAGTGAAATCTTATTGCCTCTATATTCGATAAAATCTTTTAACCCTAACTCTTTTTTTACCTTTTCAAAAAACCGATGAATAAAATCTATATGATACTCATAATTTTTGTATGCAGCGTAATATTCCATCATCGTAAATTCGGGATTATGGAAATAATCTATTCCTTCATTCCTGAAATTTTTACAAATAGTATAAATTTTTTCATATCCCCCGACAATTAATCTTTTAAGATAAAGTTCTGAAGAAATTGATAAATATGCATCCATGTCAAGTGCATTAATGTGGGTCACAAACGGTTTTGCTGACGCTCCTCCATAAACAGGTTGAATAAGCGGCGTTTCGACTTCCATAAATCCTTCGTCTTCTAAAAAATTTCTTAAAACATTTATGATCTTGGATCTTGTGGCAAAAACTTTTCTTACATCTTCATTCATGATTAAATCAAGATATCTTTTTCTGTATCTTTCTTCTTTATCCTGTATTCCATGCCATTTTTCAGGAAGTGGTTTTATTGATTTTGATAATAAAATTAACTTTTTGACCAAGATAGAAAGTTCGCCTCTTTTGGTTTTCATCGGATTTCCAGTTGCCCCGACAATATCACCCGTGTCAATTTTTTTAAAAAAATTCATGACTTCTTCTGTTGTTTTGCCATCTTGCAACAAAATTTGTACCTTGCCATTTTCATCCTGAATTGTTCCGAAGGAAATTTTTCCCATGCTTCTTTTTAGAATAAGCCTGCCTGCTGTAGTTATATTGTCCTTAGATTGCTCTTCATTTTCGAGCTTAGAATATTTTCTTGAAATTTCTTCACAAGAATTTTTCTTTTCAAAAATCTGCGGATATGGATTAATTCCCTCTTTTCTTAACTCGCTAATTTTTTTTAGTCTTTCATTGATTATTTGCTTTTCGCGACCTTTAATATCTTCTTCCATAATAAAAAATAAGGATTTTGGTTTATATATGTTTTGAGCCTAAGACTCAGGCCAAAAGAATTTTTCCCAAGGATAACACGGAAGTTCTCTGACGAATCTTTCCAAAGTTTCTTGGTTAAATAAACCCACTTCATTCACAAAACTTAGAAGATACTGATATTTTTCTTCAGAATCAATTCTTAGAGAATTTACATTATCTTCCCAGCTTCGGCGCATTGTTCCTCTTGTCTCAAGATATCTTATCATAGATTTTAATGAGCCTCTTTTCCCTTCAATAAAAACATCTCTATCTTCTTCATCAAAAGGAGCACTGCTGTGCATTTCATTATATACTTTTAATGCTGTTTCTCCGAGATTCCTTTCTGCATCAATTAAAAATTTATAAACTGGATCGTCAGTAGGTTGGGAGTAGAACGGTTGTTCTCGAGTCTCAATCATCCGTTCTCCAGTTTGAAATAAAACAGGAAGCCTTTCCTCTTCAAGTTTATTTCTATATTGCAAATCTCCTTCAAAAATTGCTAAATCTATTTCATAACTCTTCGCATTAGAAGAGATGCCGCTTCCCAGGGAAAAACTATAAGCATTTTTTTGTCTTTGCCACTTTCTCCACGCAATTTCTCTTCTCTCTGAAACAGAATTTCGCATAAAGATTTTAACTTTTGAGATTATTTAAGAGTTGTTGTGCTTGAAACTATATGTTTATCCTTAAAATCTTAACACTTTAAATCCTTCAAATTCGCCAGACCATTTTTTTTCTTCCACTTGCAAATTCCTGATATGCGAATGTTCCGGCCCTTTTGCGACAAATCTTTGAAATCTTTCAATTGATTCACCTTCTCCTTCTGCAACAATTTCGACGTCACCGCTTGTTAAATTTCGAATATATCCCCTTATTCCTAACTTATCTGCATGATCTTTTACAAATTGCCTGAAAAAAACTCCCTGAACCGTGCCTTGTACAATCATCTTGACAGCCTTTCTCATTTCATATAAAAACCATCTTGCTTTTTATAGATTACTATCGCCGAGGTCGTTTCCTTTTGCCTCCTTTCTATCTAATTCATTCTGCAATATTATCATCGTCTGCGAAGCAAATAACATATATGGTCCGACAGAAATCTTTTTCATTTCAATCCCTTTTGACTTGATTTTTTTTAATTCCTGTTTCGGAATTCCATCCTGATCTCCCAAGACAAAAACAGAGGGTTCATTTGCTTTTATATTCCTGACATCTTCTCCTCTTTTGTCTAAAATATAAATCTCCTTTCCTTCATCCGACAGTTCGGCTATCAAATTGGCAAAACTTTTTTTTTCAATATAATAACCTGACGCAATCTCGGTTTTTTCGCCTTTTTTGTACTTGTACAACATCTTTTTGAAAAGTCCCGCGATATCTTTTTTGCTTATGTCGATTTTATTTTCAATTCCTTCAAGATTTTTCCCAGGATAAATTTCAAGATGCTTCGGTGCATCGGGAGCTCCGTCAAAGATCAAATGAAGTTTTACATCTTCTCTTATGTGATGCGAAACAAAAAGGCTATGGAGCAGAATTTGGCACGCAATATCGATTCTGCCTGCTTTCATCAAATCATCTTTTATCAAATTTCCCGATGTCACTGCACTCGCTGAATAATAAACAAACTCTCTCATGAAAAATAAAAGAATTAATAGTTTTTATAGATTGAGATTTCAATTTTGGGCAAAATATAAAAATCAAAAACAATTCGTCAAGGTCGGATTATCTTTTCATTCCAAATTTTTTTAATACTGCTTCAGGATTTTTTTGATATTCATTAATAATTTTCCCCACCTCTTCATATCCAACAACCTTGTTCATGTACATATTATACAGCAATCTTGTTCTCACAGCGAATTCTTTCAACAATTCCTCTTTTGCAATTCCGTATTTGTCGGAAATTTTTTCAAAAATCTTGCTTTCTTCTGAATAATAAAACTTATCATCAGCTGGGTTCCACATAAAAGGGACAGACGTGATCGCTGTGCCATCCGCCCTGACTTCCACTACTTCAACAATTTCTCTTAGTCTTCTTGTTTCATGGCCATTCACGATTGCATGTGTCATAATTGCAACGCAGTCCAGTCCATTAACAAGCATTGGGCTCAAATTAATTGGTGGGGTTTGAAGTCTTCGAATTAAAGTTTCGACTGAATCGGCGTGCATTGTCGAAATAGAAGCGTGTCCCGAAGCCATTCCCTGAAATAAAACTGATGCCTCAGCTCCTCTGACTTCGCCCACAATTACATAATCAGGATTTTGTCTGAATGAACCTCTAAGTAGACTAAACATATCGACCTCTCCCGTCCCTTGGGCGGAAACTCCTCCGCGAACAACCGATGGGAGCCAATTTTCTCTCGGCAAATTTATCTCTCTTGTATCTTCAATGGAAACAACCCTGTTTTCTTGTGGAATAAAAAAGGCTATAGCATTAAGTAGCGATGTTTTTCCTGAAGCCGTTCCCCCAAGAATCATCATGTTTGATTGATACTGAAGCAAAATCCAAAAATATGCAAGCATCTCCGGACTCAAACCATGAAATCCCATAAGCTGGATTGGAGTCCACGGAGTTTTTGTAAATTTTCTGATTGTAAAAGTCGGGCCTTTAGAAGTTATATCTTTCGTGTAAGTCGCATTAACCCTTGAGCCGTCCGGCAAACTTCCGTCCAGAATTGGCGATGCATAAGAGATATATCTTCCTGTTTTTTGCGCAAGTTTTTCAACAAAATTTGAAAGTGAATCTATATTGGTGAACCTGACAGAGGTCTTGATATTTCTAAAAACTCGATGAACTATATAAATAGGTTCGTTTACACCGTTGCATTCTATATCTTCAATAAAATAATCCTTCGTCATCGCTTCAATTTCATTCAGTCCCAAAAAATCTCTATATAAATAATAAAATATTTTAACATAAGAACTTTCATCAACCTTCAAGCTCAATTCAGAAATAATCAGCCTTGCCGTTTTGTCGATGTAATCTAATAAATCCTCGTGAGTTTTGTCGTCACCCAGCATACTGATGTCAACAACTTCCCTGACAGCTTCTTCAATTTTAAATAAATTTTCCTTATCTTTCTCCGAAAGCAATGGTTCTTCTACTTCATAAATAATTTCTTGCAAAATACTATCCCAATAAATGTGGATTGATACATATGGAACGATTACCATATAACGAACATCAATTTTTGTTTTGTTATCAAATTTCGGAATGACCGGGATCTGAGGATTAAAATTGATTTTCATGGTACCCATCGAAAAATAAATTTATAGACGTAAATTTTCAGCAAAAGCTTTGCTATTTAAATCTAAAATTATCTGTAACCTCCATTTTATATCACTTTCAAAAGAAATAAGCCTTTATTAATTTTATTAAGAGAATTAATTATTCAGGAAGCCCTGAATACGATAATTGTTTCTCCATATTCGTTCAATCCGGCATTCTCTATAACAAGTTTATAAGGAGTTGAGGCTGCAGTTAATTCTTTTATTCCTTCGTTTTTGTCATCAAACTTGAATACAAAATTATAATTTTTTTCTATTGTTACAGACCATTCATTATCTCTCTTTGTCGTTACTGTGAAGGTCCCGACTTGGATAGGCGTATCTTCCTCACTATATTCAAAACTTGAATCAACAATCCAGTAAATTTTGCTTCCATCTAAATCAAAAAAAAGAGTCCCTTTCCCAATTTTAAGATCTACTATTCTTTGATTTCCCTGAGCAGAAAGAACCTCTGCTATTTTTAAATCAATATTTGTCATGGATTCTATAGATTTTTCAACCAACATTTCCGTTTTATAGTTATTAATTTTTGGAGTGGCAAACGCCAAAACCATCCCAATAATTGACAGTCCTATAAGAGTATAGATTACTGTTTCAACCCAAACCTGTCCATTTTTGTTTTTAAAAAACAGAGAATTTTTACCCGAAATCTCTCGAGAATTATTTCTTTCAATCACCTTCATGCAAATTAACACTCAAAACCCTTTATATATTTTATGATAAAATTTTACAAAAATATTAAATAAAAATAACAAAATGGTTTCACTTAAATCTCAAAAATAAAAAATTAAAGGGGCTCAAAAAGAGCCAATTTTAATTAGCAAGTTCTCAATGTTACAACTGAGCCTGCTGTGCAAGTTTTAACCTTGCTGCTTGTTTCGCTTACTTTTACGATAGGAGCAACCTGAATACTTTGCGCACCAGTCACTTTTGAAGCATTTATTACATACACCTTTTCTTCATTAACACCAGGAAGATCTTCGAATTTAATATTCCCAGGTTTTAATGTAGTTTTGTTATTCAAAAGTTTAAAAGTTGTGGTCTGTCCATCGCTGCCTAAAATAAGAACTTGTACGTCTGCTAACATAAAGTCATCAGAACCTCGAACAAGTTGCAAAGAGATATTGCCAGAAGCATTTCTGCAAGTGTATTGAGAATCTTTCACGCTCAACTGACCCACAGAATCTTTGCATGCCACTCCTCCCTGCATTGTTTCAGTAAAGAAAGGAAGAATAAATGCCCATATAATTGCTACTGCCGCTACAGTAATCAAAATTATCAAAACTGTAGCAATAACTGCCGACACACCTTTTTTATTATATTTCATTTTTCAAACCTCCTTTCATTTTTTTAAACAATTAATGTTCTCCCCATATCTGTACAAGTGTACGGTTTATTTGAACTTCCGCCTTTAATATTCCCAATTAAGACGGGATACACAACCATTTTTTCCGTTCCGGTTTCCAAGTTTTCATTTATTGATTCACTTATTGATTCACCGACATCCACGCCAAATTGAACCTTGCCGACAGAAGAATCTCCGCCCTTAATCATCTTTAAGTCAAAAGAGTAAATTGCAACAGACCCTCTATTAATTGCTTCAAGGTAACTTCCCGTCGAATTTTGAACTAATTCGACTTCAAAATTTACAGAGGAACAAACGTTTTTAATTGCTCTTCCATTTTTTTCAATCTGCTCTCCAATGATTCCTCTCGCCCATAGAAAAATCAAAGCAGCCAAAATTAAAACAAGCATGATCAAAAGCACCGTCGCAATAACAGGAGATAATCCCTTTTTCGAACCAACAACCCCTTTTTTCATTGTTCTTATGAGAAAAAGGAATTTATAAAGTTTATGTAAAAAATTCATTTTATTAACGAGTTCTGATAAAAACCTAAAGATTTACTAATGCGGACATAATAAAAATAGTTTTATCAGAGCTATTTATCAATAATTAAATCAATTACAATCGATTTTTAGAGAAACAAAATCGGAACACAAGACCCTGCTCTCACCTTCCATAAATGGAACAACTTCAAAATAACTTATATTATTCAAATTCCCGAGAGAATATATTTTATTGATTAATTCCTGTCCTGGAGCCAATTTTTCGCCGTCGGGATTTCCATATGATTTTAAAGTATATAATCCAAATTCTGCATCAGGTCTATCGTGAACGCGCAAGACAAATCCGTCAAAGGTAAAGCGACCCTTATTTTTTAAACTAATTGAAAAATTTCCGGGATTGTTTCCACCCTTGGGAGTACAAATATAATCAGTTACCACGACATCCACCCCGGGTGGACACGTTGAGCCTTCCGGTTTTGGTTCCACCCATACGACGAGCCACGCATAAACAATGATTGATAAACTAACTGCAATAGAAATTAATAAAACATACGCAATCAATTCGCTCACACCTTTTTTATTTAACTGAAACATAGCTTTCTCCTTCTTCGTCCTTTTGCATTATGAAAATCACTTGTTTATATTTGGAAACATTAAAGGGGAAAACATAATCGCGAATTTTTACTTCGACAAAAGAGCCTTCTCCTATGCCGTCATCGCTTGTGAATGTTTTATTCCAAGATCCATCAAACTCGTTCATCGGTGTATCTATTTCCGTATAAACATTGTCTATGCCTCTAATTTTAACAGTACTTTTAATCTTATAATTTGCACCAGGAATCACGTCATCCTCTCCTCCAACTCCCACAACGACACTTTCGGAACCGTAATTCTTTAGAATAAGTTGAGAATAGTCCCCATAAATAAATAAAAAATTTGAATCCGAGTCTTCATCTCTTATGTCTTTAGCAAGAAGATCTACAAATTTTCCTAAATCGGCATCATTGCCAAAGTCGGTAAAAATTTCATAATCAACTACTGCACCCGTTTCTCTCTTGACATTGTAACTATAATCGTAAAAATGTTCAGGCTCCTTGTTTATTTTCGCTTCGTTTGCGGTTATGCCAAGACTAATTACTATCGCAGAAATAATCACTGCCGCCAACAAAAAAAATTGTGCCTTTTTCCCAAACCTCTCCCTCATTAAAATTAGAAATAGAAGAAGTTTATAAATATTACTTAGTCAATTCAATTTCGAGGAGAGTTATTTTTAATTGATTTTTTATGCTTACGTAATCTGGATAAACCATATCAACCAAAAATACATTTCGTGTGCCCTCAAGTTATTTCTCGTGGCTAATGTTAAATATCGCTTCCTTCAAAACAATTATTTCTTTGTAGTCAATAAACAGGTCCGGCAAGTGGCTCAAATCCACTAAAAAGAGGATGTTAATTCTTCTCTGTTCTGTGACCCTTTAAGCATCTAAACTCAAACTTAGGGCTGCTAAGGTTCCCCTTTCTGACCCAATTCATTAAAGCAAGATCAAAAAGGACAAAACTTCAACGTCAAGTTAGCAACATTTTCAGTTTCATCTCACGCCTTGCCTTACAGTCCGCCATAAAGCCCGTTTGCGAATAGCGTGGGGCTAGCACGCCGACCTGACCTTAAAATAAAAAGAAAGAAAGGTTTTTAAGGATTATGATTTCAAAATTTATTTATTTGGTTTCGTTTTTCTGTTAAATTAAACGGAGGAAAGTTTGCGTCTATAAATTTTAACAAGTAAGGCGAAAAATTTTATGCATTTATTTTATTCTATTTTTATTGCGTTGACAGGACAGCCATCTCGGGCATCTTCTTCACAGGTTAATTTTTCAACGATCGGTTTTTTTGGAAGCGATTTCCCATTTATGATTTTAAAGTTGCTGCAAATTGCCGCGCAAGCTCCGCATCCGATGCACTTATTTTTATCTACTGATATTTTGTGAGACATTTATTTTTTCCTCTGTTGAATTTGAATCGTTTTTGATAGTTATTTCCTGACAGGTTTTTACTGTTTTCATAGAGTTTGTTACAGATCCTGTAATGGCATTTCCTGTGATACCGGAAAAATAAATGACGCTGGCGAGTAAAAATAATATAGCCAGAATACCTATAATA
The DNA here is from genome assembly GCA_041649045.1 of Candidatus Pacearchaeota archaeon. Taxonomy (GTDB): domain Archaea; phylum Nanobdellota; class Nanobdellia; order Pacearchaeales; family GW2011-AR1; genus JAGVXH01. Next base: position 138,419 of record JBAZNV010000001.1, read on the forward strand.
ATTGCGATTATTCTCTTTTTCATTCCATTTTAGAGATGAGAATATTTATAAACTTAATCTCATATAAGTTAAAATGGAATGGTTATTAATTACGGGCATTGTTATTGTTTTAGCAGTTGTTTTGATGTTCTTTTTATATTATAATAGATTTGTGAGACTTTTGCATCAGATTGAAAACTCTTTGGCTCAAATTGATGTTCAGTTAAAAAAACGTGCGGACTTGGTGCCTAATTTGCTTGAGTCGGTAAAGGGGTACATGAAACATGAGAAGTCAATTATTAGTGAAGTTACGAATGCGCGGAAATCTCTTATCGGTGCCAAAAATATGCAGTCAAAAATAAAAGCAGGAAGTCAGCTTGAAGGTGCATTAGGAAGATTATTTGCTATTGCAGAAAATTACCCAAATTTGAAGGCTAATGAAAATTTTATTCAGTTTCAAAATGAACTTTCAGCGATAGAAAATAAAATAGCTTATGCAAGACAGTACTATAACGATGGGGTAATGAGTTACAATGTGTCAACTACAACGATTCCTGGCAAATGGTTTGCTTCATTATACAATTTTGGCAAGAAGGATTATTTACAGATTCCAGAAGAAACAAGAGCATTGCCTAAAGTAAGGTTTTAAGATGAGAGAATTACAAATTAATGAAGATGATTTTTTAGCGAGTATAGTAAGTGGTGGTCCAGGGTGCATTACTGGGATATTAAAAAAAACACAATTAGAATCTTTGTTTGAAATTGTTCCGAATTTTTCAATTCAAGATTTCGACATAGCTATAATTAATGGTTTTCTCGAAAGTCCAGTCATTTTGCTACAAGATAAAAAGACTGGGCAAGATGCAGTTTGTGTCAGAACTGAAAATATGGGTACTATTTTTTATAGGATTTATAATTATGAAAATTCGTCCCAAAACTCTTAAAAACTCTATGCTCTTAATTTTATATGGCGAACCAAAGATTGTCTTTTTATGATGAAATTCGAAGAAATAAAATTAGTTCTTTTTTTCTTGTTGGGATAGTTTTGCTCGTGCTTCTCGCGTTAGTTTATGTAATAGCCTTGATTGTCGGGTCTGAATATTTTTTCTTTATTTTGGTTTTCGGGACAATCATTTCTTTGATTTATGTTGTCGCGGGTTATTATAAATCAGCCGAACTTGCCATAGCATCGGTTAATGCAAAACCCGCCGATGGATATCACTATCGGCAATATCATAATTTGGTTGAAGGTCTTTCACTTGCGTCCGGACTTCCTAAGCCGAAATTATATGTAATGAACCACGAGCAGATAAACGCATTTGCATCGGGGCGTGACCCACAGCATGCTGTGATTTGTGTGACAACAGGGGCATTGCAAAAATTAAATAATCAGGAACTCGAGGGTGTTTTGGCTCACGAGATGAGTCATATTGCTAATTACGATATAAGATTTATGACGCTGACCGCGGTTCTTGTGGGGATGATTTCAATTATTGCGCAGATTTTTTTAAGAAGTTTGTGGTATGGATCGATATCGGGTCGCGACGATAGTAAAGGCAAGGCGGTTTTTATGATTATAGGAATTGTTTTGGCAATTGTGGCACCGATTATTGTTGCATTAGTTCAGCTTGCGATTTCCAGAAAACGAGAGTATGCTGCAGATTCTTCAGCGGTAAAATTTATGAGATCGCCGACGGGGTTAATCGGAGCATTGACAAAAATAAAAAATAATTCTGAAATGAAAGTTTCTGGTGCGGTTGCTCCATTATTTTTAGCAAAACCGAACAGGGCGACGGAACTTTTCATGACGCATCCGTCACTGGAAAAAAGGATTGAAAGATTAGAGAGGATGTAAGCATAACTTTATAAAAAGAAATGATTAAAATTAATTAATTTAAAAAATCAAATTTTTTAAGGTGGAAAAAAAAGAAATTCTCGTCGGCAGAAGAATACCAAAAGATTATTTTATAACCAGAGGTACTGGCGAAAGCGACATAACAATTCATGCGGGGTCGTATCATTTGGCGCTGAAAAAAGCGGGAATTGAAATGTGTAATGTCATGACATATTCGTCGATAATGCCGAAAATATCGGAAGAAAAAAGAAAGCCAAAGAATTTGGCGCACGGCGAAGTTCTCGAATCAATTATGGCGGTTGCACATTGCGAAAAAGGAAGTCGAGCGACGGCAGGAATAACTTTTGGTTGGCTTTATGATAAAAAATCCGGCGAAAAATTTGGCGGTCTTGTTTGTGAACATAATGGGAACTATTCGATAAAGGAAATAAAACAAAAATTAAAAGCAAGTCTTAATGAACTTTACGAGAATGGTTTTTCAAAAAAATATAGTTTGAGAAAAATAAGGGTTATAACGGACACAATAGTTCCTAAGAAAAATTATGGAACGGCTCTCGTCGGAATTTGTTTTTTGAATTATGTGGTGCCGATTATGGAGTAAGTTTTAATAATAGTTGTTTGAATAGTAAGATATAAAAGTCTGTTTTTTGCAGTATGTTTATGGGATATGGATCAAAATATTTTGGAAGGTTCGCGAAAGTTACAAATTGCATTGGAAAAGGATTAATGTATTTTGAAAAAAGTTTGGAAAAGTTAGTGCTAAATCCAGAAATTATAAATCAGTTGAATGAAGTTTCGACAGTTAGTGAAAGAAATAAGGTTCTTTATGTCGCGTTTGGAGTTAATTCTCCATCTCCATTTGGATAATTATTCCACTATCGCTTTTATTCTCCTGACTCCAGCCGAACTACTTTCTTCTTTCAAGATTTTAAAATGGCCAAGTTCTTTTGTGTTTTTCACATGAGGCCCGGCACAAATTTCCTTACTAAAATTTCCAATTGAATAAACCTTTACTTTCTCGCCATATTTTGATTCAAAAACGCCTTGCGCGCCATTCTTTTTCGCTTCTTCAACCAACATTTCCTTCATTTCAACCGGAATTTGTTCCTTGATTTTCTCATTAACCAGCTCTTCAACTTTTTTTATTTCTTCTTCTGTTAATTTTCTGTCAAAATTAAAATCAAATCTCAATCTTTCGGCGGTAATATTCGAACCTTTTTGATATATATTTGGATTTTTTAAAATGATTCTTAGTGCCTGGTTAAGCAAATGTGTTGCTGTATGGAGTTTTGTTGTCGCTTGTGAATTATCGGCAAGTCCTGATTTAAATTTTCCGGCAGATGCTGTTCTTGAAAGTTCCTGATGTTTCAAGAGTTCTTTTTTGTATTCTTCTTCATCAACGACAATCCCCTTTTCTTTCGCAAGTTCTGTTGTCATTTCAATCGGAAAACCATAACTCTGATAAAGCAAAAATGCATCTCTTCCGCTAATTTTTTTTACTTTGTCCATAGTGATTCTTTCAAAAACAAGATTTCCTTGTGTCAAAGTTTTTGAAAAAAGCTGTTCTTCTTTCTCTAATTCCATCAAAATTTTTTCCTGATCAAATTTGTAGTCATCATAAACAAAGAAAATAACTTCGGCGACGTTTCTTGTAAATTCTTCCATTTCAATTTGTTTTGCGTACCTTATTGCGCGTCTAATTAGTCTTCTAAGGACATAGCCTTGTTCGCTATTTGAAGGAACAATCCCATCGTTTATTATAAAAACCGCGGCTTTGATATGATCCGCAATAATTCGCATCGCGCGTGTATTTCTCTCGTCAAATTCGTATTTTTCTCCGGAAATCAACTCTATCTTTTCTATGATTGGTTTCCACATATCCGCAAGATAATTATCTTCAAGTCCGTTCAATACAGCAATCATTCGCTCAACCCCGCCACCAAAATCTATATTTTTTTGTTTCGCAGAATTATAATTTCCTTTGGTATCTTTTACATATTGCATCAAAACATCATTCCCAATCTCAATCCATCTATTATCTTCAGGGTCAAATTTTTTTGGAGCAGGGATATTATTTGGTTTCCAATAAAATTGTTCGGTGCATGGACCGCATGGGCCAGTATTCCCGGCAGGTCCCCACCAATTATCCTTTCCTAGAAAAGCAATCCTATCTTTCTTAATTCCCAGAGACTCCCAAATTTTTGCCGATTCTTCATCCTTTTCCGAGTTTTCATTTCCCTTAAAACAAGTAACTGCGTATCTCTCAACCGGAATTCCAAGAACTTTCGTTTGAAATTCAAAAGTCATTTTTATCGCCTCTTCTTTAAAATAATCTCCAAGACTCCAATTACCAAGCATTTCGAAAAATGTATGGTGATAAGTATCCCCAACTTCATCAATATCTCCCGTTCTGATACATCTTTGAACATTGCAAAGTTTTTTGCCGAGAGGGTGTTTTTCCCCAAGAAGAAAAGGTACGAGAGGGTGCATCCCAGCCGTCGTGAACAAAACTGTCGGGTCATTCTCGGGAATCAACGATGAGTTTTTTATCTCCTTATGCCCCCTGTTCTTAAAAAATTCTATATATTTTTTTATCAGTTCTTTTCTGTCCATATTTTAAAGAATGAAGTTGGGTTTTTAAGATTTGTTGAAGTAAAAGGATTTGGGCTTGTAATTTAATCTCTTTGAAATAATTTAGGATTTATTTTTTCGAAGTTTCGGATTAATCTGGCGAACAACGGTGGTGAACCATTTTTTAGATAGATATATCCAGCGGAACAAGCAATAAGTGCACCGAATGAGTCGAGTATCAGGTCGTTCATTGTGTCGATTACTCCAAGTCGCGTGTCGCAATTTAGTGAAACATTAAGATTTCTTGCTTTTTGCATGTTATTCCCCATTGTCGAATCGATGCTGAATTCGTAAATTTCCCAGACGGATCCGAGTGCAAGCGCAAAACAAAAACTTAGAAAAGCAATCATCAAGAAATTTGTTTTTAAATGTCCGTTTTTATGCAACGTGAATAGTATTAAAAATCCAGAAAGTCCGAGCGCGACTCCTCCGAACCCGTGCCAGATTATATCCCACCACCAGAATTTGATATAATAATCTGCCCCGATTCCAAGGAAAAGCGAAGCGTAAAGGAATAATACTATTATAATTTCAAATTCTGGCGGCAAATCAATTTTGAATTTTTTTTCAAGTATGATTGGGAGTACTGTTAAAATTAGAGTGAGAGAACTAATAAATACAAGAAAGTAATTTCCTTCGATGATCGCGAATCCGATAGCGACAACGAGCAACATTCTTACGATTGAAGTTACGACAAAGTTAATTTTTTCCAGTCTATTAAAAGTCGAAAGTCGCCCCAATTTCATTTTAATTTGATATCGAATATTGTTTTTAAATTTATTGAGGGTTGTCGGTTGGGGTTGAGATTTTTAAAATGTAGATTACAAGTCCCTTGACTGAATTGTTCTTCTGCCGTTTGCTTTTGCTCTTTCTTCGGCTTTTTTTATAATTTCCTCAACTTTTTTTTCGAGTTCTCTTTCGACTTCATCTGCCACGGAAAGATCAGTGTATTTTCGAATGTTACTTTTAATTACAAGTCCCATTGGCTTTAGTATGTTTTAGTGTTTTAAAACTTTATGAATTTGACTTTGGCTAAGATATTTTTTTATTGTTTTTGATTTTAATATTTTTTGATTATGACGTTGTGGGGGGATGCAAAGATTTTTAAAAAAGAGGTCGTCTATTGGTTTAGGGGTGAAACGAATTGTAAATGAATAGTATAATAGTGCAGTTGAGCTTGATTCTTTTAGTAGTTGTTGTGGTTTCATTTTTTATGAGAATTCTTCGTCAACCTTTGATTATCGGTTACATTTTATCAGGTGTTTTGATCGGTCCGTTTTTTTTTGATGTATTACAAAACAATGAAACTGTTGGTGCGTTTTCTGAAATTGGAATCGCTTTTTTGCTTTTTATCGTTGGTCTTAATTTGTCGCCCAAGGTTGTAAAAGAGGTTGGGAAAATTTCTTTTATTACAGGGATTGGGCAGATTGTTTTTACATCGTTTTTTGGATATTTTATTGCAATTTTATTTGGTTTTTCTTCTATATCTTCAATTTATATTGCTGTTGCATTAACTTTTTCTTCGACAATTATTATAATGAAACTTCTTTCTGACAAGGACGCACTTGAAAAACTTTATGGGAAAATTTCTATAGGTTTTTTGTTAGTCCAGGATTTTGTTGCGATTGTTATTTTAATTGTTATAACTTCGTTGGCAAATGGGCATACAGCAACGGAATTAATTTTTTCGACGGTAGTGAGAGGGCTTGGATTGTTTATTATTTTAATTCCGATGGGCTATTTTATTCTTCCGCGGTTGTCGAATTTCTTTGCTAAATCTCAGGAGTTTTTATTTTTGTTTGCTATAGCGTGGGGGCTTGGGCTTTCGGCTTTATTTTTATATTTAAATTTTTCAGTTGAGGTTGGTGCGCTTGTTGCAGGAGTTTTGCTTTCGATGTCTCCATATAGTTTTGAGATAGGTTCTAAGCTTAAGCCTTTGAGAGATTTTTTTATAATTTCTTTTTTCTTGATTCTTGGGAGTCAGATGATTTTTAGTGATATTTCAAATTTGCTTATTCCTGCAATCGTGTTTTCTATTTTCGTTTTAATCGGGAATCCTCTTATCGTGATGGCATTAATGGGAATTTTTGGATATAGCAAAAGGACGGGTTTTATGGCCGGATTGACCGTTGCTCAAATTTCTGAATTTTCGTTGATTTTGATTTCACTCGGAGTTCGTGCGGGGCAACTTTCTTATGAGATATTGTCTTTTGTGACCTTGATAGGGCTTATTACCATTGCGGGTTCAACTTATATGATTATTTTTTCTGATCAGATATATAATTTAATTTCGCGATATCTTAATATTTTTGAGAAAAAGAAAATCAAGGAAAACGAAATTATAAAAAATGATTATGACTATATTCTTCTTGGAGAGAACAGGATAGGGTTTTCGATCATGAAATCTTTTATGAGAGGAAATAAGAATTATGCCATAATAGATTTTAATCCGGAACGAGTAAAAAAGTTATGCAAAAGAGGAATCTGCTGTGTTTATGGTGATGTTTCAAATATTGAATTACTGCAGGAATTGAAAATTGATAAGGCGAAATTGATTGTTTCGACGATACCAGAGAAAAATGTTAATTTAATGTTGTTAAACAAGGTTAAAGAAAAAAATAGGCAGGCTGTGGTTATTGTTACTGCGAGGCAAATTTCTGAAACTTTTGAGTTATATAAAGCTGGTGCTGATTATGTTGTACTGCCACATTTTTTGGGAGGGGAGTACACTGCGCAGTTAATCGAGGAGGCGGGTACAAATAAAGAAAGATATAAGATGGAAAAGGAAAAACAAATCAAGGAATTAAAAGAAAGGTTGGGCGAAGGACAGGAGCATCCGAAAATCGAAAAGAGTTAGTGTGCTTGTAGATTTTAAATTATGCAAGAATATTTGGTTGATGGTTTATGTTTAAGTTAAATAAAAAATTGAAAAAAGAAGTAAAAAATTAGAATTCGACACTTTTTTTCGCTTGTTCGCTTGACATCCCTAATATTGTCCCCAGAGATTTTCTTCCGTATTCGTTTACAATATTTTCTTTTCTTTCGGCGAGCGATGCGATCTTGATTTTGCATTTTGATTTTCGGGAAATTTTTATATTTTGTATGATTTTAGAAAGTCGTTGAGCTTTTTCTTCTTTGGGTAATTTTAAAATTTCATTTATGTCAATAATTATTGCGACATTTTTTCTGACTGCTTCTTTGGCAACGACATGGTTTATTCCAGAATCTTTTTGCTTTAATGAATCTTTTTTTGAGAATTTTTCTGGCGAGATGAGATAGTTTATTTTAAGAGTTTCGATGGCTCGTCTATTGAAAGTGTCGTCTCCTCCTCTTAGAGCTATGATTTTTTTTGTTTTTGATTCTGTAATTTTTCTTGCTTCTTTCTCATCGGCTTCAATTAAATATCCATCGCAAATATCATTTGGAGAGATGTCCGATTTTGAAGAAATTTTTTTTAGATAGATTGAGTTAAATGTCGGGAATAAATTAATGTCTTTCATAAAAAAAGAAAGTTAAAAGAGTTTTTAGAGTTTATGGAGTGTTTGTTTTATCCCTCTATCAAGGTTCCCTTAAAATCTTTTTTTTCTTTTAAAATTTTATCCATGTCATCCAAATCCCCTATAATGTATGTGGGTATATTATTTTTCATTATCGTTTTGGCGGCGTCCTGGTCCAATACAAAATTTTGTCCAGCATGAAACTTTATTTTGTTTGTTATTTCGTAAAACTTTTTCCAGCTTATTCTTGGGATTTTTTTTGTGCTCCTGAATTTTTTCGGATTTTTTGTGTAAAGACCATCGACATTTGTCAAATTAATGAGTTTGCATTTTAGATGTTTTGCGAGTTCTGCAGCAGTTCCGTCGGAAGTCTTGTCTGCTTCCCATCTCAATGCTCCGCAAAAAACGATTTGATTTTTTCTTAAAAGGTTTTTTGATTGTTTCATGTTCATGGGAATATTATCGGGGGAATTTGCTTTCGCTCCGAAAATTCTTGCCATAAATTTTGCATGAAATCTTGTTATTGCGATTCCTGTTTGTGATTGTTCCTTGGTATTTTTTCCAAAATTTTTAATAGTTTTCATGTATTTTCTCGAAGTGGATCCGCCGCCTGTCACGATGATAAATTTTTTGTGCGGGTGCGAGTCAATTAATTTTTTGAAATTTTTTATAAATTTTTCGTCAATATCGTTCGGGACTATCCGAGAGCCACCGAGACTTATTACCCATAAATTTTTCATAAAAAAGATAGTTTTATTTTGTTTATATATTTTTACAAAAATTTATTAAAAATGATTACTTAATATTTTCATGGAAATATCTGATTTGGTTGAAAAATTTAATGATCATCTTAGAAGAAATTCTAATGCTACTGGCGGTGGTGTTCCAATCTTGTCAAGGGGGCCGAAAAGTATCAAATATTTGGTTGGCGGAATTATTTTTGAAGTAGATTTTCAGGATTTTGAATATTATAATTTAACGATTGAAATAAAAGGGGAAAAGGATGAAGATCCCGACAGATTAAAGAATGAAATTATTGCGATTCCTTATTTTGGTAGAGAGCTGAATTGCGAAAGATTATTCGGATTGAATGTGAGAGTGGCAAGAGAATTTTTAACACACGGTGAATAATCTATTGTCGTTCACGTCGAAGATTTTTAGCCTGACGCCAGAATCAATCCATCCGTGTGCATAATTTAATGCAGCGAATGCATTTACAAAATCTTTTTTTTCTTTGAAGTGATGGGCATCTGAGATGTAATTTTTTGCCATTTCGATTATTTCTTTTGCTTCTTTTTCTTTCCCATTAAAAATATTTTTTTTTATTTCTGTGAAAGCTGATTCGGTGACCTTGAAATATTTTTTTAGTTTTTCTGAAGTTATGGTGTTTTGCATAAAAAGAAAAATAGGAAAGAATATTTAAGATTATTGATTAAAAATCATCAATGGAGTTTGTTTTCTTATTATGAATTTTGAGCCAGTTATCTGGGATACAATGGCGCTTATTGTGAAGTTGTCGATCGCTGCACGGAAAACTCCTTCGAGCAGCGGGATATGGACGGAGTTTGAAATTTTTTCCAATAGCGATTTTATTTCTTCTTCGCTAAAAATAATTTTCGTTATTTGTTTTTGTCCGCCTTTTATGACTTTTATTTGTTTCCCTGCGCCAGAACATTCTATAGTATTAACTGACGGGTCTCTTAAAAGAGGGGTTATGCTGCCGTATTCATCGATAAAATTTATTGTGGAAACTTTTTTTGCAGGGATGGGAATTATCGCTTCTTGAGGAGTAATGGATTTTTTGGGGACAATTTCATTTTTTATTATTGAAGTGGGTTGAGTAATTTTCGGGACAGGCTGTATAATTTCGGTTTTTGGCTGAATAGTTTTTAATTTTGGCTGCACGGTTTCGATAGCTGGCTGCATAATTTCGGGAGTTGGCTGCGCGGTTTTCTGAGTTGGCAGAGCAATTTCTCTTTTAATTATTGATATTGGTTGCAGGGTTTGAGGTTTTGGTTGAATTATTTTTGAGGTTGATAATATTTCGCGAGGTTTAGAAACCGATTGGGTTATATGAGGCAACATTTCAGTTTGGTTTTTTTGCAGTAAATCAAACTCTGATGATTTGAGTTTCGGTTTTTGTTCTTCGACGGGGATTTTTATTTCTATGGGCAGACTCATCCGAGAAGGGTTTATAACCATTGATCTTAGTCTTTCTGATTTAAATTGGGGGACCGTTTTCTTTTTAAAAAATGAGAAATATTTTGGCTTTTCATTTAGAGGTTTGGGCTCAAGCATGGAAGCTTTTTTCCTGGAATGAAAGTTTGGAACGAGTTCGGCGTCAATAAGAATCTTTTCTTTGTATTCTTCCAATTTATTTTCTTTAATTGTTTTTAATAACTGAAGAGTAAAATTTAAAATGATTGGGTGCGATGCGATAGCGGAAGTTTGTTTAGAATTCATAAATTTGGGAGTGGCCTTGGTCTTGGTTTTGTAATTTCGTTGTGAGGAAGGGGTTCTGATTCAATTTTTGATCTTAATTTTTCTTCCATAATTACCAGCCCTTGTGCAATTGTTTTATTTTGGTCAAGCAAAGAATCTATTTTTTTAATCATGTCTTTATTCATGTCGGTGTCCTCGGGTTTCATGAAAGATCCGGAAAGATTTTTTGCTGATTCTTCGAAAATTTGAAGGAGCCGGTTTATATTGTCGGATAGTCCGCTGAATTTTATTGAAAGGTTTGTCATTGCTCTCTGAAGACCAACAAAATTTTCGATTAAAACTTCTTCTCTTTCGGCCGCTGTCATTCTTTTTCGGGGTTTGTCGTCGGAATCTAAACTTAGCCCCATCTCACCCTTTTTAACCATATAAAAATTATATCTTATATTCTTTATAAATGTTTTTGATGGCTCCGCACCTCATTTGGGGTATAAATATTTAAATATCATATTATTATTTTTTGCATGAGATGGTCTAAGAATGAAGAAAAGGATCTAATATCGAAATATAGTACTTCAATTTCTTTAAGTGATTTAAGCAAACAGTTGAGAAAAAGTACCCGTTCAATAAAACATAAGGCTGCGCGATTGGGATTATCTCGTGAGAAAACTCCTGTTAATAAGCCTAAATTGGCAGACTATAGAAAAATTACTGAAAAAAAATATTACGAAAAAAATAAAAATAAAATTTATAATAATAAGGTTATTAGAATAAAAGCAAGAAAAGAAGAACTAATTAATTTATTAGGTGGTCGTTGCAGCAACTGCGGATATAATCGATGTTATTCTGCTCTAGAATTTCATCACAAAAAAGAGAAAAATGACTCAGTGGTTAGGATAATAAAAAATTCCTCAAAAGAGAAGGCTTTAAAAGAAGTAAGAAATTGTACTCTTTTATGCGCAAATTGTCATCGTGAATTGCATGCAGGGTTCATAGTTCAAAGGTAGAATTTCGGTCTCCAGAACCGACGATGGGGGTTCGAGTCCTCCTGAGCCCATGTTTCGAACAACCATCGAGAAGGTGGATAGCGTTTGCGTTTTGATTTATTGTAAAAATAATTAAATCATCCTCTTCATTTCTTCAATTTCTTCCGATGAAATTGCTGTACCCTTGAATTTAACTCCGTAAAGAAGTGCGTCGAGAAGGATATTGTCTTTTTTAAGAGGAATCAGATTTTTTTTGTAAGCTACGAACAAAAGTTCGGATGAGCGAATGAATTTGACGTTTTTGAAATTTTTTAAGAGAGATGGTTCCTGAATGAGCGGGGTATGTAACTTTTTTTCCATTAATTTTTCTAGATTATCTGGTGCTTCTGTTAGTAGGCGGGTGGTTCTTTCGTCAATAACGATGACATTTTCGCAGTTGCAGAGCCTGGAAAACGCAATGCAGGACGCTTCTCCTTCCTGAATTAATTGTATTTTTTCTTTAGTATCGTGAACTCTTAAAAATCCGTTTGCGATTTTCAAAATATTTTGTGTTTCTTTTATTAGTTTTTGACCAGAAATTATTTTATCTGCCATTTTGAATATATTTTTATCAATTAAATTTTGGACCTGGATTGCTTCAAGCTCGTATCTTTTTATTGTCAGGGGCTTGTCTACGACTTCTTTTTTTACTTGCGGCGTCAGGATGAATTCTCCGTCAAAGTTTTCTCTGAGTTTTTCAAGAACTAAAAGCATCCCATTCATTGTCATAGATATAATTGGTCCAGCGTCGAAGATTAAGTATTTCATAATTTTTTATAATAGAATCTTAGATTATCTCCTTCTAAATAATTTAATTTATTCATGAATTTCATCATTTTAGCATTGTCTCTTCTGGTCATTAACTCAATTAAATTATAATTTTCTTTTTTTGCTTTTTTTTCTAAAAACTTAATTAAAATTTTTGCAATTCCTTTTCTTTGATACTTACTGTCTACTACAATATAATTAAGATATGCAAATTTTGATATTTTATAAAATTGCACTATTATCAATCCAGCAATTTTTTTATTAATTTTATACAAAAAAACGTTATGAGTCTTACCTTCTAAATATTGTTTTACATCTTCAGGAGTAGCTTTATCCTCTTTAGAGGCATACAGATTTTTATCGCTAAGTAACAATTCTAAAATCCTCGACGCATCCTTTTTTTTTGCTAATATAATTTTCCCCTTCATCCTAAAATCTCTTCAGCGATTTTAATTCTTTTGGCGATGGGCATGCTTATTGCGACTTTTGAATCGGATATTGTTGATTGGCCAATATATGACGATAAATCCCAAAGGCTAACCCCGAGAAGTTCTGCGGTTTGTTCGGATGACAGACCGTGTTCGTAAATTTTGAAAGCTTTGTTTATTTCGGCTTTGTAGAAAATGTCACGGATGTAATTACTTAGATCTCCCGAGATTCTATTAAGTGAATGCCTTATTTTCCCGAGATAAATTCTGCATTTGTTGACGTCGTTATTTTTTAAATATTTTATTGCTGAATCTATGTTTTTTATGACTTCGTTGTAAAATTCATCCCAGCCCTCCATGCTTCGATAGTTGTTTCTCTCGAGAATTTTGCCCAGTGAATAGACGAGGACGGCTACGATGATGTTATCCGGGTCTTGAGAAATTGTTGCTGAATGTATAGTCTGATTTGATAAATTTTTTAATTCAAATGGATTATCGTCTTTAAAGAAGCGTTTTGTTTCGCTTAGTATTCTTAGGATGTTTTCGACCTCTTGCATAAATTAAGAAGGGAGATAAGTTATATAAATCTTGCTTGATAATTATTTTTATGAAAGTATTGATTGATACAAATTTTATTTTGACGTGCGTGAAGCAGAAAATTGATTTGGCGGACGCTGAAAGTATTTTGAATGAAAAAATTGAATGGGTCGTGCCGCAAGAAGTTTTGAATGAACTTGGGAATTTAAAAGATAGGGCCGGGACGAAGGTTTCTGATAGGGATGCGGCGAAGGTTAGTTTTGAAATATTGCAAATATTGAAACCCGAAATTGTTGAGATTGGAGGGCATAACCCAAATACTGACATGGGAATTTTGAATTACATTTTGGGGACCGATATCGTTTTGGCTACACTTGACAGGGGGCTAAAAGAGAGAGTTAAAAACAGGATATTAACAATTAGAAGGAAAAAGAAATTAGAGATTATTTAGAATTTTGGGTTTTACAGCCAATCAATCATAAGCTTTATAAATAGAAATTTTCTTTTAAAAAGATGTTCTATGAAGTCTTAGTTACGGACCATGTAAGGGTGGAACCAAGCAAATTTGGCATGAGCACCGATGAAGCGGTTAGATTGCAACTTGAGGAATCTTATTCGGGGTTTCAGGACAAGGATATTGGGACTGTCGTTGCTGTTTTAGATGTTCTTGAAGTGAAAGAAGGGATAATTATTCCGGGCGATGGTGCGGCCTATTACGAGTCAACGTTTAAATTGATAGTATTCAAGCCTGAACTTCAGGAAATAGTTTATGGGATAATTGAGGAAATTACGAATTTTGGAGCTTTTATCAATTTGGGGACTACAAGGGGAATGATTCATATTTCGCAGACCATGGACGATTTTGTTTCATTTTCGGACAGTGGAGTTTTGACAGGCAAAGATAGCAACAGAAACCTTGTTCAGGGGGATAAATGTATCGCGAGAATTGTTGCGATTTCTTACAAGGGCGAGGAGCCAAAAATTGGCTTGACGATGAGGCAGCCTGGACTTGGGAAGCTGGATTGGGTGAAAGCAGATAAAGAGAAAGCGAGTAGAAAAGCGAAAGCGGAGAGCGGAAAAGAAGCTAAGTTAACTAAAGTAAAAAAGGAGAAGAAAAAATGATGACAATAATAAAATTAAAATATGCGGGGAGGTTTGTATGGTAAAAGAAAAGGCGTGTTTGAATTGCAAGAGAATTTATGTCGGAGACAAATGTCCGAATTGCGGCGAGACGCCGGCGAGTGATTCGTTCAAAGGAAAGATTTATGTATTCAATTCTAAGGAATCTGAGATGGCAAATAATATGAAAATTTACAGCGAGGGGGAGTTTGCAATCAAAACGAAATAAGAAATTATGGAATCGAAAATAATTAGTCAAAAGAAAAACCCGTTTTTAGAAAGAGAAGAAATTGTGATTGAGATAGAGAATGGTGTGACGCCGAGTTACGATGAAGTAAAAAAGATAGTCGGGAAGGACAAGGAACTTGTTGTTATAAAAAAGGTGAGTGCGAATTTTGGAAGATATAAATTTATTGCGGAAGTAGTTGTTTATGATAACAAAGAAGCAAAGGATAAGATAGAAGTTGTACCGAAGAAAATAAGAAAGAAAATGGAAGAGGAAAAGAAGAAAGCCGAAGAATCTAAAGTCGAGGGAAATTCATAATGGCGATAAAGTCGAAAATTAAAGGGAAGAAAAAACATAAAAACAAGCCTGTTTCGAAAAAATATTCCAAGTATAAAATTTCTGGCGATAAAATAACCGAGAAAGCAAGAAGTTGTCCGAGATGCGGTCCGGGAATTTTTTTGTCTTTAGGCCAGAATAGAGCTTACTGTGGTCGGTGTCATTTTACTGAATTTGAGAAGAAGAAGTAAGATTGATTTGTTAAATTGAATTTATAACTTTAATTAGAAAAAATTTGATTCTGAGGACTTATAACCATAATCTCTCTTGCGTCTTTTTTCATTATAGATTGTCTTCCGGTAGTTGAAGGTTTAAATTCCTTGGGCGCAACACCTGGAATTACAACATAAGCATCACTGCCATCATCAATAACTTGAAATTGTCTGGGATTCATCGGGTCACAATATTGTTGGTACCAAGGGGTAGGAAATGTTTGATCTCCAATTTTCCCATAACATCTCATCGCTTCTATTGAATCTCTTGCTGCTGAAACCCCAACAATCTCAACAACTAATCTTCTAACTTTCGCCATGAATGTAACTATACTTAAGAATATATAAATATTATTATGATTTACTTGACAACCAAAAACTCTACATTCTGAGCGTTTGGAAATTTTTCGCGTATCTCTGTTGTAATTCTTTGGATTCCCTCATAAGATGATCATAAACCATTTGAGCGTCCTCGGGAGATATTCTAACGCTTCTTCTAATACTATGTGAATCATAAATCTGGTTTCTCATAAACCTTTATAATTTTATGATTTAAATATTTTCCGTAGAAAATAAATATTATTGAACCCTTTCTTGCCTCAAACCTCTTTAAAGTTCGTCGTAGGTCTTAAAGAAATTAGGGTTCATTAAGCGTTTTCAGTAAACCCTAGGAGATGCGATAAAGCGTTCAAATAGATGCCATATCGCTCTCTCCTGGGGAAAAAGAGGTGATAATATAACTAAGGAGTGGCAGTTTTTAAAGGTTTCGGTTATGTCGTAATTAACAAGTGACACAGGTATACCAAAGTTTAAAAATTATAGTTAGTGGAAAAGGCAGAGAAGAAATAGATGATTATATTAGAAAAACTATAGAATCAAGAGAATTGCCTTTCGATTAATCACAAATCTTTATTAACGAATTGTTATTTTTATTATTATGAAGGGGAATGATAGGATTGGGCAGGAGCAGTTTTTTGATTTGATAACGGGAGAAGAGCTTTCGTGGCAGTCAATAATTTATGATCTTATTAAGACGGAGCAGCTTGACCCATGGGATATTGATATAGCAGTTTTGGCGGACAAGTATGTGCAGACGATACAACAACTTGAGGATGCGGATTTTTTTGTTTCGTCTAAAGTTTTGCTTGCGTGTTCTCTTCTGCTTCGATTGAAGTCGGAACTTTTAGTAAGCAGTTATATCAGAGATTTGGACGAGGCACTTTACGGGAAGAAGGAGGATAAACGGCATGAAATTGAGAGAATTGAAATTGAAGAGGGCGAACTTCCTTTTTTAGTTCCGAAAACTCCGATGACGAGACATAAAAAAGTTACACTTCAGGAATTGATGACGGCATTGAATCAAGCGATCGAGACGGAAAATCGAAGAATAAAAAGAGAGATCAAGGGGAAACAGGCGGAGAAATCGGCCTTGACTGTCATGCCAAGAGATTCGCATGTTCCGCTTAAGGTTAGGATAAAAACTATCTTTTCAATAATTCAAAAGCATTTGAACGCAGGGAATGAGCATATGAAGTTTTCTCATCTCGCTCCGTCGCGGGAAGAAAGGATTGCTTGTTTTGTGCCGATTCTTCATTTATCGAATGACGGCGAAGTTCATTTGAGGCAGATAGAACATTTTGGGGATATTCATATGTCGTTTCAAAAAGCGAGAGAAGAGATTGAAGAAATGGAGAGAGAGTTAGGATTGATGGAAGATAAGGATATGCAGTTGGAAGAAGGATGGGAAGAAATGGATAGGGAAGTTACCGAAGAAGATAAAGAAAGAGCATGATAATATTTTATTCTCTTAGTTCTTTGCTGAATTCACCACAAATATTTTCTAACATTTTTTCTTTGATTTTTTTTGGGTCTTTTGCCCAGGTTTTATGTCCAAGAATCCATCCTAGTTTGACAAAAGCCGTTTCGGATAACATATCCTTTAAATTTATTATCCCTGTTTTTTCGAGTTCAATTCCATTGTCGTAGACGTGCATGTTAAGTCTTCCATATATTGTTTGTGCGGTTGCACAGATTGTCATGCCATTTTCTATTGCCTTTTTAATTTTGGGGAGCCAGTTGTAGCCGCTTGCGTTTTTGCCCGGGACTTGCCCGATTCCTGTAACTTCCAAGATAAGCCCCTTATAGTTTTCTTTTTGATAGTATTCAATTATTGATGGATTTTGGCCGGGGAAAATTTTTATTATTGCTATTTTGTCGTCGTATTTTATATCTGGTTTTAATTTTGCGTCGTTTCTGGCGTTGAATTCCCGCAATATTTTGAATTCTGTTTTTGAAATTTCTGCGAAAGGCTGTGAGTTAATTGCTTTGAATGCATCTCTTTTGGATGTGTGCATTTTTCTTACTTTGACGCCAGGAATTGCGAGGCAAAATTTATCATTAAGGTCTTTGTGCCCTATGAGGGCGATTTCGGCAATGTCAGAAATTGCGTATTTTGCGGCGCATATTAAATTTAGTGCGGCGTCAGTGGAGCCACGGTCAATTGAACGCTGAGAATATGTTAGTGCGACGGGCTTGTTTGGTTTTTGCAAGAAGAAAGATAAGGCGGATGAAGTGTAATGCAGGAAGTCTGTTCCGTGAGTTATGATTATTCCGTCGATATTTTCATTGTTCAAAAGGTCTTGGCAGACTTCGGCGATTTTTTTCCAATCTGGAAAAGACATGTTCTCGGACCATTTCATAAATGGTTTTTCGATTTTAGTGATGTTGCAGATTTCTTTTATTTCGGGGGCTATGGTCAGGATTTCTTCGGTATCTGTTGAAATTACGCCTCCGGTTTTTGGATCAAGTCTTGAGGATATTGTTCCACCGGTAATTACTATTGCCACGTTTTTGAGTTTGTCGTTTTTGTCGAGTTTTATTTTTGTTCTTTCGTAAGTTTTATTTTTTTCAAGGAGTTGTGCATCCATGGTTTCTGATTCCCTGATGCCGATATTGTATCCGGAGTTTAACTTTAGAAGAATGATTGACGGGTCGTGAGATTCCAAAACCAGTCCTTCCCATGTTTTTTCCCTGGTCTGGATTTTTATTTTATCTCCGACATCGAAGTTTTTTGTATCCATAAAAAATGGAAGAAGTTGAATATTAAAAATGTTGGGGTTGAACACAAAATTTATATATGCTTTTTTAAGGGTATTTGAATGGCGACAGAGAAAAAAGTGAAGTACTCGGTGGTCATACCTGTCTATAATGAGGACGGGAATGTTAAGATACTTCATGAAGAAATTGTGGCCGTGATGAATTCTTTGGGGAGTTATGAAATTATTTACATAAATGATGGCTCGACTGACATTACGATGTCTGAGCTAAGAAAGCTGAGGGGAGTTACGATAATTGATTTGAACAGAAATTATGGGCAATCGACTGCGCTTGATGCCGGATTCAAGCATGCGAAAGGCGAGATAATTATTTCGATGGACGGGGATTTGCAGAACGATCCAAAAGATATTTTGAAATTACTCAAGAAACTTGAAAGTGATAATTTAGATGTTGTTTGCGGCTGGAGAAAAAAAAGAAAGGACAAGAATGGGGTGAAGGTTTTGACGAAGATTGGAAGGGCTTTGAGAAAATTCATGATAAAAGATGATGTTCATGATACGGGGTGCACATTAAGAGTTTATCGGGCGAAGGCGGCGAAAAGTTTGGATATAAGTGGCGAGATGCACAGATATATTCTTGCGTTGCTTCGATGGAAGGGATTCAAAATTGGCGAGGTTGAGGTAAATCATAGGCCGAGGATAAACGGAAAAACAAAGTATGGTTACGGGAAAGCAATTAGGGGTTTTATAGATTTAATTTATATTTGGTTTATAGATAAATATTCTCAAAGGCCTCTGCACATTTTTGGAAGCATAGGAATATTTAGTTTTTTAATTGGAATTTCTGCATTTATTTATTCCATTTGTGAAAAATTATTTTTTGGACTTTCGTTGAATCGGAGCGGGTGGTTCTTGCTTGGTACTTTTTTAATAATTGCGGGGCTTATGGCGTTTAGTTTTGGCATTGTCATAGATTTGCTGATGAAGATTCATTTGAATAGTTCGCCTTACGAGAGGAGATATTATATAAGAGAAATTATCGAGCGTTAAAGTAATTGAGATTTGAAATTTCTAATAGAATAAAATTAGTTTAAATAAAAATCACGGGAGAAGAAGCGGTATTTTTCCTTGATTTGATTAATTCTTCCGTTTAGTAAGCCTGCGAGATATTTGTAATATTTTTCACATTTTTCTGCTTCTTTTATTTTTCTTTTGGATACAGTTTTTGCCAGGGCTATTGCACAGGAAAGCCTGTTCGTTGTTGTGTCGTATCTTTTGAGAGTATTTTCAAGATCTTCTATCTCCATTGTTAGAAAAGATTCGGGATCTGCTCTTAATTTGTCGATATCTTCTCTAAAAGAGCTGCAAGTTTCTTGCAAAGTTTTTTCCAGTTCATTTCTTTTTATCATGAATTTAGAAATTTTTTGGGTTTATATTCTTATCAGGCAAGAAAATTAAGATCGTATTTTTTTGTTTTGCTACAAGAGCTAAATCCTTAAAAACGCATATTTGTAGAAAATTATGGACAAAATGAAAACTAAAAAACGTATTTTGATGTTGAATTATGAGTTGAAGTCTCGGGGTATGAGATGAAGATGAAGAAGAGAATTAAATGAAACAAGGGGTCGAAACAAAGATTTATATATTATATAAAGTTATATAATACATGAAAAACCAATCATTTCATAGTCCAACATTAGAAAGCGTGATAATGGTAGAGAAAACATCAGAAAAATATTCCGGAGAGTGTGGGAAATATCAGTTATGGAAAAAACTTCCAAAGAAAATGATGTACCAAACATTTTTGACTATTTTAGATTATCTTATTACTTCTGGAAAAATCATAATTGATAATGAAAATTGTATACTTTGGGCATGGAATCCAAAAAAAATTAAAGAACTAGAAAAAAAACGTTTAATAATAAGATGAAAATAAAAGAGGTGGCGTTTGCAAATCAGAATTTAATGAACGATTATCTTAGTTTAAAAGAAGGAAAATTTGAGGAAAAACAGCTGTTCGAATTTGTGAATAGGGCAATTGATGACTTAAAAGAAAATCCGTTCTGTGGAGTGAAAGTGCCTAAAAATCTTTGGCCGAAAAAATACATAAAAGAAAATCAGATAGCTAATTTGTGGAAATATAATCTTCCAAATGCTTGGAGGCTGACTTATACTATTATTGGGGATGAGGTTAAAATAGTAAGCATGATATTAGAGTGGATGGATCATAAATCTTATGAAAAAAGATTTAATTATTAATTTTTTGGATACAGTTTTTTTACTAACGAAAACGCTTAAAAAACACTTTTCTATAATAAATTATGGTCGGAAGTAAAAAACGTATCTTGATGTTGAATCACAAGGCTTATAAATTGCTTAGTTTTAATTATATTAATTTAAGTCCCCGGTATGACTTTTCGGAGGAATGCCGGGCTTCCTACTCTAAAATTCCTGAGGTGTTTTATGAGTAAATATAATATAATTAAAATTTGCTTTTTAATAGCAATGTCGTTTATAGGTTTACGATCGATAGTAATATCAATAAATGAAGAAAATAGTTTTATAATAAATCATTTAACAATAGAAAGTTTTTTCCCACCAATTATGGAATTAATAATAATGATATCTTTTTTGATTATATCAATTTATTTCATACAGACCATAGAACAGAAAAAATTTAGTTTTGCACTTTTAATAAAAAAAATTATAGATTATATCTTATTTAGTGTAGAAGTATTAGTTGGAATATATATTTCCCTAATTCTTTTCTCGCATTTTACAAACTCTTTTTCAGAAAAAATAATTTACCTTTTATCTGAGGCTATTATGGTCTTAACGATATATATAATAATAAATTACCTTAGGCAAAAATTAAAATGAAAGCTAATTCAAGGATTTCACAAAATTTAGGAAAACGAAAAAAGCAGGAATGGCGGGTCTTTGGCGTTAGTCAAACTATAAGTGGGCTTAATGAAATTCCTAAAAAACGTATCTTAGTCTTGAATTATGAATTTGAAACCTCAGGGGTGAAGGGATGAAGATGAAGAAGAGAATTTTGATGTTGAATTATGAGTTTCCAACTCGCACTTTGCATTTGCGAACAATAGTTTTGATATAGAAGGAAATCGCAAAAGCGAAGATGTTCGCCTCTGGAAAGGCGGAGGCGGAGTTGGCCGCTAAACAACTTGCGAAAGGTTTTATTAAAAATGGTTATGATGTTGATTACGTGACTACGCATTTTAAGGGGTTAAAAAAGTTTGAAGTCGTTGATGGGATAAATGTATATAGAGTAAAAGTGATTGGGAGAAAAGAACTTCCGACTGCTACAATGGCTTCGCTTATTTCTTTCCTTATTCGGCTTATAACAATAAGGCTTAAATATTCAGTTTTATTGTTTATATTAATAGAATGACGGGGAGTAGTATCTTTTAGGTATTGCTCCCCCCTATTTTTAAAATGAAAGTGATAATATTTAATGATACACAGAACTTTAATGGTTCTTTGAATCTAATAAATGAAAACTATCCAAAAGATAAAAAAGGTTCTGGAACTATAAAAGATATATTCCATTTTTGATTGAGAAGATTAAAAGTCTTGAAGATTTTAACAAAACTGATATTGAGCTAATGAAAGTGTTTTTTTACGAGGGTAAATATAGCTCCAAGCTGATAAGTAATTTGAAGTGGAGCTGTAATCAAAAGATCTCTGAATTAAATAAAATGATTAAAAAAGAACAAATTTTACTAAACATTATTTCTCAAGAAAAGTTATCTAGAAATCTTCGTAAGAAAATTAGTTTACATGTAGAAGAAATTAAAAGCCAATTAGAAGATAAAAAGAAAGACATATTTTCATATGTAGATAAGCAATCGCGAAATTTTGAGGGGCAAAAAAATTTGTTAAAAGATATTGTTGGTAATCCTCTTGTTGAATTAAAATATACTCCCTTAAAACAAAGTAATGGTGAAATTTATCAAAAGGGAGTAGATGTTTTATTAGCTACCGACCTAATTCATCTTGCCCACATTGATGCTTATGATATTGCAATTATTTTAAGTGGAGACACGGATTTAATTGAAGCGGTAAAATTAATTAAAAACATAGGCAAAATTCCCATTATTATTTCATATCACTACCCAGGAAATCCAAAATTAAGTAACATTTCTGATTTGATGACTTGCGGGAAATTTATAAATATTAAAGATCTGACAGAAGAAGAGATAAATAGCATTTCTGAACTAAGAAATTAGTATTTTCACTAACGAAAACGCTTAAAAAACACTTTTCTATAATAAATTATGGTCGGAAGTAAAAAACGTATCTTAGTCTTGAATCAAAAGGCTTATAAATTGGGCGACATTATAAATAATAATTTAAGTCCCCGGTATCTTCTTCGGAACATGCCGGGCTTTATATTCTTTCAAGGAGGTGGTTACTATGTCTAAGAAAGCAATTATTTTTGTTGATGCTAATAACTGGTATCATAATGTGAAAAAAACTTTTCGTCCAGGGGATATTGATATAGAAAAGATTTCTAAAGTGATCTCAAATGAGAATGATTTAGATATTGTTGAGATTCGATGGTATGCTTCTATGCCAGATATAAAGGAAAATCCTTTAGTTTATAATAGGCAAAGAAAATTTTTAGGAAATTTGGAGAAAAAAGGGATTAAAGTGATTACACGAAAACTTCAAAGGCTTTCAACAAAAGAGTTAAAGAAAAAAAGACAAGAACTCTTAGATTCTTGGGACTTATGCAAGGTTTGCAAGCCTCTTGTAGAAGAAAGTTTTTTGGAAATGTCAGAATATAATCAAAAAGAAAAGGGGATTGATGTTTGGATTGCCATAGATATGGTTAAAGAGGCAATGAACAATAATATAGAGGTGGTTGTATTAATATCTGGAGATGCTGATTTTGTTCCTGCACTTGAATTGATTAAAGGAATTGGAAAAGATGTTTTGAGTTGCTTTGTAACAAGAGGTTTTTCAAATGAACTAAGACAAAAATTTCCTTATATGATTCTTAATAAAGAAAAATTAAATGATTGTCTAAGAGATTTTAAGGATGAAAAAACAATCTAAAAAACGTATCTTAGTCTTGAATTATGAGTTTGAAACCTCAGGGGTGATGAGATGAAGATGAAGAAGAGAATTTTGATGTTAAATTATGAGTTTCCTCCGTTGGGAGGGGGAGCTTCGCCTGTCAGTTATGAGATAGCGAAGGGATATGTTAAGCTTGGGCATTCGGTTGATGTTGTCACGATGGGTTTTGAAGGTTTGGCGGAAAGAGAGAGAAAAGAAGGAATTAATATTTTTAGGGGGAAGTGTTGGAGGGGAAAGAAAGAAATTTGTCACCCGCATGAGCAATATAGTTATTTAAGGAATGCAAAGAAGTTTTTAAAACAGCACATGGAAACCAATTCTTATGATGTTTGTCATTGTCATTTCATTATTCCTACTGGGGTTTTGGCGTTATGGCTAAAGAAAAAATATGGTTTAGATTATATTTTAACAAGTCATGGGAGTGATGTTCCAAACTACAATCCTGATAGATTCAAACTTCTTCATTTGTTTACTCGGCCAATTTTAAAAAAAGTCTGTCGAAACGCCAAAGCGATAACCGCCCCTTCAAATTATTTAGCCAATTTGATAAGAAAAGAAATTGGAGATTTTGATGTGAAGGTGATTAGGAATGGAGTTTACATAAATAAGTTTACGCCGAAAAAGAAAAAGAAAATTATTCTTTCAACTGGTAGACTTTTAGAGAGAAAAGGTTTTCAGTATCTTATCGAAGCGGTTAGCAAAGAAAATTTAGGTTATGAATTACATATTTGCGGAGATGGACCAATGAAAGAAGAATTAAAAAAATTAGCTAAAAAATCAAAAACAAAAGTTATCTTTCATGGTTGGATAGACAACGATTCAAAAGAATACAAAGAGTTGTTAGAATCTGCATCTATCTATTCGCTTGTTTCAGAAAAAGAAAATGCAAGTGTCGCGCTTCTCGAAGCAATGTCTGCAGGCTGTGCAGTCATAACTTCAAATATCAGCGGTTGTCCTGAAACTGTCGGGATGGCGGGAATTGCGATAAAACCCAAGGATGTCGAGGGATTAAGAAAGGTAATTAAAGAGTTGATTGAAAATAAAAAGATGATGAATGATTTGGGAAGGAAGGCGAGAGAAAAAGTCATAAACGAATATGATTGGAATAAAATTGTAAAGGAGTTGGAGAAAGCGATAGGAGTAAAATGAAAAAACAAATTATAATTCAGAAGAAAGAGTTAGGAAATATAGGCTCTTCATTAAACTATTTCTTAAAATTTAATATTCCGAAAACTGCAAAAATTTTAGATATTGGCTGTAATTATGGAAGTCTTATATATAATTTATATAAACTTGGGTACAAAAATGTACAAGGAATAGATGTGAATAAAGATACAGTCTCCAAAGGAGAAAAAGAATACAAAGAAATTTCAAAAAAAATAAATTATTATGATGGGATTAAAATCCCTTTCAAAAACGATTCATTCGATGTAATATTAATGTTTGATGTAATTGAACATATACCCGATGTTAAAAATTTCTTGAAAAAGGAAATATATCGAGTTTTAAAAAAGGGAGGATTCTTTATATTTCAAACACCTAATAAAATAATAAATATACCCTGGGAAATAATAAATAAAAAATCTTTTACTAAATGGAAAAGCTATCATTGTTCATTACAAACCAAAAGATCGCTAAAAACGATTCTAAGAAATTCCGGATTTCAAAAAAATGTTGTTGAAAAAGGAAACATTTTAACCGACCACAACAAAAACAAGGTAAAAATAAAAGCAGGTTTTTTTGGGATTTTTTTACTTTATTTTTTATCGATTATGCCCTTATCATTAAATCCGAATTTTTGGGGGGGCGGAAGGAAATGAAAGTGTGTTTTATTGGTCCAAAGGCATACCCCTTATTTAACTCCAAGATCAAGTCTACCTTTGGGGGAGCAGAAGTTCAACTTTCATTACTTGCTAAAGAAATAGCAAAAGAGAGGGATTTAGAAGTTCATTTTATGGTAGCAGATTACGGACAAGAAAATTTAGAAAAAAGAGCTAATGTAAAGATATGGAAATCAATTAATTTTAAATCTAGTAAGCTAAAACAAGTTTCAGATTTTTTTAAGATTTTTAAAAAAATTAACGCAGACATATATATACAGAGGTCAATGACTCCCTACACGGGATTGATCGCATTATACTGTAAGATAAAAAGAAAGAAATTCATTTATATGGTTGCTCACGACAATGAGACTGAAGAAAAAAAAATATATAAAAATATTACAAGCAAAGTTACGTTTAGATATTCCAATAAGATAGTTGTTCAAAACAAAACTCAAAAAAATAATTTACAAAAAAAGAAAATAAAAAGTTACCTCATAAGGATAGGTTATCCTATAAAAGAATTTAAAGAAGAAAATAGGAATACAATTCTCTGGGTAGGTCGTTCAGAAGTATGGAAAAGACCTCTTTTGTTTTTAGAACTTGCAAAAAAATTTCAAAACAAAAAATTTATTATGATTTGTTCAGAGTCCACAAACAATAAAAAATTATTCATATCAGTAAAAGAAAAAGCCCAATCATTAAAAAATGTAAAATTTATACCTTTTGTGCCATTAAATAAAATAGATAATTTTTTTAGAAAATCAAGAATATTTATTAATACTTCTGTCCAAGAGGGATTTCCAAACACATTTATTCAATCAGCAAAAAATAAAACAGTTATTGTATCTCTAAATGTTAATCCGGATAAAAGGCTAAATGGAATAGGATACTTTTGCGAAAATAATATTACGAAAATGGAAAAGTTAATAAAAAATATCTACAACAATAAAAGACTAATTAACAAAAAAGGATTAAATGGATTTAAATATGCTAAAAAGAACTATGACATATCATTGAACTCCAATAAATTATTAAAATTAATGATAAAATGAGAAGATTTATATTAAAAACGGTTTTGGCATTATCCGGAAAAAATATTTTTAAAAGATACAAATACCTAAAGAAAAGGGAATTCATATCAGTAAAAGAAAATAAGGAATATCAGGAAGAAAAATTAAAAAAGCTTTTAACACATGCATATAATAATGTCCCTTATTATCACAAAGTTTTAGCAGAAGTAAAAGTTATAGAATATGGAAAAGTAAACCTAAAAAATTTTGACAAGATCCCAATACTTACTAAAGATATAATCAGAAAAGAGGGTTCAAATTTATACTCAAGAGACCATAAAAAAAGAAAGTCTTATGAAAATACGTCGGGCGGGAGCACTGGTGAGCCTGTTAAATTCTTGCAGGATAAAGATACTTGGACAGAGGGCATGGCTATAAAATGGCTATTTTATTCTTTTATCTGTGATTACCCTTGTAAATTAGTCAAGCTCTGGGGATCTGAAAGAGATATATTAAAAGGGAGTTATGGGATTAAAGGTAGCCTAAAAAATAAGATAAGTCAAAGAAAACTTCTAAACGCATTTAAAATGTCAGAAGAAAATATGAAAAGCTATGTTAATAAAATAAATTCGTTCAAACCAAAAATAATTGAGGCTTATGTTGAATCAATCTATGAATTTTCAAAATTCATCAAAAAGAATGACATAAAAATCTTTTATCCAAAAGGAATTATAACAAGTGCAGGAACATTATATCCAGAAATGAAAGAACTAATAGAAGAAGTATTTCATTGTAAGGTTTATAATCGATATGGTTCAAGAGAAGTTGGAGATATGGCATGTACTTGCGAAGAGAACAAAATGCATATAAATATTTTTGATAACCTCTTAGAACTATTAGATAAAGATCTCAATCCTATTAAAACCGGAAAAACCGGAGATGTTTATATTACAACTCTCAATAACTTCTCTATGCCGTTAATTCGATATAAAATTGGTGATATCGGAAAAATCGCATTTATTAAAAAATGCAAGTGTGGAAGAGGAATGCCCGTAATAAAAGGAATTAGTGGAAGAAATAATAGTATTCTAAAAACAAAAAAAGGATCTTTAGATGGTACTGCTTTGACAACGTCATTTTACTTCCTGAGTTCGATAGAAAAATATAAGCTTATACAGAAAACTATGGATAAATTCACATTAATGGTCATTATAAATAATAAAAAGAAGTGGAAAGAAGACAAAAAAGTTATTGAAAAAAAGTTTAGACAAATATTGGGGAATGAAATAAATGTAAATTTTAAAATTGTCAATAAAATTCCATCCTTAAAAAATGGAAAGTATCAATATATAATCAGCGAGGTAATTTAAGTTGGTAAAAGTTCTACACTTGATTTCAAACAACTCTCTTGGAGGAGCCCAAGAAGTAGTAAAAGGGATAGTTAAAAATAATGAAAACAATTACGTATACTATTTAAGATATGATAAAAATGATCTTTTCAAAGAAATAAATAAAGAAAGAGTATTGTCTAAAAAAATAAAAAAGAACTCTCTATTCAGGTTTAAATGTTTATTTGATATATACAAACTAAATAAAAAATATCAGTTCGAAATATTTCACGTTCATTTAGGAAAACCAATAATATACGCGTCAATTTTAAAATTATTTTTTCCAAATATAAAAATAATTTTTCACGAGCACGGAAAAATTTTTAATAAAGATGAAAGGAAATACATAAGTCTTCTGAAATTCACTAAAATTTTTATCAACCGATTTATTGCAGTTTCAAAAGCGACAAAAGAAGAATTAATTAAAAAAGCAAAAATAAACCCCAATAAAATAAAAGTCCTGTACAATTTTGTGGATACTAAAAAATTTAATAGAAAAAATATAACTTGGAAAGTAAATAAAGAAAAAGCAAAACTCGGAATAAAAAAAGGAGAATTTGTTGTCGGTTTCGTTGGCAGACTTTCAAAAGAGAAAGGCTGCGATATCTTGATAAAAGCTCTCCCAAATCTAAATTTTAATTATAAGGTCTTGATTGCCGGGGAGGGTAAAGAAAAAGAGAGTTTAAAAAAACTAGCAAAGAATCTTGGAGTAAAAGAAAATGTTATTTTTTTAGGATATACTGATAAACCTCTTTGGGTATACTCTATAATAGATTTACTTGTAGTTCCTTCAAGAAATGAGGCATTTGGAATATCAATAATAGAAGCATATTCCTTAGGAATACCAGTTATTGGATCAAATGTTAATGGGATTAAAGAAATCATGAGAAACAAGAACCTGCTAGTAAATATGAATAAAATAGATTTATATAAAAAGATAAACTACCTCCATGAACATATAAGAGATTTAAGTAAAAATCTATCGGCCAAAAAGTATTCAGATGAGAAATATTTTATAGAAATAAATAAACAATATTCAAAGATTATAAATGATTAAAAAAACTTACCACAAGCACAAAGAAACAATAAATAATTTTACCTGGAGAGCTCTACAGATTGGAGGAAAGCAGGGTATCACGTTTTTAATTTTTATCCTGACAGCAAGATTACTAGAACCTTACACCTTTGGTATTTACAACTACATCCTAGCAATAGTATTTTTCTTGGTAATGTTCGCAGACTTTGGAATTAGCACCTCAACATCAAAATATGTAGCAGAATATAATGTTACTGACAAAGGAAAATTAAGTTCGATATTGTTTAGCTCGGGGGTAATTATCTTAGCTTTAACAGTTGTAATAACAATTTCAACGATTTTAATCGGACCATATTACTTTAAGGAAAATTATATCTATATAATCTATGTTCTTCCATTATTGTTTTTAATACCCCTCACATCTTTATATGATGGAATTTATAGGGGATTAAAAAGATTTAAGTCTTTAGCAATAATCTCAATGACCGTCGGTTCATTTAGCTTAATATTTATATATATATTAATTAACAAACTAGGACTTATAGGGGCCCTAATTTCTCAAAATCTATTTTATCTCTTTTTAGCTCTTGGTCTTGGATTAGGATATACAGACTTTAAACTTAAGATTAATTCAAAAATTATCAAATCTATAGGCTATTATGCACTACTTATCGGAATAATAAATTTTAGTTACTTTCTCTATACAAAAATAGATCTAATAATTTTTGGGAAAATGGGACTAATAACAGAATTAGGATACTACGAAATAATAAATCGTTTTTTGTATTTTATTGCAATGCCTTTATCTATTTTTGCTCAGATAAAGGCTCCCCGTATTACCTCACAATACTACAGAGGCAAAAAGAAAGAAATCCTTAGATTTTTCAAAAAGTATACAAAATATGCAATAATTTTTGCAACATTTATATCGATAATTTCATTTTTTATTCTACCCTTAGTGATAAAGATGATTTTACCTCAATATTACGTTTCAGAATTAATATTGGTACTTAGAATATTATTATTTGTATTCATATTTCAAAACGTCGCGGGATTTTTCGGAACTTCCTTTGTTGTTCCAACAGGATATGCAAAATTAAACATGATAAACCTAATAATCTTCGGAGTTATAAATATCATCCTAGATTATGTATTCCTATCCACCTTTGGATTTATTGGAATAGTATTCACTAAGTTAATTGTAGGAATAGCATCCAGTATTACCCTAACGGTTTTTTACTACCGAGCCTTAAAAAAAGAAATTAAATAGACCACCTATAAATATCAAAACCCCTATAACCTTCTGTAGATCCTATGTAGGTCACAGGGATATCTTCTAAATTAAAAGAACTTTGGGGGAATCCTTCATCATTCCAATTTTTATTTCTATCTTTATCAAGAATTAACCAACCAGATTTATACTTACTCATTATTTTATATATCCTATCCGATTCACTCATGTTACAAACCGAGTCTCTACAGAAATAGTTATACCTTATATCCTCAGTATAATAATATACAAATATATCGCTATAATCATATTCAGGAATACTAGACTCCTTATGATAATCTATTCTTTTTAGGGGGTAGTTTTCAAAATCTTTGAGATAAGTATAATTATAGTAATAAGAAAATATCAACTCATCAGAAGATATCAGTACATCTTTATTTGAAAAATTGTTTAGAGTTAGAAAATTAAATAAGGGGTGTATATCGTAGTGAACCATACCCGTTTTAATATCTACAATACCGTTTGACTCGCTAGATATCCCCTCTATTGAATTGAGTGGTCCAAAAAAAGCAAAGACTATGAGTAGGCTAATCAAATAGTAAATTTTTTTATACTTAGAAGATTTAATAGTTTTTAGAATTAAATAAATTGAAAATGAAAAAATTAATATATAGAAAGGATAAGCATAATAAATATATCTTGGTGCAAAATAAGTATTTGCTATATAACTAAGACCTATAAAAAATATTAAAAAAGATATGTAAGAAGATAAGATTAATTTTCTTCTATTAAATAATAGGGGACACAAAAAAACTGAAATTAGAAATATTTTTCCCACAAAGGTCCCCGAGAACCAATTTAATGTGAATCCTTTATAATTCCAAGTCCCATCAAAGAGCATCTCCGAATATAGCTTTTCTCCCTTAAAACTAATATCAATTACCTCAGAATAAGCATTTAAAAAGAAGAGAATTAAAATTACTAAAATTGCTCCAATTAAAATTATATGTTTTATTGAAATTTTTTTAGATAAAGCTTTATAATTATATACAAAAAGAAAAATTAAGGAAATAATTAATATTTCTATAATCACAATAATTCTTTCAATAAAAAAATAGTAACCCATAATTAAAATTATAAAAATAATATAATTTTTAAGATACCTTCTATTTTTAAGAATATTTTTAGAAATCTTAATTATGAATAATAAGAGAATTATAAATAAAAACAAATAAAACTCATACTCTCGTATATACCTTGACATTCCAATGATCATAGGACAAAATGCAAAAAGATAAGAAGTTATTAAACCCGTTTTCTTGTTAATTTCTCTACCTAAGAAATATATAAAAAAAACAGAAGAAGAACTTATAATTACTAATGGCAGCCTAGCTAAAAATACTGACGTTCCCCCATTTAATGTAAATATAATCCCAATCAGATAACTAAGAAATCTTGCTCTTGGATAATTAAAACTCCCTTCCAAAAAGAATCTTTTCCCCGCGTTTAAGTGTAAGTATTCATCAAAAACTGGGCTCAGTTTCCCCAGATTCCAAACCCTCAGCACAAACCCCAACGCAACAATCGCTATCAACCCCACAGAATACCACCATCCTTCTTTATACATCCATCTCACAAAACTATACGGCAACCTCGCAATCCAGACCACTGGAGAAATCAAAACCCTTAACAACCACAACCCATACCTCTTATCGCTCCACGCCCTCTTTATTCCATAATCAAAATCAAACCACGCAAGTTTTCTAAACTTCCAGTCAAACTCTTCCGCTCTTCTTTTTTCTGCATTTTCTTCTTTAATTTTATCACTTTCGATTTCTTGTTCTACCTTGTTTCGATTTGCATAAAAAGTCAGAAAACCCAAGGCAATAGAGATCATAGTTATCTCGGGCAAAAAATCATTGACAAAAGGTCTTTTCAAAAACTGATTCAATGCGATTATAACAAGCGACAAAAGGAAAAGATGACTAAAATAGTAAAGCATCTTGGAATTTTTTCTTTTTTCTTCGGGGATGTTTTTTATTTTAAGAGATAGATAGATCACGTTCATCACAACGACGAAAAAGAAGATGTAAGTCAAGTTCCAGAATTTCGGAAGTTCCCTTATAAAATAATTAACCAAAAGCAAGACCGCGAATGCGATGTCCACGCCTATCGCGATGTGCTTAGATACTTTTGCCCATTCAAGTCTTTGTTTGACGGTCATTTTAATTTATAAATTCCCTCCATTTTCAAAAAATGACTTAAACTTAAATTATTTATGGGATTAGCAAGATTATTTGTCAACCTATTCATCTTGCTAACTTGTGGGAAAGTGAAATTGAACGAATTATTTTTAAATACCATGCCAAAGCAACAAAATAGCCCTTTAAATGTTTTTTGCGGTGTTTGTTTCTACTCTGTTTGCGGAAAAAATCACCTCTTGTAAACCTCTTTTGTCGATATCAGAAATTAAAAAGCCTCTCGTAATCCTTATGATCCATCCAATCTAACACTACTGCTATTATCTCGACTTTACTCGGAGCTAAAGAGTAAATCAGTCTCCAAGCCGAAGGAAGATTATAAATCCATAAATTTTCGAAATAAGAATAAGCTGCGGGGATTAAACTTTTTTTAACGTTTCTGCCACAAAAAGCATTCTCTGATATTTCTCTAATAGCTTTTTTTAAGCCCTTTTTTACAGGATCACTATCCTTTAAACTTTCGAACGCTTTTTCAAGCTCATCATCAATAAAAACTACTTTGCCCGGAATCATAATTTTATTGGAGGTCTATTTTTAATTTTTTCATAAAACTCGGGATTCCAGATATAAACAACATATCCTTCACTATCATAAGCAACTCTAAAATTTTCTTCAAGATAATTTATTATTATTTGAAAGGTTTGCCACATAACCTTTTTAGGAAGTGACTTAAATAGTTCAGTTTTTTTGAACTCCCCGCTATTCTCTTTAATAAAATTCTCTACCATTAAAACAGTTTGAAGCGTAGGACTTCTGGTATTTTCCATTTTTATTCCCTCCATCAATTCACCTCAATAATATCAATTGATATTATTATATAAATCTTTCTAATCAAAGATTTTTATCTTCCTTATTAATCTGAGGAAAGTAAAATTAGGGCCATCTTTAATTTTTATTTTACTTATTTCCCCTTAGTGAGGGAAAGAAAAGACGGACTAACTAAATCACCAGCTCTGCCTTATCAAAATAGGCCATCGTCTCGTCGATTATCTGCAATTTGAATTTTGCATCTTTTGAAACATTGACTTCTTTTCTAAAGCTATACTTTTTCCCGTCAATATCCAAAATATTCTTATCAATAATTATAACGTCAGAGTCTATTAATTTTCGTCCGATTTCTTGCGGAGGGTAAAACCAGCTGTTTTCGTTTGGCGAGACAAAATCTGTGTAAACCCACAAATCTCCTTTTGGAAGATCGATGATGTAGTTTCCTCGCGGGAGTTCTTCTTCGTATTTTTTATTCATCAAATTTTTGTTAAGGTTTATTGTGGTTTTTTCGGTTCCGATGACTGTAACTTCCTGGTCTTTCCCTGAGTGCCAGTAGTTGAACCCGATTTTCCATGGATAATCGGACTTTACAAAAAAGTCAAATGGCTCAAGCGGCAAGAATCTTCCAATGATCAAGATTTTGTTCGAGTTTATTTTTATATTTTTTATCTTCGAGTCGGCTGCCTGATTGAAGTTATCTTTCGTGAAAGTGACGTAATAAATGTTTCTTGGGAGATTGTTCAGGTTTATCAGGAAAGGCTGGTCTTCTCCGGTTTTTGAACTGTCTTTGGCGTCCCCGTCATCGTTAAAAATTTGCTTGTAATATAAGTTTCCCTGAATGTCTGTGATTTCAACCGCGTACTCGTCTTTTCCTATGTACCAGTTCAAGTCTTGTTTCGTGAATTTAATTTCCAAATTTTCTTCTGCGTAAACTGCCAATTTCAGATTGTCCCTGAAGCTTGCGCTAATTTCCGTTGTGGTTGGTTCATATTCCTGGACAATCGGGGAGCCCTCGAGTTTTGCGAAGGAGTAAATATTTTCCTGCGGATAATTTTTGTAGATAAAGTCTTCAACATTTTCTGTCATGTCGTAATTTTCTTTTACGAAATCTTCTTTTGCCCAAACCTCAACCTTGTCGAACTCCTGGATTTTTTTGTAGTTCATTAGATTTGGAATTATTAATTTGTTGTCGAGATAGACATCGGTTTTTACGTCGTAAAAGTAGAGCTGAAGTTCTGCGGAGGTGTTTTCTGGCACTATGTGTTTTGGGTTGAACACGATGTTAAATGGTTCTGCCGAGGTAATTAGTCTCAGGGTTTTGTTATCGATTTCGATTTTTCCTGCCAAGATTGAATTTTTGTCAATATAGAGCGTTTTGAGATTTGACAGGATGTCCGAGTCTGATGCCGAAAGCTGATGTGTTCCCGAGACAAGCAATTTTGGCAGGAATGCCTGGACCAAAAAATATCCTGCGACCAAAAAGACCAAAACGTAGAGGCAAACGATAACGTATTTTTCTATTTTTCTTGCTTTTTTGGTTGATAAAATTTCCTCGACATCCCTGATTATTTCTTCAGAATCTTTTTCTATTTTTTTCACAATCCCTGTATTTTTTGAGGTTGGTTTTCTGGCCATTTTATATTTACACCTCCGGAGTTTTAAATGTTATTGCTTTTTAAAGATTAGGTTGCTCCGGCTAAATGTATATTAAGGTAGATGCGGGGACTCCGGGGATGATCAGATAATCGTAAAAAACAATGCTTGCCAAATTGCTAAATTCGTTTATCGTTTCTTTTAAGTCGCGAACGTTTCTTGGCAGTGTTCCGTTTTGTCCTAAAAGCAGAGAGAGTTTGGCACCTTTCTTTTCTGGAATTAATTCAAGTCCGTAGTCAAAAAAATTTTGTCCTCGCCGCATTATAACTAAATATCTATTATCCACTTCATGAGCTTCCCATGGCGATCTGACTTTTCTAAGGTGTTTTTTTGTTCTTCCAACAAATCCTAAAAAATCAGAGATATATTTTGAATGAACGGACAGGTCTCCACTATAGGATGTTTTTCTTGAACAAAGAAACAGGGACAATGATCTATTTTGAGGAAGGCAAATCGTTGCATCATAATTTCTAGCGCTATTAGTTTTGTCAAACATATCCTCCAATAGTTCGATATTTCCGACTTCGATTGAAACCATTTGAGCAATTAGTAAAGCATGTTTTTAATGACTTCGGTAATTAAATATATATATTTTATTTTTTAAACCATTTGTAGCTTAATTTCCAGAAAATTGCGAAGTAGATGAGGAAAAAAACCGAGGATGCGTTTGTATGGAAAACGTTTGTTGCAAAACTTTTTGAGAGATACGCTCCGATTAAGATAAGGAGAAAAATTCTTAAGATGTTCAGCGCGAAAGTTCCGATGACGCCAATGATAAACAAGAGCAAGGCTTTTTTGCTGTTGAAATTTTTCCATTCCCATGCGAGTATACCGAAAAATAAAAAGCTAAAGAGCAAAATAGAATCGATACCGGAACAGGGTTCCGCAATTCCTATCATGAATTTGTGGAATGCAATGAGCGGGAAATTATTTGTGAAACTAATTGTTGATGGTCCGATAAAACTAAGCAAGAAATGAACGCTTCTGCCTACGATGTTGCTGAAAAAGTGCCAGAGTAGCTGAAATTTCAGAACAAAAAAATATGTGATAATTGTGCCGATCAAAACCAAGAGCAAGCCTTTTTTGAATTCCCGGAAAAAATTTGCGGAAAATTTAAGGCCGAAAACAAAAACAATAAGGCAAAGCAGGATGAGGAGCAAGATAGAATATTCGATAAACGTGAAAAAGTAAAGGCAGTTTTTTACCAGTTCGATGTTTTCTATCATGGACGTTTTGTAAGGGAAGTAGATGAAAAATCCGAGGACTATCAGGATCATGCTGGCAATTCTTTCTTTGATTGGGACGGAATATTTTTTTATTTTTAGAATTTTTTTCTTATTGATTCCAATGAACAAGACGAGTATGAACCCGAGAGATTTCGCGAGGTCGGACATTGAAAAAGGCTTGATTTCTTTCGGGAGCCTTGTGTCTGCGACAAGCCACATTGTCAGGATTTGAATCAGAAAAAACAGAACCAGGAATATGATGCTTTTGAAAATAAAGTCTTTAAAGTTAGGGGGGAATTTTTTTTCCATGAAAGAAAATCTTTTTGTAATATTTAAATCCAATGATTTGCTTCGATTATCGCAAGGTCTAAAATTATATGAATTAAAATTCCGCACAGAAAAAAGATGATTGTTATAGCGGCCATGATGAGTTTATTTTTAGAGATTTTTTCTAATTTATATAAGAAATAAATCAATGTGAAAATTATTAGCGCGATCACGAGCCAGTTAAAAAAACTGTGTCCGAAGATTTTCAAGGGGTTGAACCATGGGCTGTGAATGATTGTTGACGGATTTAACGAGCCCTGCTTGATGCCTGCGATTCCGAAATCAAGCAGATCCGGAACAAGTTGTCCGAGGCTGAAAGTTGCTGCGTAAATTTTTTTAGAAAGATAAAAAACCATGAGAAATCCCGCCGATGAGACAAGCAAATGAGTTAATAGCCCGGCCATATTTTGACAAAGAAAAGATGATTTTTAAATTTAGATGGTGTGGCAAAAAATACATCTTTGTTTTTTATATTGATTCATCTTTTAAAAGAATGAAAAAAGTTCAAAAAATTGTTTCGTGTTTGTGGTTTGATAATCAGGCGGAAGCGGCCGTTGATCACTATGTTTCTATATTTGAAAATTCTAAGATTTTAAAAACAGAAAGATATGGCGAGGAAGGATCGAAAATAGCAGGAACGGTGAAAGGTTCGGTGATGACTATTTTATTTGAACTTAATGGAGAACAGTTTTTAGCTTTAAATGGCGGCCCGATTTTCAAATTCACTGAGGCAGTGTCTTTCATTGTTAATTGTGACAGCCAGGAAGAAATCGATTATTTTTGGGAAAAACTTTCAGAGGGCGGCGAGGAAGGGGTATGCGGTTGGTTGAAAGATAAGTTTGGTCTTTCATGGCAAGTTGTGCCGACAGCTTTAGATGAGTTGACGTCAGACGAGGATCCGGAAAGAACCGAAAGAGTAATGAAATCATTGTATCAAATGAAAAAGATTAATATTGATGAACTGAAGCGAGCGAGCAAGGAAAGTTAATTTTTGTCAATCTGGACGGATATCACATAGAGAAATTTTGAAGGACGCCCCAACCGGGTTAAGCACCATCTTGGCACTCTGCAGAGAATCTATTTTTCTAGTTGTTAACTTTATTTTTTCCATTGGTGTTTTTTGCTCTGCAGGATATTTAAATTTTGTCGACCACCCGATGGTGACTGAATCTAATTTGATTCTTTTTCTTTATACAAAAACATTAAAATGGGCATAAGTCTTCCTCCTCTTATTATTTGTCTTAATGCTTCGACCATTTCTTCTTCATTTCTTCCAAAAATCATCTCATAAGAAAATTGGGATCTTTTTTCCTTCAATTGTTGGAACTCATTTAAGAATTCAGATTTTAACTTAATAGTATTCCAAGCCTGATTACTCTCGCTATAGTGAACTTTTCCATTTACTTTTACGACCTTTCTCGGCATTAGAGGCGTTTTGTCCTTTTTTGCTTCCATTGGTGCATCCCATCACCTCTTACACCTCTAATCTTTCTAATGTTTTTGCTTTGATAAGTGTATGGGTACTCATTTTCTTACGTTTTGGTAAAGATTTATAAATATGTAACAATTTGACTAACAATGAAAGACTTAGAAAGCACAAACCTCTCGACAAAAGAGGTAAAAATATTAAAAGAATTAGACATAGATGCAAGACAAAGTGCTTCTGAAATTGGCGAAAAATTAGGAATATCAAAACAAGTTGTAACTTATACCATCGACAATTTGATCAATAAAGGTTTCATAAAAGAATTTATTACATATGTTGATACTCAAAAATTAGGATATACTTTCTACAATGTTTTAGTAAAACTCAAGTATACCACGAATCAAGAAAAGGAAAGAATCGTGCATTCAATTAAATCGATAGGGAATGTCGTTTGGTTCTCCTCATTTAATGGAGAATGGCAATTTATTATATCCATTTTGGCGAAGGACGTCGGAGAATTTAGTGCGTTTTTAGACGAGGTGTTGGCTGCATTAAAAGGAAAATTGTTAGATTATACTTTTTTTATTGTGATTAGTGCATCCCAATTAGGATACAAGAAAATTCATAGTGCTTCAAAGGGGGGATATAATTATTCTGCGAAAGTAGGACATAAAGATTTAGTAAATTTATCCTCTAATGATTTGAAAGTTCTGAAGATAATAGCGAATCAAGCAAGGCTTCCGTCGGTAGATATTGCAAGAAAAGCCAAATTAACCATGGAAAAAGTTAGATATTCTCTTAAGAAATTAGAAAAGGATAAAGTTATACAAGCTTACAAACCTTTAGTAAATATTTCTAAAATCGGTTATCTTTGGCATGTAATGTTTTTGAGATTAAAATCTATTAACGAAAAGGAAAGAGAAGAAATGGTTGATTTTCTAAAAACTTTGTCTGAAGTTTTTTATGTCGTTAGAGGAGTAGGAAATTACAACTTAATGGTAGAATTCCAAACAAAAACCTTGGAAGAATTTGAAAAAGTTAAGGATCTCGTCTCAAATAAGTTCAGTAGCCTAATCGCCGATGAGAAAACCGTTCAATTGACTGAAGAGCATAAATGCACTTATGTCCCGGGGAGCTTGGGTTAGTTTGATAGGATATCTGCACATTTAAATAATCTTTAATGTTATAATTCGAATGGATTGTAATCAAGATTGGGTAGAAAGTAAGGCAAAAGAAAGAATTTCTCAAAATTTCCTTAAAACTGTTCTTGAGTTATCTGGATACAAGGTTATGAACTTTGGTGTGGAGAATCACAATCAAGATATAATTTCTCAAATAAAAACTAATTATGCTCCTGAGACAAATAAAAGACTAATGTCTATGCCCGATTATGTGGTGATGGACGAAGAAACAAAAGAAACATGGCTAGTGGAAGTTAAGTATAGGTCTTTTAACGATCAATTTAATATGAAAGATGATGTTTTAGCATTTAAATATGGCGATATAAAAGATTATTTAGATTTTTGGAGAGATGCCACTCTTATCTTAGTTTTCAATGTCAGTCCTTATTGCTTGTGCGTAGATGTTAATAAGATAAACTGGAATGTTCATTTTAAAGAAAAATTCAAGAACACAAAAGGCAACTTTGATGAATTATGGAATTTTAGCGGGTTATATGAATTAATAAACAAAAAGTTTCCAAAAGTTACCCACGAGAATTTTAGAAGAACATTGAACATATTAGGAATCAAAGAGTAAGGTGAAATAATTACTTCTCCGTGAATCGTTACTAATGACGAGAAATCTCTTAGTTGTAATAAAGACTTAAAAGAGGAGGTTTCTAGCATAAGCCTCTATGCTAACAAAAATAGAATACAAAAAGAGATGGTTTCTAAATGAACAGAAGAAAAGAGTGAATAAAAGACGAAGGTATCGGCTTGATGCTCTTCAGTATTCTAGGCAGTTATCTGATAAACATGTGGCGGAATATATCGGGATGAATGAAGCTTATTGGTCTGAATTTAAAAAAGAGTTTGGACATCTAGACGGAAGATATGAAAAGAAGCTTATTGAACTATTTGGTCAGGAAGTTATTTGGATTTTCATGGATTACTATATTGATAAAATGGATGAACCTGTGATGAAGTGGGCTGACGAGTTGTAAGCAGATAATTACTTAAAAAGAAATATAAACTCTAGAAGGTTAAATTTTGCATGAAAGATATAGTACTAAATACCTCTTTTAAAAAATTTCAATATTACATTTCTTGGTTTGGCTTTATTGTGTTTGGTATGATTATTGCATGGGTAATTGCATTATTTTTAGCAAATTATGGTAAAAATACCTCAAACGATGTAAAAAAGAATAAAAACGTCTTAAACAAATCTTGGCAAAAATTCGTATTTGTATATGGATTAATTTTTGGGAATCTGTTTTTAGTTCTTTTAATTGTAGATATTATGCTATTATTGCTAACTGGAAATACCCTTTAAATTCTATAGTTGTTTTGAGAAAGTTTAAAATAGTTTGAAAGTTAATTAAATTTATGACTACTAAAATCAAAATGTGGAGTCAAGTTCCACTGGGCGAATTAAAGAAAAAATATTTCTCAATACATAATTTAATTTTTTTACAAAAGATTGGGGAAATTCCAGCAGAGGATTTTGTAGTTAGCATCGATGGAGAAGGTTATTGGTTAAGTGGTATTATATCTGCAAATATTGATAAAAGATATGAAGTAATCAAAGGGGCATTATTTAATGATGGTGATGAAAAAAGTAAATTAATGTGGACAGAATTAAATGGTAAATTACTTCCAATTTTAAAAGTAAATAAATCTATTAAAGAAGTAATTAAAAAAATTAATCTTCCGGAGTAATAAAGTAGTTTAGTCAGTAACTCTATACTGTCCTGCAGTCCATCTAGGACTATTAATGACCCCCAGAACTAAGTTCTTGCCTTCAATTGAATATTTTTCTCCTTTTGGAATGTGGCAAGTATCTAAAGGTTTTATGTAGAAGTTTCCTCTTTCGCTGTGGATTGTTCCCGACCCCGAGATCACGATAAAAATCGTGTCGCAATCTAAGTTTAACGAACTTTTGAGATCGTTAGGGTATCTGCCATTTATTTCAGCAGTTGCATAGCTCATTTTCCCGGTAAAATGGTTGTGTTCTGTAACGCTACAATTCGGAGAATTCTGATGCCTTTTAGCTTCCTCTTTTTTTATTAACATAAAAAGGCAGGGTGTAAAGATTATTTAAGGATTATTGGGATTAATTTTATAAGTATCCTCAACCACACCTTTTTTATGAAAAAGAGGATGCTTTCAAAGTCAAACTATCTTTTAGGCTTACAATGTTCAAAGCTCTTGTGGGTTGCAGTTAATGATAAGAAGAGGATTCCGGATCCCGATGAAATTGCTCAGAAAAAATTTGATGATGGACATGTTATTGGAGAATTAGCGAAACGGGTATTTCCGAAAGGACAAGATATTCCTGATGAGGATTTTAAACAAAACTTAGCGGAAACTAAAAAACTGATTGAAAAAAGAATACCTCTTTTTGAACCAGCTTTTTCTATCGATGATCTTTATTCAAGAGCCGACATTCTAGTCCCAGTTGAAGAGGACAAATGGGACATTGTGGAAGTTAAAAGTGCTACAAAGGTGAAAGATGTAAATTTGCATGATGTTTCTTTTCAAAAATACGTTTATGAGAAATCAGGGCTTAAAATTAGAAAATGCTTCCTAATGCACATAAATAATGAATATTGTCTTAATGGGCAAATTGAGCCTAAGGAACTTTTTGTTCAAACCGAAATTTCGGATGAGGTTGAGGAAGTATCTAAAGGGATAGAAGATCGGATAGAAGAAATGAAAGAGATTATTAATTCTGATGAAGAGCCCACAAGTAGAATTAATGTTTCATGTGATGATCCTTACGAGTGTGCCATTAAAAATGAATGTTGGAATTCTATTCCGGAAAATAGCGTATTTGAATTTTATCGGATGTTAAAGAAAAAATGTTTTGAATTGTATGACGATGGAATTATAAATATACGTGATGTTCCGGGTAGTGTCAAACTTAATGAAAAACAACAAATACAGAAAAGATTGTCTCATGATGGAGGTAAGCACATTGATAAAACCGAAATTAAGAATTTCCTTGGAAATCTTAAATATCCAGTTTATTATTTGGATTTTGAAACTATAAACCCTATTTTACCCAAATTTAATGGTATGAAACCCTATCAGAGAATTCCGTTCCAATTTAGTCTGCACATCCAAAAAGAAGGGAGTGGAGAAGTTGAGCATGTTTCTTTTCTTTATGACGGAACTGATGATCCAAGACCAAAATTTATGCAAGCGTTAAAGGATAATTTAGGAGATACCGGGAGCATTTTAGTATATAATCAAGGCTTTGAAAAAGGGGTTATGAATGAATGTGTAACAGCATTTCCGGAATTTAGAGAATGGTATGATGAAAAGATCTTGCCACGTATTAAGGATCTGTGGGATGTTTTTAGAAATTTCTATTATTATGACCCAAAACAAAAGGGATCTTGTTCAATTAAGTATGTTTTGCCCGTAATGTCTGATTTGTCATATAAGAATTTGGAACACGTCAAGAAGGGTGATGTGGCAAGTTATGAATATGAAAAGGTTACATTTGATCCGGCTGTAAGCCCTGAAGAAAAGGCTAAAATTAGGACGGCTTTAGAGAAATATTGCGAGTTGGATACTTTGGCAGAAGTGGAGATTGTGCAGAAATTAAAGCAGGTTGTTGAAGAACCATAAAAAAGTATTAATATGGAGACATTTATTGATAAACATGGAAAACGGTGAAAAAGAAATAAGTGGTTTGTTTAGTGGAAGGAAAGTATTTTGTATACCGGATTATCAAAGGGCTTATTCATGGGATAAAAAACAATTAGAAGATTTCTTAGAGGATTTGATAAACCAAAGAGATGATAAAACATATTTTTTTGGAACTATATTATTTCAGGAAGATGGAAAAGAAGATAATTTTGATCGAATAAATATTGTTGATGGACAACAAAGAATGACAACAATAATAATTTTTATGAAGATAATAATTGAGTATCTAAGACAATCAGGTAAAGATGTTGAATTATTTGAAGATACCTATATAAAAAGCTATAATAAGGTTAAATTTAGAATCCAAAAAGAAGACAATGAATTTTTTCAAACATATATATTGCAAGATAATATCAATGGAAAAAATGCAATAAAAACCCCTTCACAAAAGAGACTACTATTTGCAAAAGAATTTTTTAAAAAAGAGTTAATAAGATTTGTAAATGACTCAGATATTTTGAATAATCTTAGAGAAAAACTTGAAAATTCTAAGTTATTAACTTACTCAGTATCAGGTGAAGCTGAAGCTGCGTTAATTTTTGAAACAACAAACGATAGAGGTAAACCTTTGACAAAATTGGAAAAAACAAAAAGCTTTTTGATGTATAGATCCTATATTGCCTCAAAAGAGGATAATCCTTCAGATCTTTTAAAAAATATCTTCATGAGATTTTGTGAAATATATAGAACATTAGAAAAGATAGGAGACGGCATTGATGAAGATTCAATTTTACAGTATTATTTTATTGCCTATGAAGAATGGGATAAAAAAAGGGATTATCAGCAGTTTTTAGAAAAAATTAAGGAAAAAATAAATAGAATGATTGCAAATAAAGAATACTCTGAAACATTATCTTACATAGATAAATATAGCAAAGAGCTAAAGGAAACTTTTGATATTTTTGCTTCAATTTTATCAAATAAATCTGAAAAATTAAGAGATTTATTCTTGTTGCAAAGAATCGGAATATTTTATCCTCTTTTAATAAAAACTTATCAGTTAGATAATTCAGAAGAAAAAGAGAATTTTGGAAGAGTTATTGAGATTTTAGAAATTTTTAGTTTTAGGGTTCTAAGTTTAAAGATTAAAAGAACTAATGATGTAGATGCTTGGATTCATAAAGAAGCTAATAAATTCAACGGAGATTACGACGAATTAATACTAAATATTAAAAATAAAATTCTTGAAGTTTCTCCAGATAATTTATTCAAAAATAAATTAAGTTCTGTAACCTTGTATGGTGATTTGGTAAACTCTGATTTAATTTATTTCTTTTGGAAATATGAAAACTATCTTAGAATAATTGGAAAAGCAAAGTATACTCCGATGTCAGAAGATGAATTTTCAAATCAAGATAAAAAATATAAATTAGGAGTGGAACATATAGCTTCTCAGAATCCTAAAGTTACTACAGACAAAATAGAATTTGAAGAAATGACTCCCGATTTTAAAGATAACTATCTCCATAGCATAGGAAACCTAACATTTGATCCTCAATCAGCAAATTCCAGCAAGGGGAACAAAACAGTTCCGGAAAAAGATAGTAAGTATTTTAAAAAAGCCCCTTTCATGACACAAAATGAATTAGAAGAATTTATGGAAGATAAAAAATGGACAAAGAATTCTATAGAAAAAAGAAAAGAAAAAATAATAAAATTTGCATTTGAAAGATGGAATCCAAATAAAATTTAATGAAAACTCTCACGCTTAAACAACCTTTTGCAGAACTTGTTATTTCTGGGAAGAAAACAATTGAACTTAGAAATTGGAGTACTAAATTTCGTGGCAAATTTCTTATTCATGCATCAAAGAGCCCAGATAAGAAGGCTATGAAACAATTTGGTTTTAATGAATTGCCCTGCGGGTTTGTCATTGGAGAAGCAGAACTGATTGATGTAAAGAAATATCTCTCAAAAGAAGAATTTGAAAAGGATAAGGATCTTCACCTTGCGACGCAAGATTTTGGAATTTATGGGTTTATTTTAAAGAATTTTAGGAAAATTGAGCCCATTGAAGCAAAGGGGAGACTTGGATTTTGGGATTATGACAAGAGTTATAAACGGTTATTGTTAATCTCAAGTAGGGTGAAAAATGAGTAAAGAGAAGACACTTAATGATTTTCAAAGTATAGGTGACAACGAGGAGAATAAATGGTTTTTTTTCTTTAAGAATAAAAATAGAGAAATTGTTCCTTTTAAGGATGAAATTATCAATAAAAAGGCTAAAGAAAAATTAAATTATATTTTTAATAATCAAAAAACTCTTCTCCCTAAAAGGTTTATAGAAAACTGGAATAAAGTAAAATTATTTGATGTTAAAGGTAATCTTGAAGATGCCCATTCATTAATAATCAATCAGAA
Organism: Candidatus Pacearchaeota archaeon; assembly: GCA_041649045.1. Taxonomy (GTDB): domain Archaea; phylum Nanobdellota; class Nanobdellia; order Pacearchaeales; family GW2011-AR1; genus JAGVXH01. Next base: position 183,017 of record JBAZNV010000001.1, read on the forward strand.
TGAGGGTTCTTACGATTTAAATAATAAATTAAATCATCTGACTGGAAAAGAATGGACTATTTTCTCATGTAGCTGGTTTATTTTTAATGCTTTGCCGAAAGATCTTAAAGAAGAGAGAGATTTAGGACTAAGTGCTGAAGATCATCCAGCAACTTATTCTCCTACGATGATGGAGAATTTTATAAAATTTTTTACTAAGGAAGGAATGAGGGTTTTGGATCCTTTTTCGGGAATCGGTAGCACCCTTGTAGGTTGTGCAAGAACAAATAGGATAGGTTATGGTATTGAATTAAACCCTAAATACTATAAAATTGCCCTCAAAAGAGTGCCTGAATTCGCTGAAAATATTGTATGCGGCGACTCTAAGAATGTTTCAAAGATTTTCAAAAATATAAAGTTTGATTTTTGCATTTCATCTCCCCCCTACTGGGATGTTTTGAATAGGAGTACTGGAAATTTTAGAGAAAAAAGAGAATCTATGGGAAGAGATTTTAAATATTCTGAAAACACCGAGGATTTAGGGAATATTAACGACTATGAATCCTTTTTAGGATCACTTACAAAAATTTATTTAGATATTTATGATCTTTTAAAACCGGGGTCCTATATTGTGATTGTTGTGAAAAATATAAAGAAAAAAGGAAAGTTTTACCCTCTTGCTTGGGATTTAGCTAAAAATTTATCTAGTCGATATGTATTAAAAGATGAAAAAATATGGATACAGGACAAGATAGGATTGGCTCCCTATGGTTATCCTTATTCATGGACAGCGAACATCCTTCATCATTACTGTTTGATTTTAAAAAAAGAAGATGGTGAACGAAAGAATTGACATAATTGAAAACCAAATCTCAGAAGATTTGACGAAGAGATACTCAAAAGTATATAATATACATAAGTATTGGTCGAGAAAGCCATGGTATCCGATTTCCTCCTGCATTATGAAATATTCAAATGAAGGCGATACTGTAGTTGATATGTTTATGGGCAGCGGAGTAACTGCATTAGAGTCTGTTCTTTTAAATAGAAACTATGTTGGTTTTGACATAAATCCTATCAGTATTCTAATCTCAAAAGGGACTTTGTTTAGCCATTTTAATGAAGAGAAATTTTTGAAGGATCTGGAAAAAATTAAAGTTAAAATGAACAATATAGCGAAAAAGGTCTATTCAACTAATAATGTTTGTCTAAATTGCGGTTCTAATTTAATAATAAATTATTTAAATATTGGACCGAAGTTTAAAGGAAAAGAGTCTGGATCGTTCTATTGTCCCTCCTGTAAAGGCAAGTTAAAAAGACCTTTGAAAAAAGAGGAATTACAGATTTTTACTAAAAATTATAAAATAAAACATTTTATACCAAAAAATTCTTTTCCTAAAAAATTCTATAAAGATCGTTTTTCATATAAGGGAATATCTAAAGTTTCAGATATGTATACAAATCGAAACTTGTATATTTTATCTGAAATTTTAAATGTAATAAGAAGCAGTAGTCTTAATTATCCCGATCTGTTTTTATTAGCATTTACAAATACAACATTACATGCTAGTAAATTAAAAAGTGAAAATGTTCGACCCCTAAATGTAAATAATTACTGGATTCCGGATGATTATTTCGAGGAGAATGCATGGTTAAGGTTTTTAGATCGTGTGGAGTTAATATTTGAATCAAAAAAAATACTAGAAGAAAGAATTAATAGTAAGAAACTTGGTAAATACCGGATATATGAAAAATCCTCAATAAAAACGAATTTGAAATCAGACAGTGTAGATTATATAATAACCGATCCTCCTTATGGAGAAACAATTCAATACTCAGAATTATCTTTTATTTGGAACTCCTGGATTGAAAAGAAATTTGAAATCTCAGAAGAAATAATAATAAATCCTGCTCAGAATAAAAAAATAGATGATTTTATCTTTCTTCTTGAAAAAACAATTATTGAAGCTAAGAGGATTTTAAAAGATCAGAAAAGATATACTTTATGTTTTCATAACAAAGATTTTATAATTTGGAAAAAAGTATTAGATCTTTTTAAAAAATATGATTTTTGTCTAGAGAATGTAGAACTGGTTAGTACCAAGGGGAATTCCTATAATCATAATTGGGCAAAATTTTCTCCCAAGTCTGATCTCTATCTAACTTTTATCAAAAGTAAATTTAAACATACACATGATAAAAAATATACTCTAAAAGATTTATTAAAAAAAATATTATTATCAGAAAAAAGTAATGAACCCTCAAAAATATATGATAATTTTTCTGCAAATTTAATAGAAGAAATGTATTATAACAAATTTGAGATTGATACTTCTTGTTTAAATATAAAATATATTTCTAGACTTATAGAGGAAATAAAAAATGGAAATTGATTCAAAATTATTCGTGAAAATTATGAAATCCAATTTTGGTTTTAAAGTCGTAAATACCCCTTTAGGAAGCGGAATTAAAATGGATTCAAAATCCGCATTTATTTTTTCTATTATTACAGGTGCAGGTTATCTTGATAACCCTTTATATCCTTTTACTCCAAAGGGACTAATGAAAATATTTTATAATGCTTTAGATTATAAGTTTGTTACAGGGATTTTTGATAATACTGCATTAAAAAATACTCCTTACATATTATCAAAAGCAAAAAAATACCTTTTTTCTGGAGATAAAATAGTCATCCCAGTAGAATTTAAATCAGAACTAGAACTTCAAGAAAAGTTAAAAAATTTTATTTTAAAACTCAATGAGCCTCCTACCAATTACATTATTCAGAGAATTGAGAAATCAAAAAAAGGAAATGGGATGGAACCCTTTATGGAATATCTAGCGTGTCAAAAAATAAAAGACTTTGGATTTATTGTTGAAAACCAAATTCCCCTCAGACCAACAGTAGGCTCTCCGGATTTTGGGGGGTATTGTATTTCTAATTTCTTGATTAATAAAATTAATTTAATTGAGTTATCCTTAATAAGATGTGGGTTTGAAGTCGGCATCTTAAATGAAAATTTCAAGAATTTCTTTGTTGTAGGAGAAGCAAAAACAAGTACTACAAGCATGGAAAAACAAATAAAAAAATATCTAAAAACTGGTTTTTTTAACAAAGCCTATGAAATTCATCCGCATAAAAAAACGTCACAATTGGATTATGTGGGTTTAATTACATTAAATAAAGAAGGGATATTAGAGGTCATTGAATCTAAAAAAAACATATACAGTAATGTATCAAGTCAGAAAGAATACCAAAAATGGTTATTAAATTATTTTAAATACTACTTGATCGCAAATTTGACAAACGATGAATTTGATTCTTTTTACTTTAGTAAAATGAAAAAAAAGATAGCGTCTATTAATGATATAATATCATTTATAAATAATTTAAATTATTTAGACATAATTAAAGAAATCGATAAGGTAATAACAAATGGCTCAGTCAAGTGATGAGATAATAAAGAGGGAAATATTAGACTATTTAGGAACGGAGATAAATGGATTAACTTTATGGATATTTCCACAATCAAGTAACGAGGACCAAAAACCCTTCGGAGATAATGGAGGATTAACTTTTGGAGTTGGTGGAATAACCTATGGATCTTGCGATGCTTGCTGGGTGAAAAAAGAAAATTGGGTTAATCCCCTGAATAATCGTTTAAATAAAATTAAACCTTTTGTAGCTCTTGAAGGTACAGACGCATTAAATAGGGGTTCGTCAGGAAACGCTCAGTACCAAAGATTCCATCATGCATTAGGTGCCGTAAAGGCAGGTTTAATTGGAATCTATTATTTAAAAAAAGGAAAATATAAAATCCAAGAAGACTTATTCGGAATGGCCTACTATGCGTCTAAGATAGAAAAAGGTAACTATATCATTCTAGATGATTTAGAAGATTTAAAAAATATTTTATTAAATATAGGAGATACTACAAAATTAAATGAATTAATAGATTATCATCTTAATAGAATGTTAAGTATTTTTAAAAAAAGCTTTGAAAAGAGATATGGTAATTGGGAAAATTTTGCTAGAAAAAGATCTACTATAATTAAGGGAAGTTATGTAATAAAGTACTCCGGTAGAATGAAAAGAAATTTCACTGATGGATCTCAAAGGGCAGGGCATATTGCTCTTGGCGAGATGTATCTAACAAAATATTTCTTTCCAAATAAACACATTTTTTATCTATGGCCTAAAATGGAAAAACAAGACCTAGCCTATTTAGATACGCATAAAAGTTCTGATAAAGAATGGAGGTTACTCAGAAATGAAACTAATGTAACTATTATCACCTTAGAAGATCTAGAAAATGTTCCTAAAACTTGTATAGAGGAATTTAAAGCAATTAAAGATATTCCTCTCAAATCTGAAGCTATAAAGATTTTTAATAGAAATATGTTTTTAATCAAAAAGGGAATTTTAGAGGATACAATTAAAATTAGAAAAAAATTAGTTGAAGGATTATCAATTAATTTAAAAACATCTAAATAAGAAGTATCCCATGGAAGAAGAAAAATTGGTGGAGTGTTCTACTTGCGGGAAAGCCGTTCCAGAAAGACAGGTAGATCGTGACGGAGAGTGTATTGCTTGTAGGGCAGCAGATCGTGCATCTGATATGTGCGTTGGTGATTTGAATACAAAATAAAGATTACTTTAAAAAAATTCAATTTATTTTTTATTTTTTTTATAGTCCCCGCCACTACCCCTACACATACATATTAAGTCGAGTGGCTTGGGCGAAAATTCCTAAAATTTACTCCGACGATAAATTAAATTTTACACCCAGAAAATCAGAGTCCTATTTTTGAGCCTTTTTTATTAATTTTACAAGCTTATTTAATCTTAAGTTTACATACCTTTTATCTACTGCATCGCCAAGTTTTTTGTAATTTTTAACTTTATTTTTATTTGTTATTACAAAAAACCATTCATCATAATTTTCATTTAGAAAAATTACTCTTTCTTCAAGTGCTTTTATTCGGGAAAGCATAGATCCGGTCTCAACTTCAATAGCATATATTTTATCTTTTATGTTGAAAACAATATCTGGCTTTTTAGTTGTATAAAGTTCTGTTTCAATTCCATTTTTTTCTAAAAATTCTGAGATGTTATGAACTAAAAAAAGATGCATGAGGCTCTCATTATGTCTTGGTTGAAGAACAAAATCTTCATTTTTGTCTGTAAGAAGATTTTTGAAATTTTTTATTTGGTAGCCGCAGTCTAAAAGGAATTTCAAATTATCTTTGCTAAGTTTGTTTTTATGAAAATATCTCTTATTCTCATCTATAGTCACATTGACATCCTTTGGAGTCAATTTTTTCTCCGGTTGTTTTTCTTTGTTTTTTAATTCATCCGGATTTGTTGTAATCAGTTCGTGTTCTTTTGGTGATGCAATAACTTTTATTTCGCTGTGTTCATCTTCCATCATCAAAAGACCTTCTCCAATATTTGCAGTAAGAAGATGTAATCTTTCTCTCTCACTTAAATGAAAGGTTCTGCAGATATTATCAATTACCGCAGGTCTTTGTTTCATAAGAACAGTATATGCAGAATTTGCTAGCACAGATTTTCCAGCTTTAGAATCTAACAAGCCTTCAACTTCCTGATTAATTAAAAGTAGTCCAAGATTAAATTTTCTACAGGTCTTAACAATTTCGAAAATATAACCCGCCTCTTCCGTTCTTGATAATAGTGACCAAGATTCATCAATTAGGAGAATCTTTCGATCCAAATCCGATTTCATTTTCATGTAGATATAATCTAAAACCAAAAACATGACTGTGGGCTTAACTTGTGCCGGCAAATTACCAATATCAAAGCATACAAAATCACTATCAAAATTTATCTTAGTCTTCCGGTTTAGAAAACTAAAGACTCCAGTTACATACATCTCCAGTCTGCTAGAAATACTATTTATTGTAGCCTGTTCAAGTTTTGAAGCGTCTTTTTCCATCTTCTTCAGCTCATTCATTAAATCATTTAGAATTGGAGGCTTATTGTTCCAAGAATCAGGATTATTTGTGATGCCTTTTTTCTTATAAGTCAAATTTAAAGCTTTATCTAAAAAGGCTTTTTGAATATCGGTTAAATCCCCCAACATAACTTTCATTAGATCAAACAAGGAAAGCCTTTTTTCCATATAGTTGTGCTCCATCAAATCTAAGGGATTGATGATTGTGTCAGAATCTTTAGAAAGATCGATTCTCTGCCCCTCAAAATGCGAAACAAGGGCATTATATTCTCCCTGAGGATCGATTACCATGACCTTTGTCCCATTTATTAAATATCTTGTAATCAAAAGCTTACAAAAATAGGATTTTCCTCCGCCTGACTGAGCCAAAACTACTCCGTTCGGATTAGCAAGCTTAAATATATCTTTGATTATAGGAATATTATTCTTGTTTAACCCTAACCAGACGCCTGATTCATCAAATCCTGCAAAGGAAGATGTAAAAGGAAAAAATGCTGAAAGAGCAGAAGTTGGAATATTTCGGGTCATTCCTAAAAAATCCTTAGCTAGAGGTAAACATGATTTTAATCCCTGAAGCATTCTAAAATTTGGCTGTCTAGGGATAATTAATATCGAATTTAATTCAGATTCTATTTTTTTAGATAATAGTCTAAGTTCATTTAGACTATCTGCCCTGCAATTAATATAAAGACCGATATTGAATAATTTCTCGTTACCTTTTTGCAGGTTTTCAAGTATAGCCTTAGTATCGTTATACTTAATTTCTAAGCTTGGATTATACTGATTTTTAATTTTAGCAGAATAAAGGTCGGCTCTTTGCTTTTGAAGTTCCTTGTTAAGAATAATCATCGTTTGCTCAATTGATTGAGGCTGTATGTGCAGAGAAAAATCGAAATTACCAGAGCAACTTACTAGTTTGTCCAAAAATCCTTTTTCAACGGATCTAGGATAGCCATGTGCATAAATTATTTTGTGAAAAGTTCTACTTCTTTTTAGGATGATGTCTTCAATAATCTCTTCTCTTTTGTTAATAGGTTTTCTTTTCCATTTTTCCTTCTCTTTAAGATTCAATTTCTTTAGGTATACCTCTGCTTCTTTTTTGTACAACTCTTCCCACTTTTCTTTATCTTCAGGGGTTTCCTTTTTAATAAATTCTCTATATACTGAAAAATGATCCGGAGAATTATCAATTTTTTGAGGAACCATATCTACTGTACTGAAGATTTTAGAGAAAATTCCCTCTATTTCATTATTCTTTAATCGATAAGTTTTAAGATTTAAGCTATTAAGCCTTTCTTCGCAAAGATTTAATTGAATCTTGATATCTGTAACCTCTGGAATAACAATATAAAAAGTCCTATTCATTGCATTATATTTCTTAGTTATATTTTTCATATGAGTTTTATAAGAATCTATAATCACCTGATTTTTTTCAGAAGTATTAATGTTTATTTTACTTAGATATGACTCTAAGTCAAGAGTTTCCGTCGTCATTAAAATTTGAATTTGAAAGTCTATTGAATTAAGAAATTTCTGGAAAGTTAGAATTATTGTTTCTTGTTCTTGTTGTGACTTTATTCCAAAATTTATTGAATTAACTTTTAGAACAGCAATCTTTCTATTTTTGTCCATAAAGGTAGCCATCTCTAATTTCTCCTATGTCAAGGACATCTTTTATTTTTGCAGAATCTTTTATTTCTCTTAATTTAAACCAAGTATACCAGTTTCTTAGATGAGTCGATAAATCAAAAAACATGAATCCGACAGCTAAAAGTGTCGGTATACCTGCTAAAAATATCCTAACTTCTATCGATGCTTTTATTTTGAAAAGCAAAGAGAAGATTATAGGAAAAAATAGTAACGCATAAGCAAGTTGAGCAAACGTAAGACCAAATACAATTCTCTCCTTATAAGCAAGTTGTTGGGGTATTTCATACATATGACGCCACCGTATTTACTACATTGATAACAGGTCTTGCATGATGCATTATTGCTACCGCAGATTTAATTATTGCGAACACTAAAAGGAAAATTGTAAGAATATTAATTAGCGTAAAGCCTCCAATCATAACTAAAATTTTCATTCCAGAGAAGGTTCCAATTTCTAAAAACTTTGATGATGCTAGGAGTATTATTGCATATGCAAAGGGTAAAACTATCAAAATTCCAAGATAGTTAAGGATTAATTTGCCGTAAGATTGAAGAGGTTCAATAAAATAAAGAAATATTCCTAAGGGGAATAAAACTATTCCTGCTCCGACGCAGATATATCTTAATGAGAGGAATATTACAGTTATAACTAAGGTAATTATGTAAGGAATTAATAGAACTAATTGTAATCCGATATTATCAAAGCTTCCAGATTCTAAAAGAAAGAAACTTGCAGGGATTAATTTGTATATTCCTGAAGTTAATGATGCTGTAAGCTCAAGTATCAAAGAATAAAGAATATAACTTGCTTGGACTAAAACCATCATAATCATAGTGTTGGCTAAACTTCGCTTTGCCTTTTCTCTTTGCTCTGGAGAAAAGCCTGAAATAAGAAATCTAAAACCTACAATTAATAGAAGTATGCCATAAAATAATGAGAGCATATAGATTATAACAGACCATAAGCTAGCGAATAAATCTATTCTTGCAGGTTCGACCATCAAATTATTTATTATGGCTAACAAAGGTTTAAGGGGAAGATTAAAAATGTAAATAATAAAATCAAATAACTTCTCGACAAGACAACTCCCCAAGTTAGTTATTCCGCACTCGCTCATAGGTTCAGCAGAAGGTAGTATTTCCTTAGGAATGCATAAACGACATATCCGAACAAGGAGAATGAAGAAAAATCTATCAAGAATTTCTTATTCTCGTCGCTTATTTGATCTACTTCTTCTATTTTATTTAGTTCAATAACTGCGACAGGTTTGCCAACAATTGATTCGAAATTTCCATTTAATGAGCCTCCGTTATCAATCAAATTTTGAATTACAGAATCTTTTTCAGACTGAGACCACGACTGACTTTCAATATAATTGCAGACGTTTCTATTTTCGCCTTCAAGCTTTGTGCAATTATAGGCAGTTGCGATAGGCAAAGCTAAAGCAACTGCCATTAAAAAAACAAAAAGGTTTTTGGTTTGCATGTCTAATCTCCCAAAATCAAATCCACGACGAAAGGTGCCGCCCATATCACTATGAGCCCAACGATGACATACATCACCATATTCTTGGCTTTCTCTCGTTTTCCCGGATCCGACCCGCTCGTTATGTAAGTGATTCCCGCAAAGAGCATGACTAGACCTGCCGCAACGGTTGCCGCATATTTGACTAAATTATAGATAGTAGTCAAAGGAGCAAGAACTTCTGCGAAGTCTGACTCATCTGCGGCTAAAACCAGCGACAGTTGCATGAATGCAAGAAAGGCAAACATTGCAAGCTGAAGGGCTATTAGCTTTCTTGATTTAGTTCGGTATGGTTTTTGTGCCATTGTAAAACTTTCTTAAGTTCTCTTTTTTTAGGATATTTTTCCTTCAAAAATTTAAGACAAGTTTCACAAAAATCTTCATCTTGCGTTGGTATACCACAAAGGTAACATGTTTTTTCCATAATTGACTTAGATTAGTCCTTCTTATATTAACTCGGAGACTTTTTGATAGCTAAAAAGTAGTTTAAAAAGTTGACAACTTTTTTCCGATTTAATTTAAAGTTTTATTCTGTAGTTTTCTTATGAAAGAAAAAATTTCAGAAGATATTGGCGAAGAAATAATCTCTAGACTTAAGGAACTCATTGCTATTCTTGAACAAAAAGTTAAGGAGGAAAAGAATGGGAAAAAATTCTCGATTGCACATAAGGGTTGAAACCGAATTTGCTCTTAAGTTAAAGAAAGAAGCTGAGAAAAAAATGATTACAGTTGCAGAATATTGTCGATTAAAACTGCAGATGAATATGCAAATGGATCGTATTGAACAAAAATTAGATCTTCTATTAAAAAATGAAAATAAACGAAGTAATTAAGGGAGATTGCATAATCTGCATGAGGGACATGCCAAATAATTGCATTGATCTTATTATCACAGATCCTCCTTATGGGGATAATGTTGTTTATGGATGGAATCATAAATCCATAAAAAACAATGAAAATCCCCTGATTAATTGTACTGCATTAGTTGAATGTTACAGGGTTCTAAAGAAAAATAGCACTCTTTATCTTTTTACAAACTGGAAACATTATCCTTTTTTAACCGAATTTATTCAGAGGTATACCAAATTTAAAATCCGACACTTAATTATTTGGAAAAAACACAACTTTGGGCTTGGATGGGCTTTTAGGCATCAGTATGAGATGATCTTGGTCTTAGAAAAAGGAAACCCCAAGTATAATTTAACAAACTTTTCAGATGTGCAAACTTCTAGTCATATAAACCATACTCTATTGACTCATCCTCATGAAAAACCTACAGACCTAATCTCTAAGATGATCCAACATAGTTCAAAAGAAGGAGATCTTGTTCTAGATCCTTTCTGTGGCAGTGGGGCTGTATGTCTAGCTTGTCATCATATGCAAAGAAATTGGATTGGAATTGAATTGGAAGAGCAATGGGTCAAGGTGGCTAGGTGGAAAATTAAAGATCTAAATAAAATTCAGGAGGATAAAAAGACTGACAAATATGTCCAAAAACGAAGAGAAGCTGTCAAAAATTCAAAGACTGATGAAAAGATTGACACTGTTTTAAACAGAACTTATGAAGATGGCTTCGAAGATGGGAGTAATGAGGGAGATTAAACTTCTTCTATAAATTTTAGAAAATCATTTAAAATTATTTCCTTGTCACCATCACTTAGGTTTCTTTCCGGGTTGTCATGTAGATCTATATGAAGAGATTCACATAAGGAAAGTCCTTTTTCTCTTCTGGGATCATCGGTTTTGTAGATTCCCATAATGAAGGATCTTACACTCGCACTAGCATTTGTTTTTTTTATCTCTTTTACCTTTGGGAAATACTTTCTTTTGAAGATATTCTCGAGAACTCTTCTAGCTTCTTTATCAAAATCTTCTCCATGATAATTTTCTTTTAGATCATATAATCTCTCGAGATCTTTAATTACTCCTTCAGAAAATTCTTCTTCAAAATTACATGAAGAAATATCTCCGGAGCATATCTTAATTGATCCAAGTTCATGACCCAAAGCTTTTGATTTTGCATAGATATCCATTAAAAATACTTCTTCATGAGTTAAGATTATTTTTTGCAAAGGTCTTTTACCTTCATCATTTTTTAAGTTTAAAATTAGCTCTGCAGTCTTTAATTTTCTTTCTCGGTCAAAGCTAGAAATAGGGTCATCAAATACAATGATTTTTTTGTCAAGATCTTTATCTTTTCTCATTTTTACTACGAAAAAGGCGAAAGCTAATGCTTTTTTATCGCTTTCACTCAATGTATTCTTAAAGTTTGGTTTTGAGTTATTTGATTCATAGATGGGAATAGAACACCCCCCGATATTAAGATCAAATACATAATCATCATTTCCTCTAAGTTTTGTCAAATGCTTAAAATTATCTAGTTTAAATGCTGAGTGAATTTCATTCAAAATACTATTAACTTCCTCTTTATAACTGGAACAGATGTCTTCACAATAAGAGTTAAGCTCTTCTTGAAATTCTTTTCTATTTTTTTCAAGATTGGAACTTTCTCTTTCTAAGGAGTTATAGTCCTCTACAAGGGCAATAATCTCTTCTGAAAAAATTTTCTTGTTTAGCTCTAATTCTTTTCTCTTTTTTTCCAATGTGGGAATAGGGGTTATAGGCGTGCCCATCTCTTCAAGTTTTTTTGAAAATTCTTCTTGGATCCTTGAGATCTCTTTAAAAGCATTTTCTGCAGTGTAACTTTTAGTAAAATCGGATATCTTGGAGTCTACCAAATCGATTATCTCTCGTTTTTTATTTTCTAGAAAGCTAATATCCGGATTTGTTATTTTTATGCCGTTAGGTAATAATTCTGAAACAATTTCAGCCCATATGTGAAAATTATATTTTTCAAGACGCTTTTTTAATGAAGTCAATTTTTCTTGATTCTTCTTATATTCAGCACTAAATATGTCTCGATATGCATTTAATAATTTCTCGTTAAAGTTGTTTCCGCATAAAGCACAGAATCCCTTTTTGCTTAACTCAATACCCCTCTCTGTAAAATTGTTATCAAGAGGAATATTATCTGGATAATGATCCAAAACATGTTTTTCAACAAGGGTATTATCCACCTTGAAAGGATCAAAAAGAATTCTTTTCTCTTCATCTAGTAATTCAATTTTAAAAAATTTTCCTTTAATCCTTTTTATTTCTTCGTTATATTTTGCTTTCAATATTTCATTAGAGATCTTGTTTATTTCTTCATCTATATTTTCTATCTGCTCTAACTCATTTATTTTACTAATTGAATCCTCAATTCCTTGTGATTTTAATCTTCTTGTGATTTCTGATTTCTTTATCCCATCCGCCGTTATCTCTTCTGTAATTTTTTTTATCTTATCATTTATCTCTTTTCCTTTTTCTCCCAAGACTATTTGATTTAAGTTATTTTGTTGTTCGCAGGTAATCTGCTCTACATGCGAGATATTATCTGATATAAACTTTGTATCGAAGATCTCAATATCCTTAAATGTACTAGACCACCTATTATTCAAAAATTGATAATTATGACCTGACAGTTCGATAACTATTTCTTGATTACCTGTAGATGGAATAGTTTTTCTTCCGATTATATATTCCGGATTGTTTTCCTTTAGTGAATGTAAAATTGAGGTGAATGTGCTTTTACCATGAGTATTTCTACCATAAATAAGGATGTCTCTGTTTAAGGTAATATTTGAAGGGGTGGAATTAAAGAATCTTCCTACGTTCTTTATTTTATTTATTTTACTTATCATTTTTTTTGGAGGAAATACTGATTAATAAGTATTTACTCCAAATTTCATTATTCTGGGCTAACAACAATACACCCCTTATTGACAAGAATCAGTATCTTCCTCATTTGTTCTTCCATAACAGCCATCCTTTCCTTTAACATTTCCTTTTCGTTTTCTGATTTGAAAAGTTTCTGCTCGATTTCTGTTTTTGTGACATCGATTAGCATATCTTCTTCGCTAATTGTGTCTCTCATCCCAAGCATTTCAGAATAATAGTGGATTTTATCGGAGTTTTTCCACCCAAATCTAAACTTTAGTGCCGATTCCGACTTATATCTTGGCAACCAATAACAGCAAGAGCAGTGCCTAAAATCATACATTGTTAACTCAGAATATTTCTGACCTGCAAGGCTTGTTTTGTCTCCTAGAATTTTTTTAGCTAGCCTTTTAAGATAACGGTTCATAACTCTGGGATGTTTTGTAAATAAATAATCTTCAGATTTCAGATTCTTTCCAATAACATAACTCTTTATTAATTCTGAACAGAGCATTAGTTTAATTCTTCTTCCAAAAGTCTTACTTGCTTCCTCTCTGATGTTTAGCTCTTTAAAATCATTATAAAAGTCAGAAACTTTAATGTTCATTAGCTCTGTTGGTGCTCTAATTCCCGTATCAAAGAGGAAAGTGATTAAAACTTTGTAATCATAAATAGAGTTTTCGCATAGTCGCTTAACTTGATTATCATCTAAATATACCCAATTTGGCTTATCTTTGCTAGTATCAAGGTCTGCAGTTATATCTGGAACTTTAATGTCTTTTTTGCGATTAATTTTCATGTGCCAGTGCCAAAAAGCCTTAATTATTTTGATGTAATCAATAGGAGATTTGTAGATTTTTCCATCAATCCTCGTTATTGTTCCGTTTTTTATTCCTGTAAAGAACTCGTGAAGTTCTCTTTCTCCAATTTTTGTAATATCTTGAGCATTGTATCTCTCTTCAAATTGTTTTACTAAGAAAATTATTCTTTGTTTCAAATTATTCAGACGAATATAACTTCTAGATCCCTTTCTGCTTCCTGCGGCAACATTTAGCCCGTGCTCCATGTCAAAAATATAATCTAAAATAATCTTGGAGTTTTCTTCTGAAATTTCAGGAATTTTTCCATTAAGAGAACTTTTCCAGTTAATATATCTCTCTTTATGTTTGTAAGGATCTACTTTCATAGTATCCTCACGAATGGTTTAATTAAATAGCGTGGGTAGAAATTTGGCACCCATTTAATCTCATGATGGTGCCAGAAAGGTAACACGCCCACACCGAAAAGGACACCATCTTGGCACATTAATGAGAATCGGTTTTTTGGAGTTTGAGTGAATCTCTTGATGGTGCCAGAAAGGTAATACGCCCCAACCGGGGATTGAACCCGGATCCCAGCCGCGACAGGGCTGTGTACTAACCACTATACTATTGAGGCATGTAATTAGTTTGGAGGATTAGTTTTTAAAGATTTTGAATTATTTTTTGGAGATTTTTTTTGGCGTTTTTTTGGATGTTTTATCTCCGGAAAGTGATTCGCGGAGTTTTTCGATTTCACCTAAAAGGGTTGCGTGGTTTAAGCTTAGATGCTGAATTTTTTCATTGAGGTCAGAAAATGCATCGTTTAGCATGAGCATATCTTTTTTGACGTAGCCAAAACTTGCCGAAACATTTTTTTCAAGTTGCTCTACGGTTTTTTCCATATATTTTAATAATATTGACATTTATAAACTTTTGTCATTAGATAATTAATACAACTTTGCAAATCGTTTTTAATGTGTTTATATATAGATTTTTGTGGCTTATAAGAATTGGTAGAATCATTTATAATAATACTTTTATTGAAAATATATGAAACAAAAAAATAAATTATCCGTTTCGCAAGTGGAGTTGCTTGCTCCGATTGGAAATTTTGCGATGTTGCGTGCGGCAGTTTTGACGGGGGCGGATGCGGTATACTTTGGATTGAAGGAATTTAGCATGAGAAATACGGCTAAAAATTTTAGGGTAAATGATATTTTGAAGATTAGAAAAATATGTGATCAGTCTGGTAGAAAAATCAAGTTATATTTGACTTTGAATACTATAGTTTATGATGGCGAATTAAAAAAAATTGAGAAAATTTTTGAAAGATTAAAAGGGAAAGTTGATGCAGTGATTTGTTGGGATATGTCGATTATAAGTTTTTGCAAAAAGTATAAAATTCCTTTTCATGTTTCGACACAGGCTTCTGTCGCGAATTCCGAATCTGCTGAATTTTATAAAAAAATAGGAGCAGAAAGGATTGTTCTTGCAAGAGAATTAAATTTAAAGCAGATAAAAAAAATTTCAAAAATCGTTGATGTCGAATGTTTTGTTCACGGAGCGATGTGTGTTTCGGTTTCTGGGCGGTGTTTTATCTCGCAATTTATTCATGGTTGTTCGGCAAATCGAGGCCGTTGTGCACATCCATGCAGAAGGTCGTGGAAAGTAATTGATGATACAAATAATGAATTAAAACTCGAGAATAACAGGGTCATGTCGGCGAAAGATTTATGCACTTTGCCATTTATTGAAGAGTTAAAAAAAGCGGGAGTGAAAAGTTTCAAGATTGAAGGAAGGAATAGAAGTCCGGAATATGTTTATACTGTAGTTTTTGCTTACAGAAAAGCGATAGACAAAAAACTTTCGCGTGATGAAATGCTTGAGTTAACCAAGGAATTAAAAAAAGTTTACAATCGCGGATTTAGTGACGGATTTTATTTTAAGATGCCAACAGCCGACGATTTTTCGTTTTCTGAAAACGGTGAGCAAATAGAAAGCAAGGAATTTATTGGCAGGGTTGAAAAATATTGGCCAAAAGTCGAAGTGGCAAAGGTAAAATTATTTCATTATAAAATTAAAATTGGAGATGAAATTTATATCATTTCAGAGAAGGCTCCGATTCAGAGAGTCAGAGTTGAGAGCATGGAAATTGAAGGCAAGAAAATTGAATTTGCGAAGAAGGGAGAATCTGTAGGTATCAAGCTTCCGAAATGCTTTAAGGGAGACGAAGTTTATTTAATTAAAAAGAATTTGTAAAACTTTTTATGAAAATAAATAATAGCTTTGATTTTTTATTAAAGGACGCATAGCTTGATTGTAAAAAGAAATAAAAACTTTGAAATTTTCCATAGAGTATCATAGTCATCGCACAGGGCTGCGGTGATTGGGCTGTTCGCAGCGGCGCGGGCAGCCCTCTCAAAATTTTAAAATTAGAAAAATTTAAATACCACTTTAAAGTTAAGATATTATGAGCTTACCTACAATTAGACGGAGATTAGAACAAATTGAAGAGTATGGGTTGCCACATAAAATTGAAAGCGGGAATCGTATTAAATTTGGAACAGTTATCGGCATTCTAGATGGATTGGTCCCAGAATGTATTGTAACTAAGCAGGATTCCCCATTTGATTCTACTAGTTATTTAGATAAGGAATATTCAGACTTATTTACAAAGGTTGGAGGCTTAAAGAATGGGAATCTTCTTGTAGACGATGATGGAAAAATAAGATTAGATTGGAAATTTGATGTTCATGCATTTTATATTCCAGCTTCAAATACTACTCACTACTTTTTAATGCCCTCAAGAGCATTAATTAAAAAAGTGCAGAAATTACATTAATTCTCTCTTCTTATCGCAATTATCGCTATTGCTAATATTATTCCTCCTATGAGAAATCCTGCTAAAACATCGGTTGTCCAGTGGACCCTTAAATAAATTCTTGATAGTCCTGTCAATAAAGTTAATATTCCGAAGATTACGCAACTTAATATTTTAATATTAAAAGATTTTTTTCTTGAAATAAAATAAGCTATTAGTCCAAAGAAAACGATTGATGCCATGGAATGTCCGCTTGGCAGGGAGTATCCTTCTTGAATAATAAGTGAGTTTAGCGGGCGAGCTCTTTTGAAAATTTCTTTTAGTGATTGCAGTAAAATTGCCATGATAATCATTGAAGTAGAAAAAACGATCCCTTCTTTTTTTGAGCCTTTGCAGAACAAGTAAAATGAAATTATTAGTGACAGGAAAATTAAAATTAATGGATCGAAAGTAAGGTCCATGAATTTTGATATTTGAGTAAATAATGGATTTTCCACAGATTGCATGTATAGATTTAAGGCGGTGTCAAACATTAATTAATTTATAGCGAGATGTTAATAAAGTTAATGCAATAACGCTAATGAAATTATTTTTTGCCGCGTTTTCATTAATTTATTATTTTGTTGGGAACCTTTTTGTTTTTCACGCTTCCGTGAGTTGGTAAAATCTTTATAATTCTATCAGGCTATAAATCTTTCATGACATGAATTTGGTCGGAGTCCTTGCCTCTTGCCTCAATAAAACCATTTTTTTTATGAAAACGATTCGCATTTTTCATGATAGGATATGTGCTTAACAGGATTTTTTTATATTTATTTTTTTTGGCAAATTTTATTGTTTCGTCAAGCATTTTTTGGGCGACGCCTTTTCTTTCATGACCTTTTTTTACATACATTCTTTTTAATCTTACAGTATTAGAATTAATTTTTTTTAATGCCATTGTCCCTATTAGTTCTCCATCGTTTTCTGCAATTAAATATAGAATATAATTTTGTTTGGTTCGGAATTCATTTAATATTTTGAACTGGTGAGGGTCTCCGTTAAAAATTCCTTCGAGTACTTCAGCTACCATTTCTTTTACTTTTCTTTTGTCTGAGGGTTGATAATTTCTTATTATCATTTTATAGAATAAATCTATTTTTTTATCCAAAATCGACTTTTAAGTTTTTCGGTTATCGACGAGGAAGCACAAAGTTATTAAAGGGGGTGGGGATTAATATCTGTAAAATAAAACCATGCCTTTGTCATCCCAAGCGTACAGAGAGTCGCCTTCGTCATTCCAAATGCATGAAAAGTTCTTGACAAAAATTGAATTTGATTTTATTTTTTCGTTATAGATATGGGTCGCATCGTCTTTTATTGTTATTAGAATATCTTTGTCACAAATATTTTTTATTTTAACAATTTCTTTATTTGAACACCTTTTTATTTCCTCCTTGAACTTGAGTTCAATTAATGAGAAGCAGTTTTTGTCGGCAGAATCTTCCCATATATTAATTTTATTTAATCTCGCGAATTCTTCGGCATTTGAAAGTTTTTTATAGTACGAGTCTTTTTCGTAATAATAAAGGGATGCGTAACCGTTTTTTAATAATTCTTCGTTGATGTGCAGGTTGTTCAAAAAAACGTGGGCGAGAGTTCTTCCGTATTTGTCCACGCCTTGATTTTGGATTTGCACTGTTTTGTTTTCTATAAGTTCTTTAACGAATTTTTCTGATTCAAAATGCAGAAACATTTTGCTTTCCGGTGTGTTAATTCCGATCATCCTGATTTTTTGTCCGGATTCTGTTTCAAATGTGTCCCCATCAATGATTCTTGTGACTTTAACAAGTTGCATTTCTTTGGTGGAATTGCCGGTAATTTGATAGTAAAAGATTCCGGAAAAAACAAAAAGAATTGTTATTATTGCAAGTTTTATTTTCATAATAATTTAAACACAGTAAGGTTTAAAAGCATAATTTTTGTCAATCTTCCATGAGCAAAGTGAGGATAAAACTGCAAAGTGTAGATATTAATAAATTGAATGATGTTATCGGTACGATAAAAAACATTGCCAGTGGAGCAGGCATGCCGATTTCTGGCCCAATTCCTTTGCCGACAAAAAAACTCAAGGTAACAACGAGAAAATCTCCTTGTGGGAATGGGACTGCAACTTTCGATAGGTTTGAAATGAGAATTCATAAAAGAGTCATTGATCTTCCTTCGAATGACAAAATTCTTCATAATATCATGCGTATTTCTATTCCGAGAACTGTCAAGATAAAAATTGAGATGGTTGATTAAATCACCAGTAGTTTAATAAGTAATTTTAAAAACTAATTTTTTCATATTTAGTTATGCCCGGGTCGCATAACGGTATTGCACAAGCCTGGAAAGCTTGACCCCTCGGGGTGCCCAGGTTCGACTCCTGGTCCGGGCGTTTTGTGCATAAATATGAGTCGAACAGGTTTGACCGAGCTTTCGCTTTTTCAAAAGAAAATTTAAAATGTTTTTGAAAATGTAAAAGCGAGACTGGTCCGGGCGTAGGGTAAAAAGTGGTATGCTTTTTTCATATGTAATTGAAAAAGTATTCCATTGTTTCGGAAGGAGTTGGGAATAAACTTTTCTATAAATTCTCGATTTTAACCGAATAATTTATAAACATCTTCATATTTGGTTTGAAATGAGTGGTGATATGATTGATAGATGCCCCACTGGTATTGATGGATTTGATAAATTATGCCAAGGCGGCTTTGTTAGAAACTCTGATAATTTGATCGTTGGCGGGCCAGGATCCGGCAAGACAACTTTTTTGCTTCAATTTTTATGGAATGGAATTACTAAATATAACGAAAACGGGCTTTACTGTTCTTTTGAACCAGATATCATCGAAACTTTGAAGGATAGTATGGTTTATGGCTGGGATTTCACAAAATTAAGCAATGAAGGAAAAATAAAATTTATGAGATTTGCTCCACAAACATCCATTGAAGAGTTAAAATCTGAATTAACAAAAATGATTTCAAAAAGCGACATAAAAAGAATAGCCTTTGATCCGATTTCAGTTCTTGCAATGAATTTAGATGATCAGGGGAAAATTAGGCAGGTTATTTTTGAACTTTCATCTTTATTGAAAAGATTAAAAGTAACTTCAGTTTTTGCGGACGAAAGTCTTGAGGGTGAAATAGGTCCAGTCGATAGAGAATGGGCAAAAACAGACATCTTAAGGTTTTTATCAGATTCGGTCACGATTTTTTATGAATCAGGAATTGCAGGAGTTGGCGACAGAGCGTTAAGAATTTCAAAAATGAGAAGGACTTCTCATGAGAGAATTGTGGTTGGAATGAAGATTGTCCCAACGGGAATAGAGGTTATAGAACCATCCTTGACCATAGGAGATTTACCCCCATTATATGAAGATGATGTGCAGTCATCTCAAACAGAAAGTGAGACAGAAGTTCCTGTAGAAAATCAGGTTAATGAAGAACAAGAATATCAACAAGAGGAAATTCAAGATCAGGAACAAGAATATCAACAAAATCAAATGCAAGAAGAGAATCAATTCCCAATGCGGCAAAGGCAAATTATTTCCGAGACGAATGAAATTCCAAAATTGGTTGGCGGGTTTAGAAGGGGGTAAAATTTCTTATTATAACATGGTTATAAATACATTAATATGATTCTGCAGAATTTGATTTCAAATTTCTAAAAATGGTTTTTATAAATATAGCAAAGCTATAGCACTCTAATGCTTTTAATGACAAATTGTGTTTTATTCTATTAAGAAATCTTTTACTTTGGTTTTTGCTTCTTCTTTTCTTTTTTGGTGTTCTTTTAAAAAATTATTCAATTTTTCAATAAGGATCGCCTTGAGTTCGCCCGATAACATTTCGCCAGATTCGTATTTTGTTTTTATTTCTTCAAGTTTATTATCGTCTGGCTCGAAAAACATTTTAAGATATTGGAAAGAAACATCAACTTCAGTATTCCCGCCTTTTTTCCGATGTTCCTCAATTGTGTCACGTCCTCCTGAGAATGCGTATTTATTGATTTTATTTTTTACAGTTTTTGGGTCATCCGAAAGAAAAATATTTCCTTCATTTGATGATGACATTTTCGATTCTCCTGCGAGAGAGGGGATAAATTTGGCGTGAAGAGCAGCCGGTTTTTCCAGGTTAAAATCTGAATGTATTGCGATATCTCTGGTTAATCTTATGAATGGGTCTTGGTCGATTCCGACGGGAACAACAGAAATATGTTTTTCTTTGAGAAAAAATTGAGGAAATAGAATGTGCGCTGCTTGCATTGCAGGGTAAAAAGTCCATCCAATATTCTTATCCGGAGTTAATCCAAAAGTAGCTTTCGCCGTGGAATATGTGATTCTTTTTGCTATTCTTGCTGCATATTTGTAAATTTCTGTGTAAACAAAATCCTCAAAAATAAAAGTTTTTTCGGGGTTAAATCCCATTGCGATTATGTCCAAAATATTATCATAAGAAAATTTGATTGCTTCGTCAAAAGATAAATTTTCTTTTACATAAAATTTTTCATCGTCGGAGATTGGGATAAAAACAAGACATCCAAAATTGTCCTGAAGCGATTTTGCCACAAGCAACGGGACAAGGTGTCCAATATGCATTTTTTCCGAAGGACCCCTGCCGGTAATTACTGAAACCTTTTTCCCTTCTTCATAGGCTTTTAACCATTTGTCAAAATCTCGATGTGAAAAATATATTCCTCTTCGCAGGAGCGGGTGGCAGGATTTTATTTTTTCGTAAATTTTTTCTGAAATTTTTGTCGTTCCAAAATCTTTGATTAATTTGTCATAGTTAATATTTCCAGAAACTTCCCATGGGCTTACGCTATTTGTCATTGTTTAATTTAGTGCAAGATGTTTATAAATTTGATGATAATTTGAATAATTTCCTACGATAATATTTAAATAGTAATCCTGACTGAGAGAAATATGGAAAAAAGAGTTGGTTTATTTGCTTTGATAATTATGTTTAGCTCGATAGTTTTGGCTGGAATTTCGATTAATGAGCCTCTCGATATTTATAATCTTGGAGACAGGCTTTACGTCAGTGCGAATGGGGTTGTTGGAATTGAGTCTGGGAATTTTAATATAGATTTGGTTTGTTCAAATAATACGATTAACTTGGTAAAAATTCCAGCAAGAGCCTTTTCCTCTGAGGAAAATGTTTATGATTTACCATATAAAATAATAAACGAAGAAGATTTGGAGATAGGCGATTTTAGTAGTATTCTTGGAACGTGTCAGATTATAGCGACTATTGGTGAGACGGCGGTATCGACGAAATCTTTTTTAATTACTGATGAAGTCAGCGTCAGGGCAAGTTTAGATAAAGGGACTTATAATCCGGGCGAAGGGATTACTATAAAAATTGATGCAATAAAAGCAAATGGAGATTTGTTGGATGGCATCGTTGAAATTACTGGTGCCACAATTTTTAGCAAAGCAATTCAGGAAGGTTTGGCAACAAACACGTTTAGCATGTCCGAAACGGCGGAAGCAGGAGTTTATTATTTGAATGTAAGTGCGTATGATAGTGGTAAAAATGGGATTTTAAATCATGGAAGTGCGGTAATATCGTTCAGTATTAATCAGGTTCCAACTTCAATAGTTTTAAGTTTGTCCGATAACTCAATCATTCCTGGAAACGAATTAAAAATAGGAGCAGAAATTTTTGATCAGTCGGGGAAAACATTGCAAGGGAGCGTTTCGGGGAAACTGATTTCGCCTGAAGGCATAGAGGAAGATATAGTTTTTAATACAGGAGAATTTTTCTCGAAGCAATTTGAAACAAATGCCACATCTGGAATATGGATTGTTCGTGCTTTTTTTAACGAGATTGGGCAGGAGAAAGAAATAGAGGTGAAAGAATTACAAAAAATAGATTTGGTTATTGAAGATTCAATTTTGATAATTAAAAATATAGGGAATACTCTTTACAACAAGACTGTTAATGTACAAATAGGGAACACGACAAAAGAAATTGACTTGAGAATGGAGATTGGGGAGACAAGAAAGTTTAATCTCGCTGCTCCGCAAGGAGAGTATGAGGTAATCGTCGGCGACGGAGAAGCTCAAATATCTAATCAGGTAATGTTGACTGGCAAAGCAATATCAATTAAAGATCTTGAGGATGTTGGAATTTTCAAAAGTTATTCAATTGTTTGGATTTTTTTGATAGTGGTTTTTGGTGGGATAGGAGCAATTCTTTTCAGGAAATTCAAAAGAACAACAACTCTTGATGAAAAAACAAACAAAAAAAGATTATTTGAAAGAATCTTTAAATCAAGAAAATCAAGTAATTTTTCCTTGCATTCTTCGAGCGGTTTTAAGCCCAAATTGTACAAAAGCAAGGGGGTAGTTGATTTGACAAATGGTAAAATTAATTCTGCAGAATCTTCTTTGGTTTTAAAAGGTGAAAAGTATCCGTCTGCAGTAGTCTTGATTAGCATAAAAAATTTTAGCAGAATAAAAGAGCATGCATTGGAATTTTTATCAAACACTATCGATGAGGTAAAGACCATGAAAGGGTTGGTAGATTGGAAAGACGATCATGTTTCAGTTATTTTCTCGACAGTTTTTACAAAGACTTACGATAACGAAATTCTTGCTTCAAAAGCTGCTTTCAGAATATGGAGAAGTTTGTTGGATTATAATAACAAAGTCAGAGATAAAATAGAATTCAATATAGGCGTAAATTCAGGGGAAATTGTTGCATCAAAATCAGGAGATAAGCTTGAATATACAGGCATAGGGAACATAATTTCGTTGGCAAGAAGGATGTCGGATTTCGATTCAGAAAAAATTTTAGTTTCGGAGAATATAAGAAAAAAACTAATGAGAGATTTGAGGGTAGAGAAAGTGAATAGCATTGGCGACAATCCTGTTTATTCTGCAACGGAAATAAGAAATAAAGAAGCAAATGAAGCTAAATTGAAAGATTTACTCAAGAGAGCGAATTTTAAGTGATCAAATAATGTTGGGTTAACAATTTGGATGAAAAGATTGTGTTGATATTCACTACGGGTTTCTATTTTGTTCTGCCAGGTATTTTGCTTGAATAATCATTCCAGTTACATACTTATCCTCATTGGGATGAATTGATGTCTGATATTCTCTCAGTGTAGCTTCAAACATCTGTTTGGCTGTTGGTCCCGAATATGTTGATAAAAGACATAATCGCTCTGCCAGCGTGTAAGATTCATCATCTCTCATTAATTAAATAAGGACAATTTATTTTTAAAAAATAGTTGTATAAAAATGAACGAAAATTCGTCGGAAGATTTATTAAATGGGCTTTTAATTTTTATTGATGGAAGATGAAAAAGAAAGTAAAAAAGTAAATATCAGAGAAAGCTTGAAAGAATATTGGAATTTTCTCGAAGGCAATAGAAAATTATTTTTTATCTTGATACTGGCAGTAATTCTAATTCAGTTACTTGAAGTAATTCCTAGTTTTTTATATAAATATTTAATTGACAGTGGCACATCTTTTGTTTCTGGAGATTTGGGAAAAGATATTTTTGTAAAAATTTTATTAGTTATTGGCGGGGTTTATTTAACACTTGGAATAACACAATCTTTTGGAAATTTAATTAGGACTTATTATGAGCAAGTTCTCGATTCAAATATAATAATAAAATTAAAGCAAAAATATTTTTCACATATTGTCGGGCTTGATCACAAATTTCACACTACTCATAAGACTGGCTCCCTGATTTCAAGGTTAAATAGAGGAGGGGGCGCAATAGAAAGTTTAAATGATGTGATAGTTTTTCAACTGTCGCCCCTTATCATACAGGTAATTATAGTAAGTGCTTCTTTGATTTATTTTAATTTTTATTCTGCTCTTATAATTTTTTTATTAGTGCTTTTATTTATAGGCTATAGCTATACTATCCAAAGAATACAGATTGTTGCGAGGGCAAAATTAAATAAGGCAGACGATTACGAGAAGGGAAAAATTTCTGATTTTTTTATGAATATTGAGTCTATAAAATATTTTGGGAAGGAGGAATATGTTAAAAAAGAATTTTCACATATATCCAAGAATACAAAAGAGAGGTTTTTGGATTTTGCAAAATGGTTTGGATGGAATGATTTTGGACAGAACACAATTTTAGTTATAGGAACGATTTTGTTGATTTATTTTCCATTAAGAAGTTTTTTAGCTGGAGAAACGACGTTGGGTACGATAGTTTTTATTTATACAGTTTATGGCAATATCACTGGACCGATGTTTTCTTTTGTTTGGGGGATGAGAAATTTTTATAGAAGCCTGACTGATATTCAGGATCTCTTTGAATATGGCAAAATAGAGAAAGAAATAAAAGACAAACCAAACGCAAGAAGTTTAAAAATTACAAAAGGGGAAATAGAGTTTGATAATATTTCATTTAATTATAGCAAGAAAAAGTTATTTGAAAATTTTAATTTAAGAATCTCTCAGAATAAAAAAGTTGCGTTCGTAGGGCATTCTGGTTGTGGTAAAACAACGCTTGTAAAACTTTTATATCGCTTTTATGACGTAGCTTCTGGAAAAGTTTTGGTCGATGGACAAAATGTGAAAGATATTAAACAGGAATCACTTCGCAGCGAAATGTCGATCGTTCCGCAGGAGGCGATATTGTTTGACGATACAATTTATAACAATATTCTCTTTTCAAATCCTTCAGCTTCGAGAAAAGAAGTTATGAGGGCAATAAAATTTGCTCAACTTGATAAGTTTATCGGAGGACTTCCGGAAAAAGAAAATACTATCGTCGGAGAGCGGGGTGTAAAACTTTCAGGCGGAGAGAAACAAAGGGTTTCAATTGCTCGTGCGATTCTTGCGAATAAAAAAATTCTTATTTTGGATGAAGCGACATCATCTCTTGATTCGCAAACGGAATTTGAAATACAGAGGGATTTAGAAAAATTGATGAAGGGGAGAACGTCTATTATTATTGCGCATCGTTTATCAACTATAATGAAAGCAGATGAAATTGTGGTTTTAGAAAAAGGAAAAATAGTTCAAGTAGGGACTCATAACCAATTGATAAATAAAACCGGGACTTACAAAAAACTTTGGAATCTTCAAAAAGGCGGATATATTGGAGAATAAATTCATTAAATTAATAAGGTAATTTTGTCTTTGATCTTAATGAGGGTTTATACATTGTTGCTTGCAGGAATATGCATATTAATTTTTATGCTCCAAATTATCATTCCTGGTTTTACCAATATTTTTATTTTGAATCAAAACAGTTTTGTTGAACCATGGAGATTTGTCAGTTCCATTTTTTTACATAACGATATCACTCATTTAATTTTCAATTTGTTTGCCCTTATTTTATTTGGTCTGATTTTAGAATATATAATCGGAAGCAAGAAATTCCTGTTTTCATTTTTTTCGGCTGGCATTTTTGCGAATCTGATTTCTATTAATTTTTATTCTTCATCTTTGGGAGCTTCGGGTGCAATATTTGGGGTGATAGGGGCGTTGACAATTATAAAACCGTTAATGCCGATTTGGGCTTTTGGCATTCCCATGCCGATTTTTTTTGCTTTAGTTATCTGGGCGGTGAGCGATATACTAATGACTTTCATGCCCACAAACGTCGGAACGATAGCTCATTTGTCTGGTCTTTTTTTAGGATTGATTTTGGGGTTATTTTTTAGGGAGAAGACCAAAAGAAGAGCAAGAAATAAAATCAGAATTTCCGATGAAGATTTAAATTATTGGGAAAGTAAATACATGAAATGAAATATGAAATCGGAAATTTAAAATTGAAAAATCGCTTTTTACTTGCGCCAATGATGGAGCCAAATGACATAGCGTTTAGGATTCTTTGCGAAAAGGCAGGCTGCGGGTTGACGTATACAGGGATGACAAGTCCTCTTTCTAAAAAGAAAATTAATTTGGAGGACAGACCAGCGATCCAAATATTCGCAAACTCGACCGAAGGAATAAAATCTTTCATCGAAAAATATGATAGAAAAGTTAAACTTTGGGATTTAAATTTAGGATGCCCTTCGGATATTTCTAAAAAATTTGCTCATGGAGCGTTTCTGAAAGATGTTTCTAAAATTGAAAATATCATCAAAGTAATGAGAAAATCCACCAAAAAACCCATTACAATAAAATTAAGAAAAACAAAAGATTCGTTAAAGATTGCGAAAATTGCAGAAAAATATGTCGATGCCATTGCGATTCATCCAAGAACGATTTCGCAGGGCTATTCGGGGAATCCAGATTATAAATTAGCCCTGAAAATAAAAAAATTGGTTTCAATTCCCGTGATTTATTCCGGCAATGTGAATGAAAAAAATGTGAAAGATATCTTAAAGGATTTTGATTTTGTTTTTATAGGAAGAGAGGCAATTGGTGATTGCAATATTTTTTCAAGAATTACCAGAATAAATTTAAATTTAAATTTTGACGATTATCTCAAAATCGCGAAAGAAAATAATCTGCCCTTTAGGCAAATAAAATATCAGGCGATGAATTTTACAAAAGGACTAAAGAATGCAAAAAAGATTCGCAAAAGAATTGTGGGAATTAAAAATATCGAAGAGTTTGAAGACAAACAAATAAAAACACTTTTTTCTTTATAATTACATGATTATAAAAATAATTCTTACTATTCTTATGGTTTTTCTGGCAATTTTTGCGTCAATAATTATTTATGAAAATGTTCCACATGATCCTATTAACTTGAATTTAAATTTTGGCGATGTGTCTCTTGGAGAAGATAGTAAAAAAATAAATTATAACCAAGTCTCGGTTTTTGCGGAGTACATGAGATTCGACCATAATAATATATCTTATAATATAAAAGGGTCTTGTCCTAAATTAAGGCTGGCTTATATCGAAGAGGCATTCGGCATATTAAACGAAAATGTAAGACAACTTTCTTTTTATCAGGTTGACGAAGATGCAGACATAAGCATAGAGTGCTCTGAAGATTATGTGGAGATTGGCAAAAACCTTTTCGCGGCGGGGGAAGGAGGCCCGACAAAAATAATAAAAAATGGAAAATTCAATATAATTGAGAAAGGAACCATTTATCTTTATCAGGATCCAATTTGCGATTATCCAATAGTCGAACTTCATGAATTATTGCATGTTTTTGGGTTTAATCACTCAAATGATAAAAAGAATATTATGTTTGCGGTTTCAGATTGTGAGCAGAGATTATCTGAAAATATTATAAGTGCTTTGCAAAATTTATACGAAATTCCAGTTTCGCCTGATTTAATAATTACAAATTTATCTGCAGTGAAAAGAGGAAGATACCTTGACTTTAACATAACAATTGCGAACGAAGGGCTCAGTGGCGCTGAAGAAGTCACTCTTCTGGTATCATCTAATGGCAAAGAAATCCAAACTTTTAATCTTGGAGAGATAGAAATGGGATATGGTCGGACACTTTATTCTGTAAATGTAAAAATGTTTTCGTCCGATATAAAAACTATAGACTTTTATGTGGATGGCGAAGATAAAATATCAGAATTAGATGAATCAAATAATAAAGCAAGATTGAACGAGTAAATTAGTTAAGAATAAAAAGGATTTTCTTATTTAAAGTGGATGGAAAAAGAAATCGATAATTCGACTGAATATCTGAAAATTTTAAAAGCATTAAGGGAAATACCATTCCAGGTAGGAAAAAATTTGTTAGTGGATTTTTTAGCGGGTAATTACAAGAATAAATCTGTTGTCAAGAATCACCTTGACCAACTTAATGGATTTGGCATGATGGAAGATAAAGAAAGAATTCTTCCGGGAATAAACAACTTGATTTCTGCAGGGATGATTGAACAAGTTGTGAGTGATTATAATAAATTTATAAAAGTTTTGAGGATTACTATAAAAGGTCAAAATGAAATTGTCATGCCGACACTTATCAAAAAACGCATGAAAAATAATTTAAAATTTAAAATATCAGAAGTAAACGAAGAAGACAAAAGAAAATTTTCCGAGTTCGATGATTTTTTAAAAGGAGATAATGATGAACAGAAAAAGGCAATAATTTCACAAGCTGAAAAAATTTTGTGCATTGCAGGTGCAGGTTCGGGGAAAACTTCGGTTTTGATTAAAAGAATAGAATTTCTTGTTAGGAAAAAAAATATTGATCCCAAAAAAGTCTTGGCGATAACCTTCACCAGAAAAGCAAAAAAAGAAATGGAAAAAAGGTTAAGAAAAATAAATATTGTTGGAATCAATATTCATACCTTTAATTCTTTTTGTGAAAAAATTTTAAGAGATTATGAAAACGAGATTTATGGGAAAAAAATTCGTGTTCAAAATTATTCTGATAAAATTATTGCGTTGAATATGGCAATTGCGAATTTGGGCCTTAACATGGAAGATGTAATAAACAATTATTTTACTAAGAAGCAAAGGGAATTTAAAACAGCGAGCCAATTAATCGGAAGTTTTATGAATGATTGTTTTTCAGTTATTGATTATTTCAAAGTTACCGGGAAAAAAGAATACGATTTTTCAGTAAATGTCGACGATGAAAATAGAAAAAATGCGCAGATTATTTATCAAATAAATAAATTTGTCAAGGAACATATGAATATTCAAGGGCTAAGGGATTTTACAGATCAACTTATCGATACAATTAAGTTCTTCGAGCAAAACCCTTCTTTTGTGCCCAAATTTGATTACATATTAATTGATGAATATCAAGACGTTAACGCAATGCAGGTAAAATTAATAAAGCTTCTTGGTGCAAAAAATTTATTTGCTGTTGGAGATCCAAGGCAAGCGATTTTTGGCTGGCGAGGTTCTGATATAAAGTATATTTTGAATTTTGAAGAAGATTACGGCCAATCAGAGGTTATTTATCTGACAAAAAATTACAGAAGCTCAAAAAATATTGTGAAATTTATAAATTACTCAATAAGAGAATTTGGTCTTCCAGACCTGAATTATTACAAGGAAAAAGAAACAGAAATAAAAATACTAAACTTTGATACTGAAGAGGGCGAAAGAGAGTTTGTTTTAAATAATATTTTAGAATCCAGTATCCCCAATAACGAGGTTTTTGTCTTGGCAAGAACAAATAGGCAATTGCTCGAAATATCAAATTCAATGAAAGCGAGAGGGATTGCGCACATTCTCAAGACGGATGAATTAAAAAGCGAGGAAGATGATTTCGATGGCGTCACCCTTGCTACGATTCACGCGATAAAAGGGCTGCAAGCAAAAAAAGTTTTCGTAATCGGCTGCAATGAGCAAAATTTTCCATGCAAAGCAAGCGACCATCCAGCTATCGAAATGTTGAAATCTGATAATTATAATAAAGAGGAAGAAGAAAAATGTTTATTTTATGTTGCGATTTCCAGGGCAAAAGAAATTTTATATCTTACTTATTCCGGGAAGAAACCGACATATTTTATCAACGAAGAAATGATGAGAATAGGAAGTAATTAAAATAATTTAATAATTTCTTCGATTTCCAACATTTCTTCTTTCCCGTTTTCCATATCTTTAACTTTGAATTTTTTCTTTTTTACTTCTTCTGCTCCGATAAAAATAACTTTCTCAACTTTTTTTATGTTCGCGTACTCGATTGCCTTACTAACTGTTTTGTCGAGCATAAGCATAATTGGCGTTCCTTTTTGCCTTAATTTTTCAGCGATTTTCACTGCAGTTTCGTCCTGATTTATTGAGATTATCTGGCATTTTATTTTTTCATCATCAACTTTTGCCAAAAGAGATATGGGTTCAAACCCGAAAGAAATTCCTGTGGATTGGGTATCGTTAATCAAGTAACTTCCCCCTCCTGCCAACGAAACATTCAAATCATTTGACCAAACTTCAAAAATGTTCCCATTATAATAAGAAAGACCTCTCGCAAGAAATGGCCTGAACTCAATTTCTAAATCATACAATTTGCAATATTTTTTTAATTCTTTTATTTCATTATAAAAATTATATTTTTCAAATTCTTTTTCTTTTTGTCCGAAAATTTTTAAAAGTTTTTCAGCGCCGTATTTTTTCAGATTATTTGCTACTTCAACTTTTGAAAGTTTGTCTAATTTATCCAACTCTCTGATTACTTGCGCACGATTTTTTTCCTCAATTTTTTCAGCTACCAAAATTTCATTTATTAATTTTCGATTATTTACGTAAATTTTTATAGGCATTTTTAATTCGGAGAATATTTTATATGCCATAGCGAGACATTCAGCGTCGTCTTTTGTAGTGCTTCCTATGATGTCTGCGTCGCACTGTATGAATTGTCTTGATCTTCCTTTTTTTATGGGTTCATCCCGGAAAACATAGCCAATTTGATATCTTTTATAAGGAAGCTTTTGATTTTTCGCAATCCTTTTAAGCTGAAAGGTAAATTCGTATCTTAGACCGAGTTCTCTTTTCCCCCTATCTTTAAGTCTAAAAATATCGCGTACAGCTTCGTCGTTGGCATTTTCCCCCGTTACAAATTCTTCGTTTTCGATAATCGGAGTTTCCGCGGGTTCAAAACCGTAAAGTCGAAATTGCTTTCTTATAATTTCAACTATCTTTTCTCGCTTCTTCGCTTCTTCTCCGATAAAATCCTTAAAGCCCTTTATTGTTTCTATTGTCATGATTTATTATAATATAAGAAGTTTTTAAGGATTTGGAATATTTGATTAGGCACAACATTATTTTATAGTTATGATTGCTTTTGCATAATGAGTTTGGAATCAGTAAAAGAAAATAAATTTTAATCTTTAACAACGTGGCACCTTGGCTTCCATCCAATAGTATGTTTATCAATTTCTGACTTTGGGGCCTTGGGGTGTGATAAAATAAATAATTTTTTTTCAAGGATATAAATCAAGAGGTGATTTTCAATAAAAATACTTGACTTTAACAATAAATTTTTAAACATTATTCTCGATAGGTCTTTATTGGATTTTTGGGTAAATGATTTCAAGATCCAATAGTCAGCAAGTGTGGCGATTGTAGTTCAATTCTAATAAGTTGTTACTTGATAATAAGAACAAATAACAAGGTTTAAATAGTGAAATTTTCTATATCTTTAATGGATGGAATTTTTAGTGATGAAGAAATGAGAAACCTACGCGGAGATAAAGATAAGATTGACGTAGATGCATTTATGAGTCAAGAAGAAAGAATTTCTGGATTAGAACAAGCTGTTAGTCAAATAAAAAAAGACTACAAAACTCACGATTTGCTTTTTGAAAGAATGGGCGAAAACTGCCAAATAGTTTTTGATTTGCAAAGGTATGGAGCATATTTTATTGGACGAACTCCTTTTTGTGAAAGACATACACCTGGAGATGTTTTATACATGGGCATTCAATTGCCTCATCAAATTGATTTCGGAAAACTTTATCTTGCAATTTGCAGAAATAGAAAAAATAGCGTATTTGTTGGCGGAAACAATTTTAATAATTTTAAAGATAAAGATGAACATTACTTTTCAACCTTAGATATTTTATTGCCAGTAGAAGATAGAGTAGATGTATCAGAGTTAGACATGAAGGATAATGATAATATAAGTTTAGTTTTAAGAAAATATTTTGAAAGTGCTTTTTTATGTATAAATGTAAAGAGTCCTAATTCATTCCCGGTAGGAAGAAAATATTTTTTAGATAGAGAAAGAAAAAAAGCTATTGAAAATCCAACTATCGAACATAACGTAGCAAGTTGTACATCAGAACCTTATCAATTATTTTCTGAATTTACTGGAGACGATTTAGTTTTATTTTATAAAGCCGCAGTTATAAACACATTAAAAGAATTTGATGAAATGATGAAAGGCGATTATTCATATCGTGTTAATAATAAAGATTTGTTTAGACTTGGTTCAAGAGATTTTTCCGGCTCAAAAAGAAGTATAACTAAGTTCGGTGGATTTGTTCCAAAAAGAATTGATTTAAGTGGATTGGTATAATCAAAAGAATTATAAAAGTTAAAAATGATTTCTTTTATATGATTGTTTGATCCAAAAGTTCAATAGTCAACAAACATGGCGATTGTAGTTCAATGGTAGAATGCGCGACTGTGGCTCGTGAGACGAGGGTTCGATTCCCTCCTTTCGCCTTTAATTGAAGTGTTCGGGGCGGAAGGATATGGAAAAAAATAATATGGAATTAAAATTAGAAAAAAGTTCAGAAGAAGAATTTGAAAAAATTGCCAAGATATATGAAACAGAATTTTCTAAACCTCCTTATAATGAAAGTTGGACAATTAAAATGGCACAAAATAAAATAAAATTTTTTGCCGAATTTTATGATTTATATAGTATTAAAAAAGATGATGAGACAATTGGGTTCATAGTAATAAATCCAAATTTTATGTGTCCAGGAGAAGTAGCATTTGGAGAAGAAATGGCGATAAGGGCAGATATGCAAAATAAAGGAATTGGAACATGGACATTTAATGAAATATTTAAAATTTACAAGGAAAGAGGATTTAAAAAATTCATGGGAATAGCCAATGTGGAATCCAAAGCATTTAAGTTATATAATAAAATTGAAATTTTACCGAGTAAGAAAGATGTATTAATAGAAAAGAAATTATAACAAATCCCTAACCCGAACGGAATTGCTCGAGGTTCTCCTTTCGCCTATCGACATTTTACATAAAACAATTTGTTTTTTGGTGGCGAATTGTGGCAGGTTATTTTTTGAGGTTGTTTTAAAAATGAAAAGTGCCTGTAATAAAATTTTTCTTGCGGTTTTGGGTGCATTTTCTTATAATTTTCTGTTGATCTAAAAGTGTAGCCATGAAGATAATCACTGACAGGGTATCTTTTTTCAATTTTTATAGGCTCCTTTTCTTTGATTTGTTTTTCATAACTCGGGAAAGTATATGTTGCACTGGCAGTTCCTACCACAAAAATTCCCAAAATGATCAAAGCAAAAATTTTCATAAATGAATAAATGATTTTTAAGTTTTAAATTTTATGTTAATTTATTTATACTCCAAGTGCGTCAAATTATATGGTTTTGCAATATAAGAAAAAACATGGCGGAAGATGGAGAGATTATCTTGGCAAAAATACAATAAAAGGCAAGGTAGATGATTACGATTTTCGATTATTGAATAAAAATAAAAACAAGGTTCTTGTTGAAAAAAATAATTACAAGTTCATTATGAAAAGATTCAGGCAAATTGAGTTTTTCAAGCATCGCGGGTAATCTTAGTTAATACCTTTATTTTTTTGCCATCAAAGATAATCTTTCCAGAATATTTCTCTCTTAATACTTTTTCAAGTTTCCTATATATTTTGTCTTCAATAAAAAATCCTAAGAAATAAGGAGACTTTAGTAAATCAATTTCTTTGAAGTGAATTATTTCTGGGTGATGATAAGTTTTCCAATCTTTCCCAGCTAAAATTTTTGTATAAGGGTATCCCCGTTTTAACTTTAACATTCTTTCTCTCGCAATTTCAAAAAGTTTCTTTTTTTTTGAATGATTTATTATAATCTCATAAATATCTTCTTCGATTTTCCAGAATTCAATGAAAGTCTTATAACTATCTGAATTTAATGACCAAATAAATTTATCAACAACTTCCTTACAAGTTTTATTTTTATTTTTTAATTTATTAAGTGTTTCTTTGTCATTTTCATATAGCCAAATTGCAATATCTGTATAACACTTCAAAGGTAATGGTCTGGCATAGTAATCTGATTTTTTTAATATTCCTATGTCAAAAATAAAGTTAAATTTGAAATTATAATGAGCCCAATAATCAAAACCAACACTTAAAAAGATGGAATTATCTACACCTAAAAATTTTTCCATTAAGGGATTTTTCTTTCTTTTTCTATGATCTTTCGGCAGCCTTATTTTTCCTTCATAAATAATTTTCTCAAATGTCCTAATATCTTCTACTGCATGAACTAAAATAGGATGACCATATTTTTTAATAAATGGATTCATTATTTTTACTCTTTCTGGTAGAATATCTTTTTCCTTGAATTTACTCTTCCAAATATTTTTTTTCATCTTTTTATAATTAGAACAGCACGCTTATTTATTTCTTTTGGTGATTATTTAATTAGTTCATAATTTTTGCAATTTTTTCGACAATTTCCGGCTGAATATAATAATGTAATGTAACTTGATAGTTGTTTTCCCAGTCATTAGTTTTTTTCGAGAATTTTTTGTGTCCAAGCTTCTCGGCGATTGTGGTGTAAAGTTTTTTTATTTCATCCTTCGCAAATTTATCGTGTTTCTTCAGGAAATTTTTTGCTTCTTCGGTCGCATAATGTGATCTAACAATATGAGGGTAAAACTTTTCTCCGCAATATTTTTCAAATGCTTTTTCAAAATCCAAATCTCTGAATAAATGTCCATTTGAATCTAAAAAGATAAAATCGTTTTTCTTTTTATTCTTGATTATTTTTTTCAACTGTAAAATTACTTCATGCGGGAAATCTTCGATAATTTTCATCGGAACGCCATCTTTTGAAAGAAAACTAAAACTGATTTTATTTCCAAAGATTTTAATATTTTTTTTCTTTAAAGTGGTTAGCCCCTCATGATGATTTTTCAAATAATAAACTTCGCCCCCTATTCTCATTTTTGTTTTGAGTAGAATTATCATGGCGAGCACGATTGGATCGTGGGTCAATGCTTTTGAGAGATTTGCTTTTAATTTTGGGAGACATTTTGAAAATTCCTCAACTTTTTTGTATTTTTTGTTCTTTGAATATCTTTCTTTGTCCAGAGTGTAGACATAAGCAAATTTTCCGTTTGGATTTTGATAAATAACATCCCAATGATGATTTAGTCTCTCTTCGTTTATTGTTAGTTTTGGGGAAAAGAGAGAATAAGCTTTATTTAATTTTCTTCCGTCGGGCAAAACATTTATTCTTGCACCCATTGCTTTTCCGTCAGAATATTGTCCTTTTAAAAATTTAGAATTTTTCACATCAGTAATTAGTTTAAGGTTCCCGTGTTTTTTAAAAAATTTCGCGATTTCGATGACATTTGAAAATTTTTCCGAAGATTTTTTGCATTTTCCATCAAGAAATTCATAAGTCTTGAAATTAGTCGATACGCGATAAATTTTGCCGGAGTTTTTTACCATCTTTTTAATTTTAAAAATAACAACTATTTAAATATAATCCGCAATATTTATAAGTTAAATTTGTTGTTTTCATTGATGATTAAAGAGGGTGGCTTGACTTCTAATGAAGCAAGAGCTGCGTTAAAAAAACATGGGAAGAACGAAATAAAAGATGTCTCCAAAATTCATCCAATAAAAATTTTATTCAGGCAAGTGAAAAGCAATTTTGTTATTTATCTTTTGATATTCGCAATGATAATTTCGTTTTTTGTCGAGAGAGATTTCACTGCGTATGTTATTTTGGGCGTAATTGTAATTGTGATATCAACGGGATTTATACAAGAATACAAGGCTGAAAAAGCAATCCAGGCATTGAGGAATATGATTACCTCATCTTCGATTGTTATTCGGGATAATCAAGAAAAACAAATTCCTTCAAATGAAATAGTTCCGGGCGATATATTAATCTTAAGGAATGGAGAAAAAATTCCTGCGGATTGCGTAGTTATCGAGCAAAAAGATTTTCTTGTCGATGAATCAGTTTTGACCGGAGAATCAAAAGAAGTAGAAAAATATCCAAATAGGAAATTGAAAAACATACAAGATGAGAATTTAATTTTTATGGGTTCTTTTGTGATTAATGGAAAATGCATGGCGATAGTTACACAAACAGGGATGAACACGAAATTCGGCAAGATTGCGACAATGATTTCTTCTGTCGAAAAAGAGCTTCCGTTGCAAAAAAAAGTAAATAAAATAGTAAAATATATGGCCTTTTTGGGAATTTTTTTTGCAGTACTCACGGGTTTGATAATGATAGTCAGAGCTCCAATCATCGACTATAATCTTTTGATTGATGCATTAATAATAGTTATAGCAGTTTCTGTTTCAGCTTTCCCTGAGGGGTTCCCTGTGGTGCTGATAACATCTTTGGCTTCGGGCGCACATAGGATGGCAAAAAAAAATGCAATAGTAAACAGAATGTCAATAATTGAAACACTCGGCGAAACTACGATAATATGTACAGACAAAACAGGGACAATAACCAAAGGAGAGATGACTGTTAAAAATATTTTTTCTGATAACAAAATTGTCGATGTAACCGGGGCCGGATATGAAGATAAGGGTGAATTTTTATACGACGGCAAGAAAATTAAAATAGAAAAATCTTTAAGTCTTTTATTTAAGACCGCTCTTTTATGTAACGATTCAAGAATTTTCAAATCTGGAAAAGAGAATTTATATAAAATTCAGGGAACTCCCACGGAGGCTGCGCTTTTAATAATGGCTGCGAAAAATAATATGTTTAAAGAGGATTTCGAAAGAGAAGATGAAATTCCTTTTAGTTCCGAAAGAAAAATGATGAGTGTTTTGATAAAAGAGGGCAGGGAAAATGTTGTTTACTCGAAAGGTGCGCTTGAAATTTTGTTGAAAAAATGCAAGTTTATGCAAAGAGATAATGGAGTTTTTAGATTATTAGATAAAGACAGGAAAAATATTCTTGATTATAATAAATATTTTGCTGGGAATGCTCTTAGGACTTTGGGATTTGCATATAAAAGAAATTGCAAGAAAGAAAGCATGGAGGAAGATTTGGTTTTCTTGGGTTTTGTCGCCATGGAAGATCCGCCAAGAGAAGAAATCAAAGATGCTTTAATTACTTGCAAACATGCGGGAATAAAGGTGAAGATGATTACAGGCGACAATAAGGAAACTGCGCTTTCCATTGCGAGACAAATTAATTTGGGTTCTGGTCAGGTCATGGAAGGAAAAGATATAGATTATTTTAGCGATAATGAACTTAAAGATTTAGTTAAACATGTTTTGATTTTTGCAAGGGTCAAACCCGAACACAAACTAAGAATTGTTCACGCTCTTAAGGCAAACGGCGAAATCGTCACAATGACAGGTGATGGAGTAAACGATGCGCCAGCGTTAAAAGAAGCCCATATCGGAGTTGCAATGGGCATAAATGGAACCGATGTTTCACGTTCAGTTGCAGATTTAACCTTGAAAGATGATAATTTTGCGACGATTGTAGATGCGATAAAAGAAGGAAGAACAATTTTCACAAATATTCAAAAATTTTCCACTTATCAGATTTCGATAAATTTTGCACAGGTTTCGCTGATTTTTTTTGCCATATTGCTTGGGCTTCCGCTTCCTTTGGTTGCTATTCAAATTCTTTTTATGAATTTATTTTCGGACGAAATCACTGCCATAACTTTGATTTTCAATCCTTATTCCAAGGATGTCATGTCATCAAAACCAAGAAGGAAGTCGAGTATAATAACCAAGCCCTTGTTTCTTATGCTTGCAATAGCAGGACTAATGATATCATTAATATCATTATGGGTTTTTTATTATGTTTTATCCATGGGAGAGTCCATTGTAACAGCAAGGACAATGACTTTTGCAACAATGGTATTTTTTGGCATTACAAACGCATTTAATTTCAGGTCTTTCAGGAAAGCGACGTTGAAAAGATCACTTTTTACAAACAAGCCACTCTTGGCTGCCTCAATTTTTTCTATTCTAATGACAATATTAATTATTTATTCTCCATTGCATTTTGTTATAGAAACAATTCCAATCAGTAAATCATTTTTGATAATATCTGTGTTTTCGGCGTTTTTGATAATTATAATATTTGATATAATAAAATTACTAAATGAAAAAAGACATTATTGGAGTGAAGATTTGCAGAGTTTCATATCAAAAAAAGAGGACAAATAATTAATTTTGTTCAATATTTTGCAAGAACTTTTCTGCTGCAGTTACTTCAGGAACAATAACTTCTTTTGCTCCAGCTTTTTTTAATTTGTTTACGTAAGAGCTGTTTTCTGCTCTTGAGTAAATATCGAGGTCGGGCGCGATTTCTTTTATCGCAAGAATGGCCATAAGATTGTCATCTGTTTCCGGCATTACAAGTATTGCCGCCGCCGCGTTTTTAATATTAGTTTTTTCAAGTGTTTCAATTTCCGATTCTGCAATGTCTCCATCAATAACCAAATAGCCCTTTTTTCTAAGTTTATCTGCTGAAACAGGATTTTTTTCAACAACTACAAAATCTTTTTTATTTTTGTACAAAATTTTGGCAATTTCTTCACCAACTCTTCCGCCTCCGACAATAACATAATGATTCCCCATCTTTTTCAACTTTAAGTTATACATTTTTGTTTTTAAATATTCTGATATTTTTCCTTCAATAAACATGTCTGCTATGCTCCATAAAATCCACCAAACAGCGAATACACCAAAGATTCCCAAGAAAATTTCAAGCAGTTTCCCGTGCAAAGTTTCTGAATGAAACATGAAAGCAAGCGCTTCAAGTGTCCTAAAAAATCCTTGAGAAAAACTTAAGTTTTCAATTAGGGCAAAAATTATCGTGCCAAATATAAATACGAAAACAAAAAGGAAGAAGAAAACCCTGAATCTTTTGGGCAAATCTGCAATTTTTTCTGCGACAGCTCCACGACCACTTTTATTCATGCTAAAAATAAATAGCTGTGATATTTAAAGATGTTGGGAGGAATGCATATCTATAAAAACACTTGGTTTTATATAATATCATGACGGAAGAAATGAGAAAAGATGAAAAAATAGGATATCACAAAGGCGCCGTGAATACTCTGATAAATGAAAGAAACGAACTTTTGAAAATTGCAAGCGTTACGGAAAATCTCATTAAGGCTCATTTAGAAGAGTTGAAAAAATTGGGTGTTAGCATAGAAAAAAAGAAAGAGTAAATTTAATTTTTCAAAGTTCATTTCTAAAACCTTAAAAACTTAGGAAATATTAATTTTCATGGATAAGGAAATAATTGTTGAATCTCTTGCTCCTATTGAGCGGGATGTTTTACCCGGGATATCAAGAGATTTTTTGAGCGTGGATGAAATTTCTAACAAAATTTCGAAAGACAAGACGACGGTGCTTAGAGCAGTGGGGTTTTTGAAAAACAAGGGGCTCATCGAGATTAAAGAAGAGGATAAAGAAATTGTTGAGCTTGGGATTTTGGGCATTAATTATTCAAAAAAACATCTTCCTGAAAGAATTTTGCTTGATAAGCTTTCTGAAAAACGAAGTATACCAATCAATGAAATAAAAAATATGTGCAGTTTAAATGATAATGAGGCGAAGATAGCGCTTGGTACCTTAAAAAAGAAAGCACTTGTCGAGATTAAAGAAGGGAAGATTTTCTTAAACGCGAAACTTGATGAGGTAATTAAAAAAATGTTTGAGGAAATTTTGCTTGAAAAATTGCCAATTGATCTTAAAAGTTTGGAGCCGCAGGATAAACTCGCGCTTGAAAATTTAAAATCGAGAAAGGATATTGTCCAGATTGTTAAGAAAAAAATTACTGAAGTGAAATTAACGGAAATTGGGAAAGAAGTTTCAAAAATGGATTTAAATGAAAATTTAATAGAGCAATTAACTCCGAAAATACTTAAACAAAATTTATGGAAAGGGAAAAAATTCAGAAGATATGATTTGGCGACACCCGTTCCAAAAATTTATGGCGGTAAGCGACATTTTGTGAATCAAGCAACGGATTATGCGAAATCAATTTGGCTCGAGATGGGCTTCAAGGAAATGACCGGAGACATGGTTCAAACCGGTTTGTGGAATTTTGATGCTTTGTTCACGGCACAGGACCATCCCGTCAGAGAAATGCAGGATACTTTCTTTTTGAAAAATATTGAGGGTAGTTTGCCGGAATTTTCCAGAAAAGATAGAAACTTTGTGGATGAAATTAAAAAAGCACACGAAAAGGGACTTGATGGCAGTAGAGGTTGGCAGTATGATTGGAACGAGGATGATGCAAAAAAAGTTGTACTTAGGACTCATACGACTTGCTTGTCGGCTAAGAAATTGAAGGAGATTGGAGAGAAGGGCGAGTTCCCGGCAAAATATTTTGCTCTTGGAAAATGTTTTAGGAATGAGACGGTTGATTGGTCGCATGGTTTTGAATTTAATCAAACTGAAGGAATTGTCGTCGATGAAAGTGCGAATTTCAGACAGCTACTTGGTTATCTAAAAGAATTTTTTAAAAAAATGGGTTACGAAAAATTAAGGATAAGGCCAGGATACTTTCCGTATACCGAGCCATCGCTTGAGATTGATGTTTTTCATCCTATTCATAAAAAGTGGGTTGAACTTGGCGGCGCAGGAATGTTTAGACCTGAAGTCACGATTCCGTTTTTTGGAAAGCATATTCCCGTTTTAGCTTGGGGCCCAGGTTTTGACAGAATTATCATGGAGTTTTTCGGAATAACAGATTTGCGAGACATGTACAAGAATGATATAGGAAAATTAAGAGAAATGAAAATGTGGAGAAAATAGAATTACTATCAGTAAATGTTTTTTGCAATTTTTTTTCTTAATTTGTAACTATCTGCCCATTTGGCGTAAGCATTCCAACCTTGAAAACTTTCTAAAAGTTTCTTCTTAGGAATCTCATTATACTTATAGTCTTTAACTTTTGCGAACATCTTTTTAATATTTCTCTTTCTTAGTAATTTGTGATGCCAATAATTTCGAAATCCAACAAAGTCAAGTCCTCTTGATAAAGAAATTATTTTCGATTTTTGCGGATGAAGCTCTATCTTTAATTTGTCATATAAAAAAATATTAATTTGATTTTTTAGTAATTCTAATTTTATTTTTGAATTATCTAAAATTATAAAATCGTCAACATATCGAATATAGAACTTTGCTTTTAATTTATGTTTTACAAAGTAATCCAACTCATTAAGATAAACGTTTGCAAAAAATTGTGAAGTTAGGTTACCCAAAGGCATTCCTTTTTCAGAAAATCCATTTTTTAGAATCTTATTTATTAAACAAATAATTTTTTTATCTTTAATCTTTCTTAAAAGAATATTTATTAAAATCTCATGATTAACTTCTTCGAAATAGTGCCTTACGTCACATTTTAGACAAAACGCCGCGGAATAAAGATTATTTGTAACTTTTCTTTTATATAAATCAAACTTTTTTATTGCGAATAAATTTCCCTTGCCGATTTGATTTGCACAAGAATCGTAAATAAAACTTTTTTCAAAAATTGGTTCAATAACTTGAATGAGGGCATGATGAACTATCCTATCTCTAAAATGAGATTTAGAAATTTTTCTAGTTTTTGGATCTCTTAAAATAAAATTTACAAGAGATTTAGGAGCATAATTTTCATTAATAAGTTCTTTTTGTAACTCTTCTATGTTTTCGATGGCGTTAGCTTGGAATTCGATTACATAATCTTTTTTCGTTTTCCCTTTTTTCGCTTTTTTGAAAGCGAGTGATAGGTTTTCCCAAGAACAAAGTTTTGAGTATAGATTCATTCCTAACCAAGGTTTAGCCATTAGACCATTGTCGTTGGAATTCGCCAAGTCATCATCATCGGCGTTCCAGTTGCTCCTGTTGAGATAAGCTCTGAACAACAACTTAATAGCCAATTTATTAATTCCCTTTTTGAGGTCACTGAAATTTCTCGCAAGAAATTTCTGAATTTTATAACAATATTTACATTGCCGTAATAAACTGGCGTGTGGCCTAACCTTTCGGTTAGGAAACTTATTAGAAATTATAGCTTTAAAAATTTTTTTATAGTCTTTTTAAAAAGTCTGCAGTCGTTATTTCAATTAAATCTTGTTTCTTAGTTGGTTTTTTTAGCGCGACGCCTTCGGCGTCATATCGAACCACCAGACCATCGTCGTTGGAATTCGCCAAGTCATCATCATCGGCGATCCAGTAGCTCCTGTCGAGATAAGCCCTGAACAAACCATTTTTGCTAACACTGATAAAAGGGTAAGTTGAAACCGGAACGATATCTCCTTCTTCGAAATCCTCAGCTAATTTGTATACTAAAAGACCTCCTTCATCTTCATTTATATCTAATCTCAGCTTTCCAAAGTCTATAACACCTTCTTGAATTCTTATTCCTCTATGAGACAATTCGCTCAATAAGTAAGAAGTTTGTTTGAGGTTTCTTTCTGGTCTTCCATTAAAGTGAACACCAAAATCAATGTAAACGTTTCCGAAAGGATTTTTATCGCCATTTTGTCTATAAATCTCAAGTAACTGTTTTCCGCCAATCAAAGGAATATCTGTAAAAGTGGAGATTGCAACTCCTGCGGGAACATTTGATTCTCTAACATCTCCCTCTTGATTTTTTTTATGAACATATAACTGACTTGCCGTTCTTTTAACCCAGTCATCTCCGAATTCTTGATGGTCATAAAGAAATTTTTTTACACCTTCAGTATACTGTACTCTAAAATCTTCGGCTTTAACTGTCGCAGCAATGCCTCTTATTCTTTCAACTTTTTCAACATCCTTAACTTCCATATTTTTCCTACAAAATCAAAGTATTTAAACTTTTCTAAGTATCGTAATTTAGTAGTAGTAAAGTAAGAAAGAAGGAAGATTTTTATATTTAAGGAAGATTGATTTATCAAATGAGCTTAGTTGAGATTAATGAAGGAATTAAAAGAATGATTGAGAATAATGCTTTGGGTTTTGCGACTGTAGATGAAGGTGGTAATCCTCACAATATCGCTGTTGGTTTTGTAAAAGTTGTTTCGAAGGATGAGCTTATTATAAGCAATAATTATATTGAGGAAACTATAGAAAATATAAAAATGAATGGCAATGTTTCTTTGGTGGTATGGGAAAGAAATTGGGAAGAGAATTGTATTGGGTATGAGTTAAGAGGAAATGCGCAGTATTTTACTGGTGGGAAATGGGTAGACTTTATTAAAAAAATTCCTATAAATGATGGAGAGCTATGCAAGGGAGCGATTTTAGTCAAGGTAAATAAAATAAAGGTGTTGGGATAGATGGATAATAAAAATAACTTGGCAATTAAACAAATGCAAACGGAGGCTTATTCTATTATAGAAAAATGGAACAAGAAAAACAATAGAATTCATGATAAAAAAACCATCTTTCCTCATTTGGTTGAAGAAGTTGGCGAGTTGGCAAGAGAATATAATCATTTTATTGATAATTGGAGGCACGACGGGGATAAAGAAAAACTTAGCGAGGAACTGGTTGATGTGTTAATTCAAATTTTTGATTTTGCGACAGATTTTGATATTGATTTAGAAAGTACCTTTAAAAAAAAGATCCAGAAATTAAAAGAAAGATTTGGGTTGGAGTAGTTTCGCACTAAAGATTTATATAGAATGTGCCCGTACAACTATTATGGTCTATACTGAAATTAAGGTTAGAAATGGAGAAAGATATTATTATCGGGTTAGAAGCATGAGGAGAAAAGAGGATTTTAAAAAGAAGAGAATTTATCTTGGTAAAAATCTTTCCGTGGAAGAATTGGAAGCAAGGAAAGAGAGAGCTGATAAAAAACTTTTGGAAGAAAAAATAAAGAAATCTTTGAGCGAAGTAGAGAAAAAGATTGTTAACGTCCTTAAAAAATACAAGGTGAAAAGGGCGGGGATTTTTGGAAGTTATTCTCGCGGAGAACAAAAGGAAAATAGTGATATTGATATTTTAATTGAGCCGCCGAGAAAAATTGGATTTGGTTTTGTAAAAATTGTTATGGAGTTAGAAGAGAAGCTTGGGAAAAAAGTGGACCTATTGAGTTATAATGGCATTGATCCGTTATTAAAAAATAAAATTTTAAGTCAAGAGATAAAAATAATATGACTAAAAAAAGTGACATGATTTATGTAGAGCATATTTTAGATAGCATTGAGGCCATCGAGGATTTTTCTAAAAATATTACGAAGGAGATTTTGTCGACGGATCGTTTGAAGAAAAGTGCGATAGTCAGGGAACTTGAAATAATTGGCGAGGCCGTGAAAAATATATCAGATGGAAAAAAGAAAGAATACAGTTCGATTCCATGGAAAGAAATTGCGGGCACTCGTGATAAAATCATCCATCATTA
The DNA here is from genome assembly GCA_041649045.1 of Candidatus Pacearchaeota archaeon. Lineage (GTDB taxonomy): Archaea > Nanobdellota > Nanobdellia > Pacearchaeales > GW2011-AR1 > JAGVXH01. The sequence goes on from JBAZNV010000001.1 coordinate 227,475, forward strand.
TTTTGGAATTGATTTGAATATTATCTGGAATATTATAAAAAATGAACTTCCAAAATTAAGAAAGGATATAATGAAAATAAAAAATGATTTATTGGATAAAAATGGAATTTGATGAGTTGCAGGACATGGCGGCTACGGCGGTGAAAAAAGATTTCAGAAAAAATGGTTATGACATAGATGTTGATTTGATGGTTGAGAGTTTGATTAATGTCTTGAATAATTTTGGCGGGAGCGACGAAGAAATGAAAAATCAGATCACTGGGATGACGATGTTATTTTTTGCGATTGCCGATAGGTATAAATTTGATTTACAAGATGCGTTGCTGAATAAGATTGAGGGGATAAATAAAGGATCTAAATAAATATAAAAACTATTATTTCTAAAGGATTTTATGACAATTTTGACTATGAATCGGAAGGAACTTGAGAAGAAAGTCGGCAAGATCAGTAAGGAACTTGAGAAGAAAATAACCGAAATGGGAACTCCGGTTGAAAATATAACTGACGAAGAAGTTTCGATTGAAATTTTTCCGAATAGGCCAGATTTGCTTTCGCTTCAAAATTTTTCCAGAGCCTTGAACCAGTTTAATGAAAAAGAGAAAGTTGCGAGTTTTAAGATTAATCCGCCGGAAAAAGATTTTGTGGTCACAATCGAAAAAGCGGCGAAACAAGTTCGACCATATACTGTTTGCGCAATTGTTAAGGGAATGAAGTTCGACGACGAGAAAATTAAGGAAATAATTGATATACAGGAAAAATTGCATGGTTCAGTTGGGCGGAAAAGAAAAAAACTCGCTATCGGAATATATCCGCTTGAGAAAATAAAGTTGCCAATTAGGTTTACTGCACGAAAACCCGAAGACATCAAATTTATCCCTCTTGAATATCCTAAAGAATTAAACGGAAAGCAAATTTTGAGACAACATCCGACAGGAAGGGAATACGCTGATTTGCTGAAAGATGCTGAAGTTTATCCGGTATTTATAGATGCAAACGATCATATTTTGTCAATGCCGCCAATAATTAATTCTGAAAGCACGGGACGAATAACAAAGGATACAACGGATATTTTTATCGAGTGTTCGGGGCATAATTTGTTTTATTTGAAAAAATGCATCAATATTATTGTTGCTGCGCTTTACGAAATGAACGGGAAGATATACGCAATGAATATTAAGGATTCGAAAGAGAAAGATTTTGTTTCGCCGGACATGAGTTCCGAGGAAATGAAATTTAGTATTGTTGATATTGAGAAAACCCTTGGAATAAAATTATCTGAGAAAGAAGTCAAGAAATTTTTGGAGAGAATGGGGATAGGATACGAGAATAGAAATGGGCAGAGCGTTGCTTTAATTCCGGCATACAGGGGTGATATTTTACATTGGATTGATTTGGCGGAGGAAGTTGCGATTGCTTATGGTTATGAAAATTTTGAAGCCGAAATCCCGAAAATATCAACTATCGCAGAGGAGAACGAAACTTCAAAGAAAAAAAAATTGATTTCGAATATTTTATCTGGACTTGGAATGCTTGAAACCTCATCATTTCATTTGACGACAAAAAAAAATATTAAAAAGATGCATTTCGAATATAAAGATTTTATAGAGATTAAGGATTCAAAAACAGAAAGAGACTGTTTAAGAATGGACTTGCTTACGAATCTTTTGCAAATTCTTTCAGAAAATTCAAACTCACAATATCCTCAGAAGATTTTTGAATCAGGGAGAGTTTTTTTTCTTGATAATAATGAAAAATCTGAAATAAAAGTAAGGGAAAGCGAAAATTTAGCTATCGCATTAATTGATGAAAAAATGAATTTTACTGAAATAAAACAGGTTATGGACTATCTTTTTAAAATGCTTAATTTGGAATACAAAATTGAAAGTTATGAAAATAGCAATTATATTACGGGAAGGTGTGGAAAAATTATTGTTGACGGGAAAATCATTGGTTTTGTCGGGGAGATTGCGCCAAGGGTTTTGAAAAATTGGAAAATTAAGATGCCGGTAGTTGCTATGGAAATAGGGATAGAAAATTTTTAATTTTCGCTGTAAATTTCTTGGTAAAATTTTTCTTATGTACGAGAAGTACACTGCAAAAAATTTTACACTGCGAAATTTCCTACCGAAAATTAAAAATTTAAACGCAAGTGAATAGTGTAATTCTAAAGTGGTATACTTAGAAAAGTTTAAATAAGAGGAAGGATTTAAATTTTATGGTTGTAGAAATTCGCAGTGGGGATTTTGCAAATGGGTTCACTTATATGGGGATATCTCCTTCCGAGGCAGGAAAGGAATTCGTTAGTGACTATGTTGTAATTTCAACGGGGGAACTTGTAGAAAAATCGAAATCGGAAGATTATAAAAGTTTAGCAAGAAAATTTTATAGAGAATTACCAAAAAATGAAGGAGCGATTGATTTATCAAAGGCTTTAGTGGTACATAGAACGTTTCTTGAAGATAAGGTTTAGTAAAACAAAGATTAATTTTATCCAAAATATCCGCTTCTTTTTTCTTCGGAGCTTTCGTCGATGTTCGCTTCAAACATTTCGATTATTTTATGAATTTCTTTTTTTAGAATTTGCCATTCTTTAAAAAAATCTCTAATGAACTTTGCTTCGTTTTCTTCATTGTAAATAGTATCCAATTTCATGGATTCTATTTGAAATTTTGAAAATTTTTTATAAATAGAATTTATTTTATCTCTTGTTTTTTTATCAATTGATTTTAAGACCGAGAAAATAAAAAGCGGCGACGAAGCCGGGTTGATTAATAGTTCAAAAAAGTGCATGTATCCTGCTAATTTTTCTACGATTGCCCTCCTTATTTCTCTAACTAAATATTCTGATTCTTTTTCTGCTAATTTTTCTATATCGAAATCTTCTGCCATTTCGCTATAAATTGGCAATTTGAATTTTTCCTTGACTTTATTATATTCCAACTTCAAATCGTACTCGTGATTTTCCATAGTTGGGTTACTAAGAAAGCATTTATAAATTTAAGTGGCAAAATAAAATCATGCCCGTATGGCTCAGTTGGTAGAGCGTTACCTTGGTAAGGTAAAGGTCCCGAGTCCGATCCTCGGTACGGGCTTGTATAAAACTTGTGCTTTATGTTATACTATTAATCTTCTCGCTGTTAACCAATCTTTAAAAGCAATAAATACAAAAGAAATGACGAGGCAAAATGAATTTGGGTGAGAAATCTTTGACAATGCATGAACTTAATAAGGGGAAGTTATCTGTGATTTCAAAAATCCCATTGGGTTATGAGGGTAATCTTTCTTTGGTTTATACTCCTGGCGTTGCTGAACCATGTAGAAAAATTTTTGAAAATAAAGAACTGGCATATAAATATACAATAAAAGGAAATTGTATTGCTGTAATCAGCAATGGCACAGCGGTTTTGGGGATGGGGAATATCGGTGCTTCGGCGGCAATTCCTGTCATGGAAGGAAAAGCTGCAATTTTTAAAGAATTAGGAGGCATAGATGCATTCCCAATATGTATTGATTCAGAAGACGTCGAAGAAAATGTTAGAACAATAAAGAATATAGCTCCGATTTTCGGAGGTATTAATTTAGAGGACTATAAGGCGCCGGAATGTTTTGAAATAGAAGCAAAGTTGCAAGATTTGGGAATTCCCGTCATGCACGATGACCAACATGGAACTGCAATTGTCGTTCTTGCGGGAGTTATCAATTCACTTAAAGTTGTCGGGAAAAAATTTTCTGAAGTAAAGGTTGTTTTCTCTGGAGCAGGGGCAGCCGCAATCGCATGCGCAAAATTACTTATTAGCTATGGAGCAAATCCTCAAAAGATTATTTTATGTGACACGAAAGGCGCAATTTTCTCGGGGAGAAAAGATTTGCCAGATAATAAATACAAAAAAGAGCTTTCGGAAATTACTAATTCAGAAAGAGTACAAGGGGATTTGGCAGAAGTGATAAAAGAAGCGGATGTTTTTATTGGGTTATCAAGGCCGGGCGTTTTGAGTAAAGAAATGGTTAAAACAATGAAAGAAAAGTCAATTATTTTAGCAATGGCCAATCCTGAGCCAGAAATTTTTCCTGATGAAGCCAAGAGCTCAGGAGCTTTTATTGTGGCAACAGGAAGAAGCGATTTCCCAAACCAAGTAAATAATGCTTTAAGTTTTCCCGGAATATTCAAGGGGGCATTAGAATGTCGGGCAACAAAAATAACAGAAAAGATGAAAATAGCTGCGGCAGAGACTCTTGCTTCCATGATTTTACCGACTCAAGAAAAAATTCTTCCTTCTATTTTGGATAAAAATGTTCCGCTAAAAATTGCAGAAGCTGTTAAACGAGCATGGATACAAACAAACTAATAATAAAAATTTAAACTAATTTAATCAATCTAAATCTTCATCTTCATCTTCAAGATCTTCATCTTCATCCTCAAAGCCATCTTTATCTTCTGACATGTAAAATTACCTCCATTTTAGATGTTTTTTTTAAGAAATAATATATTTAAACCTTGCTATTAGTCTGGTTGGCATTTAGTTTTATTGCATTTCCAATTGTGTGTGTTGTGCTTACGCCAATATCCCATAAATTTCCGGCGGTTTTGCCAATCCACCCAAAATAATAATAAATTCCCTGAACTATACTTTTAGGAGAACTTAAATCAACCTTGTTTGATGAAAAGATATTCATAAAAGAAAAGTATATTAAAAGAGCGATTATTACAACTGCGATAACTTTTATTTTTCGTGCATGATGGTCCATTTTCATGAAGAAAAATCCCAGGAAAACTAATATGATGATTATCACCCATTGCAACACCATAAATAATTCAAGGAGATGGGTTATAAAAATGTTTTTATAGTTAGATTTCATCAATGGTGAATGAGGTGTAAGATTTATCTTTTTAGACACGGTCAGACTTTTTTTAACAGGGATAGTAAGTTTACGGGATGGCTTGATTCAGGTTTGTCAAAGACAGGCAAAGAAGATGCCCGGATTATAGCATTAAGACTAAAAGATAAAAAATTTGGGATAGCTGTCCACACATCTCTTTCCAGATCAAAAGATACACTCAAAGAAGTTTTAAAGTTTCATAAAAATGTCAAGTTGATACAAGACGATAGAATGATAGAAAGAAATTATGGCTCTTTAAACGGACAAACGCACTTAAATGTTGTGAAAAAGTACGGTTTTGAAAAGTATGATGGTTGGCATAGAGGATTTAGCGAACGTCCGCCAAAAGGAGAATCTTTTAAGGATGTTGAAAAAAGAGTGAGGTCTTTTTTAATTGATTTAAAAAAGTTGGTCAATAAAGAAAAGACTAATGTCGCAATTTCAGCTCATGGGAATTCAATCAGATTATTTAGAAAAATTATGGAAGGGGCAACTAAAAAAGAGGCTTGTTCCTGGTTTATCCCATATGATACAGTTTTTGAATACGAAATTTAAATAGGTATCTTATTTATTATTTTAAGAATATGGGGTTAATGTTTTTATTTCAGCTCCATAATTGCTTTTGCGATATCGCCATCATTTTCTTCAAGAAATTGCCTGACTTTTTCTTCGGGTTTGCCGGTTTTTTCCATTACCATCAGAACGTCGTCTTCGGAAAAAGATTCGGTTTGGGTCTCTTCACGCGCCTCACCTGTAACCTGGTAGCTTTCTTGTCCTTGCATCATAATTCTTATTACGGATGGTTCGTCAATAACAAGGTTCCCTTCTTTCATTTCAAAGATAACTCTTTCCACATTTAAAGGAGTCTGCGAGACCCCCATTTTTTTCATCATTCCCTGAATTTTTGCAGGGTTCATCCCACCAAACATTTTAAAAAAATAGGTAAAGCCCAGCGACAAATGCGATAACTAAAATTATCATCGCGACGACTACGCTCGGACCAAACTTTAATTTAGAATTATATTCTTCATTATATCTCATAAGACCGCCAAAAGACGGAATTGATGTTTCAGCCATGAATAATTAAACTAAATTAGATTTATAAAAGTTTGGGGGGAGTTTTTATGGGATTTTTTCATTTTTTCTATTATTTCGTCTTCTTTTTTTTTCATCCCGGCGCTCCAGTAAGTTCGACCAAATCTAACGACAATGTAATTTATGCTTCGCCAATATCTTTTTGGGAAGAGTTTTTCCAGGTCTTTTTCGACTTTGTGCGGATTTAAGTTTTTTGTCCAGCCGAGTTTTCGAGAGATTCTTCCGACGTGAGTGTCAACGCCGATAGCATTTGATTTGTGAGCTTCGGCGAGATAAACGTTTGCAACTTTTCTGCCGACGCCCGGAAGGATTAAAAGTTCATCACAAGTCTGCGGGATTCCGTTTTTTGAAATTATTTTTGCTGTTGCTAAAATGTGTTTTGATTTTGTCTTGTAATAATTTATCGAACGAATGATTTTTTGGATTGAGTTTAGTTTTGCGTTTTTGAAACGTTCAAGCGTTGGATATTTTTTAAAAAGGATTTCGCAGATTTCAATTGTTTTTTCGTCGCGAGTTTGGGCAGATAAAATTGTTGCAATTAAAACTTTCCATTTTTCGTCCCATTCGGCTGCGAGTCGCATTTTTGGAGAAGCGAATTTTTTTAATTCTTTAAGCTGATGGATAGCGATGGAGGAGTTCATATTCTATCAAGCGGACTTTCTATAAAATTTATTTATTAAGTCGTTCATTTCTTTTCCAATTAATTGTTTCTTAAATAATTTTCGATAATATCACCATAAGATTATAAATAAATTTATGATATAACCATATTGCTTGAGCCCATTTTGTTTTTTTCTCGGCCCAAGATAATAGGGATTGCCCACAGTCTTTTCGGGTGTATAATGACTTCGTCAAAAAATTTTATCTAAAATTTATTCCCATTTCTTTGCAAGTATATTCTTGCAGATGTAATAAAATTGGAGAATCAACACTTGCTCTACACCAAAAATGAACATCACCGCTTGATGGTGAAGTTCGGTTAATACATAAATCATTACTATAAGGAGTTGCTCTATTCATATGTTCAGTTATGCCAAAAGAGTATAACCTTGTTTGCGATGGCAATTCCAATTTTTTTAATTTTGAAGTATCTTTATCTTTTCCATAAGTAAGAATTCTCATTTCAGGCTCACTATTCTGATAAAATTCTCTAAATCTCTGAACAGATTCTCTGGGGTCTTCCTCATATGATTGTTTGAAAAAATTAAGAAGATGTCTTTCCTTAACAACATACTCTGGTTCATTTGCGAAAGCTCTTCCTCCTATTCTTGGCTCTTTATATCCCTTTGCTTTCAAAAAATCAACATAATCATTTGCTCCCAATTCATCAAATTTATCTACAACATATCTATCAAAATGCTCCCTTGCAAGTCTTTTACTTATCCCATCAAAACCTGCAACCACAACAAGATTATCCGCAATATTTTTTTCTGATTCTTGTTCAGTTAAATCTCTATTGCGATTATCTTCCATAACTCTGTTTAGAACTAATCTACTCTCTAATCCTGCTTGCAGACTTTCTTGAATCATAGTATTTGGAGTAAAGCTTTAACGAAATTGTTGAAGAATTAATAGTTTCTAACTTGGATCGGTTCGCCAAATTCAACGTTTTCACAAACATCTTCTAATGTTAATCCAACACAATCATGAATTTGACTTCCAAGCATTTTACTATTTTTTGCAATATAAGTTCTTGACTCATCAAGAGTCATAGGTTCAGTATAATTTTGTACTTGAGAATGACCCCTATTATGTTCATAAACATCCGTGCTTTCTCTTATTGCCCTTACTCTACAATCTCCCGTCACATAATCTTCTCTATCGCTTGCCCAACTTATTGAAAGTACAGTATTTTTATTGTCCCAATATTGTAGTTTATATTTTTCTACCATAATTTGTAATGGAACGCTTGCTTTTATAAATCTTTCGTTGGTTTTCGGCAATTACGTTACGAAATTGGTCGTGAGCAAACTTCAACTCACGAGGACGCATGTGGGCGTCAACCCATACTCAGTTGTTGGCTCGGATTTCGAACAGTGGTTAAAGAGAAAGTTTCCCTTGCTTCGCACGTCTTTTTTGAAGTGCCGAAATTAGTCCAAATTTTGATTATGTACATTTTACTTCAATGTAATCCCAAAAAATCTTTAAACTTCTTGTTCTAATTTTTTCTATGAAGGCTTTGATGTTTCATTGCAAAAGGTATGGAACAAAAATTGTAAAATTTTCTAATAGGCCAAAAAATATTGCGCCGGAAAAAATTTGCAAGAAAGATCAGAATTGCAAAGATTGTGTTGTCGTTTTTTTGACGGTCGAAAAAGGTGATGATATAAAGATTTGTTCTGAGAAAATTGCAAAAGAAATTTCCAAAATGTCTATAGAAGTTGGACATAAGAATATAATTTTGCTTCCATTTGCTCATTTATCCAGCAATTTGGCCGATTCGGAAAAAGTTGTTTTATTTCTTGATTCGGTCGAGAAAATTTTGAAGGATTTCAATGTTCAGCGTTGTCATTTCGGCTCTCACAAATCTTTATTGATGGATGTTTATGGTCACGCGGGAAATGCGAGATGGAGGGAATTTTAATGGAAAACAAATATGGACAGATTTGGACTCGCGAGCAAACAAATCTTTTAATTGAAAATTTTAACGCGGGAAAATCTATTCGGGAAATTACGTCGATAATTAATGAACACATAAAAGATTCTCGTCCGGGAACGATTAAAACAATAAGGACGTTTGATTCAGTCGCACACAAGTTAAAAAATTTAGGATTAATTTCCGAGGCAAAACTTAGTGATACACTTAAGGCAAAACAGGTTTCGAAATCATTCAATCGTTTGTGTAATTATGACGGCATAAAAAAAGAAGTGTTTGATCGAGATAAAAATTCATGTGTCGCCTGCGGCGTAAAGAAAGATTTGCAACTCGCACATATTGTTCCTTTTCGAGAAACTTCTCAAAAAATCTCGTCGGAACTTGTAACACTTTGCAAAAAATGTCACGAGTTGTTTGACAATTTTAACGAATTTGAAACGAGAAAAGTTTTTGATTATATGTGCGGGCAATATTCGGGCTACGAAAAGAAATATAAGATGACTTACAGGTATAATCCTGTTACGAACAGAGATATGGGCGAGATAAAAAAGATGGATAATGTTTGAGAGAATTTTAGAATAGAAATTATTAAAAATAGGGGAAGCATATATTTTTTATGAGAAATTTACTAAGAAGGATTGGATGGTTTAGGAGTTGTTTGGGGTCAAATGCCCCAAAAGTTGCAGAGAGGCAAATCCATGATCCAGAACAAATAAATTTAAGTGATTTAAGAAAAGATGGTGTTTATGTTTTGCGTGATGATTCTTCATCTAAAACTTCTGCAATAAGGGTATTATCAATATCAGGTAGAAAGATAAAAGTAATAGAACAGTCTTCGGATTGGACGTTAAGAAAAAAATATGATGCGGCAGAATTAGGGATTGCACCGTTCCCTAACGGAAATTGGCATGCTAACAAATATATAGTGCCTTATGTGGACGTTAGATTTGCAGTTTAGTCATAGTTTTAAACTATTATCCTTTCTCTATATTTTCTCATCATTGCAGTATATCTTTCTTCAATTTCTTTAGGACAGGGCACAATTTCTACGCTTTCATTCCCACTTGTTCTATCTAATTGCATACCAAATATTTCCATATCATTTAATCCAGGGAATTCGTCAAGCACCATTAATAAAATTTTAAAGTTTTCATATTTTTAATTTTTTCTTCATATTTTTCCTTAACTCTTTTTGGCCAATCTTTTGCATCCAGTCCCTTTTGAGCCAAAAAAGAAACAATAATTCTTTGGAATGATGTTCCAGCGCATCCAGACCATAAAATTTCCTGTGTTCTTGATTTTACATTCCAAGCTGTAGGATATTTATCTCCATTTGAAGAGTCATTCCCCACTTCTAACCATTCCTTACTTCTATCTCCACGATAGGGAAGGTAAGTTTCAAAATCATAAGTTCCAATTTCTTCATTCCCTTGTTCTGTTCTGATTCCTGCATGTGCCATCCACCACGGAGTAACTTTTATTATATTTAGTTCCAAATCAAGAGTTTCGTCGTAAAATTTTCTAAAGGCGTCTTTTAATTTTTGCCAGGTTTCAATTACCTGTTCTTTAGTTCCGACAAATAGAGTCTCTATTCTATGAAATTCTTCAAGTCTATCAAGTCCGTGAATTCCGCCGGATTCGTTCCTATAGGTGGGTCCTGACCAATCGTAAGTCAAGAGGGGAAGTGTTTTTTCATCAATTACTTTATTTTTTAAATAAGGCCAAAAAGGGGGGCATTGAGCATATGACATTATTCCTACGCAATCTGATTTTTCTTTTATTTTTTCTTCGGCAATTTCTCCTGTAATATTATAAAAGTCCATGATTTCTTGCCAATAGTTTGAAGAGGCATTTTTTGGCAAACTAACGAAATAAACATTAGGGTACATGTTTTTTGCATGTCCAGATTTTTTTGTTATTTCCCATGCTTCAAATTTCGGAAAAATCATTTCATAGAAATTCAGAGGTCGATAAATATCTTCGATGATTAACTCTTTTAACGTATTAACTAACGCCGTGTATTCTCTTCCATAAACAAACTGTCCCTTTGCGCCCGTTCTTCTAATCCAGTCATTTTCTTCAAGTATATTTGCTGGGTCTTTATTATTTATTACTTTTCTTTCTTTTCCTTTCCATACAATATCTCTAAATTCGTCTTTGCCTGCATAATTTTGTTGTTTAATTTTGTCTTTGATTAATTTTATAGATTTTTCTATATACTGATCTTTTATATTTTGAAATAATATTTTTTCATAAAACAATTTTACTTTTCCATCATTAAACTCCAATCTTTTTACAAAGGGGATGGAAAATTCTTGTTTTGGATTTTCTTCTAATTCCGACTCAATTTCATAACTTATAATTTCTATATCGTTGATAGTTGTTTTAAATTTCTTACCTAAATATTCACGAATTTTTTTATCAAACTGAACAATGAAATCAGTCGCTGTATACCCATTTGAATCAATGTTAAAAATTAAATAATTTGCTTTTTTGTTCATACTATAATTTAGAGACCTGTTTTGTTTTTCTAATTTTATTTTTAATTCTGTTATTGTCTCTTTTATTGTTTCCTCTATCTCTTTGTCTATTTTTTTAGCTGGTTTTACTGTAAAATTTATTTTGTACATAAAGCTCTTAAATTTGAGAATTATTTAAATGTTATTAGAAGGGCTGCTACCACTTTGAAATTTAGTGTCACTAAAACCGAAATTCATGTATCTACTGGATTTGAATAAAAAAATTGAGAAAGGCTTATAAGGGTTGACTTTAATATATACATTAGGAAATATATATTAACATGGGAGAAAATTTCGATTTGTTTTTCAGGAGAAAGCCGGCGATGATGCTGATTGCCTTAAAAAAAGTTTCGCGGGCAAAGTATGGATCGCAACTTGCAAAAGAGGTTGATTGTACGTATTCTCATGCTGTTAAAATTCTTCAAACTTTAGAAGAACTTGGGCTTGTTAGTTTTGAAAAAAAAGGAAGGATAAAAATTATCAAATTGACGAAGAAAGGAACCGATGTCGCTGACAATATAGAGAATATAAGAAAATTGGTGGATTAGGGATTAAAAATGAACTTAAAAGATATTTTATCACAGGACCAGGATTTAACCATTAAGGATCTTCAAAGACTTCAAGGGGAGTATGACGATAGATTTGTAGCTGGGAAGGGATTTGTTGGCTTTGCTAAAGTAAGGCATACTTATGCTCATATGGGAAAGTTAATGGGAAGGCTGGCAAATTATGTCCACGATGTTGAGGAAGGCAGAGAAATTTTTGATGAAGATATAAGAAAAAAAGTTATCCCCGATTTATTGGTTTATGCATGTTGGCTTGCTAAAGAATTTGATGTGAATTTGGATGAACAATATTTAACGAGGTTTTTGGATAATTTAAAAAGATTGCATTCTGGTGAGATTTCTGTTGAAGAATTTGAGGCGTTGGAAAAAATAGTTAATAGAAAGTTGGAGCGGTTCTAAGTGGTCCCGACGGGATTTTATTCGCACTTTGCACCTTATGACAATTTTGAATTTTATTTCGTCATTCGGAGCGAAGATGCTCACCCGCGACGTGTCGCTTGTTTCAAATCCAATGGTCCCGACGGGATTTGAACCCGCGACACCCGGATTAAGAGTCCGGTGCTCTACCAAGCTGAGCTACGGAACCAATACTAATTATTGAAGAAAACTGTTTAAAAAATTATGCTTAATCTTCCCTGACTACATTCTTACATTTTGTGCACTTAAAAAATTTAGATTCTGGTTCGTCTCCTGATCTCATTTGTCTCGTCCAAAAGTAAGCTTTGTCGTTGCCACACTTTAGACATTCGAAATCTGTGATAGGGAGAGTCTCATTGTTTTCATTAATAACTGCAACAGAAGTGTTTTCATTAATTTTTTCTTTGACTTCCATCACGATTTTTTCTTTTGCAGTATAGTCACATCTGGGGCAACCAAACTTCGTCTTTTTCATTACAAGTAAAGAACCACATTTCGGGCAAAATTCCATAATATCAAATTAAAACTAAAGGTATTTAAATCTTTTTAGCTCGTCGGCTTTAACAAAAAAATTCAAAATTGGTGTTCAAATTACTATCGATTTTTTTTAATAATTCAAACCAAATTAATTTCACCCAGCCAACATAAGGGATTCGGAAAATTGCCTTTCCGATTATTTGATTTTTTTCTATATTAGTTTCGTCGACCATATTAGGATTATTTGTTTGTGTTAGCTGCCCCGCATTATTATCGCCTTTGGTTTCCAAAGTTTCGTTAGTTTTCACAACACGATGTATGATTGGATGAGGGGATAAGGATCTCGCAGCATTAAAAATAATTACATCTCCAATTTTTACGTTATTTGTTGTTCCGACGACAAAAATTATGTCACCTTTGTTGAACCCATTTTGGAAGGTCCAGTCGTCAGTGTCATCAAGGGTTATTTCATTTTTTTCATAAATATTGCTGATGTCAAAAATTTCCTCAAATCCATTTTTTTCATGATGCATAGAACAACTTTCAACAATAACCAGTGGCAATGGAGTTCCTGTCAAAAATGATAGTATCGGGAAGAAAATATATTTTATAATGATAAAAGCCAAAATCAACGTCACAACAATTGACGCCCAGCTATCTTTCCTAAGAAAATTCCAAAACTTTTTTAATGTGATCTCTTTTTCCATTTCATAATAAAATGAGGTTTGTTTATAAGTTTTAGTAATTATGAATTTTTCTTTATTTTTGTGCAAGCATTGGCAATAGCAATCTTTAAAAAGTATATACACTTTGTATACACATGTCAGATATATTTGAGAACACGGTAATATGCAAGGATTGTAATAAAAAAATGGAACTTATAGAGATAGAACGAAATGGTTTTAGGTTGAGAACGTTAAAATGCAATGGATGTAAAAATCAAATAATACACCCTGAAGATTTAAAAGAGTACGAAGATTTTCAAAGTTTGCGAAAAAAAAATTTCAGAGTTAAATTGCGTTTCGTTGGCAATAGTTACGCAGTATCTATCCCTCGTGAAATCATAGATTTTATGAGTGAACAAGAAAAAAAAATGAACGAAATGGTAAATTTAAGTTTTGAAGAATTTGGGAGGATTTCATTAATATTTTAAAGATGGCAAATAAATATCGAAGGCAAAAGTCGGGAGATTGTTTTGTTTTCCTTGAAAGCACGATTTTCCCAATGACATTTATAAATTTCCATTGAAACAATGAAAGAAAAAAAAGATTTACCCAAAGGAGCATTGAAACTAAGAGTTGTTGAAGCCTTGCAAGACGATGCATATAAAGGTGTTGCGAGGATAGATCCGATGTTAATGCGTAAACTTGGGTTGGAAAGAGGAGATATTATTTCTATAAAAGATGGGAGGGAAACTTTTTCTATTGTCGATAGGGCGTATCCATCGGATTTGGGCGAAGAAATTATAAGAATTGATGGAATTGCAAGAAAAAATGCCAAAACAAGTATTGGAGAAAAAGTTGAAGTAAAAAAAGCAAATGTATCTGAGGCAAAAAAAATAACCATTGCTCCTACCCAGAAAGGAATTGTCGTACAAGGCGATCCTGAAAATTTTAAAAAAGGACTTATAGGCAAACCAGTTTCGAAGGGAGATATCATTGTAATAGGTGGTGCACAAAGGAAGAAAGATATTATGACCGACGGATTTGGGGATATTTTTGGCGAGGAATTTACTGAAATTTTTAGTCAGATGGGGTTCGGAGGAATTCCCGGGGGAGTTATGCAAATGAGATTCTTGATTGTTTCGACAACGCCGAACCAGCCAGTTATTATCACGGAAAATACGCAGATTAGCCTGAGTTCAAAGGCGTTGGAAACGTTCGATGATACAATTCCACAAATAACTTACGAGGATATCGGTGGATTAAGTGACGAAGTGAAAAAAGTTAGAGAAATGGTGGAACTCCCGTTAAAGAGACCAGAAATATTTTTGCGTTTAGGAATAGAGCCGCCAAAAGGGGTCCTTCTTTATGGCCCTCCTGGAACCGGTAAAACACTTTTGGCAAAAGCTGTCGCAAATGAATCTGAAGCAAGTTTTATAACGATTAATGGGCCAGAGATTTTTAACAAATTTTACGGAGAATCAGAAAAAAGAATTCGTGAAATTTTTGATGAAGCTGAAAAAAATGCTCCTGCTATTATTTTTATAGATGAACTTGACGCCGTTGCGCCAAGCAGAGAAAGCAATATTGGTTCGGGTGAGGTCGAAAGAAGAGTTGTGTCTCAGCTGCTAACAATGATGGACGGATTAGCGAGCAGAGGAAAGGTAATTGTTATGGCAGCGACAAACAGGCCAGATTCAATTGATGCAGCTTTACGAAGACCTGGGCGATTTGACAGGGAAATCGAGATTAATGCACCGAGTAAAGAAGGCAGATTGTCAATATTAAAAATTCACACAAGGGGAATGCCCATAACAAAAAATGTGAACCTTGAAGAACTCGCGGCAAAAACTCACGGATTTGTAGGTGCAGACCTTGCCGCATTGACGAAGGAGGCTGCAATGTCAGTTTTGCGGAGAAACCTTCATAAGTTTAATATAGAAAATGGGCAGGAAATTCCCGACGAAATTCTCGAAGATTTAAAGGTTACAAAAGACGATTTTGATGAAGCGTTAAAGTTCGTTCAGCCGTCGGCAATGAGAGAAGTTTTGATTGAAACTCCTAATATTTCGTGGGATGACATTGGTGGTATTGATAGTGTTAAAAGAGATTTGCGAGAAGCAATTGAATGGCCACTTAAATATCCAAATTCATTTTTAAGAATGGGTATACGTCCGCCAAAAGGAGTTCTTCTTTATGGTCCTCCGGGGACCGGCAAAACACTTCTCGCAAAAGCCGTCGCCAAAGAGTCTGAGGTTAATTTCATAAAACTTAACGGGCCAGAACTTCAAAAAGAAGGAATTATCGGGAAAGAAACTGAGCGACTAAGAAAAATGTTTAAGAGAGCAAAGCAAGTCTCCCCATCAATTATTTTTATCGACGAGATTGATAGTTTTGCAAAAAGAAGAGGCGGGTATGGCAGCGTGAGCGATTCAAATGAAAGCTTGATTAATACACTTTTAACGGAACTTGATGGGCTTGAAGATTTGAAAAATGTAATTGTAATTGGTGCAACAAACAGGCCAGATATTTTGGATCCGGCGCTAATGCGTCCCGGCAGGTTTGATCGTATAGTTTATGTTCCGGTACCAGAAAGAGAAGAGAGATTAAAGATTTTTAAAATTCACACAAGGGGCATGCCTCTCGATAAAGACATTGATTTACTTAAATTGGCTGATGAAACAGAGGGGTATACCGGAGCGGACATAGAATCTTTAGCAAGGGAGGCCGCAATTTTGGCACTTCGTGAAAACATTGAAGCAAACAAAGTAACAAAAAAACATTTTGAAACAGCGATGGAAAAAGTTCGTCCTTCGGTTTCAAAGTCAGATCAGGAAAGATATAAGCAAATCGAACAAAAATATTTGAGAAGCGCGAAGGCTGCACTTTCCGAATCTGCAAGTTACACTGGATAGTGGAAATAAACATTTAAAAATAAAAATATAATAAAAAAAACATGGGCCCTTTTGATGATGACGTTTTCGGTAATGATCCTTTCGATATATTTAGGGAATTTTTTGGAGAAACGCCTAAAAGAAGATATAAGAAAAATTTTATTAAAGGAGAAGAGGAAGAAAGAGTGATAGACTTGATAGAATCGGGAGATAAAGCTTACTTGATTTTTGAGTTGCCGGGTTATGAAGAAGATGATATTTTTGTGAATGTTTCGGGGAAAACTATAGAAATAATAGCAAAGAAAAAAGACACGGAAGAGATAAAAGAATATCTTTCACAAAAATTTAAACAAGGTGTTCAATATAAAAGAGTTTTGCCCGAATTTATAAATACAAAAAAGTTCGACTATACTCAGAAAAATGGAATATTGGAGGTTGTTTTCAGTAAAAAATGAAAGAAAGAGCTAAGTTTGAACTTGAAATAGCGGAATCGCTTCAGGAAGATATCGATAAAGGCATAGCAAGAATTCCTTCGCAAATCATGGATTCTATCGGGATTGTTTCCGGTGAGACCATAGAAATAAAAGCAAAAACTAAAATTATAATTCGTGCGTTGCGGGATATAAAAAATCAAAATAAAAAAATCATAAGGATTGACGGGACAACTCGTTCAAATATTGGAGCATCGATAGGAGATAAAATTGAAGTCGGCATCGTCAAGGTGGAATCAGCACAATCTGTCACGCTTTCGCCGATGCAGGAAGTAAAATTTTCAGACGATCCCACGGAATATTTTCATTCAAAATTACTTGACATTCCTTTGACTCAAGGTCAAAAAATTGTGATTGATGTTTTTGGCACAAGATTAACTTATGTTGTTTCGAAGATAAGCCCCAAGGGAAATTGCATAATAAATTCTTCTACGAAGATAATTGTTTCGGAGCAAATTCAGACCGGGAAAGCAACGGGAATAACTTACGAGGATATTGGCGGATTAAAGAACGAGATTCAGCTTATTAGAGAAATGGTCGAATTGCCAATGAAACATCCCGAGGTTTTCCAAAAACTTGGTGTTGGTGCACCAAAGGGTGTTTTACTGACTGGTCCTCCAGGAACCGGCAAAACACTTCTTGCAAAAGCCGTTGCTACTGAAACTGATTCAACTTTTTATTCGATAGCAGGACCTGAAATAATGTCAAAATATTATGGAGAATCAGAAAAACATATTAGAGAAATTTTTGAGAAAGCTGAGAAAAGCGCGCCATCAATTATTTTTATTGATGAGATTGATTCAATTGCGCCGAAAAGAGGTGAAGGTGTTGATCAAACCGAGAAAAGAATAGTTGCCCAATTGCTTACTTTGATGGATGGTTTGAAGTCAAGAGGTCAAGTGGTAGTCATGGCAGCAACAAATAGGCCAGACGATATTGATGAGGCTCTGAGAAGGCCGGGGCGATTTGACAGAGAATTAAGAATTAATCCTCCGGATGAAGAGGGAAGGAAAGAAGTTTTGAGAATTCACACAAGAGGGATGCCTCTTGACAAAGATGTTAATTTTGATGAACTTGCAGTTAAGACGATAGGATTTACTGGTGCAGACATTGAAGTTTTATGCAAAGAAGCAGCTCTTAAATCAATAAAGCCTTATTTTGCTGAATTGAAAAACATGCAGGAAAAAATCCCAACGGAGATTCTGGACAAAATAAAGATTTCGAGGCTTCATTTTATTGAATCGCTAAAACAAGTTGAGCCATCGGCAATGAGAGAAGTTTTGATAAATAAACCGCATGTTCAGTGGGAGGATATTGGTGGTCTCGAAAACGTAAAAGAGAAACTGAGGGAACTTGTTGAGCTTCCACTTTTAAGACCAGACCTTTTTGCAAGGGCAGGAATTTCTCCGTCAAAGGGAATTTTGCTTTCCGGACCGTCGGGAACTGGCAAGACACTTCTCGCAAAAGCTGTAGCCACCGAGGCGAATGCGAATTTTATTTCCGTTAAAGGTCCTGAGTTAATTTCTAAGTGGGTTGGAGAATCCGAAAAACACGTTCGAGAAATTTTTAAAAAAGCCAGGCAAGTTTCTCCATCGATTATTTTCTTTGATGAATTTGATTCAATATCCAAAGAGAGAGGAAATTCGTTCAACGATTCGACAGAGAAGGTTGTTAATCAGCTTCTGACCGAACTTGATGGAATAGAAGAATTGGAGAAAGTTATTGTTATGGCGGCAACAAACAGAAAAGATTTGATTGACTCATCACTTTTAAGACCCGGGAGGATTGATACGATTGTCGAGCTTGAAATTCCGGATGATAAATCAAGGAAGAGTATTTTCGAAGTTCATGCAAGAAATATGCCGTTGGAAAAAGATGTCAAAATTGATGAGTATGTAAAGAAAACAAAAGGTTGGACGGGTGCGGATATAGCTGCGGTTTGCAGGGAAGCTGGAATGAGTGCGATAAAAAAAGCATACAAAATAAAAGAGAAAAAAGTTGAATTTAAAATTACAAAAGAAGATTTCGATAGTGCCTTAAAAGATGTTTCAAAATCAACAGGAAAGGAAATTAGCGACGGGAATGGGCTGAAGGAAGAGAAAGGGGAGCTTGCGGAAAAACATAAAAAAGAAATTCAGGAAGCAGAAATTTTAAAGGAAAAAGGGAAAGAAAAAGAAAGAAAATAGAAAATTAGGATATATTAGTAGTGAATTTTTAGGAAAAGAATTAAAAAGAAAAGAAATGTTAATTTTTAATGATATTGGGGTCTAAGGTTTTGGAAGAAGTTTTAACTTCAATTAATAATTCTCAAAATTGCAGGGAAGAAACATTTAGAGAGATTATTATGTCGCGATCGGATTCAGTAATTAGAACAATAGTCCAGAGTGGAACTGTTTTTGGAGTTTGTGAATTTAGTTCTCCAGTTATCAATCCAGAATATTTAATTGGCAAAGAATTTGTTGGGGGCAAAGAGAAAGTGGGATATGACAGAAAAACATTTTCTCATTTTTATGCGGTTGCAAAAAATTTGAGACAGTTTGGTTCTACATATATAAGTCCAAAAGTTTTAGTGGATTATTTTACTGATGATTGGCCAAGAATTTTTAAGGCGGCACCAGCTTTTGATGCGATTAGAGAGGTGGGAGAGGTGGGTTTTAATGAAGGGTTAAAACCAACAGTCACATATTCTATTGTTGCACCTGCTGTTAAAATTAATTTATTTCCTGTTGGGGGCTGGAGATCATGTCCAGCCAAAATCTCAGAAATAGAAGGGACAGCTATTATTAATTTGCCCTATGAAGTTATTCCTAACAAAGATATTGGTGAAGCATTGGGATTATTAGAAGTTAAAACGAGAGAAATAGGAGCTTTAACTGACTTCAGATTTTATTATAAACAAGCGGCTCGGGTTTTAGATGCTCTTGCAAATAATAAAAGTTTTAAAGATTTAGCAACGCATATTCTCACATTGAGCCAACAGTTAGACAAAGAAAAACGAAAAATGCATTCAGCAAACATCGGCAAACCTTAATTAATATTTTTTCCACCAGTCGGGGCCTTCTAACCATTTCATTAAATCTTCAATGTTTGAAATATATTTTGCCTTTTTTGTTTTTTTGTCTATGAAAATTGGGACTGAGTCTTCTTCGCTTGTTTCTTCGATTGCGGTTTCAAATTTTTCCATTATTTTCATGCCCTCATCGCTTTCCTTGTCTGCGAAAATAAATTTATATTTTCCTTCGTTGTGGTTCATGCTCGCGAGAATTGGCATCATAGTGATTGAATTAAAACAGTCTTTTGTGTAAAACATAATTATTTCTTTCATCATGAAAGTTAAAGATGATAATATATAAAAAATAAAGCTGTAAGAAATCTTACACTTTCTAAATAAAAAAGATTTATAAACCAAATTTTCACATAATAGTCATGGTTGTTGGCAAAGTTATTCAATTTAGACGAGGGAAAAGAACTTATACTCCGAGGCATTTTTTAATAGAAATTCCGAAAATTGATTCGCGAGAAAAAGCCGAGAAGTTCGTTGGGAAAAATGTCGAATGGGAAAGTCCTGGAAAGGATAAAAAAATAATTTCTGGTAAAATTGCTGCGGCACATGGGAATAAGGGCGTGGTTAGGGCGATATTTGAGAGAGGTTTGCCCGGTCAATCGATTGGAACGGAGGTACAAATAAAATGAGCGGGATTGGTATTAGAAATATGGCGGGGGGCGGGTTAGTTGCTTCCGCCGGGACTTCGTGTCGAAGAAGAGAGAGGGCAGAAGAAAATATGAAAGTGTCGATGGGAGTAGGCTTGGGAGGTTGCAATGTAGCTGTCCAAGGTGATGCTTGCAGTAGCGAATCACGAACAAAATTATCTGCTCGACAAAGATATGAATTGGAATATCAGGGGCCTCCAACAGAAGAATCGTTAAAAGAACTTAATATTCGTCCAGATGGACTTTATTTTTTTTCTGATAAATTTATGCGTTTTGGCGATGGCAATTTTCCACATGCTGTTGGGAGGGAATTGATTGGAAGAATAATGGAAGAATTTAAGGGAAGTCCAGAAATATTTATAGAGGGTCCAGCTATTTTTATAGGAGAGGAACAATAATGGGATTAAGAAAAGGTGCAGCATATACAAAGAAATACGCGCGTCCATATACTCGTAAGTCTAAAAAAACCTCCAAATCTTATATAAAAACGGTTCCAAATTCAAAAATTGTAAAATTTAAAATGGGCGATATCAAAGGATTTGATGCCAACAAGTATCCAATTGTGATTTATGTTTCTTCGAAGGAAAGGGTTCAGATAAGAGATAATTCTATAGAAGCGGCTCGTCAGTATCTTAATAGATTTTTGCAATCAAATGTGGGGAAGGAATTTTATCTTGAAGTTAAAATTTATCCGCATCACATTCTTAGAGAAAATAAAATGCTTACAGGTGCGGGGGCTGATCGTATGCAGACCGGTATGAGCCTTTCATTTGGGAAATCCATTGGTAGAGCTGCGTTAGTACAACCAAATCAAGTTATTTTCATTGTTGGCATAAAAACACCCAAGGCGGAAGCTGAGGCAAGAAGGCTTATTGGTGCCGTAAAATCAAGATTGCCGTGCAGTATACATTCTGAAACTTTTAGGAAATAGAAGTTATCTTCCTATGTTTTGAATAATATTACATAAAAATTTCAATTAATTTTGATTCGGCATTTCTAAAGTTTTCTTCAGTTACAAATAAAAATATTCCGGAATTTATTGTGTCGAAAACTCCTTCAGTATATCTTCGCTGTCCTTCTTCTCGTGCAATAACCTCTACTTTTTCTTCACCCACTTCCATAATATATTTGTCATCTCCATAATCGTCAATTTGTACACGAGAAAGACCTTTCCCCATACCTAAGAGATTCGCGGCGGGAGAGGTCATGGTTCTTAAGTTCATTTTTACATCATTTTTTATATCTCTTCCTTCTGGCTCATATTTTCTCCATTTTTGTTTTGTCATTTTAATTTAAAGTAAAGTCACATTATAAACTTTGTTCCATCATTTTATAAACCAAATTTTCTTTACTTTTTCATGAAACAAATTTTTATTTTAGGCAGGAATCCGAAACTTTCGCGGGAAGAAATTGTTTCTTATATTATGGCGAGAGAAAATTATAAAGAAGTTTTTTTTGATGAAAATTTTCTTTTAGTTGAGGTTTTGAATGAGGTTAATATTCAGGAGCTCGGCGGGACTATAAAATCGGGGAAAATTATTTTTGAAGGCAAGAATGATGAGTTTAGAAAATTTTTAGATACGAATGAAATAATTCCGTCAGATAAATTTAGTTATTCAATTTTAGGGAACGGGGAATATGAAATTTTGCAGGAGAAATTTAAGTCGGAGAAAAAGAAGGCCGTTCTTAAACATGGAAGGAAAAAAATAAGATTTCAAGATGGAGATGATTTCGGTTTGGCAAGGGCGGATTATACTTTGTTTCTTCACGATATAAAGGGCATAGTTTATTTTGGCGAGATTAATAAAGAATATAGTTATCTTGAAATTAAAAAAAGAGATATGGGGAAACCTGTCAGGAGGGAAGAATTTGCCATTTCCCCGCGACTCGCAAAAATTTTGATTAATTTATCTGGTGTGAGGGCGGGACAACATTTGGTCGACCCGTTCTGCGGTATTGGGGGCATAGTGATTGAATCATTAATCAAGGGAATAAATGTGACAGGCATTGACAATGATAGGGCGGCAATAGAAAATGCCAAAAAAAATATTGAATGGTTGAAACAAAATTTTGAAATAAAATCTCGGTATACTTTGATTAATTCGAATTCCAACAGCGCTCCAGACATGCAATTTGATGGCGTTGCGACAGAAACACCGCTTGGAGAACTTTTCAAGAAAAAACCTTCAGATAAAGAGGCGAAGGAAATAATGGTGAAATTTGAAGACAGAATAATACCAATTTTAAGGCGACTTTCACGAATAAAAAAACATGGGGCGAAAATTGCGATTACTTTTCCAGTGATAAGAAATTTTAAGCCTGATGAAAAAATGATTGCGAATGAAAGCGGATTAAGAATTATTTCTGGACCAATTTTGGAATCAAGACCGGAACAATTTATCTCAAGAGAAATTTTAGTGATGGAATGAATTGTTCAACTACATAGTAATAACAGGGCAAAGATTTATAAACTTTAATTTTGTAGGTTTTCCATGGAAAATTCACTTGGGAACGGAATAGGTGCGAAATACCCTAATATTTGGAAGACTTCTGATGATTTTAGTTCTGTTGGTAAGGCAAAACTTGATTCTCTTAAGGATATAGTTGGAGAGATTGAGGAGTTGATTTCAGAGAGACAAAGTTTAAGCGAGGCTTTTATCAAGGAAGGAGAGAAGATGAAGCGAGATATTAATAATTTTCTTTTAGAAGGGGCTCCAAAGGGCGAGGATGATTCCGAATTTGCGCGTGAAAGAGCAGAACTTCGTAAAAAACAAATTGACATATCGGAGACGCAGCTTAATGAAAAAATCGGTTGCTGGAGAGATATCGCACTTTTAAAAAAGGAGCTTCGTGACAGGGAAAAAGAACTTTTTGAAAAGGAAGGGCGTGCCGAAGAACTAAAGAAAATTTTGGAAGGTTAAAATGATAGAAAATGATCAGGGGCGATTTGTTGTGGTTAGAGATGTCGGGTTAATTAGAGTCGAAGATTGGCGGAGAACAGATATGCCAGACTCGATTTGGGGTTCATACGAAAGTATTTGTGCTTTGTCAAACGATTTAACAGATAAGTTAGCTGGAGGCGAAGATGTCCCAATTAGTACTTTGGGGGGATTGAAAGATACTGTGGAAGCAGGACTAAAGCAGATTAGGGAACAATATCAAAATGGAGAAAGAAATAAGAAAACAGACGAAACTTTCGAAAAAATTTGTAAGATTGGAAATGATTTGGTATCGACCATAGAGAAGTATTTGAATGGAAAATTTCCAAGTGAGGAATAATATGACACTTGATAAACCACTAACAGTTGAAGAAATTTGCAACAAGCTTAGACCAGTCTATGGGAAAAAAGTTGACGAGATTTATTTTCGGTATACCATTGCAGATAGCAAGGAAGAGAAAGAAGAAATCTTGCATTTACTTAGTGCTCTTTTCCAAAAAAATTTGAATTTGTTGCTTGATAAAGGAGTTTTGCTTGAACCTCCGCTTGAAAATGCAATAGACGGAGATTATAATCTTGCAACTGTGGTATACGCGAAAAGGAAACTTTTCCCGTTTAAACTTAGAGAACAGGATTGGCCAAGACACGTTTGTATTACAGGAATGTCCGGTTCTGGTAAAACAACTTTTGCATTTAAAATAATAGAATCTCTAATCAAACATAACAAACCTTTTCTTATTTTTGATTGGAAAAAATCTTTTAGGCCTTTGATTTCAGCAGATTCATCGACCATGCTCTTCACAGTTGGAGAAGAAAAAGTTAGTAATTTATTTAAAACAAATATAAACGAACCTCCAAAGGGCGTTGCCCCAAAAGAATGGATAAATGTGATTTCAGATTTATTAACAGAAGGGTTCAATGCTTCTTTTGGAGTACATAAAGTAATTCTTGAGACGCTGGACGAATCTTTCAAGGAATGGGGAATCTACAATGGTTCCGAAAATTATCCGACGTGGAATCATATAAAATGGAGATTGGAACAAAAAATGGATGAGTGCAAGCAGGGTAGGGAGTCGGGATGGCTTGAATCAGCTTTGAGAATAGCGACGATAATGACATTTGGAGAATTTGGGAAAGTGGTAAATTATAAAGGAAACGATAGTTTTTCCGTTGAGGATTTGCTTTCAAAAAAAGTTATTTTGGAGCTTAACGCTCTGGGAAACATAGAAAAAAAGTTTTTTTGTGAATTTGTATTGACATATATTTACAAGTTGAAAAAGGCCAGACAAAATCAAGCGAGTTATGGGTTTGACCATGCAATTATCGTAGATGAAGCGCATAATATTTTTTTAAAAAAACCGACAAACTTTGCCTTAGAATCTGTTACCGATATGATATATAGAGAAATGAGAGAATACGGAACAGGTTTAATTTGTCTTGATCAGCATATCTCGAAAATTTCCGACACTGTCAAGGGGAATAGCGCTTGTCATATAGCATTTCAGCAACAGCTTCCTCAGGATATTTACGATGTAAGCGAACTCATGCAGTTGAAAGAAAAAAAACATTATTTTTCTGAACTTCCCGTTGGAAG
The DNA here is from genome assembly GCA_041649045.1 of Candidatus Pacearchaeota archaeon. Lineage (GTDB taxonomy): Archaea > Nanobdellota > Nanobdellia > Pacearchaeales > GW2011-AR1 > JAGVXH01. The sequence goes on from JBAZNV010000001.1 coordinate 252,314, forward strand.
CGCGATTGTGAAACTTTCAGAAAGACATCCGCAGCCATTTTTAATTGAAGTTCCATATGCAGAAATTCGAAACATACAAGTTAATGATGAGGATATCAAGGGTAGGATGCAGGCTATGGTCATGAATCAGGATTATGAAAAAAAAGTTGATCCCGAATTTGATGAAAAAATTGAAAACCCAGTAGACGTTCAGCGTGAAAAGTCAGTGAGAGAAATCCTGTACAACTGGATTGTTGAAAATTTGGATGCAGGCATTGAACTTAAAGAGATAGAAAAAATTCTTGAACAAAGCAAATCTCAAGGGAAGTATACGACTTCTGATATTATTGCTGTTATAAATAGGGTTTTTGAAAGACAGTTGTCACTTGAAAAAAATAATAATGAGATTCCAATTAGACAAGAAGAAATATCGGAACCTCAGCAATTAAATCCAGATCAACAAAAATTAATTGATTTTTTAAGAGAAAATCCAAAGCATGAACTTAGTACAGTTGAGGTATATCAAAAGTTAGGGCTGTCTGCAAGAAAAGGCACAAAGGTTAAAAATGAACTTGAACAGAAAAATCTGATAAAAATTGAAGAATTAAAATATGAAAAAGGCTGGAAAAAACTTATGAGACTAAATAAAAATCCTACTCAACAAAATAAACAAAACAACAGAATTCGCTACGACGAGTTAACGCAAGAATACTACTAGCTCTGCTAGTATTTGATGCACAAGAAACTGTGGATTCGACGGAAAACCTGCGAAAAAACAAAAATTTCGCATGAAAAAGGTTTCCCGATTGCAAGATTTTCTTAGTCTGGGCTGTGTCGACATAAAGAAATACTCTGGTGTTCGGGGTGTTTCTTGACGGAATAACTGGCTTTGAGTGAAAGGGAGAAAAATGAAGGCGACATTGGCGGTAGTTATTTCGATGGTAGTGATTGGGCTTGAGAGTGTGTTTTCTTCTCGGCCCATTCCGTTTTGGTCGGGGATAGGAGTCGTAGTAATGATGGGCATGGTGGGGCTTATGCCCACATTACTGAGGTGCAAGGGTTGGAGGTAACAAACAGATACTTGTCACACAAGTCCGGGCATCCCGATCTCGCTTTTCCTCCCCCCTCCCTCAAGGGATGCCCGGGTTCTTTTCAATGAAAATGCTCGCTTTGTGTGCTGAGAGGGGGCTCGCGCGAAAGGATTCGAGGAAAGGACACCCAGCTTTCCGGTTGGATCTGCGCGAGCCCCCTGGGAAGGGAAGTACGAAAGGAGTAGAGCGTCGTGAAAGAACCAATGCCAGTTCCGGTGGCGGTAATAGATGTTCGACCGGAGGAAAAAGGTCCGAAAGACAAAGAGAAGGATACGAAAGGAGTGAATCAAGGAGTGAATCCAATCGAACACCCCTGTTACTAAACGAGGATGTTTCTAATGATGATAAAAGCGTGGGAGAGGGGGAAAGGAGGCGGAAGGTCAACCCCGCAGTATGTGGCAACGAAAAAGGACGTGAGTTGAAGAAATAAAGTTGACAAGGTAAGGGGAAAGTTGTATGGCCTACAAAGAGGTGCGCCATGTAGATGGGAAGCGGGTAGGAGGGGTTGTCTCTCCGAAGAGCAAAAGAGTGAGTATTGACAACAGAAGGTTTTGGGTAGCTATGGAGGGTACGACCCAGGGAACTCACGGTGAATTCCTAGAAAAGATTATCGCCGGTGCGGAAAGGGCGACATCTGCCAATCTCACAATTCCTCCTTGGGCCAGGAAGATGTTAGGTCTTGACAATCGTTCAGGGGCGCTTCCTGTAAACACTTCGACGGCGGCATAAGTGAAAGGATTCACGATTATGAAGAGAAGAAGTGATGAAGAAGAAAGGGCTGTAGAGGTTGCTTCAAAACCGATCTCTACAGCAGGTGGAGTAAAGGGAAAGGAAGGAGGACAGAGTGCTGGGGCAAGGAGAGGAGGAAGGAGTATCATCCCACCAGAGTTGAAGGATAGTTCCCTTCGATTTCTGCTGGTGAGATGACTCATTGACAGGGGGTTTCGGGGTTGCATCTGTGACCGTGGCGAACCCCCTGTCTTTTTAAACTGGAAAGGAACAATATTCTACACTCGGTTGGCATCGTCTTTTTTTTGGTCTATGCTTAGGTTTTCCAAGCGGAAAATATATAAATTTGAATCTACTGTTAAAAAGATGGGTGATTTTATCAAGTGGCTTTCAAATCTTTCTCAAAAAGACGCGGGTATTGCGGGCAGTAAAGGTGCAAATCTTGGCGAAATGTATAATTTAAAATTTCCAGTTCCTTCGGCGTTTGTGATTACGATTGATGCGTTCAATTATTTTTTAAAAGAAACTAAAATAGAAGATAAAATTAAAACAATTTTGAACAAGGTTAATGTAGACGAAACAGAAGATTTGTTTAAGAAAACAAAAGAAATTCAGGAAATTTTTTTGGGTACCGAAGTTCCGTCTAAATTAAAGGAGGAAATTATTGAGGCGTATGACCAGTTTAACGTTGACTATAACGATTTGGCGAATTCGCCGGGCGCTTTGTCAATTTTAAAATGTGCAAGGGAATCGGTTTTTGTTTCGGTTCGTTCGTCTGTGATAGCGGATGAAACTTCAAGTTTTGCGGGCCAACAAGATTCTTTTATAAATGTTAAAGGGAATAATGAATTAATAGAAAAAGTAAAAGGATGTTTTGCTTCAGTTTTTACAGCTCGTTCAATCTACTATAGACAAAAAAGAGGTTTTGAAAATTTTGCAGGAACAGCAGTAATAGTTCAGAAAATGGTAAATTCTGACAAATCGGGGGTTGTTTTTTCGAGACATCCTGTAAAAAACAATGGTGAAATTTTAATTGAAGCTGTTTTCGGGCAGGGCGAAGGATTGACTTCGGGGAAGATTACACCGGATCAATATTCGGTAACACGCGAACTTGAACTATTGCATGAAACAATTTCAGATAAAAAATTTGCGATTATCAGAACTTCCGGAGGTTTGACAAAAACTGTTCAACTAACAGAAGAAAAAAACAGTCAGAGAGTTTTAAAAACGTACGAAATAAAACAGCTTGCTGATTATGTGATAAAACTTGAAGAACATTTTCAAAATTCTCAGAGTGTAGAGTTTGCTATTGAAAATGATGAAATTTTTATTTTGCAAACGCGCCCAATTACAATTTTAAAAGAAAACAAAGAAGAACAGGAATTGGATGGGCAGGTTTTAACTGAAGGAATGGCTGTTTCAGGCGGGGTTGTTTCTGGTAATGTTAAAACTATAAAATCTGTTGAGGATTTCGTAAAAGTGAAGGAAGGTGATATTTTAGTTACATCAATAATAAATCCGGATATGGTAGTCGTGATGAAAAAAGTTGCGGGAATTATAATTGCTGAAGGCGGGACAGCTTCCAGAACCGCGATAATTTCGAGAGAATTAAAAATTCCTGCAGTTTTTGGAGCAGAAAATTGTGTAGGTGTTTTAGAGGATGGTCAAGAAGTTACAGTTGATGGATTTAGTGGTAAGGTTTATGCAGGAAAAGCCCAGAATAAAAAAGCAGAAATTTTGCCGATTGTCCAGACAAAAACAAAAATCAAAGTAACAATAAATTTGCCGCAATTTGCAGAAAGGGCAGCCAAAACTAATTCGGATGGGATTGGGCTTGTACGGCTTGAAGGTTTAGTAGCAACGGGAGGGAAACATCCTCTTGTTTACGAAAGAGAAAATAGGCTTGATGACTACAAAAAATTATTAAAAACTGGTCTTAAAAAAATCGCGGATACTTTCATTGGCAAACCAATCTGGGTAAGAATAACTGACATGAAAAGCGATGAATATACGATTTTGGAAGGAACGCCAAAAAACATAGAAAGAAATCCAATGCTTGGGAATCATGGGATAAGATTTTCGCTTCGACATTTAGGAATTTTAAAGACAGAGCTTAGCGCAATAAAAGAACTTGCGGATAACGGGCATAAGTTTGGCGTTATATTCCCCGGAATTATTTTAGTTGAAGAACTAAAAGAAATAAAAAAAATTTTCAAAGAAATGGAAATGAACAAAGTCGGGCTCGGATTAATGATTGAAACTCCGGCTTCAACAGTGATTATCAAGGATATATGCGAAGAAGGAATCGATTTTGTTTCGATAGGAGTGAGCAACTTAACTCAGTATACTCTTGCTCTTGATCGCGGGAATGAAGATGTTCAGCATTTGTATAACGAAATGAATTGGGCAGTATTAAAACAGATTTCCAGAGTAATAAGAGAATGCAGGCAGCACAAGGTTGAAACTTCAATTTGCGGGATAACGACCTTGAGAAAAGAAATGATTGAATATCTCGTAAAACAGGGAGTTGATTCCATTTCAGTGGATATTGATGACGCCAAAGAAATTTCAGAATTAGTTTTAAAAATTGAAAACGAGAAAGGGATTGTTGGTGAGATAAAAGAAGTCGAAGAAAAAATCAAAGAAAAAATCATGCACGTGAAAGAAGAAATTTTTAGTTAATTAATCACAATAATCTCTATATACCTTTTTATTTTAAAATTATATGAAACATTTAGAATTTTTTTACAGGGCAAAATATCATTTTTCAATCGTTGAAAGAATGCTTAAAAATTATGAAGAGTTTAAAGATAAACGAATTATAATAGGAATAATAAATGAGTCGGCCAAGTCAGTTTCTTTCATTATAAGCGCTTATTTAATTTTCCTGAAAATTTTTGGGAGGAACATTGGGAGGAACATCGAAAATTTTAAAAGAATTTCCTCAAAATATCTCGATATAGAGACTCAAAAAAATCTTTTTAGAATTCTTGAAATCGAAAAAGCGAGAAAAACTTCGCCGATTGAATATCAAAAGGAAGAAAATATTATACTTTTAATCGGGAAAGAATATAGAATCTTGACAATCGAGAGACTTAGGGAATTAATTAAATCACTTAAAAAAACAATTTCACAATTTGAAAAATTTTCCGACAACTATAAAAAGAGTGGAAACGTTAAATTTTTTACATAAAAGTGTAGTTATTATGACAACTGAAGATATTATTAAAGAAAAAACTAGCGCTGATCATCTTTTATACGTCAGCCTTAAGTATACGAAAACCTGCGATGTAATTTTAAATTTAATAGCGAGATGGAAAAATCTTCTTGAGATTAGTTTTGACACGCTGATTATTCATTACGTCGAAAAAGAAAAAATACCGCATCTTCCACAAAGTCCCAAACAACGAATAGAATTCATGAAAACTTATTTTAAAAAATTTGTTAAAATCCAGAATGTCATACCAATGTATATCTTTTTCAAGAGAATTCCTGACTTGAATAAAACACGTGAGGGCGAATTTCGAAAGAATGTAAATTTAAAAATTATTGAACCGACCAAAACAACCGTGATAAATATGGAACAACTTGGTGAATACGCGCAAGTAATTGAAGAATTCAACGAGGAAACAAAAAAAATTTTATCAGATTGATAGTATCAATAAATATAAAAGCAAATTTTTCTTTATTAAAAAATGAAAAAAAGGAAGGAATATAAAAATAAATTTTTGAAAGTGTTTTTATTTTTTGCGTTTATTTTAATTTTATTAGGTTTTTTGAATTTAATTCCGACGTTTTTCGGGCTTGGTTTTGGTTGGATAGTATTGTATTTTGCCGGTTTTTTTTATTTTTTATTAGAGGGTAAACCGTATAGAAAAGCTTATGAATTTTTCAAAAAACTTAGATGGTTTTTTCTTTTTTCTGTTGGCATTTTTATTTTATTTGCAGTAGTGGGATTAATTTTCCCGATTTTTTTTACAGAGGAAATTATAAGCTTGCTTTCGAGGATTACAATTTCAATAGAAGGGAAAAGTTTGTGTGAACTTATTATTTTTATTTTTTCCAATAATGCGCGTTCTGCGATAACTGCTTTTATTTTGGGGATTGGCTTGGGGATTTTCCCGCTTTTTATATTAGTTTTAAATGGCTATGTGCTTGGTTTCGTCGGGAATAAAGTTATAATGCAACAGGGATTGCTTGCTTTTTGGAAAATACTTCCGCACGGGATTTTTGAACTTTTTGCAGTTTTTCTGGCTACGGGAATCGGAATAAAAATCGGCACTAATCAAATTTTTAAGCATGAAAAAATAAATTTAAGTTATAACTATCGAGAGGGTTTAAGGTTTTTTATTTTTGTGATTATCCCGTTGCTTCTTATTGCGGCAATAATAGAAGGATTGCTTATAATGTTTGTAAATTAAAATGAATATTTTGTATGGTGTATCAGGAGTCGGATTCGGACATGCTTCCAGGGCGTTATTAATAGCTAACTATCTAAGAAAAAAAGGACATAAAATAAAAATTTTAACTTATGGCGATGGATATGAAAAATTAAAGAACGATTTCGATTGCATAAAAATTGATGGGCTCGAGATTGTATTTGAAGGAGGAAAAATAAAAAAAATAAAAACTTTAAAACAAAATATAAAAATAATTTCAAAAAATATAATGAAAAGAAAAAATTTTTCTGGTTTAATAAAAAGTTTTCATCCAGATTTGTGTATTTCAGATATGGAAGCGATTGTTTCGATTTTGAGCAAGTGGTATAAAATTCCTTTGGTCAGTATAGATAATCAGCATGCGATAACAAATTTAAAAATTAAATTCCCAATAAGATTTTTCAAAGATTACGTTATTTCAAAACAGGTAATTAAAAGCATCGTCAAAAAGGCTGATGTTTTTATTATAAGTTCTTTTGCGAAATTACCTTTGAAAAAAAAGAACACCATTATTATTTCTCCGATTGTCAGAGAGGAAATCATAAAATTAAAACCGAAGTATGGTAATAAAATTTTAGTTTATATTTCAAGAGGTGATGAAAATTTTCTAAGTGAATTAAAAAATATCAAAGAGAAGTTTGTCGTTTATGGTTTTAATATAAAAAAGAAAGACGGGAATTTAGAATTTAAGACGCGAGAGAATTTTGAAAAAGATTTGGGGAATTGCAAATTTATAATCGCCACGTCTGGGTTCAGCTTGATAAGTGAAGCTCTGTATTTGAAAAAGCCGTACCTTGCAATTCCGATAAGGGGACATTTTGAACAGATGTTTAATGCGTTGTTGTTGAGAAAATCCGGATTTGGCGATTTCGTTGAGGAATTAAGTGGGAAAGCGGTGATAAACTTTATGGGGAATTTAGATTTTTATAGAAAAAATTTAAAGAAATATAATATAAATCAAAAAAAATTATTGGAAATTGTCGATAAGACAGTGGAGAGAGTAGGGAAAAAGTAAAAACGATGTTGAATAATGTTATGAAAACAAAAAGATTATTTTGTGTTTATGATATAATAAAAAGTTCGTATTTTAATTTAAACAATAATCACCACCAATCTTTTAAACTTTTTTGTTTTCCGTAGTTATTTAATATCCAAGATTTATCCTTGATTGTCTGGATAGAATTTTGAAGTCTTGTTTGCATATCTGTTAGTGCGTGGTCGATGGTTGGAAATTTTTTTGGCTGGTTTGACAAAGCTCGTCTTGTGCATTCGCGAACGATGCCGACGCCAAGCGGGGCGTAGTATTCCGGACGAATTTCCCTAAAAACTAAGATTGTCGCCTGTTTTTTTATTTTTTCAAGATATTCTGTGACGGGAAGCCGTATTGCATAGTAACCACCAGTAACATTTTCGGCGTAAGTTTTTCTTCCAAAAAAATTTTCGTAGTCTTGTGCGATCACGGTTTTTTCTTCGGTGTAAAGATTTCCAGAAATCCATGATTCCAAAACTTCGAACGAAAACTTTCCCGGCAATAATAATATTTCAATATAATTCCCGACAAAATTTCCAGAGAATAAAGTTATTTCGTCAACTTCAGGGTGATATCTGATTTTTTCCAAAAGTTGCTTTGAAATTGTGTCGTCGGTTGCGGTGATTGACCATCTTGTCGGGACCATTTTTCTTGATGTTTTGACTCCCAAAAGTCCGGCTGAAAGAAGTTTTTGCAAATGATCAACAGAAATAATAGAACTTAATTCTCTTATCGCGTCGACAGTTTTTACGTCGTAGTCCGAAGTCAGGTAATCTACTTTTTTATGAACTTTGGGGTTCTCTTCTAAAATTGCTTTTTTAATCGGGGCCGGATTCATCATCGGGCTAAAAACAGAGTCTATATTAATTTCAATTTTTGGTTTTTTCTTTAAAAAAATTTCCGTCTTGACGGGGCTTGACGAAAGTGCCAATTCTTGAGTGACTTGCCTGAGGCTGCTTTCGGCTTTGATGTGAGATTGTCCTCTTCCGTAAATCAATTGTCCCCGCAACCTTAATACGTTCTCTATCGAAAAATTATTTTTTGACCATTCTTCGGCAGTAGGAAAGTTGCTAATCAAGTCGTTGTCGCTCGGCGCAAGAATTCCAGAATTTACAAAAGGATAACCAACTCTTCCAACAAAAATTTCAGGCGCGCTTTTTCCTGAAAAATGTAATTTTGGTTTTGGAGCGCTATCCATGAATTTATTTAAAATTTTACATGGTTTCCCGCAATATCCTTTGCCTTTACATTTAATGCATAAGCTATCCATGTACAAAAGGATATTTTAGAATTTAAATGCTTACCCTTTCAAATCACTGATTCCAATAAGGATAAAAACTGCACCAATCAAAATTAAAAGCCATACAAGACCGCCTTTGAAAAAAGCTGTTGCAGCGCTTCCAACCGACCAGAAATTTGTTATCCATGCGTAGATTGGAACTATAAGGAGAACCAACCCGATTAAAAGTTCTATGAATTTATTCATAAAAACTACAAACAAATGTACTTTAAAAATGTTTTGAGAAAATTAACAAACTGTATGACAATATTTCACGGTTCTGTTAATTATTAGTGGCTTATCTCCAAATTTTGTTCTCGTGTTAAGTTCGTGGCTTTTTGTCTAACTGCATTCGTCAAAAGTGAGTTCCATCTGTTTCCATTTATTTCAAGTCCACACCTTTCCGCTGGTGTTAATTTATCCTTAACTCCTTTTCTTACGAAGTTATGAAATACTTTAAATCCATCTGCGTAAGTTTGAACTTCGTTTATACCTCGCCTTACTTTCTGAAATTCTTTTTGGTGCGTGTGATGGTTTTCCACTGCATTATTATTTACTTCGTGTCTTCTCCCTAAAATTGAAACGTGTTTTACTTTTCTTTCATTTCCCCAATTTCTGAAAGTTTTTCTAACTCCATCTTCATAACCTCTGTATTTATCGGTAATAATTTTATTTGGCATTTTTTTATTAACATCACACGCTTCTTTGAAAACTTTTTGTGCGTCTGTGCTTTTTCTTGAATGTCCAGAACATTCCGACGCTAAAAGAAACTTACTTTTATTATCTAAGACATTCCAAACATATTCATAATCTACGCCAACTTTTCTATTTCCTTTCTTGGTTCTTACCATTGTTTCGTCAGCGTTCCACGTTCCGCAAGTTTTAGGAGTTAAGGTTTTTGTATATTCTTCGGTTATCTTCGAGAATTTTAAAATCCAATTTCTTATAGCAACGTGAGAAATTTTTAATCCGTAAAATTGTTTGAATTGGTCTGAAATATCTCGATAACTCAATCCTTTATAATAACAATCCATCGCTAAACAGACAAGTTTAGAATTTCCTTTTATATTTTTAATCGGTTCTAAAACAAATCTTTTCTTACAATCCTTACAGCAATAAAGTTGTTTATCGCCGAATTTTGTTTTTCTAACTCCTCTCTTAAAAATCTTCTCGGAAGAACAATAAGGGCAAACATCTTTTTCTGGTGCTTCAATAATAAATTCAACCTCTTGCTTTAAAAGATTTGAAATAAAATATGTCTCATATAAGCCACGCTTCTTAACACGAATATTCGAGCCACGAATTCTTAACATCATCATATTTCATTAACTTTTTAAACCCAAAAAATTACAAGTTGTTATGGTATTTAAAATAAATGTTTCAAGTAACGGAAAGACTTTCAAAATAGAGAAAGATAGTGAGAACTTAATCGGAATGTCAATTGGTGAAAAAGTAAATGGTTCTGAAATTTCGGAAGAATTTGCTGGTTACCAACTTGAAATAACAGGAACTTCGGATAAAGCAGGTTTTGCAGGAATTCCAGAGATTGAAGGTCCAAGATTAAAAAAAATTTTGATAGGATATGGCAGAGGTATGCACAAAAAGCCAAAGGGACTTAAAAAAGTAAACAAAAAGCCCCAGGGGCTAAGGCTTAGAAAAACAGTAAGGGGAAAAGAAATATCTGCGGATACAGTTCAGATAAACACGAAAGTTGTAAAAGAAGGTCCTAAAAAATTTGACGAGTTAGTCGTGAAGAAAGAAGAAAAAATTGAATAAACCCAATCTTTAAAAACTCTTTCGTTCATATTATTTTATGGTAGAGGTGACAGATTTATTTCAAAACATAACAACTTTTAATACGGAAATTAATCTTGCTTTTTTGTTGCTTTTTTTTACAACTGTCATCGTTATTTATTCACTTTTCGTTTATTATTTTTATCGTTTTCTTGCGAAAAAAAATATTCTCGAACTAAATCTAAGTCAGTATAATCAGTATGGAAGCCCGGCACTCGCTAAGTTCGTTGCAGTAGTTTTTTATTTTTTGGAATATTTATTTCTTCTGCCTATCCTGACATTTTTTTGGTTCGCAATACTTTCAGTATTAATCCTGTTTCTTGCAGAAGGAATTCCGACGGGAACAATCCTTTTAATCACGGCTGCTTTTGTTGCATCAGTAAGAGTAACGTCTTATTTTAATGAAAGAATATCTGTGGAACTTGCAAAAATTGTTCCGATCACTTTTCTTGCAATAGCGATTACCGACTTAGGATTTTTCAATGTTGCCAAATTATTGTCGAAGTTTCACGATGTTCCCTTGCTTTTTAATGATATTATATATTTTTTACTTTTCATAGCCGCCGTGGAAGTAATAATGAGAGTTGCTGAATTTGTTTACAGGCTATTCAATAACGAGAATATCGAAGAAAGCGATTCAGAGAAAGAAGAGTAATTTATCAACAATCTTTTAAACCCATTTGTCTCAAATTATTAATGGATATCTCGAAGCTTGACACAATAAATGTAGGAATAGTTGGGCATATAGACCATGGCAAAACTACTCTTTTACAGAAACTTTCCGGCAAGTGGGCGGACACGCATTCAGAAGAATTAAAGAGAGGGATCACGATCAAATTAGGGTATGCTGATGCAATTATTTACGACGACGAAGGGATTTTGACGACAAAAAAAGATTCCAAGGGGAAACCAATAAGATACGTTACTTTTGTAGATGCACCGGGTCACGAGATGCTTATGGCTACGATGCTTTCGGGCGCAGCGATTATGGACGCAGCAATTTTGGTTATTGCGGCAGACGAAGGCATAAAGCCTCAGACGTCAGAACACCTTGTTGCACTTAAGGCTAAAAAAATTGATAATATAATTATTGTTCAAAATAAAATTGATGTTGTTTCAAAAGAACAAGCGATGGAAAATTATAAAAAAATTAAAGAATTTGTAAAAGGTACGGTCGCAGAAAATTCGCCGATAATCCCTATTTCAGCACAGCAAGAAATTAATCTTGATAAAATTCTTCAGGAACTTTGCAAAATAAAAATAAAAGATAAAAATATTGATGCCGAACCGATTTTTTTGGTGGCAAGAAGTTTTGATATAAATAAACCCGGAACTAATATAGGGGATTTGCATGGTGGAGTTTTAGGCGGAGCATTAAAGCAAGGGAAATTAAAAGTTGGGGATATTATAGAGATAAAGCCGGGCTATTCTTATAAGAAACAAAATCAGGTTCATTATAAAACGATAATTTCGAAAATAATTTCTATCCATAGGGGGAATTTCCAAATTAATGAAGCAACTCCAGGAGGAAGTCTTGCGATTGAAACAGAACTTGATACATCGTTAACAAAAGCTGATGGTTTATCCGGCAGTGTTGCTTCCATCGTGGGGGACTTACCCGAAATTACTGAAAAAATATCAATTAAATATTCGCTTTTCGAAAAAGTTTTTGGAAGTGGTGCAAACGAAACCGTTGCAGATTTCAAGCCGAATGAACTTTTAATGCTAAGTCTTAATACATCAATTACTGTCGGACAAGTTGTGAAAACAAAAGATAAAGTTGCCGAATTAACACTAAAAATTCCTGTGGTTCCATTAAAAGGGGATTCTATCGGTATCGCAAGAAATTTAAACGGACATTGGAGGCTCATCGGCTTCGGTGAAATTATATAGATTTCTTGGAATAATTCACTGTTAATAAAATTTTCTGGAAAACGTGGGCATAGTCCAAAAAAAAGGAACGCCCCCTGTGTTAGCGAGACGTTCCGAGTGAAGTGGTCGATGTTTCATGAACAACCGATCGAATAGCCACAATCGGGGTGGGTCTCTCATTCTGAAATCAGGGCGTGAAGCTTCTTAAGTCTATCCTGAGAGATTTCCCACTTCGACCCATCTCCCCGAACAACGGAGATTACGAGTTTCTGCATTACCCCGGGTTCCACTACCTTCTTATTCTCGATGACAATATGAAGTCGAGTTGTCGAGTTGCCTGCGAGTTTCTCGACAATCTTGTCCTCGAGTGCGGGATTCTTTGCGACCGAGTCGTTGAGTCTGGATGCCATTTCAGTGAGTTGCTCGTACTGAGCTTGATGTTCTTTTCCTTCTCGTACCGCATTCTGAAACTGCGGGATTGTAATCATTGCCAAAATCGCAAGGATTACGGCAACGATTACAATCTCAAACCACGCAAACCCTTTTCGTCTCATCTTACACCTCGCCCTTTCTTTAACGCACATTTTTAATTGTGATTTCAGCACATCTCAGGATTTATCGGCGAAAGGTTTGCACACCTTTGCCTTGAGATTCCAGAACCGGAGATGTAGCGTCTTTTTCTTCGGCGGGAGATTCTGCAAGGTTGGATGAGCAAAGTCTCTGTCGCTTTGACTGCAACACACGGTTGAGGTTATGTCGTCATATATTGCAGTCAATGCCATCTCTCTTTCCAGTTTCTTTTGTTTTTTTGCGGACGTTTTTATCGTGGTGATTGGATGTAGAATGAAATCATCCGAGACACCCATCTTGATCAGCATTATCGCTGCGACCAAGATTGCCAAAGCTATCCCGCCGCAAATTACGAGAGAATAGAGGGCGCTTAATCCCACACCCTTATTACCGAGGGTTAGGTAAAAGAGCAAGAAGAAGACAAGGTATATCATGGGACATAGGGGAGCAAGGTACGGGCGGTCTAAGTTGAAAAAGATAAAGTTGACATCTCCCCATAACCACTCAGCCTTATAATTGAGAGGATGCCTACAGGGCTTAAGACTTATTCCTCTGCACCCAGCGAGAAGAAGAAGTGCTGCGGCGAGAAGAACGGACAATTCCTTGACGATGAACCAGACGGCGAATGCGAACGGCTTCCATGTGAAAGCGTGAATGAGTCGCTTTCTGAAGTCACACTGGTCAATCGGTTTATAGCGATACCAAAGATTTCCCCACCAGTTGAGCCATGCCGGCGGTTCTTTGGCAAAGAATTCCTTGTCGACCTGAACACTCAGGCGACCCATCCCTATCTGGTAACCGTTGTAATATCTAAAATCGAAGTACCGCCTGTCCTCATTGTCCTTGCAACGGTGTGTGATAACCCTGTTTTTGAAATTGCCTACTCGATAACTATAGGTTCCGAGAAAGTGCTCTCGAGCAGATAGAGTGCTGCCCTCGCAACTCCTGTGGTATTTGTAGACCACCGTTCCCATGATTTCGTGTTCGCCCGGTCGCCGGAACTGAATGAATTCTATCGCTTGCCCGAGAGGAACAAGTTTTCGGGTGACTTCTTCTTCGCATCCTCTCTGAGAGATGCTCGTGACAGAGATTAGTAAGAGGGGGTTCCCCTCACCCTTTTCCTTCAGTTGTTCAAGGATGCTCTTGTGAATGCACCACCCGAGACTGATTGTCGAGTCCACAGTCTCAGCACTTCCCGACACGAAGAACTTAATGCCAGCCTCCGTCATGTCGATAACTTCGCTCGTTGGATGGGTTGTTGTGTTCTCGTTCATGTTTCACCTCGTCTGTTTTGTCGTTTCCACGACGGTTATTTCGCTCAGAAACATCCCGAACGCCGAGACATTTCTTTTGTATCCAGCAACTTAGCCAAGCTTACAGCTAAGAAAAAGCGAATTCGAAAGAACTTATTCCATTCGAAAAACTTGAGGTTTTTCGCGTTCTTTCGTCGATACAATCCACAATGTCTCGTGAGTCAATAACCCGCAATCGCGAGTCGATAGTTACTGGTTTGTTTTGTAGTTTGTGGATTTTTGTTATGTTAATGTAATTATCAAATAGTAACGATTTTTAAAGTTTTGGATTGATTGTTTTTTTGTAAATTATCGACATTTTTTAATTTGGGCAGAAGATTTATAAAAAACAAATTATACATAAAAAGATGACAGAAAAAGGTGACGAAGCAGATATATATACAAAGACTCCTAATCCGTATAAAATTAATGTACAAAAAAAAAGTCTTGATGAACCAAAACCGTCACCACAAAGATTTCAATCCAAGTCAAAAACTTTTTTATCTTACAACGTTCCGTCAAATTTGTCTAAGTCTAATTTCGAGTCTGTCAGTTCTCCAAAAATTGAAAAAGAAATTAAAAAGCTACCCACAGATAATTTGTCTCTTGTTCAGCCCAAGCAAAAGACACCACCTTTAGTAAAGAGCGAAGAAACTAAACAGCCAAACAAAATAACAACTCCTATAGAAAAAGTTCATTACAAATTTGTAGGCAAAGAATCATTCCTTCAGCTCATAAAAAGGGTTTTGCCAAAAGAATTTATTCCTACTCCAAGAACGGGAATGATTCTTGGAATTATTTTTGTTGCTGCAATAATCCTTGGTCTTCTTCGGTTTCCCGTAGATTCAATGCTTTCTGGAGATATTAATCAATCAATTAAAGTTGGCGTACCGTTTGATTTTTTAAGATTTGATTTACTTAATCCAGAAAACCCGCCATTAAGAATCCTTGGTCTTTTTTTGGATTTGCTCATTTATATATTTTTGTCATATACAATAGATGTGGGAATAAATTACGGACATAGCCAGGTCAAATCAATGACAAAGGACGAAAGAAAGAAGCGACCGAAAATTCTTAGAGTAGATCAAAAGAAAGGAACTTTGGCTGAAAAAATAACAGAAAAGTTGTTTGAAGACGTGTAACTTAATTTTTATTTGTTTTAATTTCGTGGATAAAGATAAGATTTATTTTTTCTGGAAAACGTGGGCATAGTCCAAAAAAAAGACGCCGCCAATGTGGCACGACGTCTGGGGAGATGGGAGCGAAGAGGATGGTCTTTATCTCGAAGCCTTCCATTTGCATAGGTCAGAATAGCACAGATAGTCCGACCCCAACTACTTCATCATCGGGCAAAATATCAAGACGAAGTTCGGGGCACACAGTTCCAATCGACGACTTGAAACTTTTTGAAAATCGGGCGTACCAAACCCGGTTTGATTCGGCGTATGCCCCTTCAAACTTATAGCCCGATTTTCGGTATGTAGCCCCAAAGATGTAACGACCTTCTTCGGCAATTGTGGTGAAGGCAGTGAGTTCGTTCGTCAAACAAACTCGTGGTCCCACTTTCCAACTTTCTTCCAACTCCAACGGATCTGAAATGCCGAAACCCATATGTAAACCCAATATTTCGCCATGTAGGTCGAAGAACAACCGACTGTTCAAATCCGACGTTCCAGCTTTTGTCGAAAGTTCCGAGAGCAGAGCGACGTCAAGATTCCGGGAAGTTTTCCAAACGAATCGCCCGGTGAACATTTGCACCATAGACGTCAACGTCGCAGAGAAACATGGCCATGAGCACAGCAATCACCTTATTCATACTTGAACTCCCTTCCATTGAATTGTGCTAGAAATCATATGTTAAACTGAAGTTCAACGACGTTGCACTGTCACGCCCATCATGTGGTTTAATGATTGGCTCCAGGATGATTGCACTAGGTGCAGTTAGTGTCAGGTGTTTTGATAGCTTCCAATTCAAAGCGGGCATCCATCTGACGAACCAACCATCTGGGTCATTTCCCATGAATCCGTTGTCCCACGGAAACATAAGGGTTTGAGAAAATGTCAGTTGTTCAATTCCGAATGGATTAACCCAATTATGTTTCACATTCGGAAGGACATATATTGAACTCCCATCCAGCGACGTGTTCATTGACAAATATCCAACCCACAACGCCGGCGTGACTTTTTGTTTTTCTGTGAGTGGAATGGTCCTCGACATAATCACATCGCCAGACAAGGCATGCCCCTCTCCCCAAAATCCTGGATTTGGAAGACAGGTGTACTGGGATGCCGAAGTCATCAGGTCAAGCCCGAAGACCTTTGTCTGCCAACCGATAGTGATGTCGAATTCGTCGCCCGAAGAAGATGCCAAGTCCCAGTCTTGCAGATCGTTACTCCACCACAAGTTCAAAAAGAAATTTGCCGGTAGATTTAGTTGTAGTTCCTTCCAGAGCATGCTGTCGTCGTAAAATTCTCTGGACACGCGCAGACCGATGTATTTTTGCTGCCAAGTCACCGAAGCATAGCCGCTCGGGATCCATTCACCGACATTCTTCGACAGATCGACTCCATTCGAATCGGCGCAAACCGGAATACACAGAGTCACAATAACTAATGCTAATGCCAATGCCTTTTCCATGTTTCACTTCCTTTCACTTCCATACCCGCTTATTTCGTCTAGAAACATCCCGAACGCCGAGATATTTCTATTATATCCAGCAACTTAGCCAAGCTTACAGCTAAGAGAAAACGAAACCGAAAGAACTTATTCCATTCGAAAAACTTGAGGTTTTTCGCGTTCTTTCGTCGATACATCCACTGTATCTTGAGTCAACAACCCGCATCAGCGAGTCGAGAGTTACTGGTTTGCTTTTAGCGTGGATTTTCGTTTGTATTAATGTAATTATCAAATAGTAACGATTTTTAAAGTTTTGGATTGCCCTCGTAACCCGTTATTAGTCGCCAACTTTTAAAAACTCCATTCCCATCGATAAATCAAGAAAATATAGGGCGTAACAATAACAGCCCAACCCTATTGAAGCATTGTTTGCTCAAACATAGTTCTCGTTTAAATTTATTTTTAATTGTCGTCGCTATTCTCTCTTTTTCTTACAAAAACCTTTATAAACTGCTTTTCTTTTTTGGTGATACAAAGAGGATTTATCCAAAAATGGCAGAAGATTATTCGGCAAAAGATATAACTGTTTTGGAGGGTCTTGAAGCTGTAAGAAAAAGACCCGGGATGTATATTGGTTCTACTGATAAGTATGGGCTTCATCATATGGTTTATGAGGTGGTTGATAATTCCGTAGATGAGCACATGGCCGGTGTTTGTACAACAATAAAAATTAACCTTAATAAGGACGGATCAGTTAGCGTTGAGGATGATGGAAGAGGAATGCCAACGGATTTGCATCCTGTTTACAAAAAATCTGCTATGGAAATAATTGTCACAAAATTACACGCAGGCGGAAAGTTCGACAATAAGGCCTATGCTGTATCGGGAGGACTTCATGGAGTTGGGATTTCTGTCGTCGCTGCTTTATCAAAATTAATGAGTGTAGAAGTAAAAAGAGAAGGCAAAATCTTTTTTCAAAGTTATGAAACGGGCAAGCCAAAAGAAGATGTAAAAGTACTTGGGAAAACCGATCCTTCTGAACATGGAACCAAAGTAACATTTTTGCCAGATGTGAAAATTTTTTCAACAATTGAGTTTGATGCAAAAACTCTCGCTACAAGATTCAGGGAAACTTGTTTTTTGAATGCCGGATTAAAAATCATTTTTATTGACAACAGAGATGGAAATGAAAAAAAAGAAACTTTTCATTATGAGGGTGGGCTTGTAGAATTTGTAAAATGGCTGAATAAAACAAGAAACGCTATTCACGCGAAACCAATATATTTTAAGAGAGAAGATGGAAAGCTCATAGTCGAAGTGGCGGTCCAATATACAGAATCTTTTAACGAAAACATTTTGAGTTTTGTTAATGTAATCAACACAATCGAAGGCGGAACCCACGTAGTGGGATTAAAGTCAGCGTTAACGAGAGTAATAAATGATTACGGGACAAAAGTTGGAATTTTAAAAAAAGGGCAGAAATTGAGCGGCGAAGATGTAAGAGAGGGAGTGACAGCTGTTATTTCTATAAAAATGCAGGACCCGCAATTCGAAGGTCAAACCAAAACAAAACTTGGGAACGGCGATATCAAGGGCATTGTTGATTCAATGGCCTCTTCAGCACTTGCAGATTTTTTCGAAGAAAATCCGAGCATAGCGAAATTAATTTTAAATAAAGCCTCAGCCGCTCTAAAAGCAAGAGAAGCTGCAAAAAGGGCAAAAGATTTGGTTAGAAGAAAAAATGCTCTTGGCGGTGGAGGAGGACTTCCGGGTAAGCTTTCTGATTGTTCAAGCAAGAAAAAAGAATTAACGGAATTATATGTTGTTGAAGGAGATTCTGCAGGCGGAACAGCAAAGGGTGGGCGAGACAGAGAAACACAGGCGATACTTCCATTAAGAGGGAAAGTCTTGAATGTTGAAAAATCAAATCCATCAAAAGCACTGGGATCAGAACAAATCTCTAATTTAATTACAGCAATCGGAACTGGCGTCGGAGAAAATTTTGACATAAATAAGCTGAGATATAATAAAATAATAATTATGTCGGATGCCGATGTTGACGGACAACATATCAAGGCTTTACTTCTTACTCTTTTTTACAGATATACCCCGCTTTTGATTGAGGCCGGGCATATTTTTGTTGCAGTCGCGCCTTTCTATAAAATTAAAAAAGGAACCAAAGAATATTACGTTTATTCCGCTGAAGAATTGAAAACGAAAACAAAAGAACTTGGCGGAAAGGTTGAAGTCAGCAGATTTAAGGGTCTTGGTGAAATGAACGATGAACAGCTGTGGGATACAACGATGAACCCCAAAACAAGAAGGTTGAAACAAGTTTCTATCGAAGACGCCGTTGAAGCCGACGAAACATTTTCGCTTTTGATGGGTGACGCAGTTGCTCCAAGAAAAGAATTCATTGAAACGAATGCTGACAAAGCGGAGGTGGATTTATGAAAACTAAACAAACTTGTGAACTTTGTGGTGATGACAAATGCACTTGTGATAAAGATATTAGAATATATTTTTGCCCGAAATGCAAATCCTACAATGTAAGATACGTTTTTGGTTTAAAAAATATTTTTGGGATAATTCCGAAAATGAAATGCTTTGATTGCGGATTTGAAAACATGGGTTTTCCAATGCTCGTGACAAACAAAAGAAAAATAGAAGAAGCGAAGAAAAAGTTAATTAAAAGAAAGGGAAACAAAAAATGAAAAGAGAAATAGTCGCTCTTTGTGGAAGTACCCGATTTAGGGATGAATTTAGAGAAGTGGAACGATTTTTGACATTAGAGGGCAAAATACCGCTACCTCCTGCAATTTATGGCAAAGCAGAGGGTATTAAGTATTCTGATAAGTTATCTAAAAAATTATGGAAATTACACGTAGATAAAATAAAAATTTCTGACGGAATTTTCGTGATTGATGTTGATGGTTATATGGGAGAATCTACTAGAAAGGAAATTTCGCTCGCCCAGAAAAATGGAAAATTCGTAAGATATTACTCTCAAGAGAAGGATAGAATTGAAAAATTATTAAGTCAGGGAGAACTAAAATGAGTGACGACAACGAAACAAATAACGAGGAAGAAGAAATGGAAGATGAGTCTAAAAATACAAATAAAGATATTGAAGACGAAGAGGAATTAGTTGAGACAGAGGAAGTGAAGTATATAGACAATATGGAAGAAGCCGAAAAAGAGTCTGAAGATTTTGCGAAACGAAAAGAAAAGTTAAGGGCGAGTGTTAAGGCGAAGGAGCTTATTGATGTTGAAATTTCGTCGGAAATGCGTGAGGCTTATTTGAATTATGCGATGTCAGTTATAGTCGCCAGAGCTTTGCCTGCTGCTGAAGATGGGCTCAAGCCAGTTCATAGAAGAATTCTTTGGGCAATGAATGAAATGGGTCTTTTTTATAACAAACAGACTAAGAAATCGGGAAGAATCGTTGGTGACACCATGGGTAAATACCACCCGCACGGTGACGCATCCATTTATGAGGCGATGGTAAGAATGGCACAAGATTTTTCGTTAAGATATCCTTTAGTAATAGGACAGGGGAATTTTGGTTCTATGGATGGGGATAATGCCGCAGCTTCAAGATATACCGAAGCAAAAATGGAAAAAATTTCAGGGGAACTCTTGATGGATATTGATAAAAAAGTTGTTGATATGATGAATAATTATGATAATACTTTAGAAGAACCAACAATTCTTCCAGGAAAAATTCCAAATCTTTATCTTAATGGAGCCAACGGCATTGCAGTTGGTATGGCAACAAATATCCCACCGCACAACCTGAATAATACTTGTGATGCTATCACAATTTATCTTGAGAACCCGGAATGTAGCGACAAGGATTTGATTAGTGCGATAAAAGCTCCAGATTTTCCGACAGGAGGAATTGTAAGTGGCGAGATTCATAGAATTTACACAGAAGGAAGGGGAAGATTAGTTATCGATGGGAAAGCAGAGTCGGAAGAAGCAAAAGGAAAAATTAGAATCTTAATTACTGAAATTCCTTACCAGGTAAATAAGGCTGATTTGGTCGAGCAGATAGCGATTTTAGCCAGAGACAAAAAACTTCCGGACGTGTCTGATATAAGAGACGAATCCAGCAAGGGTAAAGTCAGGATTGTTATTGAACTACGAAAAGGTTCGGACGCAAAATTTACTCTAAATAGATTATATAAATTCACGATGCTTCGAACCAGTTTTAATGTCAACATGCTCGCCCTCGTTGGCAGAATTCCAAAGCTCTTGACTTTAAGAGAATACATTAAAGTTTATATTTCTCATAGACAAAAAGTAATAAGAAAGACAAAAGAATTTGATCTCGATAAAGCAGAAAAAAGGCTCCATATCGTAGAAGGATTGATTATCGCACAAAGCAATATTGACGAAGTAGTTCATTTGATCAGGGCCGCTAAAGCGAGAACAGAGGCCGAACAACAACTTAGAAATAAATATAATTTAAGTGAAAAACAGGCTGAGGCAATTCTTGAAATGAGATTGCATCAGTTAACTTCGCTTGAATTCGATAAATTAAAATCTGAAGAAAAAGACCTAAGAGAATTAATCGAAAAATTAAAGAAAATTCTTGGAAATGAAAATGAAATATTAAAATTAATAAAAAAGGATTTGGCAGAATTAAAAGAACAATATGGCGATAACAGAAGAACTAAGGTTGTGAGTTCAGCAAAAGAATTTGAGGAAAAGGATTTAGTAAAGAAAAGAGATGTCGTCGTGACAATAACTGACAAGGGATACATTAAGCGTATTGATCTGGAAGAATACAAGGAACAAAAAAGGGGCGGGAAAGGAGTTATTGGATCGGATTTAACAGAAAGCGATTTTGTTGTAAAATTACTTACTTGCTCAACTCATGATTATATGTTGTTTTTTACAGACAAAGGGAAGGTCCATTGGCTCAAGGCTTATGAAATTCCTGATTCAGCGAAAACAAGTAAGGGCAAAGCGATCATTAATCTTCTCTCATTAAAAGATGAAAATGTGACTTCAATTTTGGCCGTAAAAGAATTTAAGAATTATTTGATGATGGCAACAGAAAAGGGGATAGTTAAAAAAATTGAGTTATCGCAGTTCGACAGCCCCAGGAAGGGAGGCATCAAGGCAATAAAAGTTGCAGAAACTGAAGACACTTTAATTGATGTCAAACCCGTCAGTGATAAACAAGAAGTTTTGCTTGTTACTAAAGATGGTCAGGCAATAAGATTTAACAGCGATGAAATAAGACCCATGGGAAGGTCGTCTTATGGAGTCACAGGAATCAAACTTGACAATGGGGACAAAGTCGTATCGCTCGAAATTCTTCCTATCGAAGACAAAAGTAAATTTTCAATTTTAACTATAAGCAAAAACGGTTACGGAAAAAGAAGTTCTATTGAAGACTATCGTTTAACAGGAAGAGCGGGGAAAGGTGTAATAAATATGAAAGTTACTGACAAAACTGGAGACATTGTAAATTCAGAATCTGTGTGTGATGGAGACAATATCATTGTAACAACAGGGAAGGGAATTGTAATAAGAACTGGTATCGAGAATATAAGGATTATGGGAAGAGCAACTCAGGGAGTAAGAATAATTAATTTAAAAGATGATGATTCCGTAAGCGATTTAACCAGAGTCCCAACCGATGAACACATTGAAGAAGCGTGCGAAAGTGTATGCTAAAGAAAAATTAATTCTTGACAATCCAAAACTTTAAAAATCGTTACTATTTGATAATTACATTAACAAAAATAGAGGAGCGCTTTCGGGAGGACTCTACTTACAAAATGCATTCCGCAATGACATTCGTGCATTGAGCTAAGTTTGTGTTGCTCGAAGCGTTTTGCTCGCCTCCGACATCGTCGGTTCGAGACGTGTTCACGCTTTCGGGAGGATTTTAAGTTTAAGTTAAGAAAATTTTAATGAGTTTTTCTTGCCATCCAAATTGCTGATGTAAAAATTCCTAATATAAAAAATATTATTCCAAAAAAATTTAATGAACTATGACTTATTCCGACGATGTTCCCCGTGAAATTAGAAAGAGAAAATAGAATTGAAGCTAAGAAAAAAACGATTGAGATAATTGAAGTGAGACGGGATTCGAGAGATGCGCGACGTTCATTTTCTTGCCTTATCTCGTCTCCGATTTCTCTTCCGATTTCTTTGGCATCATGAATATAATCTAATTTGCTTTTTGTATCATAATGGAGAATTTCTCCAGTAAATCTTATTTCATCTTCATTTTCCCAGCGAGTAGGATCACTTGTCATTTTTCCTTTTTTTGATGTAAGCCCTGCATGGGGCGTTAATTCAAGACCTGCTACAACATTACCCTCTTTTTTTACAGAAGGTAAAACGACACTTATGTTTTTAGGATTTACACCATATTCTTCTAAAGCATCTCTTACTGCATCCGTGCTATAATGCCTTCCATACATTTCATCAAAAATTACAACTCTCGGATTTTCTTTCTTAATTCTAACCTTAAAAAATTCGTTTAATTTTTCTCTTGCTGTTCGTTTAATTTCTCGCCATGGGTCATGAGTTTCTTTTTTTGTTCCGACAACGGCAGAAGGATTAACTCTATAAAATGCCGGAAGTTTTTCCTCGGGATATGCTTTTTTATAAGCTTCCTTCAAAAAATATCCCCAGGGAGTTGCAGATGTTTCTGTTAAAAAAATGTAATCAGGATGTGAATCATGAATTTCTCCAGTTATATCTTTTAAAACTTCTCTCTCTGAATAAGGTTGGGAGGATATGTAAGGATTACCATTATACTTTTCAATTTGTTTTCTAAGATTTGTTCCGCCTCTTTTCTTTCTCATCTTCCTTCCTAATTATATCAGTAGACTATAAAAAAGTTTCTTCTAAATTCCCCTAACCTTAACTTCAAATCATCAAAAAGTCCTTAAACTTAGCTTACACGCTTTCGGGAGGACTCGAACCTCCGACATCACGGTTAACAGCCGTGCGCTCTACCTGCTGAGCTACGAAAGCATAATAATCTATCAAAAAAAGCATATATAAAATTAACTCCATTGTCTTTTTTATATTACATTATTAATAGAATTAAAAATCTAATCTTTTTTCTTTTCTTTCAAACCTAAATCATCGTTATTCGGATTTCTAAGCTCTGCTTCTTTCTTTTCCAGATAAGAAAAAACATTTCCATGTTTTGATCCTTGAATTAAAGATTGAATTGCCTGGATAACAACATCAAGGTGTTCGTTATCAACAATCACGCCAATCCGATTATCTTTTATAACCAAAACTGCTCCCGATAAATTTTCAATTGTTTTTTTTGCTTTACCATCAGTTCCAATCAATCTTGCACGGACATCTTTTAAATTTTTTCTATAAGTGTGTTCTTTTATGTCAATAAATTCAAGAACAAATTTTTCATCTTTCAACAAAAGTGCGTCTTCGACGTAGAAACCAAAATCAATGGCTTGAATAATTTTTTCTACTAAAAATTCATTTAGTTCATTTCCTTCTATTGTTATTTTATCTCTAAAAAAGTTTATTTTTATTTTTATCTTATTTTCAATTACAGGGACGATTTTCTTGATTTTTCGCATACTTTCAACGACAATAACCCTCATAAAAAGCTAAGCAGATATCAGTTTATAAAATTTAGCCAATGATATTTTTCGCAAAACTTTGATTAATATAATTCCAGTTATTCGCCGAATCTTTTGCCCTGAAATAAATTTTATAACTTCCATTGGTCAGCAGGTCTTTCGCCTCCAGTACAACATCCCCATTTTGCGAATAAGACTGGTAAATTAATTTTGCATAAGGTTCATCCACGACATAAATGTAACTTGAGATTATTTGATTGTCATCAAAAGAATCCCACGAGATTTTTATTGAATCGTTTTTTGTCAAAATGTCTTTTGATTTATTTAATAACAGAATTGGAAGATTTTTTTCTCTTTCGCTCCATTTTTTGACTTTAAAGCTGGAGTTAAATTCTTGAGTCTTGATTTCATTTTTCGCTTCGATTGTGATGGTATAATTTCCGGCATAATATAAGTCAGCTGCTTTCAACTTTAAACTTCCACTGCTATTACAAACCGAGTAGATATTTCCACCAATTGGATTAGTTATTTTAATGCATGATGAGTCAGCATTTTCTACATTCCAAGAAACGTTTGTCCATCCATTAAATTGAATTTCTTTGTTTGAGATCGAAAGATTTATTTTTGGCGAAATTTCATTTTTGGGGTTGGTTTGGTTTCCAGAGTTATTTCCGTTTTGTGAGCTATTATTTCTTATTACTTGATAATTTCCTTCTTTTGCATTAAATTCCAAATAATTTCCTTTGTCTGTAAAATTAATTTCATTCAGATTAAACAGGATTTTTGAATTAGAATCTGTATAAATTCTTAATGTTAAAACTTTATCTGCAACTTCATTAGAAACCTTGGACATATTTACAAAAAATTCTATTTTATCGTCGGAAATTATCTTGTTCTCGATAATAGTATTGTTCCAAACCTGGATATAATCAAAAACTTTGTTTGAAGGTGCGATCCAAACTTCATTAGTCCCCATTCCCCCGTAATTTTTATTTAAATAATTTAAGTGATCATCCAGGGAGTTAATTTCCGTATCATAAGAATCAATTCTATCGAATGTGTCTACTCCATGCGTATATTCTATTAACCAAAGAGGTTCGGTCTGAGATTGTATTGATGCGCGATCAAATCTTGAATTATATTTTGAAGCATTGCCGTAAATATTTTTTCGATTAATTAAATAACTATCTTCAAGAACAGTATCAACATTGTTAAACTCAGAAGAGAGATAGGATACTTCACCAAAATTATAGAATATTTTTACAAGATCGAGAACGTCAGGATTGTAAATATCTCCATAAGGATAAATAAATCCTTCTACGCTATAACTTAAAAAATTTTTCTCAATTTCTTGCTTACTTTTATTTAATTCAAATTCGATTGTTTCTTTAGTGCTGTCTGTCGCAGAAAAATGACTTTCGGAATGACTTAATATCCCCCATCCGCTATCATATAAAACGTGCAAGTCGGTCCAATTTAAAAAATAATCATTATTAAAATAAGCCCTTTTTGTTACTACACCAATTCCTGCGGTATATTCATATTTATTTAAAATTGGATATGCATTTGTATAAACACTTTTTTTAGAATCATCAAAAGTTAGAGAGTATGCCCATTCTTTTCCATCTTTTAATTTAGATTTCTCAACATCTCCGTATTGCGCCGAGCTAAATGAAACAAATAAAAAAAACAGAAAGATTATGACATAAATCTTTTTCATAACTATTAATAGATTAAATTCTTTTTAAAAAAAGGGTGTATATTAAGGTACAAATTGTAAAAAATTAAAAAATCCCCTCGATAATTTTATTTTCAAATGTGTATCAAAAAATACAACTAATATCTATAAAATAAATTTTAGTTATTCTTATATAAATCTAAAATGAGCTTTAACGAACATAAACAAGTTGGGACAATTATGTCTTTAATTTACGCCATTGTAATTGCGTTACTGATTTTTTCAATTCTGTTCGTAAAAAGTTTTAGAACAACGGATATGTTAATTATTTATCCATATACGGTATTTGTTACGACATTCATGTTAAGCAGAGTTGTTGGCTCATTGTTTTACAAGTCTCCTTCAAAAAAAATTGAGCCGGGGAAAGAATTATCTGTGAGTTTTATAATTCCTTCAAAAAATGAAGAAAAGGCAATATATGATACAATTAGACATTGTGCAATTTGTGAATATCCAAAAGATAAAATAGAAATCATTGCGATTAATGACGGTTCGACTGACAATACTTTGCAAGAAATGGAACGTGCGAAAAGGGATTTCCAAGAAGTGAGTATTAAAATAATAAATTGGAAAAAAAATCGTGGGAAAAGAGAGGGAATGAATACTGGTTTTAGAGAAGCGAGAGGCGAAATTGTAATCCAACTTGATTCAGATTCTTTTCCCGCGCCGGACGCTTTGCCTTATCTTTTGTCGCCCTTTGAAGACAAAGAGGTTGCTGCAGTCGCTGCTCATACGGATCCTGCAAATCAGGACGAGAATATTTTAACAAAAATGCAGACAGCTTATTATTTCATGTCGTTTCGCGCGCTGAAAGCTACAGAAAGCATATTTAATATTGTTTTTTGTTGCTCTGGCTGTTGTTCGGCTTATAGAAAAAAATATGTCTTGCCTGTTTTAAAAGAATTTAATGAAGAAACTTTTCTCGGTAAAAAGTATCCTTATGGAGACGACAGGGCGTTGACAAATCAGATGATAAAAAGAGGTTATAAAACTATTTATGCAGCAGACGCTCAGGCCTACACCATAGTTCCAAATAATTTTAGGCAACTTTTCAAACAACAAACAAGATGGAAAAAGGGGTGGTTTATTAATTCAATTCGCGCTTCGAGGTTTATCGTCAAAAGAGATGCTTTCGTCGCATTTACTTACTTTCTTCCATTGATGCTTTTCACTCTTTTGACTCCGATAATCGCATTTAAGGCATTGGTCTTGAATCCTATAATATGGGGCATTTCCCCCATGGTTTACGTTTTTGGAATTATGATAATCTCATTTTTAACTTACGCACATTACAAAGTTTACGATGGCGGGAAATATGGGAGATACATGATTCTTTGGAGTATCTTGAATATGACTATTTTATCGTACATTATAATTTATGCTCTTTATGATCTAAGAAATGCAACATGGGGGACAAGATGAATAAGACAAAAACTTGGTTTTCAGTTCTTATACTTGTTATCTTAGTTCTGATTATACTTGCTCCATTAACAATTAAACCGTGGATTGAAGGAAAGGAATTAGTTGTTAAAGGGGTGACTGTGTTTAAGGGTCCGTCCGAAAAGTCAGAAATATCGAGTCTTACAATTTATGAAAATCCTGAACATAATTCTTGTTTTGTCTCGATACCGCAGAGATCAATAATAATAAGAATGGATGATATCCGAGTTTTTTCCAAACCCTCAAAAAGAGTCATCGATGAAATTCTCGCTGAAAATATTTCTATTACTTTGGGGGTGATTCCGAGACAATTAGAAGACGACCCTTCCTTTGCGAAATATATAATATCAATAAAAGATAACCCACGGGTTGAAATCGCACAGCATGGAGTCTATCATAATGAAACCGACAAGTATTTGACCGAAGACAATATATTATCCGGGATGAATAAGATTCAATCTATATTAAATGTTAGACCAGTAACTTACTCCGCTCCATTCAATGACTTGGCTCCGGAATCAGAAAGAATTTTAGCTAAGTATTTTAAGGGAATCACGGGGGAATGGGGAGTGATAAAAGAAGGAAACATTGCCCAGCTCGGCCATACAGTTTCAAATTATGCTCTTAGCCAAAACAGCAATAAAAGCATTCTTGATATGGTAGATGTTTGCGCAGAAAGTTTAGACAGAACAAATTATTGCGTAGTACTTCTACATCCACAGGAATTTGCAACAGACATGAAAAATGCGTCAGAAGTTGACGAAGAAAAAATACAAGAACTTAAAGAATTCATTCGTGAGTTAAAAAAATTGGACGCTGAGTTCATTAACTTCAAAGATATTATTTCCTGTACTGAGGGAAATGTTTCTCAAAATTTTAATTATACTTCTTCGAATACAAGCAAAACGCCCACTATTGAAATTTATAATATAAGTAAGCATGAATTTATAGATGAATTCAACATGACCGAAAATTAATAAAGCGACTTCCAACTTATTGAGTCACAGCCAAAAAATTTTTTCTTTAATGAATCATAATAAATAATTCCTTCTTTTTCGGCGTTACATATTGGCGCAGTTGATCGCGGGGCAATCCTCAGTAAATCATTTATTGTTATCGTATCTGTGCCGAGTCCCTGAAGTATAAGATTTTTGTCATTCGAAATTCTTAACGCAACAAGATTTTGTGAGTTAGGATAAAAATCCACGGGTTTGCTTATCGGTAAATTTTCGGTTAGATTCTGGATTAAAATTTTTTCTTCGGGCAATGTTTCATTAAAAGATTTGTAAAGATTCTTAATTTCTTCTGAAGATAATGCTCGATTAAAAATCATGACTTCATCAAGAGAGCCTTTGAAACTACTTTCCCTGTCGGCACAGCCAATTCGTAATGGTGCATTCCCGTTTTTTGGAACAATATCAACAAACCCGTTTAGTCCCGGTTTGTACGCATCTTTGTCTCTTAATATGCCATTTTTATAAATCAAAGTATGGGTGCCATTCGCAACTCCGACGACGTGAATCCATTCATCTTCTTTTAAATCATCTTGGAAATAACTCCCAACCCCGAGTCCGCCGGTTAAATTAAAAACATAAAAAGAAATTCTTTTTGATCGTGAAACAGAATCCCACGCTTTGTCGTTATATAATCTAAAAACCCATTCATAGTTGGGGGCAATACCCCATTCATTTTTTCCCAAAAAGTGAACATATCCTTCAGCTTCTCCTTCAAAATTAAACAACTTTGGTTTTATCCAGTAAGAAACAGTCAACCCATTTTTGCCAATGCTGTAACTATCATTATCCATAAATTCTATGCAACTATTCCCGTTAAAATAAGATGCATTGCCTATAACTCCAGATTCAGGGATTGGTTTGTCGGGAAAATAATTATAAATTTTATTATTCGTATCATTTAGTCCCCACCATTCGACAAGAGAATTTTTTGTTGTGACAGGAACGACATAGGCAGCTTTTGCCAAACTTCCGACAGAAAAAATACTAATAGCAATAAATGTCAAAACAATGATGATCAATGTTTTTTTCATGCCAGCTCTTTAGATGTTGGATTTATAAATTTTGTGGGTGCTCTCGATAAGAGTGTTTACTACGATATTTACAGATTGTTTTTAAACTCTTATTTATTTATTTATTTATGCAATATGATTTAAAATTATTGGAAGAAAAATATGAACTGGAACTCGATAGAGTCATTTCCGAAATCAAAAAACAAAATGCCAAGACTGTTTTGTTGCAGTTTCCTGATGGGCTTAAGCCTTGGGCGACAGAAATCACGAAGTATCTTGAGAAAAAAACTTCGGCAGAAATAAGGATATGGCTTGGTTCTTGTTTTGGTGCGTGCGATTTGCCTAATAGCGACGCAGATTTACTAATACAATTTGGTCATGCCGAATGGTGATGAATTATCAAAATTTTCACCGAAGAATATAAACGGATATAAAGTAGAAAGTAATCCTAAGTTTATAAAATTATTGCCTTAATATTTTATATTTTCAAATAAATAAATTTTTATAACTGCATATAATCATTTTTTTAAATGACAAAATATATTTTTGTTAGCGGGGGCGTTATTTCAGGCGTTGGTAAGGGAGTGGCAACAGCGTCCATTGGGAGAATCTTGAAAGAATATGGTTATTCCGTGACGACTGTAAAAATTGATCCGTATATAAATTGCGACGCCGGAACAATGCGACCCACAGAGCATGGCGAAGTTTGGGTGACTGAAGACGGAGGAGAAATTGATCAGGATCTGGGGAATTATGAAAGATTTCTGGAAATCCCGATATCTAAAAATAACGGAATAACTACGGGGCAGGTATATAAAACAGTCATAGAAAGAGAAAGGCGGGGCGATTTTCTTGGAGAGCAAGTTATGTTTATTCCGCACATTCCGAATGAAGTAAAAAAAAGAATAACAGATGTCTCGAAAGATTATGATATTTGTCTTGTCGAGATTGGCGGCACGATTGGTGATTATGAAAATATTCCGTTTTTATTTGCGGCTAAAAGTATGGAACTCGCTTTGGGAAGTGAAAATGTTTGTCATATAATGGTAACTTATATGCCAATCCCAAGTCATATAGAAGAAATGAAAACCAAGCCGACCCAGCTTGCCATAAAAATGCTAAGAGAAAACGGAATCCAACCCGATTTTATTTTTTGTCGCGGGAAACAGCCCCTTGACGAGCCGAGAAAAAAGAAAATCGAGGCATATGCGAATATACCCTCCGGGAATGTAATCTCAATGCCAGATGTCACAGGCCCGGGGACTGCAAACACAATTTATGTGATCCCACTTGATTTAGAAAAACAAAACTTTGGTGAAAAAATTTTATCAAAACTGAAACTATCTAAAAGAAGAATCCCCGACTGGTCAGAATGGGCAGAAATGGTTCGAAAAATTTCCAGCGAAGCATTGCCCCAAATAAATATCGCAATCGTCGGAAAGTATTTAGACATTGGAGATTTCCAGTTAAAAGATTCCTATCTTTCTGTTTCGGCAGCCTTGAGTCATGCAGGAGTAAAGAATAATGTCAGGGTAAATATTAATTGGATAAATTCCAAAGATATTGAAAATCAAAATGTTGATTTTAAAAAATACAAGGGAATCTTGGTTCCAGGTGGATTTGGAAGCAGTGGGGTTGAGGGGAAAATCACGGCGATTAAATATGCGCGAGAAAACAACATCCCTTATCTCGGATTATGTTATGGCTTGCAACTTGCTGTTATTGAATTTGCGAGGAATGTTTGTGGATTAGATGCGCATACAACAGAAGTTGACCCCAACACTGAAAATAAAATTATAGATATTTTGCCGGAACAAAAAAATATTAACGACAAGGGCGGAACAATGAGGCTTGGCGCTTATCCCGCAATCTTGGAGAAAAATTCTATTGCAGAAAAAATCTACGGGAAATGTAAAATCAGCGAAAGACACAGACATCGTTACGAAGTGAGTCCCGATTATCACAAAATCCTTGAAGTGAACGGAATGGTTATTTCAGGCAAAAGTCCAGATGGAAAACTTGCAGAATTTATCGAACTTCCGAATCATAAATTTTTTATAGCGACGCAATCTCATCCTGAATTCCAAAGTTATCCGCTCAAGCCAGCTCCATTATTTGATGCGTTTATTGCAGCGTGCAAAAAAGAATAGTTTTATCGCCACATTTTTAAACTTATTTAATTTTATTAAAATATGAAAAAATTCCTTTTTTTATTAACATTTTTGTTGTTAATAGCAAGCGCTTGGGCGGCCGAAAACAATATTCCAGAAACCAAGGTTTACTATTTTTATTCTAATAGTTGTTCTCATTGTGCGAATGTTGTAGATTCCGGAATCTTAGAAAGAGTTGCAGAAATGGAAAATGTTAGTGTAAGTAAATATGAAATACTGACAAATCAAAGAAATCAGGAGCTATTTTTAGATTATGTAAAAAAATTTGAAATTGAAGGCGGAGGAATTCCATTTCTCGTTATTGAACAAGATGGAAAATTTTCATATTTGCAGGGAGATGCTCCCATAATTAATAATTTAGAAAATTTGATAGTTAATTTTAATGGAATTTCGTTTGACGATTTCTCTTCAAAAAATTTAACTTTATGGCTCGTTATTATTACGGCGTTAATTGATTCTATTAATCCATGTGCTTTTGGAGTTTTGCTTTTTTTAATGGCGTTTTTACTTTCGATGGGCTCAACTAAAAGAGCTTTCAAATATGGGATGATTTATTCCTTCGTCATTTTTATCGTCTACTTTTTGGCAGGACTCGGAATTACTAAAATTATTAATGCTGTCTCTCTGAATTATGTCAGTTTAGCTGTTGGTGTAATTTTAATTATTGCCGCACTCATTGAATTCAAGGATTTTTTTTGGGAAGGAAAGGGTTTCAGTCTAAAAATTCCAGTTTCCGCTAAACCGATTTTAGAAAAGTTTGTCCACAAAGGAACATTGCCTGCAATAATAATTCTCGGCGCCTTAGTAGCTTTGGTTGAACTTCCATGCACAGGAATTATTTATCTTGGGATACTGAGTTTAATATCAGAAAGTGGAGTAATCGGAATATTTTATCTTGCAATCTACAACATAATTTTCATCTTACCCCTTTTAATTCTTACTTGGATAGTTTACAGAGGAGCAAGCACAGATTTCATTAATGGCTGGGTTCAAAGAAATAAAAAATATATGAGATTAGCAGCAGGGATAATCATGATTTTACTGGCATTAAGTTTATTTGGGATTATCTAAAATCTTAAATAAGGCAATTATTTTAATGTTGTATGAAAATAACTTTAGTAAGACATGGAGAAACTGAAGAAAATAAGCTTGGGATAATTCAAGGGCAGACTCACGGAACTCTTTCAAAAGATGGAATTAATCAGGCTAAAAAACTCGCTGAACGATTGATAAATGAAAGATTTGATGTTATTTTTTCTAGTGATTTAAAGAGAGCTTTAGATACAGCCGAAGAAATAATAAAATTTCATAAAGATATCCCATTTGAAACCAGGAAAGAGTTGAAAGAAATTGATTTAGGAAGATTTCAGGGAAAGACAAAGAAAGAATTGGGTTTAGCAAATGATACAAATATTACTGATGCTATTTTATCTAATGAAGGCGAAACAACCAAAATGCTGTTCGAACGTGCAAGAAATTTTCTTAATTTTTTAAAACAAAATTATCAAAACAAGAATATTTTACTGATTGGACATAATGGAATCAATAAGGCAATAATCGGGAATTTATTAGGATATTCCTCCCAGAATTTTAACGAAGTTGAAAAATTAAAAAACACCTCAGTAAGTATTTTTGAAATTAATGGAGATAAAATAATAACTAAATTAATGAATTGTACAAAACATTTAGAGTGATTATGGGCTTGATAAACTGGGTCAAAAACATAGGAAGCAATACTTTGTATTTCCCGGGGTGCCTCACTAAAGAAGTCTTAAAAGAACAGTTTGAAAACTATAAAAAAATATTCAACTTGCTCGGAATAGATTACATAATGCTGTCAAAAGAAGAAGTTTGCTGCGGTCTGCCCGTATTGAATGGCGGGTATAAAAAAGATGCAAGAAAACTTGCTCAACAAAATTTTGAACTTTTTAAAAAATATAATGTAAGAAAAATAATAACAAACTGTCCATCATGCTATCACACTTTTAGTGAAATTTATCCGAAACTCATAAGGGATTGGGATATTGAAGTTGAACACGCAACTATCACAATCCTAAACGCGCTGAAAAATAAAAAGTTTAAAAGCCAGGAAAAAGAAATTGTAAGTTACCACGACCCATGCCATCTCGGCAGATATTCGGGAATTTACGACGAACCAAGAAAAGTAATTGAGTTACTCGGAGGGAAAATTAAAGAATTGAAATACAATAGGAACAACGCGTTATGCTGTGGAGGTGGAGGTGGAGTAAGGGCAAATTTCCCAGAAATAGCAAAGGATGTCGCAAAGAAAAGAGTTGAATATTTGGATGAAAATACTGAAAAAATAATTTCTCCCTGCGGGCTTTGTTATCTAAATTTAAAAACAGCTACAGATAAAAGTGAAGAATTTTCAAGTTTTGTACTTAGAAAATTAAAAAAGGCAATATGAAAACTGAAATAAAAAAATTCAACAAAATTTATGCGACAGATTCGTCTGGAGTTGAAGGTAAAGCAAGCGAAATTGTTTTCCCAGAAAATATAGAAGAAACAAGGCAAATTGTCTTAAGAGAAAACAAGATTGTTGCGAGAGGAGGGGGGACCGGTCTTGCTGGGGGGGCAGTCCCTCAAAATGATGTCGTTTTAGATTTGTCGAAACTTACAAAAATAGAAAATTTAGATAAAGAAAGATTGACGATAGAAGTTGAAGCTGGCGTGATCCTTGATGATTTACAAGATTACTTGAATAAATATAATTTGGAATTTCCGATTAACCCTTCGAGCCATTCTGTTTGTACTATCGGAGGAATGATTGCGACAGATTCAGTAGGGAGCCGTGCGATCAGATATGGAAAAACCTCGCAGTGGGTAAAATGGATCGACGTTATTGATGGCGCAGGCAATATTGGCAGAAAGGGAATAACGGAACTCTCTGATTACATTGGGATGGAAGGTATTACGGGAATAATTATAAAAGCATGCTTAAAACTTTCGGAAAAGAAAACGAGAAGTGCAACTTTGGTAAAAGCGCAAACCGTAAATGAATTTATTGAGATAGTAAAAAATATGAAAAGGGATTCAAGAGTATCGATGATAGAATTTCTTGATAAAAAAATTTCCGAAGGTGTGGGAATCGGCAGGTTCTATCATTTAATTATCGAATACGAAAACACTCTTGGAGTTTTGAAAAATAATGAATACCAAAACATACTTGATTTGCGAGATAAAATTTATCCATTTTTGGCAAATAACGGTTTTAAAAGAATAGAAGATCCCAAGATTTCAATAGATCGTTTCGAAAAATTGCTGACATGGCTTGAAGAAAAAAAGATTCCGGTGTTTGGACATATATCTGTTGGAATTTTTCATCCATGTTTCAACAAAGAACAGGAAAAATATATTCCAGAAATGATGGAAATCGTAAAAAAAATGGGCGGGCAAATATCAGGAGAACATGGGATAGGTCTTCTAAAAAAAGAATTTGTAGAAATGAATGATAAAAAAATTTTTACAAATATAAAAAAAAGAACTGATCCTCAAAATAAATTTAACACGGGGAAAATAATATGAAAGTAGTAACTCACGACGGCAAATTTCATGGTGACGAAATTTTCGCTTGCGCAGTTTTAAAACTAATTTATCCTGAAGTCGAAATAATCAGGACGCGTGATGAAAAATTTTTTACAAAAGCAGATTTGCTTATTGATATCGGAACAAAGCTTGACAACGAAAAATTTTTTGATCATCATCAGTTAGATTTTAATAAAAAAAGAGAAAATGGAATGCCCTTTGCGTCAGCGGGATTAATCTGGAAAAAATTTTATAGCAAGTTAACAACTAAAGATGTTTATGAATATTTGGATATAAAAATTTTTCAATTTATTGACGCTGACGACAGCGGATTGAGAGTGTTTGAAGCCACCAAGTGTGAGCCTTATACAATCGGGAACGTAATAGAAGATTTAAATAATAACTCAGCGAAATCGGACGAAAACTTTTTTTTCGTCTTGGACTTTATAACAAAATTACTAAAGAATGAAATTGTTCGAACAGAGGAACTTTTCAAAGCTAAGAAGATAATCGAAGAAAAATTAAAAAATAATAAAGAAGAATTTTTAGTTTTAGACAAGTATATACCATGGAAAGAATGGCTTGTCGGAAATGGAAAAATAAAATTTGTTATATACAAGGGAAGCGATAGTTCTGACAGGTGGTGCTCTGTAGGAGTTCCCAAAAAAAAGATAGGCTACGAAAGAATTGCATATTTTCCTGAAAAGTGGGCGGGTTTATCTGACGACAAGCTGGTAAAAGCAACAGGTATTGAAGGAGCAAAATTCTGTCACAAACTTCGTTTTATCTGTGTTGCAAAAACCGAAGACGATGCAATAAAACTTACTAAATTAGCGATAGAAAAAAATGGAAATAGAATTTAATGGGTTATATTTTGAAGCGAGTAAAAAACCAAGAAGACATTATGCTTGTGATGAATATGCCGAGATGCAGAGACTTGGATGGGGTTTTAGAGATGGGAAAGTAGAAAGAAAAATTAAGTTGCAACCAAATTCACATTGCGGGAAATATGAAGTTAGAGAGTATTCCCTTCAACAAGTTGCTGCAACATTGAGTGGCCCTCTTGTTTTCGGGAATAAAGCCCAAACCGATGCTATTTGTGCGGCAAGAATTTTTCAAATAATTTTTAAATCAGAAGGTTGGCAACATTCTTCAATTCCAGAGCTAAAGGAAAGAGTGAGAGATGAAATACAATTAGCGGAGGATACTAATTCGCAATGGACCTTAAAATAGTAAAATTTAAATATAAGGGGGTGCTACTTTAAACATAACCTCCCCGGTATGACGCAAGGAATGCCGGGAGTCTTTTTTATGAACAACTCAAAAAAGAAAGCAATAGTTTTTATTGATGGTAACAACTGGTATCATAATGTAAAAACAGTGGTCGAAAAACCCAGATCTGTAGATTTCAATAAACTTTCGGAAATGATAGCAAAACATTTTGATTTAAACATTGTCGAAATAAGATATTATAATTCAATCCCAGACATAGAGTTAGGGGAAGAAGTATATTACAAACACATGATTTTTTTGGCCAATCTAAAAAGACGGGGAATTATTGTTAATACAGCAAAATTAAAAAAAGTAAAATTGAATAAAGAAATGATTAGAGTAGAAAAGGGGATAGATGTTTTGATTACTGTCGACATGATTAGAAAAACGCTTCTTGAAGGCGAGTGTGATTGCTGCGTTTTAATTTCCGGAGATTCGGATTTTGTTCCGGTTATGAGGCTAATCAAAGTCGCGGGGAGGGAAATCTTGACGACTTCCGTTTTAAAGGGTTATGCAAGAGAACTTCTTCAGGGTGAATTTCGTTTCTGGATCTTAAAAAAGCAAGATATAAAAAAGTGTGTAAACGGGTATAAAAATGAATGAACAATTTTATGAGAAGTTGAAAGAGAGAATTTTGCCGTATTATGAACAAAGTGTTTCCCACGGGTTCGATCATTCAGAAAGGGTCCTTAGAAATGCGATTAAAATTAGCGAAGGCGAGAATGTAGACATTGATATCGTAAAAACTTCAGCTATACTTCATGATATTGCCAGACACAAGGAAAAAGAGGGAACTAATGTTTGCCACGCCGAAGAAGGCGCGAAAATAGCAGAAGAAGTTTTGAGAGAATTAAATTTCCCTAATAATAAAATTCCTCAAGTTGTTCACGCAATAAAAGTTCATAGATACAGTAAGGGTTTGAAAGCAGAAACTCGGGAAGCAGAAATTTTGCAGGACGCCGACAGGCTTGACGCATTGGGCTCAATTATTCTGGTCAGAATGATTTCCGCCGCTTCTAAAAAAGGAATTCCTATTTACGATCCAAAAATTCCTATCAAAAAAGAATATGATGGAAGTAAATCAACGGTAATAAATCATATATATGAAAAAATTTTAAAGATGAAACCGGAAACTTTCAGAACGAAAAAGGCTCAGGAGATGGCGATGAAAAAATATAAACTAATAGACGACTTTGTAGATAGTTATATTAAAGAAGTCACAGGAGAATTATAATGACAAAACAATTAGATATAGAAACAAATAATTTAATAGAAGAAGTTAGGGAGGTCCTTTCTCCGTGTATAAAATGCGGCATGTGTAAATCATTATGCCCGGTATTCAAATCATTGCGTGAAGAAAGTGTTTCGCCGAGAGGAAAAGCAATTCTTTTGTCGGAAAAAACTTTGGATAAAATAGTGTTCCAGTGCAATTTATGCAAAGCCTGTGAAGAAAAATGCCCGTTAAATTTGAAAATTTGTGAAGCCATTAGGAAAGCGAGAGAGGCAATGGTTTTGAGTAAAAAAGAGTTAAAAGAAAATAAAGAAATGATCGAGAACATTAGGAATACAGGAAACCCATTTGGAAAAAATACAATCAAAGAAGACGGAAAGTTATATTGTTGTTAAAAATGAGTAAACCAAAACTCCAATCTATCCTTGTCTTTTTTGTGCAATCTTACAAATCCAAACCTCTCAAACTGAATCACATCTCCCACTTTGAGTTTTTTTGTTTCAGGTTCACTTAATCCTTTTGTCCAACTTCCGTCTGGCATGAAAATTTCAGTTTGTATATTTTCTTGATTTGAAGGAAGCCACTGTAAAAACTTAGTTTTCATATCGTTTATAGGTTCTTCTGAAATAAATGAATTTTCTCTTCTTTTCAGGGTTAAAATCCATTCTGATTTAAAAGTCAATAAATGCATCAGACGATAATTTCCATCCTGCATCATTTCAAGATCATTATTTGAAATTAAAAATTTTTGCGACGTCTTATATCTCCTAAATCCTTTTTCTTTGCTTGGGTGAAGTGGAATATTTGCTGTTAGTTCTGGGCATCCGCTTATTTTTATTTCTTGGGGATTTTCAACAAAAAAATATCTTGGAACATCTTCGAGAAATTTTCTATTCAAAGCGTATAAAACTTCAATCGGGATTTTTACGTTTGATTTATTTATCCCTGCATTTACGATAAATTGCCTTATGGCTTCGGGCCTTATCCCTCTGTCTCTTAACGATTGAATGCTCCATGTTCTTGGGTCATTCCATCCGATATATTCCCCTGAATGAACCTCCTTCGAGCTCTTGGATTTTGAAAGTTTCGTTCCTTCTATTCCAAGGTGTCCGTTGTAAATACTTTCAGGATTTTTCCATCCAAAAATATTTCTTATAAAATCCTGAATTCTCGTTGACATTTGATGTTCAATTCCTCTTAAAACATGTGTGGTCCCAAAAATAAAATCGTCAATCGCCCATGAAAATTCCATTGATGGATAAATTCTATATTTGTTTTTTGTTCGCGGATGAACCCTGTCCGAAATTTTCAACATAACTCTGTCTCTAAATGCAGGATCTGGGTCTTGCATTGAAGTTTTAATTCGAACGCTCATTGAACCTGCAGGGGCCTTGAACATTTTTTCCCATCTTTCAATTTGTTCTTGCGGCGAAAATTGACGACAAGAACACTCGACGCCTTTTGCTCGCAATTCCTGCATTTCTTTTTGATTGCAATCACATACATACATGTACCCCTTTTTTATAAGTTCTTTCGCATAATCATAATATTTTTCTATCCTATCAGATTTGTAAATAATTTTATCATAATTCACATTCAAAAATTTTATTCCCTCTTCAATCAGTTTATAGGCTTCGGGCTCGATCGGTTTTTCAACGGATCCGATTGTATCATCCATCACGAGCAACAATTTCCCATCATACATTTTTACATACTCGTCATTTAAAATCAAAGTTCTGGCATTGCCGATATGCAACGGTCCCGATGGAAATGGCGCCATTCTCATCACAACTTTTCCTTTTTCGGCATTCGGGAGCTCGGGCAAACCTTCGCGAACCTCACGTTTGCTTATTTTATGAGTTGACTTTTCAAGTTGTTTTTTTTGTTCATCAATAGAAAGAGAATTTATTTCCTTGATAATTTCATTTATTTTTGGCATATAATTTTTAATTTCTGACTTTTCAAGTCCTTCGGCAAAAAGTCCCGAAAGAACAG
Organism: Candidatus Pacearchaeota archaeon; assembly: GCA_041649045.1. Taxonomy (GTDB): domain Archaea; phylum Nanobdellota; class Nanobdellia; order Pacearchaeales; family GW2011-AR1; genus JAGVXH01. The sequence continues at coordinate 292,014 of JBAZNV010000001.1, forward strand.
AAGAAGGATTGGCTTTGCCCTTATATCTCAAGGCATTCTCAAGAGCATAAACTTTTATTACTTCATTGGATATATCTACCATAAAAAATTAAAGAAGCCAGAGATTTTAAAGTTTACTTAACAACTCAGGACACATCGTCAATATTATCTAAAAGTCTACTCGTCCTTGTATTTACCACCCAATCAGATTATTTTCAGGATAACTGGGTTGGTTGACTCCAGTCTTTTTTTCAAGAAGTTCTATTCTTTGTTCTAACTTATAAATTTTATTGTCAAGTTCTGTAATTTTTTCGTCAACTTCTCTTTTATTATATCCTTCCAATTCAGTTGAAAATTGTTTCTTTTCTCCGAGAGTTTTTGCTCCGTAAAAAAAATCTGTTTTGCTTTGTCCTGTTTTTTTCGAGGCAATCGCGTTACTTCTTACATCAACAAATCCGTCGTCATTTGTCGGCACAACACTGTCATTTTTAGAGATTCTTACGATTCCTCTTTTCTGCAAATCCCTGACATCTACCATCCCTTTTTTCTTTTTGAATAACATATAAAAATAAAGAAGAAGCTTTATTTAAAGCTTAGGGGACCCTTACAAAAATTTATATATTCATTCTTACAATTAGAAAGATGGCAGATTTCAAGAGCGTGATTTCAAAAATAATGACTGATTCAAAATCTCCTGAGCAGTTGGATAAAATGGCAATGTGGGATATTGAGAAGAAAAAGTTCAAGCCCGCGACTTCTTATAAAATGACTTTTGATTCTCAGCAGGCGCAACTTGAACCAATTTATTTTTGGTTGCTTGATTTCATGCAGGATACGGGATGGGAATCAAAAAAAATTACTGATAATTTCATGTCAAGTCCAGGTTCGGGACACTTTGCGGAAATGGGGCAAAGAGCAACACGAATGCAAGAAGAGGGAATGAAAATTTTAGGCGGATTAAATCAAGTTATAAAGTCTTCTTTGAATTTAATATACGACCTGAAAGAATTTGAATTGAGACTTGCGCATTACGACGATGCTAACTCGAAAGACAAAGAAAAATTTGAAACCGGAATGCTCGCATTAAAACAAATCTGGCTGGACAATGTTGATTTGAAAAGAGGGCGGGGCTCGATTCATCAGATGGCCGCAGAGCTCGGGTATACTACGATAAGAGAAGCTTTTATGATGGCGAATTCATTAGAAGATTTAAAAAAAATGAATAGCGATAAAGATGGCGGACTTATAAACGACCAAGTCATGAGAATTTTGATTCCGCGCCTTGATGAATTTTTGAAGTGGAAAGTGTATTCTGAGAAAGAACTTAGAAAAAGAATGAATATCGAGAAAAACTATTTAAGAAGCCAAATTGAGACGATAAAACTTTATTCAGCATGGATGAAGCCATATCTGAAAGCTGCAGAAGAGTTGACACAAAAAGGTTTTGAAGGCAACGCGGCTCTTGTGAATGCATTTAGTACTTCAATGTTTGAACTCACTTTATATGGGAAAAAGGAAGAAAAAGTTCCGAAAAATTTTTCTAATTATAATATGAAAAGAAAATATTATTCTTTTATTATAATAAGTTTGGTATATAGGGGACACGTTTCTCAGCGAGTCACGCAAAAAGGTGACTACGCGTTTAGCATGGGTGGAAGAGTGGATATGACTTTTGATTCGTATTCTTTAAATGAAGAAGAACTGAAATTAATAGAAAAAGAGTATACTAAGGAAGAAGTTTCTGATAACATGAATTTTTCAATGAAGTTGGCCGAAGAATCATTAAAAGAATTAAAGGAAGATTTGGATCATTTTTTAAAAAGCGACGAAGAGAAAAAGAAAGAAGAAGAGAGAGTGTCTGAGAAGAAGAGAGAAGAAGAGAAAAAAAACAACGTCAATCCATTTTCGGCCCTGTTTGGAATTTTTAAAATAAAAAAAGAAGAGAAAAAAGATAAAGATGGGAAAAAAATTATCGAGTCGCCAAAGGATATTCAACCAGATAATTATATTGAAAATACGGTCAGAGCTAACGCAATAAATTCAGGTGCTGCGGGGCTGTATTCTATTTATGATATATACAAAAAAGCTCACGGATTGGCCTCTGCCCCAAGTGTGGGATTTAAAAATCTTGATAGTGCGCCAAAACAATCGGAAGTTAAGCTTAAAGATGTTTTCAAAGGTGATTTCGGAAAAATAAAAGAATAATACTAATTTCTTAAAAAAATTCCATTATTTTTCTTATTATATCTCCGGTAAAAAAAGTTTTTAAAAATCCCGGACTAACAGAAGTCGCCCCAACTCCTTCAGAATATTCATAGGCTCCGATATCCCAACCATCTCCCTGAGGTCGAGGTTTTCCTTCTATATCTACACTAAGATTGACTCCAAACTCATTATAATATCTGTCCATTATTTCCTGAACAGTCCCTGTCTACTATCGAGTAAGTCCCGGCACAATCCGATGACAACTGGGCATCGACAAAAATAACATCGTCGCTGACTTCGGCGCATTCTCCGTCGCTGCAATAATATCCGCTCCCGCAACTCCCGCAACTCCCTCCGCATCCGTCGCTGCCGCAAATTTTTCCGGAACAGTTTGGCTCGCAAATTTCTGTCACGACACACTCTCCGTTCTCGCAGCTCCCATCGGTGCAACTCTCTCCGTCGCTGACATTAACATCCGTCGGGCAATCAATATTCCCATCAGTGCAAACTTCCGCTGCGTCGCATTCTCCTGAAGATGCCCTGCAAACTTCGCCGGCACTGTAATTCACCGAACAATTTCCCGACGTGGAATTGCAAAAGCCGGCACCGCAATCTCCTGTCAGATAACTGCAATCCGAATCATTCAAGCATGAAGGCAAAACAACACAAGCATTTCCCGAGCACGTTTCTCCGTCGCCGCAGCTCCCGCAGTTTAAAATATTCGAACATCCGTCGGATAGTCCGCTCCCGCACTGATTCAAACCATAATAATATTCACAGTTTCTCGTCGCTGAACACGAACCCCCTCCGGAGCCGCCTCCGCCTGATCCTCCCGAACTTCCGCCAGAACTTCCCCCACCGCTCTTCGGAGGAACGTAATCTTTCTCGTTTTCTCCCAGATCAACCTTCTTTACATTCTCGATTTTCAACTCGCTGATAACATTCCCTCTCTTTCCGTTCCTGAAAACCGGCACAAGTTTTATGACTTCAAGCTCGCCCGAATTTTCGCTCAGATTAAGATAGTAAACTTTTTGCTCGTTCGTCTCCGGAGTGTCATTCACAAAATTTGTCACGCTCTCCTCGCTGAAAACAAAAATCAAGTCAAACCCGACGACATCAGCCTCGTCTTCCCCTCGTTTCACCTGCACCTCCGCGAGCTTGTGCTCCGCATCCCAAACCGTGTACCCGTCGACAATGCTCAAATCCACGATCTGATTTATCTGCGAATCCATTATCATCGGCAAAACAAAAATCCACAAAACCGAAACCACGACGATAGTTATCAAAATAATCAGAACTGCCGCGACGACACTCGACACCCCATCTTTTCGCATTCCAAATCATAATCCAAAGAGATTAAATAGTTTTCTAATTAGATTTAGCTAATAAATACATTGAATTTTGATTATTCCAAAAAACTAATAAACCTTTTTATCATTATTTATTAATGAAAATAAAAGAAATATCCTCGGGCAAAAAAAAAGTTAAGGAAATCAAAAAAGAAGAAAAAACAGAGCTTGAGCAGGAAGTTCAAAAAGAAGAAGTCCCAAAAAATTTTGCAGATTCAGAAAACGAAAATCCCGAAAATGATGAACAGCTAAACGGAAAAGAGATAGATGAAGAAAAAGAATTTGCACTCAGAGATTTTATTTTAAAACCCGAGGACCCACCTATCACAAATCTTGAAGAAACCCTGTCTGAAATGCCAATTGAAAATAAAGAAGAAAGCAGAGGAAATTTGAGTTCTTCTGGAAATTTTTATTCGACGAATAAAGACTTTTATTCAAGTTTAAATGGGAGTAATTTGTATGGAGGAGCTTCTTCAAATAATTTGTATGAGACAGGGAATGAGCAAGACGAAAATGAAAGTTTTTATAATATGTTAAAATCCGAAGAAAAAGTAGGGGAAATCAGGGGAGAAAGACGTTCGCAGCTTGAAATAGAAGGAATAAAGGGAAAGTTGGAAAATAATGACAACAGAAGGAAGGGTGAAGAAAAATATAAGACTAAAACTTATTAGGTAATTTTATATATTCCCATCATTTAATTTAATAGGTGAAAATGGCATACACGAATTATGAATCTTTTTATAATGGAAGCTATTCTGCTCTCAGCCCGGATTTTGGTGAATATTTTTCTGGATATAGAATGAGCGCTGCGCAACTTGGTTTTCCGGGTTCACCCTCAACGGCTAATCAACTCGGCGAAACAGTTAACGCGTTAAAACAAGGTGTAAAAGCTTTCGAAGTTTCTCTTCTTGGAATTCAGGGCGACCCTGATCAAACAATACCAAAACAACATTTTAAAGAAATGCGAGCATTGATGAAATTATCAGGAGTAAAGCCTTCTGTACATGGACCAATTGTAGACGCCGCAGGATTTGGTGAGCGAGGATGGGGTGGTGAAATTACAAGAGCAGATAATGAAAGAAGAATGTTTGATGCCTTGGAAAAAGCATACGAGCTTGACCCAACAGGTAAAATTCCTGTGGTTTTGCACTCAACAAACGGAATTCCAGGCAACGAATACCTTCCTGGTGAGAATGGCAAAATCGAAACCAACAAGGTTCATATTATAAATCTCGAAACAAATCAACTTGTCCCAATAGAAACAGAATATAAATACAGACCTGAGCAACCGAAATCACTCAAAGGCAAAGGGAAATTTTATAGCATAGACAGTCAAATTAGGTCGGCTAATCAAGGTGAATGGGAAAATAAATTAACAGATCTTGCGACATTTAATAAACACGCTGATGAAGTTATTGGAGCGGCTCCTGTAGTTTTAAAAGAATATAGAAATGCAATAATTGACAGGGAAACTCATAAGGTTTACGAATTTGATTTTGAAAGAAATAAGAAGGGGCAGGAGCTCCCAAGTCTTGAGTCAGATCCGGGGAAACTTGAATATGCAGAAAAAATAAAAGATGCGGATATTTTTCTTGAAAATGTTCAACTTAATTTTGCAGGAGCATTCCATAAAGCCTACAAATACGGAAGTGATGAACAAAAAAAAAGGTTAGAAAAATTGTCAAATGATTACTCAAAAGGAATAAGGTCCTTAAGCTTTGGCGAAGGAAGATATTCGCCTGTTTGGTTACCAATAGAAAAAAGAAAAATTTTAGATAAAGCAATAACAGAATTGCAAGATATTACAGAAACAAAATATATAGAAAACTCTAAAGGCGGAATAGAAGAAGATCCAAATTATGGTGCGCCAAAACTTTTTCAGAAAGTTGAAGATTTTGCGATAAAGAAGGCAATAGAGACTTTTGGAAATTTAGCAATCAAGTCTTATGATAAATTCAAAGACAAGGCCCCAATAATTGCAGTTGAAAATATGTATCAAGGAATGGCATTTTCGCGAGCTGAAGATTTAAAAAAAATTATTGAGGATTCACGTGATCGTTTTGAGAATTATTTGATTGAAAAAGGAATGAAAAAAGATAAGGCTGAAAAATTGGCCGAAGAAAAAATTGGCGCTACTTGGGACGTGGGTCATTTAAATGTTATGAAAAAAAAAGGTTTTACAGATAATGACATTATTGAAGAAACAAAAAAGATTAAAGATTATGTAAAACACATTCATTTGACAGATAATTTTGGTTACAGTGATTCGCATCTGCCACCCGGGATGGGAAATGTACCGATAAAAAAAATTCTTGAAGAGCTTGAAAAAAACGGGCGATTTGATGAAATGAGAAAAATAGTTGAAGCAGGAAACTTCGTCCAACACTTTAAAAAATCACCTCATCCTTTGACACTAAGCACTTTTGGTTCTCCAATTTATGGAATGGCTAACGCTCCGTATTGGAATCAGGGAATGGATATGGTGGGTGGATATTTTGGAGGGTATGGGACGATAAACCCACAGCAACATCATTCATTATATGGGGCAGGTTTCACGTCAATGCCCGTAGAACTTGGCGGTGCAATGCCAGGAGCTCAAGGACAATCGAGATTTGGCGGAACGCCGATGGCATAGTCATTAAACTTATAAATACCAGAATATTGTTTAAAAAATGAACTTGACGGGAAAGAGGTTAGATAGCCATAAAAAATTGGCTCAGGAAAGAACAATTTTATCCGTCGAAAGAAGCACTCTTTCTTACGTAAGGACCGGACTCGCTTTTTTTGTTTTGGGTGTAGCTCTAATTAGATTTTTTGAAGGAAACATAAAGTACATTTACGCTGGATATTCGACCCTTATTATAGGAATAATTTTAATTATATTGGGGATAATTTATTATCCTATAAGAAAGAAAAAAATATTAAAATATTAATTTGTTACTTTCTTATTTTCCCCTCTTGCCAATCTCGAAGAATTGCCCTTGCCGTTCTATCAATATTTGTTTCTCCAGCTTTTTTCAAAAAACCCTTCTTCTTCCCAAGTTCTTCAATCAAGATTTGAGAATCGCCTTTTGCATCAATCTCATAAAATTTTTCAATTTTCTTGGAATTTTTTTGCATCAAAAAATAAACGATATCTTCGGGATTTTTAACATCATTAAATGATCTGGCCCCAACCATTGCGTCGAATGAAAGATTTTCCTCTTTTGAATTTGAATATTTTTCATCGGGAATCACTCCAGGAGTGTCCAAAATTTGAATTTCGTCTGTCAGCCTGATTTTTTGCAATCCTTTCGTGAAACCCGCCTGTTTGGATATTTTCGCAGATCCTTTTCGTGTAATAAGGTTAATAAGAGAACTTTTTCCCGTATTCGGATATCCTATTATCCCAACTTGAATTCTTATTTTTTCTTCCATCTCGACTCTTTTCGCTTCAATTTTTATTCGATTTCTTAAATCCTTGGCGCCTTGCCCCGTCTTAGACGAAACAAAAACATATGGATACATTTTTCTATCAAGTTCTTTTTCTAATTTGCTGACATCAACCAAATCGCATTTATTCAAAACAAATATGATTTTCTTGCCTAAATCTTTAATTTTATTTTCAAGTTCAAAATTTCTTGTCTCTTCAATAAAACGCGCATCTAAAACTTCAAGTATAATGTCTGAAATATCGATCACTTTTCTAACTACGTCCGGGTATTTTCCTCGTTGTTTCAAAATGTTTGCTATGTGCCCGGTATGCCGAGATCCAAAACTATAACGAACTCTCATGAAAATAAAAAGGACGGGGAGTTTAAAAATTAGAGTTTTCACAAATTATTTGCTCATTGAACCTCTATCGCAATCTTTATTTGGGAAGTAGGGAGCGGGTACCCCATAAAGAATCATCCTTCCATTTATATCATAAATAATTTTTCTCCCAAAATTATTTGATGGTTTTTTATCTGGTCTGGTATGGGGATGAAACGACATTCCTACTCTTGCGACCAAATCACCTGAGTTTTCATCACCCATAGCATTTTTTAATATTTTGCTCTTTATATATCTTTTTTCAAGCTTTTTTGCAAATGTCTAAAGTATTCTTCATCAAAAAAGTTTGCCATTCTTTCTACGATTAATTCCGGCGTTGAATGAGCGAGTCTTCCCATCACGGGATTATGATCTACTATTAAATTAAAATTTTCATCAAGGCCCTTCGCTTCTATCCCATCAATCCTGGTGAATTCCGGCAAAGTTTTTTTAATTTCCTGTCCCAGATGTGTCGCAATCACAAGAAAACAATTTTTTTTCACGAAATAATCTATTGTTGCTGAAATAATCTTGCCAGCAACGCCCGGCTCTGTAACTGCTTCTATTTCGTCAGCTAAAATCAGTGTCTGATTACCGGGTTTAATTTTCGACATTTGTGAAAGCAGTGTCTCAAATGCCCCTTTCGAGGCCGAACCTTTATTTTTAGCAAAATAATATATTTCGGAAAATATTGGCATATGGATTTCTCCATCAATAGGCAAGCCTAACTGGAACAAGCTTATATTTTGTAAAATATGTTCGAGCAAAGTTGTTTTCCCGCCAGAGTTCGCACCGGTCAAAACAGAACATTTATTGAATTTATCAAGCTGAAATGAAATGGGTGTTGCGTTTTTTAAGAAAATGTTTTTTGCATCCGAAAAGTATAAATTTTCCGAATATATTGGGAATCTTTTTCCTTCATTGATCCATAAATAAATGCCATTGCAAAAATCTTCAACTAAAAGTAAGGCGGACAATTTCTCGAGAATTTTTGGAATTTGTTTAAGTTCTTTTGAATTTTTCTTTATTCTTTCAGCCAAATTCGTGAATTCATTCGTGCTTTCTCTTTTTATTTGTGCGTCAAGTTCTTCGCGATCAATTGTAACTGGAATTTTTATATTGAATAAATGTTCCGGCAAACCGCTTTCCTCAACGCTTTTTCTGATAATTTCAACAATTTTTTGAGGCATTTTCCCCTGACCAAGAATATTCAAAAGCCCCTCTCCTGTAATTGTCATCTGCTTGATCTCATGCGAAATTTTCCCATTAATATCTTCGAGCATTCTTTCAATTTCTGATTCGGAAATGATTTTTCCTTCCTGATTGTCAATTAAATCAAAAAGTTTGGATAAAAAATTTATCAAATCATTCATCTCGTCAGAGGTCTTTTCTTTCGACAAAACATCAAAATTTTCTTTCCATCCTGAAAGAATTTCAAGGTATCTTTCAAGATAAATATTTTCGATTGAATCAATAAAAATTGTTTGCGGCAGTCTTTCAAGGAGAATCTTGAAATCATTGCAATCAATCATTTGAATGATATCATATTTTTCTAAATCCAAAATATCATTTTCGCTAATCAATAAAATCGCTGTGCATCCGAGCTTATCTAGTTGAACAAATGTCGCTTCGTCTTCGGTAACTGCCGCGATTTCATAACGTGGTTTCCATTTCTTTCTTGGTGCAATCATTTTGTTTAAAAAAGTCTTGCCTGATTTTGGAAGTTCTCTGAAAAAATCCTGCCTTCTTTTTATTTCAGAAAAATTTTTTGTAAAATTAAAAAAATTCCAAAGATTAAATGTGTCTTCGAAAACAAAATTTGCTGAAATTTGGTTAATTAATTTTTGGTGAACCGACCTGGCGTCCCGTGTTTTAAAAATATTTTCTCCTGAGATTTTAATCAAACTTTTGTCTTCATTAAAAGGATTCAGATTATTTGTTATAGCAAAATCCATAAGTTCCTCTTTCATCTAAAAAAATACTTAAATTTGTTTATAAAAATTATTGTGACAAAAAGCTATTCGCTTACAAAGGATTTTTCTTGTCTCCTTCCGTGGTACCTGTTCTTCTCATATTATCAACAAACCCCTTCACTGCGGGAGAATTTCTTATATCATTTCTATCTTGATTATTTTTTAACTGGTCCATTTTATCTAAGCGATTATATAAGTCTTCTTTTTGAACTTCAGCCAAATTTCCTTCCTTTAATTCTTTTATTTTTCGCTCATCCTCTTCTAGTTTTCTTTGCGCCTCTTCAAGTCTTTTTCTTCTCATTCTCTCTTCGGGATTTAACTCTCTATAAATTTGTATTTGCTTTTCTTCGGAAGCCAGTTTTTTTTTCGCCTCTTCAATTTTTAATCTTCGCAGATTTATTTCCTTGATTTTTTTAAGCTCCTCTTCTTTTTCTTTCACTTGATGTTCTATTTTCTCAAGCTCTTTTTCTTCCGGATCTTTTTTTATTTTCATGTTTTTAAAAAATATAAAGTATATTCCCAATAAAATCAAGATCAATATTATCATGCATATTGCAATAACCATATAATTTATTTTTCCTTCTTCCGTCGTAAAAATAGATTTCCCATTAAAAATATCATTAAAAACATTTTGTTTTTTTTCGGTGTCATTCAAACTTTCCGACTTATTTGATGAATTAATTGTTGAGTTTGTCGTTACGTTTAGAATAGCTTCTTCGGTGTAAACCGATATTATACAATCAATGGGAACACAGTCGATCAGGTATGGTACATCGGTTTCTTTGTTGTCAAATTTACTCTCTCTGATTTTATTTTTTCCGCTATCGGTAATAATGACTTGAAATTTGGCAGACGACTCCATTAAAGAAAAAAAGGTAACATTAAATAAGCCATTACTATCTGCAATTCCTTCCTTCATGACGATTAGCGGGCCAGACCCTGCAGTCCAAGCATAAACTTTGACCTGATTCCCGGGAGTTGTTTTAACAGTTATTGGATCATCCATAGCGACAACATAACAAATTAAAAACACAGCCAACAAGATCACAATTTTTTTCTTCATAAAGAAATATATTTTATTAGTTTAAAAAGTTTTTTAATTTGGATTTTAAAGTTTTATTACTTTTTGTTAGTATAATAGTAATAAAAGTAGACTCGATTGAAAAGTTATATAATTTTTATTCCCAAAAGAAGTAATTAAAGTCTTTATAGGAAGGTCCTTGTTGCTTTTATAAGTTCAGGTGTTTGAAACAAAAAAGCCAGACATTGTTTTTAAGATAAATAACATTGAATATGCGATTGAAGTTGAAACTGGAAAAATACTTAAGCATAACACAAAACAGCTTTTAGAAAAAATAAGATTATTAAAAAAAGATTTTGGAGACAACTGGTTTTTTGTAGTTACTAATAGAAAAGATTTCAAAAAATACAATCAATTAGGAAAAACACTTACAAAACTGACCTTGATAAATCAGTTAAACAAAATTTTAAAAAATAAATAGGTGCACAAAACAACGCAATAAGTTTTTTTAAGAATTCGGCAGATTTTAGCTATTTTGCCGAATATAAAATAATTTGGGAAATAAGAGAACGCACCAAATGCATTAATTATTAATTAATTTTCTTTTACATTTCGCCTGATAAATCATACTTGCTACTCTTTTTCTTATTTTATAGCAATTAGCCCATTTTGCATGCGCATTCCATCCCTGAAACGATTCCATTAACTGATTATGACTTATCCAATCCTTTTCATACTTTTTAATTTTAGAAATTATCTTTTTATAATTTCTTTTCCTTAAAAGTTTAAAATAAAAAAAATTTCTAAAGCCAACGAAATCGATACCTTTTGAAAGAGGTTTTACTTTAGATTTATCCTGATGCAATTCAAGTTTGAGGTCTTGTTTTAGAAAATTATTAATTCTAATTTTCCAAATCTCTAATTGAATTTTATTTTTATGAAATAATATGAAATCATCGACATATCTAATATAATATTTTGCTTTTAGGGTATGTTTTGCAAAATAATCGAGTTTGTTTAGATAAACATTAGCTAAAAATTGCGAGGTAAGGTTTCCCAAGGGCATTCCAATGCCATTATTAATTTCTCCATTTACCAATATTTTTTTAATTAGATTGATGAATTTTTCATCTTTAATTTTTTCATCTAGAATTTTTAATAATATTTCATGGTTAATTTCCATAAAATAATGGCGGATGTCTGCCTTCAAACAATATCCTTTTACAAAATTATTATTCAATTTTTTAGAGGATAATTCTCCATTATTTGATACCTTTTTAAAACATAAATGGAACCTTTTAAGTGCAAACAAAGTTCCTTTGCCTTTTCTGTTTGCGCAACAATCATATATGAATATTTTTTCATATATGGGTTCTAATAAATTTATAATTGCATGGTGAACTATTCTATCTCTGAAATGTGCTTTAGAAATTTTTCTAGTTTTTGGGTCACGTAGTATAAAAGTCTTAAGGGGTCTTGGAGAATAGGTTTCATTTATCAATTCTTTCTGCAAATCATCAAGACTATTTATTAAATTTTCCTGAAATTCTAAAACATAAGGTTTTCTTGTTTTACCTTTTCTGGCTTTTTTCCACGCTAAGACTAAATTATTATAATCACAAACTTTTTCATAAAGATTATTATATGTTTTCACCATTTTAAAAACACCTCTTTTCCCCGTTGTAAATACTTTGGCTATTCCGAGCGAAGAATTCTCGTCTAAAATTTTATTTTTAAATTTCGAGTTTGACGGATCCCTGTTGCAATTGAAATTAGCCCTGTCGGAGTCCGCGTTGAACCTCGCAACACACTAGCAGTTTCATCCAAATAGACACCACAACTTTAATATTCGCTCATTTTCAAGGAACTTTACTTTCTTGAAAGTATCTTTGTTACTAACTATTGTTGTTGAATTTTATGCAGAAAGCGAAACTTTCTGACTAATGAATCTGCATGTAGCCAAAATATTGGATTTACAACATTCGGGCGAAATTATTAAAAAATGATGCTTTTTAAAATTAACTTTGTTAACTTTTTTGCGCGCTGGCGCCTTCGGCGCATGCATATACCCCGAGCGAAGAATACGAGTCTGACGGATCCCCGTTGCAATAGAAATCAGCCCAGTCGGAGTCCGCGAAGAACCTCGCAACAGAACCAGAAACTGGCGCCCAATAATATAAATTTCCATCCAAAATATTTTGAGAAGGTAACCCATGAGAGTTATTTGAATCAAGCCAGCTATCAAGCGAAATTCCTGGAGTTTTGTTTTGTGTAAGATAATCGGTTACTTTTTGAGAAAGATTTTTCCTGATTCCTTTCTCGATAACTTTTTCGGAAATCATATAAAGTTCTTTCTTTCTTTCCTGAAATTTTACATTAATCCAGTTTGATCGCCAAGGGCTTCTCACCTCGGTAATTTCTTTATACAAAGGATTTTTAGAATCACGAAGATATTTAAGAAATTCTCTAAACTGGTAAGGTGTAGGCATAAAAAGATTTTGTTTTTCTAATTCTACTTGAGTATCATTCCAATTTCTTCCTAAATGCATCCTTTCGGGCGAAAAAGAAAGATTTAATGATGGAACATAAATCCAATCGCCAGATATTTCCGCTGGATTAACGAGCTCAACTTCAGTTTCAATTTTAGTTTCTTCTCTTGTTTCCTTTTTTTTAGGTTTTCCTCCTGAAGTTCTAAGTGGCGCACTCTCGGCTATCTCGATTAAACTTCTTTGTTTTGGCAAATATGGTTTTATAAAATTAGGATTCATTTTTCACTGGGTTTTTTTTATAATATTTAGATAGAGAATCAATATAACCTTTAAGCCAATCAATTCTTATTCCCTTTTTTTCTCCAAAACTCTTATCAAATGGACTTACAACTTTATAAGAAAAATCTTTTTTTCCTTTCAGAACATCAAGGTTTCTCTTTTGATCCTCAGAATAAACTCTTACTTCTTTATCTCCTCCTTGTTGAATTTCAATAAATCTATCTTCAGCTTTTCCATCATAAACTGCCGACTGAATAGCCGTGTCGATATAAGATCTTATGGGCTCTATTTTTTCTCTTATTTTACTCACAACATCTCTCATTTGCTCTTGGTCCTCTCCGCTATAAGTTGAAAGGGTTTCAACGCCGTTAAGATTTCCATGATAAGTCGTAAACTTAAAAGATTCCAAAGCTAAATCAAAAGGGTCTAAACTGATTCCGGGATGCTTTAAGCCGATTATAAAGTTTACAGCATTAGCGAATCTTTTTAGAAGCTGGCTGGTCCCGGTATTTGACTGTTTTACAAGAGAGCATATATCTTTTCCCTGACGACTGCAACCGCCACACCTTGAAGGCCACATTTTCTTTTTTAATCCGTCTGAATCTTCTGCACAATAGTCAAGTCCCGAAGAAAACATACGAATGTAAGCTTCAAGCCATGGTTCTCTTTTCCTGGAAGCTTCACTAATCTTCTGATATGCTTCAATAATTTTGCCTGAAATATCTCTTACTTCTGCCTGTTCCCTTCCTGTCCTTTGTGCTAAAACCTCTTCATCATCATCTGTTTTTCTGAAGTAATCAAAATCAAAAGTTACCCCAAAACGATTTAAAAGTGCTCGGTTTATTTGAGAAGTTCCAGCGAAATCTCCATTAACTCGATTTAAATTACATGACGCCATAAATAAATGATAACCATCCTCACCCAATCTAACACCACGATGTTCTCCTTCGGCCATTCCAAAAAATTCTACTTGAACCTCAGGGATTGCAAGATTTATTTCATCTACTATGTTGCATAATGCCTTTACCCTTTCCACAACAGGAACCTTCGACTCATAAAGCATACCCTTTCCCTCGCCTACTTTTGTCTGGTCAATTGTTGTAAAGTATGCGTCTGAACTAAAATCATTTCTTGCAACATTCCAGTTTGATTTTCCTCCATTGTCCGCACTTCCGCCAAAATAGCACTTGTGAATATCTCTCATCAACTGGCTTTTCCCGCAACGCGTGTCTCCAATATTTAGAAAAGAAACTCCCGCTAACACTGCTGCTTTCGGAACATCATAAAAAGGCACTGCAATCAGCTTTTTTTCTCCATTTTTGTCATATCCCTCAATCCGCATCGCTTCTCGAGAGCCGACAAATGTAGGCAAGTCCAAATCTTTATACTCTAATTCATTGCTCATTTCCAATTTCCTCCTTCAATAGCCTATTTAAGCTATATTCTAAAACATGAGATTTGCTTCTATATTTGCCTTCTTCTAAAAGTCTTTCTATCAGCTTAATCTTTTTTTCATCAATTGTTACACTTAATTTTTGCTTCATTTTGAGTATGTTATATTAATTTATACTACTTTAGAGTGTAAATAGAGCTATTTAAATCTTTTTATTTGCAATTACTATATAGTTACATAATTGTACTACAAGCAAATATCTTTATTTTATATTTGAAAATTATAATGGAGGTCACACTTACGAGGATTTGGTAAAAGAAATTCAAGAAATGGAAAAGAATTCTGGCGTAGTCCCGATATTAATGGATTATGCAAGAAAAAGTGTAAAGTAAGCTTTAAAAGCATTGGGCTTCTAATTAAAACATATATTTTGACCCAGTAGGCTAATGGTAGACCCTCTCGTTTACACCGAGATGGCGGAGGTCCGATTCCTCCCTGGGTCATGATTAAACAACCAAAAATTGGCTAAAATTTAAAGATTATTTTATTATATCTTTTTTTCTAAGTAGCTTTTGATAGCTGATGGCGAATCTATGCGCTTCATCTCTGATTGCTTGTACAAGTTGCAGCCCCTTGTTTTTTTTATCTACAATCAATGGGTTTTTTCTTCCTTCAATATAAATTTCCTCGAATTTTTTCGCAAGACTAATCACTGGAATTTTTATATTAAGTTTTGTAAGAGAAAATACGGCAGAATTAAGCTGCCCCAATCCTCCATCAACAACTATTAAATCTGGATATTTTAGTTTTTTAGACAAATTTCCTCCATATCTTCTCTCTATGACCTCTCTCATCGCCGCATAATCATCATTGGCATCAGATAAAATTTTGAACTTCCTGTAATATGATTTGTCCGGCATCCCATCAATAAAAGTTACCATCGACGCGACAGTATTCGTCCCGACAAGATGTGATATATCAAAACATTCTATCTGCCTTGGCAATTTATCCGCATGTAAAATCTTTTTGAGTTCCGAAATTCTCTCCTGCCCCGCAAAAAACGTGGCAATTATATTTTGTAAAACCAAATCAAGTAGTTCTTTTTTGTCTCCTTTCTTCGGAAAAAATATTTTTACTTTTCTGCCTTTTTTCTTAAAAAAATATTCTTCCATGGATTTATCTATTTTTTTTGGAATAATAATTTCTTTTGGAATCGGCGCGGAATCGTAAAATTGGATTAAAAAATCCTCGAGAAAATTTTCGTAATAAGCAAAATTATATGATTGTTTTTCTTCTAAAACCCCCTTTCTTATTGAAAAAACTATCAGATAGACTTCTCCTCCTGAAATCATGTAGTTTATAACGTTCAAATTTATCATTAAAGTCAATTCCATCAACTGTTTTTCCTTTAGAGTCTTTAAGGCCTCTATCTGATTTCTTAAAGTCATCGCGTGTTCATAAAAAGTTTTTTTGGAAGATTCTTTCATTTTAACTTCAAGTTCACTTATTAATTCCTCGACTTTCCCGCTTAATATTTTTCTTACCTGATTTATTCTTTCGTAATAAATCGCCTTGTTCATTACTTTTTTTAATTTTGATGAAGGTTTTCTCGTAATTATCCTGAAACTTCTTTGCAAAACCTCCATGATTAACTTTCTTATTTTACCCGAAACGAAAGGACCGTAATATTCTCCGCCGTCTTTTCTCTCTCTAACTATCTCCACCCAGGGGAAATCTCCTTCATGAATTTGTAGGTATGCGTAACGATGAGAATCCTTCAGGTCTAAGTTATATTTGGGAACATTTTTTTTAATGATATTATTTTCCAGAAGCAAGGCTTCAACCTCGGTTGAAGTAGTAATTGTGTCTACGTCAGAAATTTCTGAAATTAAGGCGAAAGTTTTTGGGTCGTGTTCTTTTTTTTGAAAATAACTTGCGACTCTTTTCCTGATATTTTTTGCCTTGCCAATATAAATAATCTTGCCGTTGCTATCTTTGAAAAGATAACATCCCGGGCTTCGTGGTAAAAATTTGATTTTTTCGACATCCATAATAATTAAGATCAAAGTAATAGTTTAAAAAATAACGAATTTTTATAAGTTTCGATGAAAAAAGATTTTAGATGGATTTCGTTCGTTGTTACAATAGCCGTTGCGATTTTTATTTTTTATATGTCAAGTTTGCCTGCAGAAAAAACTGAAAATCTCGGGCCGACATTTCCATTCAAATCAGTAATCTACCATTTTGCAATATTTTTCATATTAGGATTTTTTCTTCTTATTTTTTTAGTCAGAGGCAAAAAGATGGAATATGTTTTTCTCGGAATTTTTATTTCTCTATTGTATGCAATTTTCGACGAAGTTCATCAATTTTTTGTCCCGGGAAGATGTTGTTCTTTTGGCGACATTTTGACTGATTTCGCAGGAATTTTAGTAGCAGGCGGAATTTATTTTTGGGAAAGAACCTATGGGATTTGCAAATGATTGGCTTTTTGCTTCTATCGGAGATATCCAAGCAAGTCAGCTGATTGTTCAAGCCGTGCTTCATCCATTTTACGGATGCCCAAATGTTTTAGTTCGGGAAAAAAATTAGTCTTTATTTTAACACGTTTTTCAAAAACATTCCGGTGTAACTCTTCGGATTTTTGGCGACTTCTTCCGGTGTTCCTTCGGCGACGATTTCTCCGCCCGCATCCCCGCCTTCCGGTCCTAAATCTATGATGTGATCTGCAGACTTGATGACATCGAGATTATGTTCAATTATTAAAATCGTATTCCCCTTGTTCACGAGATTTTGCAAAACTTCAAGCAATTTATTCACATCGTGGAAATGAAGTCCGGTAGTTGGTTCGTCCAAGAGATAGATCGTTTTACCTGTTGCTCGTTTCGAGAGTTCTTTTGTTAATTTTATTCTTTGTGCTTCTCCGCCCGAAAGCGTCGTTGCGCTCTGTCCAACTTTTATGTAGCCCAATCCAACTTCGACAAGAGTGGAAAGTTTTCTATGAATAGATGGGATTGCTTCAAAAATCGAAAGCGCTTCAAGCACCGTCATGTCCAAAACATCCGCGATAGATTTATTTCTATATTTTATCGAAAGAGTTTCTGCATTAAATCTTTTTCCCTTACATTCTTCGCATTCTACATATACGTCAGGCAAAAAATTCATTTCGATTTTTATTGTTCCGTTTCCTTCGCATTTTTCGCATCTCCCGCTCGGAACATTAAAAGAAAATCTTCCGGCCGAGAAGCCTTTCATTTTTGCATCCTTTGTTGAAGCAAAAAGATTTCTTATGTCATCGAAAACTTTGATATAAGTTGCCGGATTACTTCTTGGAGTTCTTCCGATTGGGCTCTGGTCTATCACTATGACTTTATCTATTTCCCCATTTATTTCTATCCCTTTATGTTTTCCCGGAGTAACGAGAGACTTGTTTATTTTTTTCATAAGCCCCTTGTAAATTATTTCTTCAAGAAGCGTCGACTTTCCAGAACCCGAAACTCCAGTAATGCAAGTTAACACTCCCGTGGGTATTGATATGTCAATATTTTTCAAATTATTTTCCTGACATCCTTTGAACACAATTTCTCCTTTCCCGTTTCTTCTTTTTTTAGGAACTGATATTGATAAATTTCCTGAAAGATATTTTCCTGTCAAAGAATTTTTATTTTTTACAATTTCTTCAGGTGTTCCTTCGGCGACGATTTCTCCGCCTTCAACTCCGGCGCCCGGTCCCATATCAACAACATAATCTGCCTTTCTGATTGTATCTTCATCGTGTTCTACCACAACCAAAGTATTGCCCAAATCTCTTAAATGATGCAAAGTCTCTATTAATTTTATGTTATCTCTTTGATGCAAACCAATAGACGGTTCATCCAAAATATAAAGTACTCCCATAAGATTTGAACCTATTTGTGTAGCCAACCTAATTCTTTGTGCTTCTCCGCCCGAAAGCGTCCCTGAATGACGTGAAAGCGTTAAATACCCGAGCCCGACATCAATCAAAAATTTTAATCTTGATTTTATCTCTTTAATTATCAAAGCAGCAATTTCGTTTTCTTTTTTTGTAAGATTCAAGTTTTCAAAAAATTCGTAACCTCTCAAAATCGAAAAATCCGACGCATCCGCAATTGACTTACCATTTATCATAACAGACAAAATTTTTTTCTTTAATCTTTTGCCCTTGCAAGTCGGACACAAAATCGATTTCATGAACTTTTGCAACTCATCTTTTCGCCATTGTGATTCCGTCTGTCTGTAAAGTCGATCGGATTGCGGGATTAATCCTTCCCACCCATCCGTTAAATTCATTTTAGCGCCATTTGACCATCTACCGGTTATGGATTCAGAAGAACCATAGAGAAGAATATTAAGCTGCTTGGATGTAAATTTTTCAATCGGAGTAAATAAGTCAAATCCGTGTTTCTTCCCAACTGTTTGCAATTGTTGTCCTCTCCAACTTAAATCCATTTTGCCATAAAGGGCGATAGCACCATCCATAATGCTTTTCTTTTTGTCTGGAATAACCAAATCGGGATCAAATTCTATTTTCACCCCTAATCCCTTACATTCTTCGCAAGCTCCAAACGGGCTATTAAAAGAAAACATTCTTGGCTGAAGCTCTTCAAATGTAACTCCGCAAATTGGACAGGACATTGCTGAAGAATAAAATTCTTCTCTTTCTTTGCTTTGGACTATAATAAGCCCACCACTTTTTTTTAATCCATTTTCAACAGCCTCATTCAACCGAGATTTGTCCGAAATTTCAAAACGATCAATCACAACTTCTATGTCATGTTTTTTGTATCTTTCAAGCACAATTTTTTCATCGGTTCTGTAAATTTTACCATTTACTCTCACGCGAGAATAACCTTCTTTCCCCAAATCTTTTATCAACTGTTCATAGGTTCCCTTTTTTTGTCTAACTATTGGGGCATAGATATTCACTTCTCCCGAAATTTTTTTTAAAATGTTTGTTGTAATTTGTTCCGCCGACTGTGCTTCTATTTTTATATTGTGATCCGGGCAATAAGGAACGCCGATTCTCGCGAATAAAAGTCTTAAATAATCATAAATTTCCGTAACTGTTCCTACTGTGCTCCTTGGATTATTTGAAGTTGTTTTTTGTTCTATAGAAATCGCGGGGGAAAGTCCTTCAATTGAATCTACATCGGGCTTGCTCATTAGCCCAAGGAACTGTCTTGCATAAGCACTTAAAGATTCTACATACCTTCGTTGACCTTCTGCATAAAGAGTATCAAAGGCAAGTGTCGACTTTCCAGAACCTGACAATCCTGTTATCACTATGAATTTATCCCTTGGCAAATCAACATTAATATTTTTAAGATTGTGTTCCCGCGCTCCTCGAATTTTTATATCTTTCATGAATAGAATATCAGTAAAAATATCATCAACTTATAAATATTTCCAGTCATTAAAGTGTTGTACGAAAGCATACAACATTAGTTGTTATTGTCCAATAACAAACTTTATATATTCATTCATTCTTAATATTATAATAATCTGTAGTATTTTAAAAGACAAAATGAAATTACCAAGTATAAAATTTGCAAAAACTATCGGCTCGCATATAGAAAAACAAATAAAAGATAGCTTTGGAAGTGTCCCTTGCGAATTCAATCATATTCCGAATGGTCATCTAAACGCACCAAAATCACCTTCGGCTATTTTCGTTGATGGGAAAAATTTGGATATGATGGCCAATATAAGAAAACAATCTCCAGATACTCAACTTATTGCAGTCTATGAAAATGCTCCATATGAATCCTTGGTTGAAGCATATGAAAAAGGATTAATTAATCAAAGTGTTAGAAAGCAGAACGGACAATTGGATGAATCACAGCTGGCAAAAGTAGTTGACCATATCAGGGCCTCTTCGTCTTTTTACTCTGATTTAAGCATAGGGATTATCGGGTACAAAACTCTTGGTCCAAGCACGGCTCAGAGAATTATCGGGAATCCACATATTGAAAATGTGCGTATATATTCAGATTTTCATAGAAGAGGAAAAGTAGAAGGTTACGACGAGTTAAGGGCTATTGATCTTGACGTTAAAGGGGAACCTGTATATTGTCATTCTATAGAAGATGTTCTCGAACCTTCAGATATAGTAATTGTAAGCAGGGGTGACCCTCGTGTCGATTATAATGCACATAAAAGAAATGGCAGAAATCATCCTGAAACAGTCAAAGATGAATTTGATAATGTAGCACCAATAGTCATGCCTGTTATTGAAATTGCAAAAAGTGTGAAATTTAATGGCGCTTTTATGGTTGAAACTAACCCCGGGGCAATTTTAGATTTATTCTATTACTCAGGATTCCCCCGAACATCAATTTTACAGGTTCAAAATGACACGTTGCGATTTAAAAATTATCTGGCTCAAGAAGTAAAAGAATTAAGAAACTCGATGGTCCGGGAAATATTCGGGGGAAGAAGGTTGCGTCCTCATTCTTCAGATTTTGAAAATGTTTTCATAATTGGTCCTCATGAAAATCCAAGTGGTGTGCTTTTTGATCAAATAACCTTGTATAACCAACCCCTTCTGGAATTAATTCCTGCGCTAAAAGATTCTGATTTGCAAACTATAATTATGGAAAATTTTAGAAGAATACCTCCACGGATAATGGCTTCAAGCCAAACCATTGGTTTCCCATATCCCGGGACTCCATCCCAGATAGCCGATACGATATATAGAATTGCGCATTTTCAAGAATTGCCAAATGCTTTAACTGTTTTTGTAGACAGATATGGAACTTTTTTAGATTGGCAAGGAGAAATCAGATATGAACAAAAAGGAGAGAAGCATGTAATAAGAGCTAATACGTCAACAAATTTTAGACCGAGAATTCCTAAAAATATTAATGAACAACTCGCAACCGAAGCCGAGCAAAGAAAAGAGTTAATTTTATCTTCTCAGAAAGTGCCACGAAGAATTAAACAAAAAATTAGAAAAGACTGTGAGGTATGCTCATGACAGCAGACAAACTAACTGAAGTATTAGAAAGCGTCGGCATGAACAAAAGTGAAATAAAAATTTATGTCGATTTGGTAAAAAATAAAAAATCTTCTGCTCTTGATATCTCAAAAAGAACAACAATACATCGTTCAAACACATATGATATTTTAAGAAACTTAATCGAGAAAGGGTTTGTGAAAGAATCTACTCAGAACAATAGAAAACTTTTTATCCCAATGGAACCTGAAAAAATAAAAGACTATCTCCGTCAAAAAGAAAAAGAAATCGACTTGATTATTGAACACCTAAACCAATTCTCTGAACAAAATAACGAAGAAGAAACTGTCACTATCACAAGAGGCCAATTTGCAGCCCGAGAAGCTTTAGTGGATTTGATGAAAAAAAATTGTACAATAAATATATACGGAGCATCTAATGAAGCGGTCCAAACTTTTGGCGAAGGATTTATGGAAGAATACCATAAAAAAAGAGCGAGAAAAAAAATTTTGATGAGACACATATACAACATGGATGCGGTAGCAAGAATAGAATATCTTAATAAATTAAAATTTACGGAAGCAAGGGCACTTTCTAAAAAATATGACACGCATGTTTCCACGGTAATTTGCGGCGATTTGGTATATATAATAATTTTTGTAAATCCCATCTCGATAATCACCATAAAAAATAAAGAAATCGCTGACACTTATAATAAATACTTTGAACTTCTATGGGCAAAGGCCATTATTCCTTCAGCCAAAAAAACTCTTGGAAAACCAGCAGAAGAAATCAGTGAAATGATTTAATAGTCTAAATTTGTGTTTTCTCGTCGGAAAAATAAAAAATCCTAAGTTGTCTGTGCCGCTACTACATTTCCTTTTATAAGATATTTTGTATAACTTAATATGAAAGAAAAAAGTTTATGCATAAGCTGTTTTGAACCAATTACCAATCCGATTTGCGAATGGTGTTATCTAAAACAAATTTCAAGATGGTTTGAATACAAAGGTCTAAATGATATAAAAAAAAATTTGATAATATCAAACCTAAAAAAAGCTTTTTCCAAAGAAATTTCTGCAGATGACACTTGTGTACTTTGCCAGAAAGAAGAAGTGAAAATTTGTTCTTATTGTTTTTTTGTGAAGATTGTGAAAGTAATGAAAAAAATTAAATTATCCAACGAATTAATCCAGTCTTTTCTGGCTGATTTTAATTATCACGTCGGGAGAGAAGAGGAATTTATGTCTTTAATTAAATAAGGAGGTAAAAATGAAAGATGATATTTTATTCCAGGGATCATATGTCATTTTAGAAGAAGATGACTTTTGGGTAGATGAAGTGGATGATGATAATTAATGATTCCAATGTGATTATCTTAAAACTATTTTCTTTATTTTTTCTTTAATAATATATATTTTAATCAAAAACATTATTTCTATAGAAATGCTAAAAATAATCAAGAAATCTCCGATTGAAAAAATAAAACTTGATAACTGAAATATATCTGCAAGATAGCAATATTTTACCTCACTACATTCGCTAAAACTAAAATGTCTTTCATATTCAAATTCAAAATTTTGGAATAAAACAGGCATCTTGCCCCCATTCTCCGACACGACTACAAAATTTAAACACATGCCAAGTATGAAAAAAATTAGTATAAAAATAAAAATTGATAAATTTTTTATTTGTTTGCTCAAAAGCTGGAATTCATGATTTTTCATAAAAATAAAAAATAAAAAATTCTGATTTTTAGATATTACTGGCATTCCCGCTAATAAATTCTTCGCCAACCGAGATATCCGGCCTTTGTTCAATTAAATAACGAGCGGCATCTAAGGTATCTTCTCTATTATAACCAGCGACTAATGTGGCAATCATCCCTTCATTAAATGGAGATTGGAAAGTTTTTATTACATATTCTCCGCTGCCGACTCCCGTTTCTTCTTCCCATTCATCGCCACACAAAGGAAAATTTACGTTTAATAAAACTGCGGATAAATTATTCACGCACGTCCCTCCTACGACAATCAAATTTCTGTTCTCAATGCCATCCTCTCTCAAATCTCTATAGAAAATAATGTCAACATCATTTTCAGAAAAATTACCATTACCTGACGTTAATAATACTTTCCCGTAAGATTCTTCTCCGTGATAAATTATTCTGGCGCTTGTCTGGCCATTTGAATCGATAAAAATTTGCGAAGCTAATGGTGACTCTATCCATCCGGTTCGAACATCTGAATTATCATTAAGAGAATCAAGGATTCCTCCTGCAAGAACGTCCGTACTTTCAATTGATCCAACTTCAACTTCGTCATTCGCAGTGTCAACTCTAATTGTCACGCCAAAACTTTGCCCTTGTCCGATATCCCCGTCTTCATTTTCTTCAGTCAAACTCAATATCCACTCTGAATCCGAACCTAACGATATCAAGCCAACGCCGGTTCCATCCGATACAGGCAAAAATATTTTCAGCCCTTCCTGTGTGTACAAAGTATTGAAACTTCCGCCTTCATTTATGGAGATTGTGGCTGAATTATTATCGTTATCTATACTGACTACTGTTAACTCTATATCGCCAAAAGTAGCAGAATCTCCTGCTCTGACGCTGCTCTCTTCCTCGTCCCCTGTTACATGATTAAAAAAATCCACCACATCATTATTCCCGTCTGTTGTTACATCCAACCGAAGAATAAAAGATTCTGCTGAATTTTCATCGTCCCAAGAAGCAACCAAATATTCATCCGTATCGTCATTCCATTCTATGGTATCTGTAGATGAAGTAACAAGCAAGTTATCTTCACCGTCCCCAATGGCAGAAAAAGTGTTTCCATCAGAAAAAAGAATGGGTAATTCAAATGGATCGTCCGAGCCCTCAACTATCGCATTAAGAACAATCACGTCTTCCCCATTTGAATCGATAAGCAACTCTTCTTCTGTAGGTATAAAAAATTCCTCCATTACAAATCTTAAATTTTCGAATAATGGCATTGCCGTCATCTCTTCAGCGTCTTCTGCAATAAACATATCTTCTTCCGCATTCCATTCAAATGTAATGCTTCGAAGTTCATACTGATCTCCCGTCACTTCACTGTCTATATGAGCGATAAGCCCTTCGATATTATCATCTGCTATTTCGACTTCACCGCCATCCGTCAAAGTAACACTTTTGGCTCCGATAAGAAATTGTACTCTTTGTACTCCCCCTGAGAAATCCTGATAATCAATTTCCGTGACAGCCACAGTTGTTCCCCGAATCGTTGCAGTATCTCCTTCCTGAAGCGACCTTGTTAATTCACCATTTACCCTAAGTCTTGCCTGATTTTGATTTATAAAAACAGCTTCAATAGTAAAAGAGTTGTCATCCTCAACAAACGTTTTGGTCTCTCCTAAATTCAAGCTGCTCTCAATCGCACCGGACAACATTTCGATTCTATCGTTTGAGTTCGCAGAAATTATTGTATATTCTCTTCCGAAAAGTTCTATTTGGGTGTTCTCGAAATCTGTCAAGTCGCCATTTGATATATCTGATTCGACAACGTCTGTAAAATCAACTGTATAATTTAAGATATGATCGCCATCTTCTATAAAAATCCCTATTGACGGATCGTCATCCCTATAATCATTATCCTGAAAAACAGTCAGTACCAAATTTTCACTTAACGAAATTTCCTGATCATAATCGAAAAGGTCTCCCTTATTTGTCTCATACTCACCCTGAGATAAAAGAGAAGGAAGGTCATCTTCGTCTATTGCTCCCCTCTGAATCTGCGACAAACTATCGCCAAGATTTAACCTGTCGTTTGATCTTTCAAAGGATAAAGATTCTTCTGAATTATTTTCGCCAAGCAAATTATTTCTTATAATCTGAGCTGCAGAACGATCTTCATCACTCCCAATTACGACATAGACGTCACCTTCATCAAAAGTAGATGGGAACATTTGGGCTGATGCCAAAACTAAAAAAGTGGTCATTGCCAATATTGCAATTACTTTTTTCATAACTCAATACCTCCTTTCAAATCTTGAATTATATCTAAAATACTTTCACTGGGAACTTTTTTTGTTTCCATAAAATATAAATATCGAATTAATTCATAAAAAGAAGCGGTATAGGAAAATACAGCTATGGCAAACTATACTTCAGGCACAATCGACTATTCCTTGTTTTTTTCAAAATACCCGGTTATTATTTGATTCTCAATAATATGCCCTGACATTGCCCTATTTATTTCCTCTTTTTTCCTGTTGTTTATGAACAAAATTGAATCAAGAATATAAAATGAAAAAATATATCTGTGTTTTCCAGAAGGAGGACATGGGCCAAAATATCCCGCTTTTCCC
Source organism: Candidatus Pacearchaeota archaeon (assembly GCA_041649045.1). Taxonomy (GTDB): domain Archaea; phylum Nanobdellota; class Nanobdellia; order Pacearchaeales; family GW2011-AR1; genus JAGVXH01. The sequence continues at coordinate 317,820 of JBAZNV010000001.1, forward strand.
AAGCTATTTTCGCCCTGCATGCCCAAATTAGTATTTTCTTCTATTGTAATATCTTTACCCGAAAGAGGAATATTATAAATCACCCAATGAATAAAATTATTGGCATCAGGATCAATAACGATAATTGCCATGCTTTTCGCATTTTCGGGAATTTCCGATATTTTAAACGGTGGGCTTGTATTCTTGCCTTTACAGGTGTGTTTCACGGGGATGTCTTCATTGTCTTTGAAATTTGTTTCTATTATCATATAAAATAAATTAAATTCAAGACTTAAGTAGTTGTTGTATTAGAACAAACATCTGATGTATGATTATTTACAGCAAAATTTTTTATTCAAATTATATATTTAATTATATGAGACGCTTTAAACCTTTCATGCGACGAATAAGTGATTGGGCGAACGAGTTTCCCGACGAAGATTTCTCAAGCCCTGATGTAGATATTGTCGACAAAGAAGAAGAGTTAATGATAAAAATTGACTTACCTGGCGTGAAAAAAGAAGATATAAAATTGAATATAAATTCCGACTCAATTGAAATAAAATGCGAAAAAACAGAAGAAAGAAAAGATGAAGAAGAAGGTGATTATTATTTATCAGAGAGATATTATCGAGGATTTTACAGAAAGATTTCATTGCCCAGATCGATAATACCAGAGGATGCGAAGGCAAGATTTCGCAACGGTGTTCTCGAAATTACTGCTCCAAAATTCGAAGACGAATCTTCTAATGTGGAAATAGAAGATTAATTTCCCGAAACCTTTATAACTGCTCTTTTATTTGATTTATGTAAGAAACTGGAAAATTAAGTTAAATTATCAGTTCTTGAAAAAAATGAATGAGTTTGGAAAATTATCATTAAGTGAAAATTTATTAAAAATTCTTCGCGAAGAAGGTTTTGAAAAACCACTTGAAATTCAGGAGAAAGTCTTGCCTTTAGCTATTGCTGAAAAAGATATCATCGGAAAATCAGAAACAGGCAGCGGGAAGACTCTTGCATTCGCTTTGCCAATTTTGCAAAATCTTAAACCAAATGGAAATGTCCAAGCCTTGATTCTTACTCCAACCCGTGAGCTCGCAGAACAGATCACGAGAACTTTCGAAAAATTTTCTAAAAATTCAAAAATTGAAATTACGTCGGTATACGGTGGTGTAAATATAAATACCCAAATAAAAAAAATTCCTTACAGTGACATAATTGTAGCAACTCCCGGCAGAATTCTTGATCATCTTCAGAGAAATACGCTTGAGCTAAGGCATATAAAATTTTTAGTTTTGGACGAAGTTGACAGAATGTTTGATATGGGATTTTATCCTGACGTTGAAAAAATAATCTCGAAGTGCCCGAAGGAAAGACAAACCCTGCTCTTTTCAGCAACAATTTCTCATGAAATTGATTACCTTGCGAAAAAACATACTAATGAAGCAATCCGTGTTTCTACAAATTCTTATGTTGATCCGACAAAGCTTGAGCAAGTTTATTATGATACGCCTGGCAATCTCAAGTTTTCTCTTTTGGTGCACCTGCTTAAAGAAGAAAAATCAAATCTGGTAATGGTTTTTTGCAACACAAAAAGAAACACCGATCTTGTTTCAAAATTATTGAGAAAAGTTGGATTGAACGCAAGCGCGATTCACGGAGATCTGACTCAAAATCAAAGACAAAGAACGTTGGATAATTTTCACAAACAGCATGTCAATATTCTCGTTTGCACCGATGTAGCCGCAAGGGGATTGGATATAAAAGGAGTAAGCCATGTTTATAATTACGATCTCCCATCAAAAAGCGATGATTACATTCACAGAGTTGGAAGAACCGCGAGAGCGAAAAAAGAAGGAAAGGCTATAGCCCTACTTTCTGATAGAGATTATGAAAACTTCGACAGAATTCTTAAATCAAATCCCAAATTAAAAATCGAACGAAAAGAAATGCCGAAAATTGAAGTCATAAAAATCGAAAAAGACTTTAACAACCGTGAAAGATTTGGCGACAGAAGAACTTGGAATAAAAGTCCAAGAAGAAGAAGCAATCAAAGAAATTCAAACAGAAGATTTGGGAACAGAGATAGCAGACGCTAATCCTGATCCAAGCCTACATTATCGTAAGTATAAATTGTTGGCTCTTCTTTTTTGACTTCGGAATTCTGATTGGGTTCGGAACTTTCAGCTTCTTGTTTTAGAGAAATTATATCCGGATTTTCGAATGTTTCTTTTTTTTTCATTGAACTAACCGCCCAATGATAAAGAAGCACGAGCACTAAAAGTATAAAACAAATTACAATTATCCCGATAAAAATCCAGTCAACTGAATCCAGCACCATGAATATAATTTAATTTTAAACTATATAAAACTGTCCCCTTAATATTTTTAAAAACATTAAAAGAAAACCTTTTTTGTTCAAATACTTTATTAAATTTCTGTAAAATGTATCTTGAATCTTTTCACTGCTTCAGCTATCTATTTTTTGTATTGTCTGGGACAATAATTTATGTTTATAAAATAAACAAATATTATATTATAAGAATTTGTTTTAAAATCATTTCCATTTTACTTCTACATCATCGGTTCTTTCTCGCGGAGAGATATCAATTTCATCAAACTCTTGAACATTTTTGGAAATTCCTGCTTTTAACATTTTGAGTCCGAGATATCCGATCATCCCGGCATTATCTACAAGCAAACTTTTTTCAGGGCAAAAAAATTTCACGTTTCTTTCCTCGCACATAATTTTGCACATTTCCTGTAAACGTGAATTACAGGCAACTCCTCCCCCGAGCAAAAGTTCTTTTTTCCCGGTGTGAGCCAGCGCCCTTTCAGCAGCCTCGACAAGCATCGCAAAAACAGTTTCTTGCATCGAAAAAGACAAATCTTCAATTGGGATACCTTTACTTAGAAGATTCCTTAATTTTGTTTGAATCCCTGAAAACGAAACATCCATTCCTTTTATTGAGTATGGAAGTTCTATATAATTTTTCGATTGTTCGGCTAATTTTTGGATTTTCGGCCCGCCCGGGAAACCAATTCCTGCAAAACGTGCAAACGTGTCAATAAAATTTCCGACGCCAAGATCCAGTGTTTCGCCAAAAACCCTGAATTTTCCAGCTTCGTATGCAATTACCTGAGTATTGGCTCCAGAGGCGTAAAGAAGAACAGGGTCTTTTGCTCCGGTCGTTTCTCCAATCTCAAGATGAGCAATACAATGATTCACTGGAATGATGGGTATACCAAATTTTTTAGCAATCTTTTTACTAAACTCCATCCCCTCTAATAAGCACGGAGCAAGTCCGGGAGCGTTTGAAAAGGAAATAGCAATAATATCTTTCTCGCTAATTTTAGCTTCATCAATCGCTTTCCAATATAAACCTTCGGCAACTTTCTTGTGATGCTTTCTAACTTCTAACGGAATCATCCCGCCTTGCTCCGTTGTGTAGACGTCTTTTAGGTTTGACAATATTTTTCCTTCAAAATCTAAAATTGCAACTCCGAATGTATGCGCTGTTGATTCAATACCAAGGATATATTTTTTCATTAATTAATTTAAAATAAATTAGTTTATAAATTTTTGATTAGCCCCAAACTCTCTTCTGATTCTTTTTATATATTGCGAGATGCTTTCGCTGCCGCCGGAACAATAGAGGGATTATCTGAATGAAGAAGGACTACTCCCATATAAAGGGTCTTGATAGCGTTGTTGCGAATTATTATAAGCGTCTTGGATTTTCTTTTTTTGTCTTTCTGCTTCTCTGTTAAGATTGGCTGCTATTTCAGTGGCTTTACTAAATCTTTCATATCTATTATTATGTGTATGTTCTTGGGTTTTCTTTTTATGCCCATGTTTGCTCATTTTATTTTTTAAAGTTTTAAATTTTTAAATTTAATTGTGATATAGTAGTCTAATTTTATCTTCAAAAATTTTAAATATGTTGGGCATAAAATTATAAATAGTAGAAAATCTCATTTTTAATATGGTGATTGAAAAAGAAAAAAGTTTCTTTGATTTTATAAAATTAGTGTCACCAGGGATGCCATTAAGAACGGTTGTCAACGATCTTGTTGAATCGGGACTGGGCGCAATAATTGTTTTTGATTCTCCAGAACTTCATGAACAAAATCTTTTTGAAGGTGGATTTAGAATTAATTGCAGGTTTACTCAACAAAAACTGTTTGAACTCTGTAAAATGGATGGGGGGATTATTGTTTCTACGGATTTGAGCAGGATACTTTATGCAAATGTCTTGATGACGCCCGATAATTCACTTCATACCCACGAAACCGGGACCAGGCACAAGGCAGCCGAAAGGATTGCGAAACAAGCAAAAACTTTTGTGATAGCTGTTTCGGAAAGAAAAAGAAAAACTACATTGTATTACTCAAAAACAAGATACTATCTAAAAACCGTCGATGAATTAATTAGAGGAATTAGTTCCATACTTCAGGTGCTTGAAAAACAAAGAGAAATTTTCGATGATCTTCTGAATAATCTTAACATACTTGAAATGTCAGAACTCGTTTCTGTAAGCGATGTTTGCAAGGTCATACAAAGAGCCGAAATGATCCTGAAAATTTCCGACACAATAAAAAAGAATTTTACAGAACTTGGGAAAGAAGGAAGTATTATGCAGATGAGGTACCGTGAACTCGTTCGGGGAATTGAAAAAATTGAGAACGAAGTTTTAAGAGATTATTCTATAATTTCCCTAAAAAAATCGACGACACTTTTATCGAACCTTACTTATGACGGGCTGCTGGATATCGAATCAATTTCAAGATTAATCATAGAAAAGCCTTTGGAAGAAAGCATTTCGCCGAAAGGTTTTAGGTTTTTGTCGCACTTGACTCTTGCAGAAAAAGAAATTTCTCAAATCGTAAAACAATTCGGAAACTTAAGAAATATCTTGATAAGCGACTCCTCGAATTTCGAAAATATTCTTAAAGGTCGTGCAAGCAAAATGAAAGAAGAAATTTTGAATTTGAAAGAACAAGTTTTGAGTGGGAAGGTGGTTTGCTAACAATTACTTCGAGAAAATGTTTTTAATTTATAGTTTGTGATAGTCTAAATTAAATGATTTGGGGGACATTTTTAGAAAGATTAGAAACCATGTTCTTAGAACAATTAAATTTAATTTCAATTTTCCGTTTGATTATCACAAACTATAAAACCTTTCAATTATTATCACAAATATGCTATCACAAAAACAACTTGATGAAATTAGAAAACATCTTGAAAATTCGCAAAATCCACTTTTCTTTTTCGATAATGACGTGGATGGACTTTGTTCGTTTTTAATTCTAAGACGAGCGATTGACAGGGGCCGTGGTATACCAATAAAATCATTCCCAGATTTAAAAGAACAATATTTAAAAAAAGTAGAAGAAATCCTGCCAGATTCAATTTTTATTTTGGACAAAGCCGAAGTCAGCGCAGAATTTATTTTTGGCGTGAAAGAAAAGGGTCTTCCGATTATTTGGATTGACCACCATGAATCAAAAACACCAAAAGAAATAATAAAGAATACTTTTTATTTTAATTCGATGCCGACGGCAGAACCAACAACTTTTATTGCACAAAATATTTTTAAAAGGAAAGAAGATTTATGGCTCGCCCTAATCGGATGTATTGGGGATGTTTATATGCCGAAATTCGCTGAAAGTTTTGAAAAAGATTCGCCGGAACTTTTTAATTCTAAGCTTTCAGCCTTCGAAGCACTTTATTTAACAGAAATCGGGAAAATGGCAAGAATGCTAAACTTCGGGCTGATGGACACGACGACGAATGTTGTGAATATGATAAAATATCTTTTCAGGGCAAAAAATAGCTACGATCTTTTTGAAGAAAATACTTTCACAAAAAATTTACATAATAAATATAGGAAACTTAATGAGTTTTATTTTAAACAAATAAGCAAAGCTGAAGCAAATTTTAAAGAAGATTCTAAGGCAATTTTTTTTTCATACGCCGGGACAAGCATGTCATCCGAAATTGCAAACGGATTATATTTCAAACATAAAGACAAGCTGATCGTCGTCGCATTTAAAAGACCCGATAAAATAAATATTTCCATAAGAGGCAAAAATGCGCTCGAAATAACAAAAAAGGTTATACAAAAAATTGATGGCGCAACTGGCGGCGGGCACAAAGAAGCAACGGGAGCCATGATTCCTGTTGATAAATATGAAAACTTCAAAAAAGAAATATTAAAAATACTTGACGAATCTTCGTCCTTATAAATGTTAATAGAGTAAATTTTAAAAGCTTCCTTATTCTTTGTGTTTTATGCTCTCGTAGTCTAGAGGCCAAGGATACCACCCTCTCAGTCGGGGAAGTTTAAATCGTTGAGATGATAACTTCGGTTCGCTTGAACAACCCAAAATCTCTATAGATTTCTAAGGAGAACGGTGGCGACCCGAGTTCAAATCTCGGCGAGAGCATAATACGTTTATGATTTTTGAGTAATAACAACGGAAAAGTTTAAATATGAAATTTTTGTACATAAGATATGAATTCGCCTAATCCATTACCTTATGTACATGTAAAAATTCAAAAAGTTTTAGAATTAGAAGGAGCAATAAGAAAAGATTTCAATTGTAGAACTTCGGTTTGCGCGCATGTTTCTACGCCATGCGAAAAAGAAGGAAGAGATGTTCAGTATGTTATGATGGATCTTTTTCCTCGAAATGGAATTATGTACTTGGGAAATATCAATCCTGAAACCAAAATATTTGAATGTTTTGATATGAGCAAGATTGCGTTATATGAAAGAGCGAACAACCATGTAGTAAAAAAAGTTATGGTGCCAATAAGTCAATTTTCAAAATTAAAAACATTAGAAGAAGTTTTATCAATTGAAGGCATTTCGGTTAAAAGAGAATTAATTCCGAGCGACTAGTCATATTCAATGCTTTGGGTAATCTCGGCGAGAGCATAATACAAAACATATTCTCTAAATTTTATTTTTTAAATCCTCAATTTGAGAAATTATTTCTTTGTTCTCTAATTCTTTTCGTTCAATTTCTTCATTTGTTAAATTATCGTACAAAATATTTTTTTTATTTTGAATTGAATCTATCGTCAACGAAATAATATGAAGTTTTACCAACATAATTTCACACTTTTTTCTTATAGTTTCACTTTTTTCTTCAACATATAATCTCCCAACTTTCCCCATTAAATTATTAATTTTCATTCTACAATCTTCAATTGTTTCATTTTGTTCATTATTTAGGTAGAGCTCAATTTCAGATTGGCAATTTTCAATTTCTAAATACTCGTTTTCTAATTTTTCAATGGATAAATTTGACATTTTTTGATCAAAATTAAACTTAAAGTTGCCAGAAAAAGAATTGACTATTAAAATCAAAACAACTAACAGCCCGGCGACACTCAAAATCCAATATTTTTTGTGTTTCGTCATGAAATATACAAACAAATTAAATATTTAAAGCTTCCATCCAAAATCTTTTGTATATTGTGCAACAAAAACAATTTAAATTGCATTTCTATCTCAAACCATGAGAAAACAAAATATAAAATTTGAATATTTGATTTTAACAATAATATTTATTTTCGCTTTTTTTCTGAGAACTTACGCATTGGGAACCCCACCGCTATGGATTGATGAATCGATTTCTGCTGTCGCCAGTCTAAATATTTTAGAAAAAGGGCTTCCTATTTTTGATTCAAATTTGCTATACGATAGAGGATATTTTTTTCACTATTCTCAGTCTTTTTTCCTCCTTTTCGGACAAACAGATTTTTTTCTGAGATTCGTTTCGGTAATTTTCGGCATGCTCACAATTTTACTTGCTTATTTAATAGGGAAAGAATATTCTAAATATGGAGGAATTATTTCTGCTTTATGTATGTCAATTTTCTATCTTGAAGTTTTTTATTCGAGACAGGCAAGATTTTATCAACTTTTTCAGCTCGCCTTTTTCGTTTCTTTGTATTTTCTTTACAAATCGAGAGAAAACCCCAAATGGCTTTATCTTTCTTTAATAACTTTATTCATAACAATCGACAGCCAAATCGCGGGACTTGTGCTCTGCCCGTTTTTTATTGTTCATATTTTAATCTATAATCAAAAATGGCTTTCAATTATTCCATCAATCCCCTTAATTAAATATTTTGTAACTTTAATCAATCTACCGTCTGGAACAAAACAAACTGCTATTAGCTATGCAAGCAAATATTTTTCTTTCACGTCCAATATGATTTATATGCTTATTCTCTTCGTTCCCGGAATTATTTGGGCTTTTATTAAAAAGAAAAGATTAACCTTCCTTATTGTCGCTCCATCAATAGTTCTCTTGATTAGCATTCTCAGCCTAAAAACTTTCGCCTTGAGATACGTTTATTTTTTCGCATTCCCTCTTGTTTTATATACTTCTCTTTTCTTTTCTTTTTTGTATGAACGTTATGGAAAATACGTGCTTATCGCAATTGTTTTCGTTTTAATTTTTCCATCAAATTTAATTTTCCCTCACACCGGCATCAATATAATAAAACCAATAGACTATAATTTTTATGATTACACTGCCCCGGAAATAAATTTGAAAAACATCCAACCGACGCTTAAAATTGACATAGAAAAAAACATTTTAATAAGTTATTTTTCATCGGGGGTTGAATGGTATATAAAAAAACCCGATTTTGTTCTACCATTTTCAATGGATGGCCGCGGAAGTGACCAAATCTCGTATAATAATTCCGACGGAAATACCGTAGATATTTACAGTGGCTCTCCCATCCTTCAAAGCAGGCCTCTTGAGTCATATTATTTGATCGCTGATATTTTTTCTACAAGTAAATTAAGACCAAGTCAAAGAGAAATGCTAAATCTTTTAATAAAAAATTGTTCAATATCTTATGAAAATCAAGACCTAAAAATATACAACTGTAGTAAAAAATATAATCATTCAACAACAATAAAGTTTTTAAACTAATTAGTTCATAAATTGACATGAAAAAAGTTTTAATCGTACCAATTCTGGCTTTACTTATTTTGCCTGGTTTTGTTCTTGCAGAGCTTGACGACAAACCAACGGTTGTCAGTGGAATAATTTATAATCAAGATAACACTGGGGTTGTCTCTGGGGCAACTATATACATTACCTGCAATTCTGTTACTCGTTCAGCAATTAGTGACTCTGATGGTGCGTACGCCGTAGTATTTGCAACTTCTGATAATTGTGATGATGGTGATAATGTTATAGTAACTGCCTTAAAAGATGATTTATCGGGTACAGATAATGGTAGAGTACACGATTTCGGACTTGTTGTAAATGTTGCTGTTGTTGATGTTTTTATGACACCGGAATTTGGGCTTGTTATGGGTTTGCTTACGTTAGTAGGTGCAGTTGGAATTTTCTTTGTGGTTAAAAGAAATTAATTTTGTTTAATTCAATAACATTTTTATATCCTTTCTATTTATTTATTTTATGGCAGAAAAATCATACCCAATAAAAATAGGACTGGAAATTCACGGTTATCTTAATACTGCTGAAAAACTTTTTTGTAAATGCGCCGTAAGTGAAGATGGCTCGCCGAACACACATATCTGCCCAATCTGTATCGGGCAACCCGGTTCAAAACCCATGGCTCCAAATCAATCAGCTGTTGAAAAATTAATTCAGATAGCTTCAATTCTTGATTCCAAGATAAATGGAAAATTAATGTGGCAAAGAAAACATTATAATTGGGCAGACTTGCCAAAAGGATATCAAAATACAATTTCGGGATCTCACGTGACTCCTTGCGCCATTGGGGGCAGTTTTAAGGGAATAAAAATAACTGAAAGTCATCTCGAAGAGGATCCTGCACAATGGAATCCAGAAACCGGTGGAATAAATTACAACCGAAGCGGGCTGCCTCTTATTGAAATTGTAACGGAACCAGAATTTTTTTCGGCAGAACAAGTTACTCAATGGCTGAAAGAATTAATTTTATCATTGTCTTACATTAAAGCGATTCGAAAAAATGCCGGAATCAAAGTCGACGTGAATGTCTCAACTTATGGCGAAAGAGTAGAAATGAAAAACCTGAATTCTTTAGAAAAAATAAGAAAAGCCATAGAGTATGAAGTAGAAAGGCAGATAGAAAACTATTCGCAGGGAATTATCCAAAAAAGGGAAACCTTGGCATTTGACGAGAAACTTGGGAAAACAATTAAAATGAGAGAAAAAGAAGGTGCCGCAGATTATCGTTTTATTCCAGATCCAGATTTACCTATTTTGAAAATTGATAAAAAATTAGTGAATAGGATAAAAAGAGAACTACCTGAAATGCCTGAAGAGAAACTCGAAAAACTTCTTTCGAAATTTAAAATTGAGAAGAAAGACGCAGAAATTCTTACTAAAAACTTAGAACTTGTCGAATTTTTTGAAGAACTTGCGGAAGAAGGAATTGATGTAAAAAAGAATTTATCTTGGATAACAATTGAATTACTCCGAGTTTTAAATTACAATAAAAAAACCTTGGAAGATGAAGATGTTGAAATAAAATCAAAACATGTTGCCGAGTTGATAAGAATGGTAAGTGAAGGAAAAATAACGGTTCTCAAGGGAAAGCAAATAATGAACGATTTTGTCCCGAAAAGTTTTTCTATAAGCGAGAAAGGCGATGTTGAAAAAATTGCCGACGATGCTATCGAAAATTTATGCAAACAGGTAATCGATGAAAATCAAAACGTTGTTGACGAATATAAATCAGGCAAAGAAGCAAGTTTGAATTTCTTGATTGGACAGGTTATGCGACTTTCAGAAAGACGAGCTGATTTTAGGACGACGAAGGAAAAATTAGTAGGGCTGATAGGGAAATAAGCCCGATGTCATATATTTTTTACAAAAACGAAAAGTTTAAATAGTAATATATTTTTTACATTGTATGGAATACAGAAAATTCATGATTTATCGCGTATTGATTGTTGTTATTCTGGCAATGATAGTTTCGACTTTTGTTTCTATAGGAAATTATATTATTCCTCTGGTTGTTTTTATCTTGGCAATAATTACTATGTTTACACTCAAGAAAAAAATTATTGAAAAATTAACCGATGAAAGAATTGACAAAATTGCCGGGAAGGCGTCAAGAATAACGATGACTGTTTCGGTGTTAGCAATGGTACTTATTGGGATAGTTTTGATTGCGTTACGAGAAAGTTATCCGGAGTATTTAATTGTCGGAAATGTACTTGCTTATTTTGCTTGTGGCATACTTATTTTTTATTCAATTTTATTTAAGATTTTTTTAAAGATGAAAATATGAAAACAAAAATTAAAGAGTTAAGAAAAAAACTCGGGATTACTCAGGAAGATTTGGCGAATGTCGTTGAAGTTACGAGGCAGACGATAATTTCACTTGAAGCAGGAAAATACAACCCATCGCTTGAACTTGCATTTAAAATAACAAAAGCCTTAAAGAAAAAAAGAGTTGAAGAAGTGTTTGAGATGAGTTAATGGAAAAGAATAAAGTCAACCAAACTTTCTATAATTGCGGGTCTTGTTTCTCTTACTGCTTCTTGATAAACCTTGCCATCATACTCAATTCTATAAGTTTCAACTGAAGTCCAATCAAAATCCTTAGAGCCATCGTGTTTTTTAGCTCGGTTTATATCTTTATTATTTACCAAGAAATCTTTCCCGAACAGCTGTTGTCTAGAATATTTTTTATCTGGCCCAATTTCATTCACTGAAATTTTATTCACATCTTCTGATTTTCGTTTCCCAGTTACATATCCTGTTTTCATATGATATTCTGGTATTGTGGGTTTTACTTTCTTGCTCATTGTAATTTAGGAAAATATAATTTTTAATATATATCTTACGATGGTTATTCTTTAATATCTAAATTAAATGCCACCTCTCCCCGTTCTGGCTTGAGTCCATGGCTTATTGGTTTTTTGTTTAACAGTTTGTTCTAATTGTGAAAATTGATTCCTTTCTTTTATTTCTTCTTTTGTTTTTTTATACAATTCATAACCTGCAGAGGCAAGGTTGGTTGTGACAGGAATTAATAATGATTCGGGATGATCATGAGTTATTAGATATGAGTATAAATATATTTCTCCAAAAGTAGTAAGAACTCCTGCAATAAATCCAAAAGAATAACCAAAAAGCATTTCGTCGCTTGGAACTTTTTCGACTCTTTTTATTTTTTCGATACATTCTTTAACTACTCTTCTTGTTGTAGGCGTGACGTATGGCGCTAAAAATAATCCGACTTCCGCTTTACAAAATCCATTTAAAAAAGCTCCAGTTTGGCGACCCATTTCGTTCACTATTGCTCTATAATTATTATTATTTTCTGCCATAATTTTTCATTCTTTTGTTCTTTAAAAACTTTATCTTCAAAAGTTACTACTAATAATTGATATTTTCGCCTTTTTTCTTATATAAAAATAAAAAAATTAAATTAATATTCTGCTTAACAGAATTTAGTATCTGCCTCGACCGCCACCAAATCCGCCGCCTCTGTTACCGCCACCAAATCCGCCTCGGTTTCCACCGAAACTTCGTCTTGGTCTGTCGTCACTCGAACGAGCTTCCATTGGTTTTGCTTCAGAAACTTTAAGTTTTCGACCATCGACTTCTTTATCATTAAACTCTGAAATAGCTTTTTGAGCTTCATTGTCATCTGAAATTGTTACGAAACCGAAACCTTTTGATCTGCCAGAAAATTTGTCTTTGATAAGACTAACTTCATCAACTGTAAATGAAGAAAACAAATCTTTCAATCCATTCTCATCAATACTCCAAGGCAAGTTACCTACGTATATCTTCATTTTTCCTCCTGAACCTTTAGCTAAGAATACCAGTAATTTTGGGTATTTAAGGCTAATGGTAATTGGTTCTGCAAATTATACAAAATACGAAACAAATCAAATAACAAACACTTTTAAACAATAATTTCTTTTCTAAAAGATGAAAAAGAGGGGTCCCATTATAGCTTTAGCACAAATAAAATACTATGAGAAATCAAATAACAACCTGGCAAAGATAAAAAAATATATTCGACTGGCCAAGAAAAAAAACGCCGACATAATTTGCTTTCCTGAATCATGTGTTCATAAAAACGAGGTATTGCATTTTGGTCATCATTTAATTTTGGAAATACGAGAAGAATGCAAAAAAAATTCCATTTGGGCAATTATCAGTGAAGATTTTATGGTCAAAGGAAAACATTACAACGCAGCAATCTTGATTGACAGAAAAGGGGAGATTGTTGGTTTTTATAAGAAAATTCATCTTTATGACGAAGAGGGATTATCATCCGGGAAAAGAATCGGCGTTTTTAAAACTGATTTTGCGAAAATTGGGATTGCAATTTGTTGGGATTTAAAATTCGGGAAACTATTCAGAAGAATGCAAAAAAAAGGTGCACAAATTATTTTCTGCCCGGCACAATGGATGTATGAACTTCACGCTCATCATGCAAGAAAATATTCTGAAAAACTCAAGAAAAAAGAAATAGAATTGCTAAAGTCGCTCATTTCTGCACGAGCTTTTGAAAATTTAAATTTTGTAGGACTCTGCAATCCTGTCCTAGATTCAGAAGATCAGGTTTCTTACACGGCAATAGCATCTCCACACAAAATACTCAAAGAAATAACAAATAAAGAGGGGCTGATTGTTTCTGAAATAAATCTTGACGAAATAAAAAAATTAAAAAAACTCTATCCGAACTAAATTATCTCATGGATATTTTTGGAAAAACTTCCTGAGGTTTTTTATGAGACTTTTTTATTTCTTTTTTCAAAAAATCTAAGATTTTCCCGATCAACTTTTCTCTTTCATTTTCAAAAAAATCCAGTCCCGGCTGAGAATTTATTTCTAACACTACCCATTCATCTCCTTTTTTAAGCAAATCGATTCCGCAAATTTTTATTTTTGAAATTTCATGAATTTTTTTTAGAATTTTTTTTAATTTTTTATCAACTTTAAATTTTTTAAAATTTTTTTCATAAACTCCAGTTGATTTCCATCCGTTATTTTTTTTAATTACCGTCTGGACAACCTTACCGTCGATTAAAGTAACCCTGTAACTTGGCGAACGAATTAATTCCTGGGCTATTATTGGCAATTTTTCTTTTCCATTTTCCCAAAATCTTATTATAATTTTTTCTGCCTCGTTGACATTTTCTGCTTTTTCAACATATTCTCCGCAACTTCCTTCAATCCTTTTAATAACTAATGGCCAGCAGTCCATTTCTTTTAATTCTTTTTTCGCTACACTTAAATTTTCAGACAAAAGAATTGTTTTCGGAACAGGTATTTTATTTTTTTCGCATTGTACAAAAAAAAGCCATTTGTCCTCTTCAAAATAAAAATTTCTCGGATCATCTATGACTTTTCCTCCGAGAGCATCAATTGTCTTGGCAATCTCAAGAGAAAATTGTTCCGCACTATTATTTAAAAAAATATCACACTGCTCGATTTTTTCTTGAAGAGAGTTCTCTCCCAAATCCTTGGAAGTATTGATCATTAATAACTTTATTTTCTTTTTTTTTGCAACCTTCTGAAAAATTAACTCATCTTTTCTCAAATATGGCTCATTAAAAATATAGCCTATCACCTCATTCATATAATTGCAGACTTTTTTGATATATAAACATTTTTAAAATTTTTTTCACAATAATTCATAGAATTTAAATGATTTACTCCCAATAAATTCCTGCTTTTCCCGGCTTGGCTCTTTTTGAATGATTTTCAGGGTCGTGTTTTTCTGAATCATTTACTGCGTATACCTTGACATTTTTTCCAAGCTCTTTTGAAATTTTTTTTGCGTCCACTTGAGCTATTTCGAATGGCATTATGTAAACAAAAACCTCCCTTGGGGTTTCATTCGTTTTTCCAAGCTGATACCTTATATCTTCAATTATTTTTTTATTTAAATCTTCTTTGGATTCTTTTTGTTTAATTTTTATTTCAGCTGGTTTTGGCCATTCGCTATTTGAAATGAAATTTTTATTTCCGAGTTTTGACCAAAGTTCTTCGGTGATGTGAGGGCAGATTGGATTTAGAATTTCTAAAAACTTCTCAAGCGAATCTTTAGATGCCCCATTCTTCTCAATCAAATCAAAAAGCTCGCGGATTTCTATTGTCGCTTTTCTGTATTCAAAATTTTCATAGTATATCGTTATGTTTTTTATTGTTTTGTTTAATTTTATTTTTAATTCATTTGAATCTTCTATGAATTTTAAATTTTCAAAATAACCGAACAATCTTTTTACAAATCTCATACTTCCATTAATACCATTTTCATCCCAGTCTATATCTTTATCAGGCGAAGCAAGTCCTGACATGAAAAACCTCGCAGTATCAATACCATATTTGTCAGAAACAACTTCGGGCAACACGACATTTCCCTTAGATTTTGACATTTTTTCTCCGCCTTCTGCTCTTAACATTCCCTGATGGAAAAGTCTTTTCGCGGGTTCTCTGAAATCTATCAATCCCAAATCAGCGAGGAATTTTGTATAAAATCTTACATAAATTAAATGCATGCAAGCGTGTTCCGCGCCGCCGATGTAAGTATCAATTGGACACCAGTATTTTACTTTGTCGCTGTCAAATATTTTTTTATTATTTTTCGGGTCGCAATATCTCATAAAATACCACGACGAATTTACGAAGGTATCCATCGTATCAGTCTCTCTCTTTGCATCGCCGCCACATTTAGGACATTTTGCATTTACCCATTTTTCATTTGTTTCAAGCGGGTTTCCTTTGCCGAATTTTACATCTTTTGGAAGTTCAATTGGCAAATCTTTTTCTGGGACAGGAACGACACCACACTTTTCGCAATGAATAACAGGAATCGGAGTTCCCCAATATCTCTGACGAGAAATAAGCCAATCACGAAGACGGAAATTCACAACTTTTCGGGCAACACCTTTGGAAATAAGCCAATCAGGAATTTTTACTAAGGCTTCTTCGGTTGGTATACCATTAAAAGAAATTTCATTAGTTTCGCTATCGACTAACTCTCCTGCACCAGTATAGGCTTCTTTTTTATTGTAAATTTGGTCCGCGACTAATTCATCTTTTGGGGCAGGTGGTGCAATCACCTGATTTATAGGTATACCATACTTTTTAGCAAACTCGAAATCTCTCTGATCGTGAGCAGGAACCGCCATGACCATTCCACTACCATAATCTGCTACAACAAAATTTCCTGCATAGACCGGAACCTTCTCTCCCGTCGCTGGATTGATCGCATACGAACCTGTAAAAACGCCTTCCTTATCCAAATCCTCAACTTCTTTCATCGTCTTCTGCGAAACGCCGCCAATCTTTTTCAAAAAAGCATCAACATCTTTCTTCTGTTCTTTTGTCACAAGTTCGTTTAATCTTGTATGCTGCGCCGACACAACCACAAAAGTCACACCAAAAATCGTGTCCGGTCTTGTCGTAAAGATCGACCAAGGTTTTTTCGACAAACAAGCTTGTAAAATTTCGGGTTCTTCAATCGAATTAAAATGAGGAGATTTTGCAATAGTTGTAATAAGCTTTGCAGAAAGTTTATCGGCGATCTCTCTTCCCATTTCAACTCTTAGAAGGTGATCTTTTTCGTCTATCAAAACTATAATTTCCTCTGCATGTTTTTTAACTTCTTCAAAATTAAATTTCCAATCACAACAGTTATCAATTGCAGGTCTACTTTTTCCATCTTTTGCTTTGCTCATAGAAGGAGTTGCAACTAAGATTAATTTCTTTATTTTCGTTTTTAGTTTAGACAATAATTTAAGGGCAAGGACTCCGCCTAAAGAGTGAGTTACTATTATGGATCTTTCATTAAAGTTATATTTTTTTATAACAAATTCAACTTGTTCTTCAATATTCGGTTCAGAAGGATTGGGAAGATCAGGTGCAAAGCAAACCTTACCTCCGTTTTCTTCTATTTTTTTTGTAAGCCATGGCCAAAAAACACTTTTTGAGTTATCCTTATATGCATGAAAAAAAACAAATTCTGAATTTTTTATCTCTTCAGGGTTAACAATTTCAAACTCAATTTCCGTTCCGTGACTTTTTCCAATCCAGTTTTTTTGCATAGCTTTCGTTCGTGCGGGCCAGTTCAAATTATCAATTTCTTCGTAAAGCTCGTCGGCGTAATCTGTGATTTTCAAATACCACTGTTTGAGGTGTTTTATTTCAACGTCTGTCTTGTCGTGAATCCAGCATTTCCCATTAACGACTTGTTCATTGGCGAGCACGCTTTCGCATTTTGGACACCAATTTACAGCCGAAGTTTTTTGATAAGCCAAACCCTTTTCAAACATTTTCAAAAAAATCCACTGGTCCCATCTATAAAAAAATGGATCCGCTGAAGAAAGTGTTCTGGACCAATCATAAGAAAGTCCGATTGCCTTTTGTTGTTTAACGAAATTAGTGATTGATTTGTCGGTATAATCTTTTGGATGAATACCAACCTTTATTGCCGCATTTTCTGCCGGCAGACCCAATGCGTCATATCCCATCGGATGAAGAACGTTGTAGCCGTTCATGATTTTGAATCTTGCGATAATGTCGCCAATCGTATAATTCCATGCGTGCCCCATGTGAAGCCCGGACCCCGACGGATAAGGGAACATCTCAAGAACGTAATATTTCGGTTTCTTACTTTTTTCGCTTACCTCAAAAATTTTCTCTCTTTCCCATGCATCCTGCCATTTCTTTTCGATCTCTTTGAAGTTTATTTCGGTCATACTCCTTGTTCCTCGATTTTTTTTCTTAGAAAATCTAATTCATCATATTGTTCTTTAAATGGAACGAATACGCCAATTTGATATTCTATTATCGGGGAACCTTGCGGAAAATTTCTAAATCCAATCGCATGAGGGTTCCCAAAATTTATAGAATTATCAAATGTAAAATCAAATCTTCTATGGGGTAAACTTTTATCGCCTCTTTCTAATCTACGCAAATATTCCTGTTGAGAAAGAGTCAATCTTTTGTAGCCATGAGTTATAATCGGGTTTTCCCCTATGCTCACAGCTTCTAAACTTGTCAATCCTGGGAACCATTCTCCATCTACATTCGAACCAATTGCTACATATAATTCTGCTTCTCCAACCTTTTTTCTCGGCGTCCACTTAGAATCAATTTCACTAATAACATAATCATCGTTGTTTCCAGTAGCATCATCTGGACTAAAAAGAATAGCAACAGCTTCTCCTGCTCCCTGAGTTCTTTTGGAGCAAAATAACCTAAAATCCATTCTGGCAGTATAACCCTTTTCGGGAGTTTCTTGAAATATTCCTAAAGAGGCGATTGACCAAAGATAATCCAACTCCCTAGATAAATTATTAAATCTTTCAACGACTCTTCTGCTTGCCTGTTCATAATCTATTTCTTCCATATTTTATCCAATTGCCTCGACTTTTAAAATATTGTCATTATGACTATAAAATACAACTTCACCATATTCAATGTGAGTGACATGCCTTCCTCGCTCGCCGTGGACATCAAATCCGTGGAATTTAAAGTAATTTGTCTCTACAGGGATCTCGATACTTCGACTAAACCCGTTAGAATTAAACTGCAAGCATTTCCCTGATATGTATCTTAAATACTTCGCTTCTGGATGTCGAGCAATCAGCTCTTTATTATTAATTACACCCGAAGCTAACAATTCTAATTTTATTCCCACCTCCATAGAATTTAGTTCATCCCGAAGCGCTGTAAAAATGTTTATTGATTTCATTTTAGAAAAAATTGGTGCTAAGATTTTGCACTTACAAAAGCACGGCTAAAACGACGTTCTCCATAGAGAAATTTTCGTTAGCCATCCAATTTTATAATTTTAAGGTTTAAATATTTTTACTTTGCACGACCGAATTCTATTGATTCTTCTCTTCCTTTGTCGGTTAGAAAATATTCTAACTTTCCTTCTATTTTTTTGTATTTCATAATAGATATCAATTTATCTCTATAAACTTCGAGCATCTTTTGGGTCACCAGTTTTGCATCTGGTAAAGATAATTGAAGTTTTTCTCTCGCAAGGTGAATCATTGATAGGGAAGACCCTGGTGCCTCGCCATTCATATAGGCATCTTCTACCTTTCGATATAAATCGTTAACTATTTGGTCATTGACATCAAATTGCGGATTGGTTTCTTCTTTTCTTTTTTTCAAGACCCACGGGCTATCTACTACTGTCCCCATTTCAAGTCCTCCGCTTTGGAATCGAATTCTTTCAGCACATTTTGCTTGTTGGCCTGGGGTAAATCTTCTTGACATAATTTATGGTTAATTTTCCCATTTTTATTTTTTATTGTTATCAAGTATACTAGAATTATCTTAATTTCTTTTCTGTCTCTGCAATCTTAATTTTGGTTTTAATAACTGTGTCCGGATTTAAAGAGATACTATCGATTCCGCATTCAACAAGGAATTGTGCAAAGTCCGGAAAGTCAGATGGAGCCTGGCCGCAAATTCCAATTTTTCTTTTATTCTTTTTTGCTTTTTGGATTGCCTCGCGAATAAAATTTTTCACAGCGTCGTTTCGCTCGTCATAAATATCAGAAACGATGGATGAGTCACGATCAAGGCCAAGAGTTAATTGAGTTAGATCATTGCTGCCGATCGAAAATCCATCGAAAATTTTTGAAAACTCATCCGCCAAAATGACATTCGCCGGAATCTCGCACATTACGTAAATTTCCAATCCGTCTTTGCCTTTTTTTAATCCCTGTTCTTCCATTATTTTTTGGACCTTTTTGCCTTCATCGACTGTTCTGCAAAACGGAATCATTATTTTTACATTCTTAAGCCCGAACTCCTCACGAACTTTTTTAAAAGCCTGACACTCTAACTCGAAAGCTTGCTTGTAGCCTGGCTTGTAATATCTTGAAGCACCGCGCCAGCCAATCATGGGATTATCTTCCGATGGTTCATATTCTTTTCCTCCAATCAAGTTTGCATACTCGTTTGTCTTAAAATCACTTGTCCTAACAATCACATCTTTGGGATAGAACGCAGCAGCGATCATTGCAACACCGTGAGCAAGCCTATCAACAAAAAATTCCTTTTTGTCTTTATATCCATAAGTTAAATCTTCGATTTGTTTTTTTAGTTTCTGGTCTTTTAGTTTGTCGAAGTTTATCAATGCGTTTGGATGAATTTTTATGTAAGAATTGATAATAAATTCTTCTCGCGCAAGACCACATCCGTCATTTGGAATAAAGGAGAACTCAAATGCTGAAGTTGGGGAACCAACATTCATCATTATTTTAGTTTTTGTCTTAGGAATTTTAGAAATGTCGGTTTTTTTAATTTCAAATTTTAAATTTCCAGTATAGACTTTCCCGGTTTCTCCGTCGGCACACGAAACAGTAATATTTTTTCCTTGTTTTATTTTTTTGGTACAATTATTTGTCCCAACAACACATGGTATACCAAGTTCCCTTGAAACAATCGCCGCATGACAAGTTCTTCCACCTCGATCTGTTACAATTGCTGAAGCAATTTTCATTATTGGCTCCCAATCCGGGTCTGTCATATCCGTAACCAAAACATCACCTTTCTTAAAACCATGAATATCTTTCACATTGAGAATTATATTTGCTTTTCCAGAGCCAATTTTGCTTCCGACGCTCGCACCTTCGCATATAACTTCACCATTTTCTTTTAAAACATATTCCTCAATTTCATTTCTATTTTTTTGACTCTGAACTGTTTCGGGTCTTGCCTGAACAATGAATAACTCGCCGGTCAAACCATCTTTAGCCCATTCCATATCCATCGGTTTTTTGTAATGATCCTCGATGATGCACGCCCATTTTGCCAATTGCAATACTTCTCTGTCGTTAATAGAAAATTTTTTTCTTTCATTTTCTTCAACACTTATATTTTTCACGGGCCTGACTCCTCCATTATTATAAATCATTTTTATCGTTTTTTCTCCGATGTTTTTTGATATAATTGATTTATAACCCTGCTTCAAAGTTGGTTTGTGAATATAAAATTCGTCGGGATTAACTGCGCCCTGAACGATATTTTCTCCCAGCCCGTAAGAAGATGTTAAAAAAACAACGTCTTTAAATCCGGATTCTGTGTCGATAGAAAACATTACTCCCGACGACGCTTTGTCGCTTCTTATCATTTTTTGGACTCCGATACTTAATGCTATAGAAAAGTGATCGAAACCTTTGTCAACTCTGTAAGAAATTGCCCGATTTGTGAACAGTGATGCGAAACATTTTTTACATGCAATTAAAAGCGCCTCTTCGCCTCGGATATTCAAGTAAGTTTCCTGTTGCCCCGCAAAACTGGCGTCGGGCAAATCTTCTGCTGTTGCCGAACTCCTTACAGCAACGTCAATTTCATGCCCATACTCTCTGCACAATTTTTTATAACTTTTTCCAATTTCAAGTTTTATTTCATCAGGAATGTTTGCTTTCAAAATCAAGTTTCGTATCTGCTCGCCTCGTTTCATCAAATCTCTCGTATTGTGAGTATCCAAACCTTTCAGTGTCGATTTAATTCTCTCCTTCAAATTTTCTTTCTCGATAAAATATCTATATGCATAAGCTGTCACGGCAAAACCGTTCGGAACTTTCACGCCCTTGGTTTTCAGTTCCCGATACATTTCCCCCAGAGAAGCGTTTTTCCCGCCGACGATAGGAACGTCCCGAATAGACAACTCGTCAAACTCAAGAACAAATTTTTCTTTATTGTTCATTTCATCCTCTTTATTTTTTATAGAGAAAGAGGTTTATAAACTTTAAGTGAAAATTTAATTTATTTAATCTCAGAAGATATTTATTTATTAAGATATCTTATTGATTATTTCTGTCAAATCTCCACTAAGCGAAAATCCTGCCTCCCTGGCTTCCTTGTCAAATGAGTCAGAACAACCACATTGTGCAAAATATTTTCTATCCGATTTTACTCTCTCAAGGATGTGCGAAATTCCACCACGACGATTGCAATGAATGATGACTAAATCTGCTTCTAATTCTGTTGACGATGAAACAATTTCATATGGAATAATTTTTACGTCATACCCATTGGCTTTTAAAAAATTTTCACTTGCTGGGTAACTTTCTCTTCCCGGGCCTAAAATCAATGCTTTTTTATTTGACATTTTATCCTTCAGTTATTTATCTCTTTTTGTAACTTTTTTATAATTTTCAGAAAATCTTTTCGCAGATTCTTCATGGGTTTTGCAATCTTTTATATCAGGAAAATATTTATCAAAATCTTCAGGAGATTTTGTGATCAGAGGAAACCCAAACCTTTTCGCGATTTCCCGATCTTCTGGAGAAATGTGACAGGTGCAAGCAATTAAATGAGAAGACATTCCTCTTCTCTTTAAAAATTGATAAAGATCTAACGCCATATTTCTATAAACTGTTTTGAATTCACCACAGCGATCTTCAATAACCCCAGCAATACGATCCTGATTCATATCCAGAATGTCTGACAAATACACGAAAGGCAATTTTCTTCCATTGCATAATCTTCTGGTGACTTCTTCTATTGCTTGGAATGAATTTGTGAGCGAAAATGGGTTATAACCTTTATATTTCAAGTCTGCTTCAATATCATTGCGCCAATCTACTTCATCATCTACAACCATGATTTCTAAAGCTGGTGAAATAATTTGAGTCATTTTACATCCTCAGAATTAGCTGATTGTTCTAATTGAGATAGTTCGGATTGTCTTTGTTTCACCAAAATTTTTTTTCCGTATTCAAAACCAATTAATCGTAACCCTTCATAAAGAAGCCCTCCCAAAACAAAATATAAAGCAAATTTTCCTTCGTCCCTATTGCCATAATATAATCTTGTTCCAAAATCATATAGCATTGCAGTTCCAATGGCATAATGAATATTAAGCATCATTTTCATTGCTTTTTGAGTAATGCAACTTTGTTTCTGATTATATCTTTCATTAATTTCTCTTATTTGTTGTTCTAATTCATTTGTCATTTTACTTTTTGTCTCCTTTCCCGAATCTCAAACATAATTCTAACGAATCTGCTAACTTACCCGCGGCCTCATAAACGCAAAATATATCTTGTCTTTCCATTTCAGACGTATAACCATCACCCAAATTTTGCTTAGTAACAAAACTTTCCCAATAGAAAAAAAGATCGTTACGTAAAAATCTAATTCTTCCCGCCCCCAAATATTCTTTGTCCAATGTTTTTGTTTCAATAAAAAGCTTACTCCAATATCTTCTAAATTCGTCTGTATCGGGTCTTTGCCCTCTTGTTCCTCCAGTAAATTTTTCTGAAAAATTATATATAGCTCGTGCTGATTCTATTGCTTCTTCAATTGCACTTCTCTTCTCTGATTTCTCTGTCATTTTATAATTTAGACAGAAAAGGTTTTAAATGGTAGTCCTCCTTAATAGGATTACATGGAAATAAATGATTTTGAAAAGATAGGGCTGACAAAGAACCAGGCAAAGATTTATCTTTCATTGTTAAAGTTAGGTGAAGCGACGGCACAGCAAATCATGAATGAAAGCGAGTTACATAGATCGAGAGTTTATGACGGACTTGAGAAACTTCAGGAACTCGGACTTGTTAGTTACGTTGTAAAAGATTTCAAGAAATATTTTCAGGCGGCCGAACCTGAAAAACTAAGAAATTATATTGACGAACAAAAAGAATTTGTTGAAAAAATAATTCCTGAAATTAAATTGATTCAGGGCGCGAAAAAAGAAGAGATAAATGGGACTGTGTACAAAGGAAAGGAGGGACTAAAGACGATTCATTCACAAATGCTTAAAGAAGGAAAAACGGTATACGTTCTGGGCGCCAAAGGATACATATTTTCTGAACTCGATTTTTTTATTCCAAATTTTGAACGTGAAAGATTGAAGAAAAAAATTAAATTTGTTTGCCTTTGGGACGACGAAGCCGCAAAAGAAAGATCGAAAGATCAAAAACTTATGGAAGGGAAGGTTTTGCCAAATGGTTATTCATCAGACGGAGTTGTAAATATTTTCGGGAACAAAGTCGTGATAGTTTTATGGAAAGAACGGCATCCTTCGGGATTTGTAATTGAAAACAAAGAGATAGCTGATTCTTATAGGAAATGGTTTGAATTATTGTGGAAAGTTAATAGTAATCACTAAAAAATTACGACTCAAGGAAAAATTTAAATAATCTTTTTTTGTATAAATTATATGGTCGAAAAATTAGAAGATTCGATTAAAATCCAAGGATGCTTAAAAACGTCAGAAAATCAATTATTTACAAATAGAAGTGATAAAGATTTGGATTTAGTTTTCGATGTTCCCGGAGAATTTTGTTCTATGGACGGATATCTATTCAGTGATATGACTTTTAGAGAAACTGGGACTGATTCCGTAAGACTTTTTGGGCTTTCTCCAGAATTGACTTTATGGATTTCGGCTACGGGAAATATTAGATATAATAGTAAAGAACTGGGAAGACATGAAATTTTTGGGGGATTAGCACAGTTTTTAGGTCCAACGTTTAATGATAAACTGAAAAAATTTCTGAAAAAAGAAGGCTTATCTTCGAAGCCAATTGATACATGTTCTGATAACGCGATCTGGAATTCAATGATAGAATGGGGAAATTTAAGAAGAAACTTAAATAGAGATAGACAAGGAATACCTTACGATGTTTTTGTAGAAGGAGTGTCTGATAATGTTCCAAGAATGGGATTTAGAAGTCCAGCATATTTGGGTTTAGGTAGAGACGATCTGGTTTTTGCTACGCCTTATTTGGAATTTATGACATCAAATTATTATAATAGACTGGGATGTGCACTAAAACTGCTTTTTGGAGGAAATAATCAAATAGGAAGGTCAAAAAAAATAACAAGAATTTTTGACAGAGCAGACGTTGCAAAATGGAAGGTTCCAAGTGGATTTAATGTTGATGGAATAGATTCCGAACTAATTGAGAATTCATATAAAAAATTAAGAAATTATCTTTTAACAAAACCCTTAGTAAAAAGAGATTAATTTATTTTTCAATCAAAACCAATAAAAACCCTGATTTTCTTATTAAATTATGTCATACGAATCCGAATCCCGTAAAAACATCCTTCGAGAAAGCGACGAAGCTAATGGAGTTTCCGTCAAAGGTTACGATTTTGATGATGGAGTTGACTGGGAAAAAATAATTGATTCTTACGCAACAGTTGGTGCGCAGGCTACAAATTTATCTAAGGCGATCGAAATCATAAAAGAAATGAGAAAAGCAAAAGCAAAAATTTACCTTGGGTATACCTCAAACATGGTTTCGTCCGGGCTAAGAGATATTTTCAGATATTTAGTTGAACATAAATTTGTCGATGTGATTGTGACAACCGCGGGCGGAATCGAAGAGGATTTTATCAAATGTCTCGGAGATTTCAAGATTGGCGATTTTAATTTAAGCGGAAAAGAATTAAGGAAAGAAGGAATTAACAGGATTGGAAATATACTCGTGCCGAATTCGAGATATTGTCGATTCGAAGAATTTTTAATTCCAATTTTAGAAAAACATAAAAATGAAACTCTTACTCCTTCTGAACTCATTAAAATTCTTGGAAAGGAGATAAACAATAAAGAATCAATTTATTACTGGGCTCAAAAAAATGGTATACCTGTTTTTTGTCCCGCAATTACCGACGGAAGTTTAGGTGACATGGTTTATTTTTTCAAATTCAAAAATCAACAATTCAAAATTGATGTTTCTGATGATATTGTTAAAATGAATGAAAGTGTTTTTGAAAAAGAAAAAACTGGATTAATAATTCTTGGTGGCGGAGTGATCAAGCACCATATCTGCAACGCAAATATGTTTCGAAACGGCGCCGATTATGCTGTTTACATAAATAACGCACAAGAGTTTGATGCATCTGATGCGGGTGCTCGACCTGATGAAGCTGTGTCTTGGGGAAAAATTGCGCCTAATGCAAAAATGGTGAAGGTTTTCGGAGATGCAACAATTTTATTCCCAATTATCGTTGGAAAATGTTTTGGGAATAAACAAAATTAAAATGTTCAACTAATTTTTATTTTTAATTATTTCTGATTTGAATTATATAAAAATATTATATCCTTGCCCATTTCTGCAATGTTTTTATATTTTCTCTTTTCAAATCTTTTATTTTTGAAAGTTCGTCAAAATTTTTGAATTGCCCGTTTTGCTCGCGGTGTTTTATGATTGACGCTGCGATTCTTTCGTTAATGCCGGGAATCGTCATTAATTCTTCTTTTGTTGCTATGTTTAAATCTGTTTTGTCTTCATCTTGTGATGCTTCTTCTTCCGTGCCCTCAATGCTCATATCCTCATTTATATCATCCATATAAACTATTAATTTGAATTTTATAAAAAGAATCGCTGTATAAAAAAATACTTCATTACCTTACCATGAAATACTCGTGGGTTCTCTTTTGACATATTGAAAATCATTCAAAAGTTCGTAAACTTCTATGCTTGTCTCAACTTGATCATCAAAATATCTGACCTGATATTCTCTTTCGTTATCCGGATTGTAGCACTCTATGATCATTTCTTTCGTCGTTTTATGATCCATAAAAAGAAAATGTGAATCTATTATCATTATTTTCCCTTGAATCCAAATTTTATCACCTTCTTTCAACTGAAAAATTGGCTTTGATTGTTTTTCAATTGGTATCATAAAAAAATATAATTAAGTCAATTTATAAAGATTAGGATACGAAAGTAATTGTTCGAAATAAGACATCGATAATTTAAAGGTAAAAAAGCTTTTATTTTATATGGAAATTAATATATTGGAAATGAAGCGGTACATTCCGTTTTACTCCAGGGTTTTGTTTAGCGGGCTTGATTTAAGAGACGCAGCTGTCGAGGACATCCCAGAAAAGACTGAAATTTTTAACACTGCCCTTAAAGAGTATGAGGAGAACGTCCCAGAAAACCTTCGGGCACTTATTCAAGAAGAAATCGATGATTTAAAAAATATGAGAAAATGAGATAATATTAGTTTAATGTGAAAATTAATTATATTTATAATTTAATTTTTAATAACTTTTTCCTGCGTATACCACTACTTGAGCTTCCTTCCCGCAAAAGGCACATTTCCCTTTTGCTTTTTCTTTTTTTTCAGCACGAGTTCCCATTACTCTTGCTGCAAGTTCTTTTTCAATAAATTCTGCACAATCCTTGCCTTCTTTTTCAGTGGAACAAAAATTAAACCTTGCGATTTTTCCAGAGTCTAAAGCAGATTTTATTTCGTCTTTGTTTTTACAATCTAAAATTTTATCCTTGAAAAATTCGTCTGCTTTTGTTTTCAACCTAACATCAAATTCGGCTCCGAGATTTTTTATATCTTCGACCAAATTTTCTACTTTTATTTTTATTTTTTCTTTAGTGTCTCTTATGAAAACGGTTAATTCACCTAACTCAAGTTCTTTGTCTCCAATTTCTATTCTAAAAGGAACGCCCTTCATCTCCCAAAAGAAAAATTTCTCTCCTGGCCTTTTATCTGAATCATCAATTTCACATTCTATATTGTTTTCAAAAAAAAGTTCTCTTATGGCTTCAACTCTGGCTTCGATTGCCTTTTTGTTTTTTTCGCTATAGTGAGGAACAACTATGACTTGAACGGGAGCAATTGAAAAAGGAATTATAAGTCCGCTATCGTCGCCATGCATAGAAATTACTGATGCAAGAATTCTTGAAATGGCTGGACCATAGCAAGTCTGCCAAACGAATTTTTCTTTTTCATCTTTATCTATAAATTTTATATCAAACGCTTTTGAAAAATGTTGTCCAAGCAAATGAGTAGACGGTTGTTGAATAAGTTTCCCGTCTGGCAAAAGAGAGTCGCTTCCGATTGTGTATTCAGCGCCGTGGAATTTATCCCATTCTGGTCTTTTCATTGGCAAAAAAGGAATGCCAAAAATTTGATGCATTACTGATTCTGTCATTGCGATATCTTCCTGAACCTGTTCTTCTGCTTCTTTTTTTGTTTCGAATACATCGTGAGCCTCAAGCCAATAGAATTCTCTTGATCGTATTAATGGTCTTGTTGAGCCTGTTTTCTCATTTCTAAAAACATTTGCTCTCTGATAAATTTTCAACGGTAAATCTTTGTAGCTTCTGATCCATAATTTATACATCTCATAAAAAGCGGTTTCGCTAGTTGGCCTTAAGGCGACTTTTTCTTCTCCGCGAAATTGTTCAAGCCAAAATACAGCTGGTGAAAATCCTTCAACATGACTTGCTTCTTTTTTAAAATTTCCTTCGGGAATTACAGCAGGAAATATGGCTGGTTGATGTCCTGTTCTTTTTAGTGCTGATTCGTAAATTTTATACATTTTTTCAATCATTCTTGCCCCCCACGGTCTGATGACAATGAATCCTTTCACTCCATAACGCAAATCTGTTACCTCGGCTTTCGATAGAATCTCCGAATACCACTCGGAAAAATTTTCACTTTTAGAAATATTAAAAGTTACTTTATTCTTAACCATACTCGATAATAGAAAGGGGTGTATATAAAATTAATGAATCATTTAGCCGTTTCTTCCATTAAATTTATAAACTAATATTTGCAGATTATCTTACCAGTGATTAACCGTTGGTTATGAGGACTCTGTTCTCGCTGGAAACTAAATAAGGGAAAAAAATGGCATCAATATATGACGTTGTTGAGAAAGCAAAAAAAACCGGAAAGGTAAACAAAGGTATAAATGAGGTCACAAAAGCTATTGAAAGAGGGATTGCAAAAGCAGTTGTTGTGGCAAGCGATGTTTCACCTAAAGAACTTACCCAGCATTTGCCGATTTTATGCAAGGAAAAAAACATAAAGTTTTTTTTGGCAGATTCGAAGGAAAAACTCGGAATTTCTGTAGGCATTAACAGACCAGCTACAGCTATAGCAATTATAGAAACCGGCGAAGCAAAGCTTGATTCAATCAAATAGTTTTAAAAGACTATCGTTAGAGAATTATAATTAATATGGCAAAAGAAAAACAGCAAGAAAAAAAACAACAGGAAAAAAAACAGGGCGGTTCTAAAGGTTCCGAAAAGCTTACAGACGAAGGTGCTGTACCTGCAATTGTCGAAGCAACGCTGGGAAGAAGCGGAGCAAAAGGAGAAATAACCCAGGTAAAATGCAAAATCCTTCAGGGGAAAAACAGGGGAAAATCAATCAGGCGAAACGTTCGTGGGCCTGTCAGGAAAAGAGATATTTTAATGCTTAGAGAAACCGAGATTGAAGCAAGAAGAATTATGAAAAAAATAAACAAGGGGGTACAGAGCTGATGATAGTAGTTAATAGTTCTGATAGAGAATGTCCATATAAACGATTATGTGTAGATAAAGAAAATGAGTCTTCGAGATGCAAAAAAGATTATGAAAATTGTAGTGTATACCAAAGAATATTAGATAGTGATTTAATGTTTGATACTTGCCAATTGCTGGAGGCAATAATTTAAAATGCCAGTCTGTTCATTTTGCAAAACCCAATACGAAATTCCAAGAGGAATTACCGTCGTCCAAAAAGATGGCTCCATAAAATTCTTTTGTTCTTCCAAATGCAGAAAAAATTCCGAAATGGGAAGACAGTCAAAAAAAGTTAAGTGGGTGAAAAAAGCCAAAAAGGGCGAAAAGAAAGAAGAAAAAGAGTAAGATTATTATTGGTTTATATAAGCAAATAGTCACAACGAGTATCCATAATGTTATTGTAAAAAATTTATTGTAACTATATAGTGTTAACAAAATAGAAAAATTTAAAAACCGCATTTCTGTAAATTTTACATGAGGAATAAAACTTCATGGCTTGAAAGAATAATTGTAGGTATTGGGTCTATCTTGGGGTCTTCAAACGCGCTCGCAGAAGAAATAGCTTATGTCGCAAATCCAACTCAAAGTTCTACAAAGACTATAGAAGTTGAGCCAAAAAGTGGAACTTCTTTTTATATTGAACAAACTTTAGGAACAAATTATGTTTTTTCTGGCTCAGGGGCGATCGTAGCAAAAAAAGATCCAAGAAATCATAGTGGCGTAAGTCAGACTTATTTTGGCGTTACAAGAAATAATATAACCGGGTGGATATGGGGAAATTATGATTTTGAGGATGCCAAATCCGGGAATGGATTCCACGAGTTAGATGCTGGCATAGAATACACTCAAGCAATTAATGACTTTATTTCTGTTACCGGTGGAGGGGCTGTATGGATGTATCCTTCTGAATTCTTAGGTGAAAATTCAGAGTATATAGTTTATGGGAAAACCTCATTAAAAACTATGGGTATTAATTTTGATATTGCAGCGACAAACTTGTTTGCTCACGATAAAGTCAGTTCCGGGCAATGTTACACCATGAGAGCTTCAAAAAATTTTGATCTATGTAAAATTGCAGGATTTAATGTAGTTATTTCTCCGAGAATTGAGGGTGGATTCACAGATACTTTTTATGATGGTCAGTCATTTGGATTGAGAGCAATAAATACTGGAGCAGATTTAACTTTGTCAAAAAAAGATAGTCCATTATCCGTGAAATTTTCTTACACGCATCAAGATGGGAAAAATGGCACAGACGATTTTGATTACGCAAGTGTTTCATTTGGGGCTATGTTTTAATTTTCTTAACTCTTCAAATTCGCCATAATTCTGGGTGATTTCTTTATTTTTCCTTATGTCTCTTACTGCTATTAATTTATTGTCTTCTATTGTTATATTCCCATTAACGCTATGATTGCAAAATCTAATATCATCAAAAGACAAATGCCATATTTTCCTGTTTTTATCGAAATATCCATAATGTTTTATCGTGCATTTTTCATCATCCAGTAATTTTAAAAAATTTTTTTCAGTTAATAATAAATCAAGTTTTTCATTTATCGAGTAAACAATTTTGCCTTTAGAGATGTCTTCATTAGCAAACAAACCAATACCATGAATTTTACTTTCGCTGAGTTTTATTTTGACATGAAACATTTAACTAAAGCTCTCCACCTTTTTCAATAATTCTTTCGCTTTTTTATCTTCTTTAAAATGTTTCCTGACGGGCTCTAAAAATTCATTTATATATTTAGCCGTTGCTTTTTTCAAATCTAATGGGTGAATTTTTTTATCAACAAACGCATTTTTTAATTCTTCATAAGAATCAAAAGAAATGTTCCCGCCAAATTTTTCTGGCCTTTCTATTTCAAATTTAGAAATTTTTTCAAAAACAATATATTTGCAATATTCGAAAATAGGGTTATCTGTTATTTGGCCTTCGGGACAATATGCTTTTTTTATTTTTCTTTCGACTTCCTCGACGCTATCCGTCATGAAGATCGCAGAGTCGGGATTAGATTTAGACATTTTTTTTGCAATGGCAGCTTCTACCCCTGTCAAATCGGTTTTAGGTTCAGTCAAACCCATAAGCATGTGATGATGAACTGCGATAGGTTTTGGCAAATTTAATTTTGGCGCTACTTCTCTCGCGAGAACGTTTATTTTTCTCTGATCCATCCCCAATTGAGCAACGTTAGCATTCAGCTGAAAAATATCACTGGCTTGCATGCAAGGGTAAAAAATTTGCGCAGCAGAAAGATTGTCTTTCTCGCCTCTGCCCATTATCTGCGAGCATCTTGTTATTCTATCAACAGAATTCAATCTTGCAATCTTAACAACTCTAAGCCAATAATCTGAATCCATGTTTTCTGAAGCCCACAAAAATTCAACGTTTTTCAAATCCATCCCGCAAGTTTTCCAAACTTCAATAAAATATTCTCCTACGATTTTTATTTTTTCTAAGTCTCCACCCATTTTGTTATTCATTAAAGCAAACCAATCTGCTACCCAAAATTTAAAATGAACTCCGGCTTTGGTTAATTTATTGACAGTAATTGCCCGCAAAAGTCCCTGAGCGATGTGTATTTTCCCTGAAGGTTCAAAACCATCGTAAGCAATAAGTTTTTTCTTTGTCTTAAGAAGTTCGATAAGTTCATCTTCGCCGATTATCTCTTCACCCACTTCTTTTATTAACTTCAATCTTTCCTCAACGTCCATTAAAAAAACAAGATTAGAAGTTATTTAAAGTTTATTCTCTTTTTTATTTTTTTAATTTGCTTATTCCCTTTCTTGCAATTTCAGTTAAAATAGATTTTCTTTTTCTTTCATTTGAACACATAACGTCTCTGATTGATATTGGTTCTCCAAAATCAAGATAGCATTTTCCCCTATTTTGCCTCGCCATAATTCCTTCGACAAAACGATAACCATACGATAATACATCTGTAGCAAAGTAAGCATAATCAAAAAATTGCTTTCTAAATTCTGATTTTGACATGTCTCTTCTACTTTTTAGCCACCACGCAGCATCCAGAAAACGCAAATCAGGATTATGTTCATAAGCAATATGCATCGGAACAAGCTGTATGTCTCTTTTTGATTCAGATTCTATCGTTCTGATTACCTGTCCAAAAACTCCAGATCGAAACCTCCCTTCTTCCTCGCGAGGATTTCTTCCTCCATCGGGATAGACCAAAGTACTTTTCCCTTGTCCCAAAAGATACAAAACAAAATTATTGAAACCACGAAGATACTGCATACTCTTGTTATTTCTGTCAATTGGCACTGCCCCTGCCTTTTCCCAGAGTTTTTTAAATGGCCATTTGAATAAATTAGAACCAGCAATAAATCTTGGAAATTCCTCGGGGCCTTTTATTACTCTTCTCCATATTATATATGCTTCCACCAAAAAATCGGACATACTAACGTGATTCGAAACATAAAGTTTTTGGGCATCTCCAATTTTGCGCACATTTTCTATTCCCGTAACAACAAAATCAGAATAAAGAAAATTAAATAAATGGGCCTCTTCCGCTTTTTCGATTGCTCGTTCTAATTCTTCAGGATTGAACGTATCTCTTCTCCCATTATAATGTTGTTCAAGCGAAACTACTCCTTCTCTTAAAGCCTTGTCTAAAGAAATAATTCTTCCTTCTTCTCCATCCGAAATTCTACTCAAGTCAGGTTTGCTCAATTTAGTTACTCTCCTATTATTATGCCTAAAATTATGAATTTAAATATGTTCCCTTAAATATAAAAACTCAAAAACTTTCTTTTTTTTATGGAACATTATATATACAAAAACGGCACGCCACACGAAAAAATTGAACATTACGATTTATTGATTTTAGGAGCAGGTCCCGCTGGGCTCACGGCCGCAATTTATGCAGGTCGATACAATTTAAAATCACTTGTCATCGGGAAATCCATGGGTGGTTCTGCAAATTTGGCAGGAGAATTAGAAAATTGGCCTGGGTATATTGGTCCTGGGATTGGATTAATGTCAAACTTCAAACAGCAGGCTGAAAAATTTGGAGCAAACTTCATGGAAACTGAAGTCAAAAATGTTGAAAAAGATGAAAATGGGTTCGTGTTGCACCTGGAAGGACAAGAAATTCATGGTAAAACTCTGATAATTTCGCTCGGGACAGAACACCGTCAACTCAACATTCCTGGAGAAAAAAAATTTCTCGGCAAAGGCGTAAGCTATTGTGCAACATGTGATGGGAATTTTTTTCGGAATAAAACGGTGGCAGTAATTGGCGGAGCAAACTCTGCAGCAAAAGCTGCTATTTATCTCTCAAAAATTTGCAAAAAAGTTTACATAATTTACAGAAGGCACGAAATGAGGTGCGAGCCAATTTCGCTTTCGAAAATCTGCAACACCGAAAATATTGAAATATTTTATTATAGTCAACCGACCGAGATCATCGGAGACAAAAAAGTC
Organism: Candidatus Pacearchaeota archaeon; assembly: GCA_041649045.1. Classification (GTDB taxonomy): domain Archaea; phylum Nanobdellota; class Nanobdellia; order Pacearchaeales; family GW2011-AR1; genus JAGVXH01. Next base: position 351,516 of record JBAZNV010000001.1, read on the forward strand.
AAAAAAATAAATTTTACACAAGATTGGCCTGATAAAGAAACGATTTCTCATTCGCTTCCAGTCGATGGGGTTTTTATAGAAATTGGAGCCACGCCTGTAAACCAAATAGTAAAAAATCTCGGCTTAAACATGGAAAATGATTATATAGTTACAAATAAAGAAATGAAAACAAACATCGAAGGGGTTTTCGCCGCCGGCGATGTTACTGATAATAAATTAAAGCAAGTTGTTACAGCTTCGGCAGAAGGAGCAATCGCAGCAAAATCAGCGCATGAATGGCTGATGAAAAAGTAAAATTTAAAAATATTATTCAATCACTTAATTAGAGGCGAAAATGTTTTATATTGTTCATACATTATTGGGAGGATTTATCGGTCTCCATTTAAATTCTATAATTCTGATAATTCTTATCGCATTTTTAAGTCATTTCGTTATAGACAACATTCCGCATTGGGGGATTGGCTTTGATAAAAATAATTTCAAAAAAAATTACCAAGTAAACTTTCATAAAAAAATGATTGCAATCGGGATAATAGACGGAGTTATTGCCATTTTTTTATTGATCTTTCTTTATGGAAAGTTTAATAATACTCATCTTGTAATCGGATGCATGGCATCGGTCATGCCAGATATACTCTCGGTCGGATATCTCACAAAATTCAAACATAAAAAAAGATATAAAAAATTTCTCAAACTCCATAATAATATACAAAGAGAAGCGGGCTTCTTTTTCGGAATAATTACCCAATTGATATTAATATTGATTCTCCTTGAAATTTTATTTTAAACATTCAAAAAAAATCCCAATCGCGAAAATCAATGAAAGTAATGCGGCACCCACCCATCCTATTGGCATTTTAAATTCGGGTTCCCTATTTCCGTATTTTTTTGCCTTCTGCTCCATGATTAAAATCATGATTCCTGTCAGCCCCGCTGAAACTACGCCACCAATGCCAAGAATGGATGTAAACCCCAATAAATTAAATTTCTGGATGAGCAAATAAACAATCAAGGGGAGCAAAGAACTAAAAAAAAGATTTGTCTTTTCGCTAACCCCGAAATCAAATTTAAATGTATTTTTCAATGAATAAGTTAATATAAAAAAGGCAGAGGACATCGTGAAAATTCCAACCATCGTAACGATTGGACCAAGAGAAAGTGTCGCAACTTCAGAAATATTGTTGCCTAAAATTCCTATAAAAATACCACAAAAAATAATATATAAAAATACCGGGATAGTCCCCCCTAAAATAATTGCTTTCTTTAAAAGTTTTTCCTGGCCCTTTAATTCGTTTTTAAGTTCAGGAATGGCAATAAATCCCAATAAAGAAAAAAGTATGACGCCAATCGGAATAAAAAATTTCGAAAGATCAAATAATAAAAGATTTTCAAAATTAATCGTTGGCAAAAACCATAAAAGAATTCCTAAAATAATGAAGATAATTGTAAGAACTGAGTATGTTTCTATCTTTTTTAGTTCTCTCATCCCACCTTTCAGAAGAAATGTTAAAAAACCCCAAAAAATTATTCCATAAAAAATTGGGTCAATATCCCAAGGCAGAATTTGAGAAAGACTTTTCCCTTCACCAACAATATACGCAAGAAGAGCAGAATAAACTCCGAAGATAACAGCAAAAAACATTATGCGTTTCCCCCACTTGCCTAAATATTTTTCAGCATAACCAGAAAGTTGATGTTTGCCATTTGTTCTAAGAGTAATTTCGCCAAAACATAAATTTACAAAAGTCATAATCCCGCCAAATATGATGAGCCACAACACTCCGACGAAAAATCCAGATTTTGAAAAAATATAAGGCAACCCTAAAATCCCGGCACCTATAATTGTACCACTAAGAGTAAAAGTCGCAGCCCAGAATTTTTTATTCACCATTTCGAAAAATATAGATAAGTAGTTTTTTATAGCTTTAGTTTTTAGAGCATTGATTAATTTCACCACAATCATTTTTTTAAAGTCAAGAATTTTTCATCGTTGAAAGATGGTCGATATAATAATTAATGAAAACTTTGATGAAAAAATTTCTTTCGATAAAATCGAGAAAACAGATATTAATTCTTCGGAACTTTTTAAATTAAGAATTGACGTAGAAGAAATATCAAAAGATTCTGAGATTAATGAACTTATTTCTTATGAAAGTATAAAAAAGAATCTTAGTTATGATTTGCCACATCAAAGAGATGGAGCAGTAAAACTTTTAAAAGATTTAAACGCAACAGGGCTCCTTGCCGACGAAGTGGGGCTGGGGAAAACCATTACAGCAGGCATGATTTTAAAGGAAGGAGTTGTAAGAGGATTTTTGAAAAAAGTTTTGATACTTACACCCCCAAGCTTAGTTGATCAATGGAAAACTGAACTTAAAGAAAAATTTGAAATTGATTTTGATATTGTTGAAACAACAAACGAATGGGGAGATTATGATTTTACGATTGCTTCGATTGACCGCGTAAAAGCATTCGACAAAGAAGAGCGACAATTTAAACACAAAAAAGCTCATGAAATCTTGTGGGATTTAGTTATTGTTGACGAAGCACACAAACTTAAAGAAAAAAATTCAATCAGATGGAAATTTGTCGATAGGCTTAAGAAAAAAAGATTTTTGCTCTTAACGGCAACGCCATTTCAAAATGATTTGCTGGAACTTTATAATCTTCTTCATATATTAAAAAGAGGGCATCTGGGAACAATCAAAGAATTTAGAAAGAAGTTTCTGTATCGAGGAAATAAAAGATACCCGCTAAACCCAACCGAATTGAAAAAAAAATTAGAAGAAGTTATGGTTAGAAGACGAAGAGACGAAACCGGAATTGATTACAAACCACGTATACCAAAAATAATAAACGTAGAATTGACCGAACAAGAAAAAAAAATTTACGACAATACAGTTAGATTATTGAAGGAAAATTATTTCAGGGCAAATGGAAACGAAATAAATGGCAGATTAATAGTTTTTGCTATTCTTCCAAAAATTACGAGTTCTTCAAGATCGGCGATGGAGAGTCTTCAAAAAATAATTGAAAACGAAGCTTACCACGAAGGAACAAGAAATTTTGCTCAAGGCATAATTGATGACTATAAAAAATTAAATAAAGATTCAAAAATTGAAAAATTGATTGAACTAATTAAAGAAATTAGAAATAGAAGTGATGATGAAAAAATTCTGATTTACACTCGCCATCCCACAACATTAAAATATATCGTAGAGAAACTTGGACCATTTAACTTGAAAATTATTGAATTTCAGGGCGGTTTAGACAGGGAAGAAAAAACGAAAAGAATCGACGCTTTTAAAAAAGGGGAAGGAGACATTTTAATTTCGACTGACACGGGAGCAGAAGGATTAAATTTTCAGTTCTGCAGAAATCTGATAAATTACGATTTGCCGTGGAATCCCATGGCTGTTGAGCAAAGAATCGGCAGACTCGACAGAATCGGGCAGAAAAGAGAAATGTATGTCTATTCTTTTGCGACAAAAGGAACCATGGAAGAACACGTCGTAGACTTGATAATAAACAAAATGTGTTGCGTCGGACTTGTAATTGGCGAACTTCCAATAATTTTATTTAACTTAGAACTTGATGGTGAAGGCGAAAGCGGGAAAAATAAAATCGAGGAAAAATTAATGAACGCGTTCATTGATTCAAAAGGAAATTTAGAACTTTTCAGTCGAGAAGTTAATGAAATTGCGAAAATAATCAGATTGGGAATGAAAGATTACGAAAAAGAAAAGGCAAGCAACAGATGTTTCCTCGATAATAAATGTGATTCCTTTTCGCCATAATCCTTATAAACTCGGTGCTTCTCTAATTCGCATGATAGAAATTGAGGCTGAGTCTATTTTAGAACAAGATAGTGATTAATAATAACTATTTTTTTAAAGGAATTTTTTTATAAAGAGAAATGGAAAAGCAAATCGAAAGTTTCACGATTGAATTTTTTAAAAATTTAAAATGTCTTATAGAAATTAAAGACGATATTTATAGTATTGAAAATGTTCCAAAAAGTTTCGAGGATGCTTTCGGGAAAAAATCGCCGTATAAAATAAGCTTTTCTCGATCAAAAGAAGATATTGAATTTGCAGGAAAAGGAAGCCGTATTTTTAATGCGATTAACAAATATTTAGATAATATGGGCAAAGTAACTCTTCTGAAAATCGATTTCGAAATTGACGCGATCGAAGAAATTAAGAAAAAGATTTCTCTAAAAAATTGTGAAATAAATAACATCATTAAAAAAAATAAAAATCATTTTTTCTCGAGATTCACATTTAAAACAAGTTTTCATTTTTTAAACGAAAGTGAACAACTGGTTAACGAAATATATGTTCATGAAGGCAAGGTTATCAGGGGAAATTTGGCAGGATATAAGATAGCAGAAGGGGAAATAAAAGAATTTTCAAATAAAAATTTAGAAACCGATTATAATATCGCAAAAGAAGAACTGAAAAACAATATCAGGGGAAAAACGACAGAAATCGGAAACTTGCTCAAAGAAAAATTGGAGGAAGAAATCAAAAGGATAAAAGAACACTACAATATTTATTTTAAAGAACTTGGCGGAGACTTGAATCATTTTCTTGACAAAGTAAAAGAACTGGAATTGAAATTAAGAGTTGCGGAAGAAAATGAAGCAAATTCAATCAGAACACGTCTTGAAAAAATGAAAAAAGAACTTGTTAAAATCGGCGACGATGAGGCAACAACAAAAATTATCAAAGAACAAGATTTTACAATCAAAGATTCCATGCACAAGCACAGTCTTAATATTGATAACAAGCTGATAAACACCACAATAATTTATTATCCGATATTCTGCTTTAATTTATATTTGAAGGGTGAGAGTTCTGGTCGATACATAGATATGTCATATGATCCCCTGACCAAAGAAATAAATAAAATAAAATGCGAAAATTGTGAAAAAGAAATAACTGAATTAAATCTTTGCATGTCCGGGCATCTTTCCTGCAACGAATGCTTGAAAAAATGTGACGAATGTCATGGATTCTTTTGCAAAAAATGTCTGAAGCGATTTTGTTCCGTTTGTGGAAAAGCGCTATGTAAAAATTGTGCGATTACCTGTCTCGGCTGCGGGAAATATGTTTGCGCAAATCATTTAAGAAAAGATTGCGTCAGCGGAGAGGAAAGATGTGAAAATTGTCTTCGTGCGTGTTTAAGATGTCACGGACTTGCAAATGCAAAATTTTTTGGTCAAGCCATTGATGGTTCAAAAATTTGTCAAAAATGTTTAGGTAAAGAAAAAAGGGAAAAAATGATGAGGGGAATGTTTGAGTATTAGGAGCAGAAGAGAAAATCCCAAGAAGAACAAAAAAAGTAATTGACGGATTACGAACAAGGATAGCAGAATATTTATTGCATGAGATTACAACGGAGCATGGAATTATTGCACGAAGTAATTTATTAGATCCTCGACAAACAGATATGATATATCATGGTTCTTATACAGATTAATTACTTTCCAAATATAAGTTTTATTATCAAATAATTCTATTAGATAAAAATCAAAAAACGAAATTATTCGCTCCCATCAACAGGTATTCGCAAAATGCATTTCGCAACAGAATAAAGATAAAGTTGTTGCTCAAAGCGTTTTGCTCACCGAAACCGTTTCGGCCTAAAGAATACGAGCCCGGGAGGAATTGAACCCCCATCAACAGGGCCGAAACCTGTGATTCTATCCATTAAACTACGGGCTCCAAAATAAATTCGAAGACATAATTTATAAGTTTATCTTATCTTTCCAAGTTTTACTATTTCATTTCAGCAACATTTAAATATAAACAGATTTAAGTAAAAATATGAGCGAACATAAAGAAAAAAATGAAAATTCCGTTGAACAAAGTCTTGCAAAAGATTATATTCCAAAGTCTAAATTAGGCAACCTCCCAATTTCAAATCAAGTTGGAGATTCTATGAGAAAAGAAATGGATCAAATTCAAAAAGAAATTGATGTTTTTAAAACTGAAATTAACAAAAAGTTCAACTTTATAGAATCTATTGGGATTCTGCCAGCGCAATCTTCAAAAAAAATAGAAGAAGAATATGAAATTTCAGAAGAAGACGCAAAAAGGGGATTGATTCATATCGCTGTGATTATTCCGGAAAAACATTTCAAAAATATAGGCCAAATCAGAATTGAATCAATTAATATTGCAAAAAAAATAAACAACAAATTCTGGGTTCATATTATTACTCCAGTTGATTATTGGAACTTGGGACTTGATTCAAAGTTTGAAGTAATGGAAGCAATCGCGATGAGCCTCCCTATCCAAGACAAGGCTTTTTTTGGAGCAATACGGGCAGCTCAAATTCACAAATCTCTTGTATTAAAAAAATTTGAAAAATATGTGACAAGTTATGTTATTTCTGGTTCCCTAACGAGGGGCGAAGCCACTAAATCTTCAGACGTTGATGTTTTCATAATAATTGACGATACAGATGTCAAAAGAATGCCAAGATTGGAGCTAAAAGAAAAACTCCGTTCAATAATCTGGTCATATATCCCCGAAGCTCAAGCGATAGCAGGAGTAAAAAATATCCTTAATGTTCAGATATATCTGATGACAGAATTTTGGGACTCCGTAAAAGAGGCTCATCCCGTAATGTTTACATTCATCCGAGATGGTATACCGCTTTATGATCGAGGTGCTTTCCTTCCATGGAAATCGCTTCTCCGAATGGGAAAAATAAAACCTACGCCCGAAGCTATTGATATGTTCATGGCATCAGGGAATAAACTCGAAGAAAATATTAATAGACGTTTAATGGACATCGCAGTTCTTGATATTTATTGGGGAGTCTTGACGCCGTCTCAGGGAGTTTTGATGCTTTTTGGACTTGCCCCTCCAACGCCGAAAGAAACAATTAGATTAATTAGAGAAGTTTTTTATGAAAAAGAAAAAATTCTGGAAGAAAAATATGTTAAAATTATTGAAAAAATCGTTATGTATTATAAAGATTATGAACACGGTAAACACAAAAAAATTTCAGGCAAGGAACTTGATGAAATGAGCAAAGATGCCATAGATTACATGAAAAGATTAAGAGAGTTACGAGAACAAATTGAGAAAAGAGTTTCAGAAAATTCCATAGAAGAAATATACAAAAATGTTTTCGGAATGTTGGAAAATATATTAAAGAAAAAAGAAGAAGCTTCAATCATAAAAGAATTCGACAAACAATTGGTAAAGGGGGGAAAATTCCCGCCAAGATATCTTGAAAATTTAAAATATATCGCAAAAACAAGAAAAGCAATTTCTGAAACTAAGGGTTCAAAAAAAGCAAGTTTGTCAAATAAGCATACAAAAGAAGTCGACAAAGCAAGGATTTACGCTTCAGAAATTATCAATACTTTAATTGAACACTCCCAACGATGTGAATTTTTATCATTAGACAGGACAAGGTTTATAATCAAAAGCAAGGAAATGCAAGCTGAAATTTTCTTTTTAGGGAATACTTTCATCGTCCAGCAAAATAAAATCCAAAAAATAGTTGAGGAAAAAATAGTTGATTCAAACGCAAAAGAACTTCAGGAAGAAATTGTAAAACATAAAAATAAAGAAACAAAAATTGATTTTAAATCATTGGATATACTCAAAAAAGTTTTTGGTGAGTTTGAGTTAACGTATTAATATTTTTAACAATAGTATTGTAGTTGTTTACTAAAATAAAATGCATGTTGATATTAATTTAATCTGTCGTACAGATTGCTTTCCCGTTATGTATTACGAATGTATGTTCAAACTGGCTGACTGGTGATTTTGTTTTTTCTATAAGCAGTGGATATTGATGCAAAATTCCCTGCTTAACGAGATTTGATATCATGAACTTGATTTTATAGAAACCATTCTTTTCAAGCCAACGCAAGCAAAAGGGTCTTGTTTTATAATTTTCTTTTATGAAGTTCAATATTTTTCTCGATTCACTGTCTCTCGCCTGAAGATTGGAATTCAAAGCATAAATTCCACCTGGTTTACCTTCGTATACGTCCCCGGCGCCTGTGGTTAAAAAAGGTTCTATCGCAAAAGCAATCTCATCCAGTTCTGTTTCATTCTTGTTACGATAATTCGAAATTGTCAATCCGGCATGAATAACGTTTTCGCCGAGCTCGTGTCCAGACAAGCTTTTTATTGCGGAAAACGTTGTCCCATTCATACCATTATATTTTTCTAAAATTTCCTGAACTTTTTCGCCCACTTCGAAAATTTTCATCTTTGGTCGAATTATTTTTTTAACTTCATCTAAAATCTTTGTATTCAACTCATTCATTTTTTTATATCTCTCATCAACCGTCAAATCAACTGAGAACGATGTGTCCGCTATAAAACCGTTCACGGAAACGCCTAAGTCGATTTTTAAAATCCCGTTTGCGACAGTCTCGTCATTTAGTTCTGGAGTGTAATGAGCCGCGATCTCATCCATCGATAAATTAACGGGAAATGCAGGTTCGCCACCAAGTTCATAAATTTTATCATCAATTGCCAAGGCTATCTTAATTAATTTCGTCCCGGGTTTTACCAAATATTTGGAAAATTCTCTAACTTCTTTTGCAATATTCCCAGCTTTAATATAACTTTCGAATTCGGTGTTATTCATAAAAATAGATAGAAATTAAGTTTAAAATAGTTTTGGGGAACTAATCCAATAACATGCTAATGACTTTTCTTGTATTTAAAAAGTGATTACGGATTAAATCTCTTCACCTTTTCTTCTTCTTTCTTTTGGTAAAAATCCGTAAAGCACATCGTTATTTATTTTCCCAACTCCTATAAAATCTTTTTTATTAAATGACTCCACTGCAACAAAACCCCTGAAATTTTCAAATTGTTTTTTTTGGTTTTCATCTAACTCTATATTTCTTCCTTTAAACCACTGAGACTCTTGTTCCTTAGATAAAATAATTATGTTGCTCACAATTTGGTCTTTCCATGCATGAAGCCCATCGATGCTCAGTCTGACTTCGCGAACGCCCGATTTATCAATGCTTTCCTTGCCGACATAAAGTCCAATTCCCTCAAATGGTAAAATTCTCCAAAGCGACATTATTTCTTCTGTAGATAAATTCCCGGAAAACGCACGAATTCTTTCATTCCCTGTCTTTATTAAAAGCTGTGGAATTTTTTTAATCCCAAAAACTTTTATCTTCTCAATGATTTTCTTTTTTTTTGCTTTGTCTAATATTTGTATTATCATAAAAATTATTTAAATTTCCTTATTTAATCCATAACCTCGTTACATTTTTTTTCAGATTAGTTGAAACATTTTTTTCAAAAAAAATCATTTTACTATTTCTCAAAGCATCTAAACAAAATCCAGTTATCATTCTCCTATTTTCCTTAATTTAGCTACGAAAAATCCATCGGTATTATTATCTTGCGGATAAAGCCTCAGGCATTTTTTTAATTCATCAGACATTTTCCTCCCTTCCCACCCCGTGATTCCCTCGCGATATTTTAAAGGCAATTTTATTTCTTCGAGTTCAACATTGAATTTTTCAAGCAAATTTTGCACTATCATTTCATTCTCTTCCGGCGCCAAAGTGCATGTTGAGTATACCATCTCTCCTCCAATCTTTAATAATTTGATAGCCGCCTCACTTAATTTTTTCTGAGTACCCGCGATATTTCCAATCATTTTTTCATTCCACATTTGCAACGTTTTTGGGCTCTTCCTTAAAGTTCCTTCCCCAGAACACGGGGCATCAACCAAAATTTTATCAAATCTTAATTTGGATTTTTTTTCTATTCTCTCGCAAAACGCTACACCTTCTTTTCTTGTGACAATCGTATTCATGACCCCGCATCTTTCAAGATTAGCATTAAGTATACCGACTCTTCCCATACTGATTTCATTTGCGAAAATTGTTCCACCATTTCTCATCATCGCAGCAGCTTGCGTAGTTTTACTCCCTGGACTTGCACATAAATCTAAAATAATGTCCCCATCTTTCGGTTTCAAAACAAGCATTGGCAACATTGATGAAATTTCCTGGACATAAAAATATCCAAGTAAATGTTCTTTTGAATTCCCAATCTCGCCCGGTTTTGTGCTGTCAATAATCATGATTTCGGGAAATTCTTCGTAAGGCTGACTAACATCCCATCCATAATCCTTAAGACGCTCTTTTAATTCGTCAATCGAAATTTTAAGAGTATTGCATCTAATAGAGTTAGGTGTTTGCGTATACGAAATTTCAAAAAAATTTTTTGTTTCTTCCTCGCCTATTAAAGCTTTCATTCTTTCAACGAAACGTTCTTTCGGCGGGAATTTTCCTTTCAAATACTTTGAGTAATCTTCTTTCTGATTCATGAACAAAAATAGAATAATGGCTTTTTAGAATTAGCGATTACATTAAAATAGCTTTCTTTGTTCTTCTCCTTCTATGATATTCTTGATATTTATTCCAAAAACTTCAAAGATGTTTTCGACAGCAGGAATAATTTGGTTATTTAAATAATAATCCACATCATAATTTACCTTTTCATTTGGCAAAAAAACTCTGTCCCCAATTCGTTTTCCCTTGCTTTTGCTTTCCCCAATAAAATATTCTATAAGCATTCCCTGGCTAACTGGGATTTCCTTCTCTTTCATTTTTTTTGCAGCCGCCACATGAGGTCCTTCAGACAAATATTGGCTTATTTCCCGACGAAGTTGCGTTCTAATCATTAAATCCCGTATGTTTATTTTCCTGTTTTTTAATTTGCTAATTGCAACTTTCAGAAGTTCGAACGCCCTTTTTTCGTCCCCATCTTCTAATATCTTTTTCAAGATTTCATTCTGTAAATCTCTCGCCAACTTACACCAATCTCTCCTAACTGTTTCAAACCCTCGTATCTTTAATTTATTATTCTCATCCAACAAAGCATATTTTTTCTTTGCGCCTTCCTTCGTCGTTCTTTTTGAAACAAAAAGCCCTCTCCTGTAAAAATCTTCCAAATCAAGTTCCATAATTCCTGGTAATTCAGAATTAATCTTTTTCAGAAGTTCGAGCACCTGATTTTTCGTTTTATTTTTCAATTCAAAACCAATTGAATCCGTATCTGAAAATATTATACCATAACCTTCATTTCTTATTTTTTCAATCGTCCTCGAGGCGAAATCTCTGACAAAGGCAAGTGTAGAAGCAGCAGCTTCACGAGAATAATATCTTGCGCCAAAAAACCCTAAATATCCATACGACGCATTTGCAAGAAGCTTGTAAGCATTACTTCGAGCTTTAAGCAAGGGATTTTTATTTTCATTATATTCTTTCTTGTATTTTTTTCTTAACCCAACAACTTCTTCAAGTAATTTTGGCGTGAATCCTTTTTCTTTAGAGAAATAAAAAAATTTTTTTTCACCATCAAACTCAAATTCGGGAGTTTGAAAGCTCCCTTTTTCTTTTTTATCAACTAATGTAGATTTTGAAAGATTAAAAGAAACAATTATTGAAGCGTGCATACTTGTAAAATCAAAGACCGCTAAATTTTCATAAAATCCAGGAATCGGCTGGAGCACAAAGGCTCCCTCGTATTTGCCAAGAGATTTTCTTTGTTCTATTTCATCGTATACCGGCCTTTTTTCGGCAATTTCATTAAATCTATCAAGATTATGAATGATAAAATTCTCGACATGCGATGACATTCTGTCGCGAGTAACATCAAATATTGGCTCTTTTATGATTCGTGTAAATTCAAAAATATCCGGCCAAATTTTTTCTGCCAACATATAAGTAATTCTTGAATCCTGAAGGCAATATGAAAAAAAATCTCTCCAGTCAGAATCTTTCATTGAATTAAGTTTCTCAAAATCAAAATTTTCTTTTTTTTCTCCAAACAATTCTCCGGCAACTTCATTTAAAGAAAGTGTTTCGGATTGGAGATATTGTGAGAAAACTGCGTCGATAAAACGATATAAATCAATGTGCACGATCCCAAAGATCTTGCCTGAAGAAATTCTTCCACGTGAAAAAATCGGCTCACTATCATCTATTCCTAAATTTAATTTTAATCTATTTTTTTTTGCTATTGATTTTAAATATGGCAGATCAAATCCATCTGAAAAATATCCTGTTAAAACATCCGGGTCATATTCTTTGACATATTTAACGAATCCTTCAATCATCTTCGCCTGATTCTCGAAACAATCCACATAGTCCTGAGAATTTTCACATTTTTTCCATGTAAGACATTTTCGAAAATTATCGCCATAAAGAGATACCATTAAAATATTCCCTTTCCCGATTTCTGTATCATCAACTTCGATATCATATGCCAAAATTTTAGGCTTGAAACCCCCTTCTTTTTTTGATTTTTCTATTTTTGATGCGTATACGCAAATCTTTAAATCGGTATTTGACATTTTACTAAATTCATTAGAACTAATTGCGTTCCCGTCTACGGTATACCAACGTAAAGGTTCAACTTTCTTTTCTTTAATATATTTGGTTAAAATTGGTATATCATACTCTCTTCGAAATTCTATTTCTTTCATGTCCCCAATTTTAGACGCAATATCGTGAGCATCTTTATGATTAGTAACAAAAACCTGAATCGCCACGACTTCTTTCCCTAAAAACTTTTTATTACAAATCTCTGTTCTTAAAACTCCAGATAATCTCGACGCCTTTTCCGAAACTGTTTTTTTTATTTTTTCGCAAACTTTCTCGACGTTTTTTTCATATTCTTTTTTTAATATAATCCAAAAATTAGGTTCGTAATTGTCAATAACACAAATTTTTTCCCCTTTTTCTGTTCTCCCAATCAGCCTGATATAATTTTTCCCTTCAAAATCGAAATAATCAAAATCAATAGGTATAAATTCAAATTTCATAATATTTAAAGAAAAAGCTTATTTATATTTCTTTTTAGAAATGTCTGATAAATTTTTTGGAAGTTTTGGAAAAAACGCAAGGATAAAATAAAAATTTTTTCAAAATTCAATCTATCACATATGCCGATCCTATCAAATTCGAATTTTCATATAATCATTAAAACTTTCTCTTGTAATATAGGCGTGCTATTTAATTCTCATCAGGGTATTCATAGTACCAATAATTTTATTAATTTCGTATTCATTGATTTTATATGGGTGTACAAATTTCAGAAATAATTCCAAAGAAAGAAATATCTTTTCCTGATTTGAAAGGAAAAATTATTGCCATAGATGCGTTCAACACACTTTATCAGTTTTTGACAACAATTAGGCAACCTGACGGGACGCCGCTTATGGACAAAAATAAAAAAATAACATCGCATTTATCTGGTCTTTTTTATCGAAATATCAATTTGCTTCAAGAAGGTATAAAACCGGTCTACGTTTTTGATGGACAACCTCCGGAGTTAAAATTTGCAGAAATTGAAAAAAGAAAAGAAGCAAAGGAAATAGCGGAAAAAAAATATGAAGATTCTAAAAAGCTGGGAAATAAAGATTTGATGAAAAAATATTCTTCTCAATTTGTCAAATTATCAAACGACATAGTAGATGAAAGTAAAGAATTGTTGATAGCCATGGGTATACCTGTTGTTCAGGCTCCCGGGGAGGGAGAAGCTGAGGCCGCAACTCTTTCAAAAGCGGGTAAGGCGTGGGCTGTTGCGTCACAAGACTATGATTCACTATTGTACGGCGCACCTTTTCTTGTTAGAAATTTAACGTTATCAAAAAAAAGAAAAACTTCTGCAGGAATTTACATTGATGTGAATCTCGAAATGATTGAATTCAACGAGACCCTAAGAAAACTTGAAATTGATCACGACCAATTAATTTGTCTCGCAATCCTTGTCGGAACAGATTATAATCCAGGTGGCGTGAAAGGAATCGGGCAAAAAAGGGCGCTCGAAATTGTTCAAAAATACAAATATCCGATTGAAATATTCAAGCAAATAGAAAAAAATAATAAATATAATTTTATTTTTGATTGGCAGGAGATTTTTCGCCAATTTCATGAATATAAATCATCCACGCAAGAAAAAATAGAATTTGGAAAAGTAGACAAAAAAAAAGTGAAAGAAATCCTGTTGTCAAGAGATTTTTCCGAAAACAGAATAGATTCTGGGCTTCAAAGGCTAAAAGAAATAGAAGAAATAAAAAAACAAAAAGGACTTGGTGAGTTTTTTAAATGATGCTCGGAATATTGCTTGGAATAAGCCTGTCACTTTTTCTAACTTCGGTTTTCATAATTTTTGGCAAGCATACCGAAATTTTTAAAGAAAACCTAATAACGGGCGCGACAATCGGGACAGGCAATCTAATTTCATGCTTATCTTTGACATTATTTATATCATTAATATTTATAGTTTTTTTATCCGTGATCCTAAAAAAAAGAATTTCAAAATAAAAATATAGATAAAATTCAACTGAAAAACCTTGGCATAGACCAAAAAAAACCAAGTGTCGTCAGGGGAGAAAAGGCGGCACTTGGTTCAGCAGACACAGATCGGGAGGCTAATCTGATTAAATTCGATTAGTCCCAGGGGGACTAATCGGTGTGAAGAAGGAGGAAAAGAGCTATGATGACGAGGAATACAGTGGGGGGATATTGTGTTGAGGCGGTGGACTTTTGGACTTTTCCAAACGTCTCCCCACAATTAATCCCCCCTCTCGAATGACTGCTACTTACCCGACCACGAAGCCACGGATCTGGATCTGTCCTGACGCCTGCCGTTCACTGCGACCATGTCCCAAGTCGTGCGCCGATGAACGAGGCCGATGAGAGACTGAATTCGTTTCATAACAGTACCCTTCTTTCTTTTCCAAATCTCATGTACTTGGACAACACTACTGATGATACAACACTACTGACATATTTGCAAGCGTCGCGTCACCTCCTTTCTATCAGCTTGCAAGCATGGTTTGGTTAGGTATTTTTTCTCTCGATTGGTTGTGCATGAAAGTTACAACTAATCGACTTTGAACAGAAATTACGTCTTCCAGGGATTTTCCTCGGAAGGCTAATCGTCTTTTTTCTTATTTCGTTACTTTTTGATTAGTTGATCTCTTTGAGAGACGATGATGATGCCGATTGGCTTTTGTGTTAATTAAGTTTCTTAAGAAACGAACTTTAAAAACATTACTACGCTAAATATTTTTTGGCCTTCGAGATTTATCTTGATCCAAATATTCTTGTTCTGCTATCTCGCTTGCAACGTGAAGTTTCGCTCTATCTCTTTCTTCCTGCTCCCTTTTTTTCTCTTCTCTCCATTTATTCATCTTTTTCCCGAATAGTTTCATTATAACTAAATAAACGGCCCCAAGAATTGCGGAGAAGCCAAGAACCACAAGCCCAATTTCCCAGCTTGTCGATATTGAACTCATCCATGCAACTAAATCTTGTCCAAACCCCTGCATGGCAAGAGTTGCAACAATAAAAGAAGCAAAAAGACTCCCCCAAACATTAAAATTTAGAACTTCACTTATCGGCATTACAATAAATCCAGTCAACAAAATCCAGACTAAAACCGAAAAAACAAAAGTCCACGATAGTGAAAGTTCAACCCCCCACAAAAATTTGGTGATCGGGCCAATGTATTCATTTATTTTCGCAATTCTCAGTTCGGCTTTAGATTTATATTTCGTTGAATCAAATTCGCCATCATCATTTATAGGGATATACTGGTCAATCGTATTTTCTAAATTATCAACTTCACTATCATTGATTGATTGCCCGTCCGCGAAAATTCCAAATAAGAAAAAAAAAGAAAAGAAACAAACCAAATATCTTAACCTCATTTACTTAAATAAATATTCTAAATTAAAAAGCTTTGTATTATAGTAAAGTTGTATTATCAATTCGGAAAACCTTGATATAGTCCAAAAAAAGGTTCGGCTAGGGTGAAGCCAAACCTTTCGTTGCGGTCATTCGCTGAAGTTTCATATCAAAGATGCCAGACGAAGTTGTGAAACTTTCCACCCTAGCAAAGAAGAAGGCGATGTTAGCGGAGGGAAGCAGGCGTCCCTTTGTTGGCCCACACGTCATAGAAATTCCCAGTCCCGTACTCGATTTTTCTGAGACTCGGAATTTCTATGAGCAGGCTCGGATTCCCCACCTTGAAGTCTTTCCCTTTCCGCAACAAAGTGGATGCCTTCATTTTCACGGCCACGCGCTCACCCGTTATCTTCTTTCGCAGTAGAAGAAAGATATCGGTTTTGCCCCCATCGGACCCCAGCTCCACAATGCCCTCGCGTTCGTACCAGTCGTCCAGCCCCGGCTTGTAGACTGTCGACGTCTTTGTTGTCGGAGACAGGGAGACCGAAGCCCCGTTCGGATCCACAACCGTCAATGTCGCTGATGCGGGAATCACGCCGGTGATGTCGACAGTCGTCGGCGCAGATTTTAATTCACGATATGTGCCAATACCAGCCGCTGTCAGCGCAACCAATACCATCGACACTAATACCATATTCACTTTCTTTCCCATGATACACCAACCTTTCAAAACTCGAACCACATATTTCGCTCTCACAGAAACGTTTTCCATGAGATTTCCACAATGGAGATATTGTCACAACTAAAAGAATCACCTCGATGAAATTCCTTTTGCAGGATATTCCTCGCTTCTGCATGTTTCTGGTGAATTACTTTTAGTTGTTTATGGAATAAAGATACGATTTCTCGTATCTGAAAGCAATTGGTTTAAAACCATTTTATGTAATTGTATAGTAATAACAACAAAGGAAATTAGTTTAAAAATGTTTCGGAGATAGTGGCTTTGTATTGTGTTGAGATTAGGGAATATGCAAAGCCGATAAAATTTTAAATTTTATCTTTATCTTTTAGTTTTATAATTATAACTAATTTTACTTCTTAACAATAAAAAATTTAGCCTAAAATTAAATGCTATCCTCTAAGTCTCTTGCTTGCCTTCTAAGATCATTTGCTATAACCTGGTCAGATTCTCTCGCCGCTTTTCTATAAAGTTTTTGAACCTTTATTCCTTTATCGATTTCTTCTCCGATTCCTTCAATTTTTCCTTTGAACAACCATCTCCTAAAAGATTTCATGAAAATAAAAATAATAAGCCCTACAATAAAAGCAATAAAATAAGGAAATCCGCCTTTTCCTTTTAGTTCCATTATTGTGGAAACATAAAGAGCAAAATAATAAAAAGAATAAAAAATCCAAGTAGCCCTGGCAACTGATAAACTCTGTATTTTAATAGAAAACCAAAAAATAATTAAAAATGGGATCACTGAGAGTATCGTTGCTCCCATTGCACCATATCCTACTCTAATCGCTTCTAAAAAATTACCTGGTAACCATATAACTGCCAAAGCAGTGGCAGCAATGGTTGCGCCCCAGTGAATATACTTAGATTGTCCAGAGAAAAAAACATCAAATGCAGTATATACAAACATTGCAAGCAATATCGCCATAAATATTCTAGTTAGAAGTTCGCCCCCTAAAGGAGAATTGCTAGAAAAAAATATTTTAAAGAACCCGCCTATTCCGGAATTATCTAAAAATATTTTAAAAGATGCCCAAACATCTGTATTATCTGTACTTCCAGTAATATCAACCCTTTCTTCGTCAGAAATCATAACACCGGTATCTGGATCTACATAAGCTGCCCAGGCCCCACTCATTAATCCAACGAACAATAACCCGAATACAAATAGTAAGAAAATTCTCGCACTCTTTTTAGTATTCATGGAAAATAAATAGTTATTTCGTTTATAAATATTTCTACAATTCGCTAATCAGGCTTCTTACAAATATTTTTAAACTTAAATAATTTATCAAACATATGAAAAAAACTGCAGGTGTGCTATTATTTTTAGTGTTGTTTTCGATATCTTTTGTCAGTGCAGGTCCGGTCTATGGAGTTCAACAACTTCTTGATGGATTAAGAGATATAGTTTATTTGCTCATTCAGTTCTTTTTCGATATTTCCGGTGATCTTGGAATTTACGACGAATATATTTTTGCAAAAATAATTTTACTTGTAATAATTTTTATTGTCGTATATACGGTTCTTAAAGAAAGTATTTTTAAAAGTTATGTCGATACGCACGGCAAAGGAAAACCTGTTTTGTATATAATCGCTGCTGCGATTTCCATCCTTGCCATAAGATATTTGCCCAACGAAATGATAGAAGCGATACTTCTTCCTTACAGTGCCCTTGGCGTCGGACTAACGGTATTCTTGCCGTTAATAATATATTTCTTTTTCTTACATCAATCTGGGATGGGCATATATGGAAGAAGAGCAGGTTGGGTTGTATTTGGAGCTTCGTTTATTGCTCTTTGGTGGTCAAGAAGAACTTTCCTTCAAGAAGCTAATTTTATTTATTGGATTGGAGTAGCTTTTATTGTATTATGTCTTTTATTTGATAATAGAATTCATGGATACTTTGGGCTATACCATATAAAGAAATTTGAAAAGATGACAAAAGAAAAACAAAACAGATATTGGAAGAGGGAGCTAATGCAATTAGAAGAAGATTATAGGAATGGAATTCTTGGAGAAGACGGCAAGGCCGATGCAAAATATAATAGAGAAAAAAGAATTCTCGATCGAAGAATTCTTGATACTTCAAATACTGATTAGTTATTCTCTTCTATAACCAACTATTTTTCTTTTTTTGCCCATTCCTTCAAAAATTGGAATTTCTTCAATCTCTTTTTCTTTTTTAAATCCACTTTCTTTCGAAGCCAAAACCACGCCGATTATAACTAAAACAATTCCTGCACCTAAAATATAAGAATTATTTACCGTGCTTAAAATTCCTAAATTAAATTTGATTAGCCCAACGCCAATAACCAAAACGACAAGCCCCAATATTGATATAATATACCCCACCAATTTTTTCATAATTAATTATTAAAGCCATTATTTATAAAATTATCTAAAAACGAGATTGCCAAATATTTTCTGATATTAAAATTCAAAAACCTAACTCAATTCATTATTTACTCTTGAATAATGAGCAGCAAAATCGATAACTTCCAATATTCTCTCATACGCTTCGTCGCCTCTTAACCCAGATTTTTCTGATTGAATCACGCAATTATCCAAAAATGATGCTGGATCCGCGAATCTACCTGCCTCCCTAATTAAATTTGAAGCGTTTCTCGCAGAGACCCCTAATTGAAATCGTAATCGCTCTACATATTTTCCCATAAAATCCATACTCATAAAATTATTGGAAAACCTGTATTTATAAAATTATCTTTTTAAAAGGCAGCCGCAGCGAAAACACTGAAATCTTAAATAAGACCAAGCATTTTATGATATACATTCGCAGTTATATGGCAATCTTCGAGTGCGCCATGAGCATTAGAATAATCGATATTAAAAAATTCTGCAAGAGTCCCAAGATTGTTTCTCAAGTTAAATGAAACAATATTTTTTCTTTTGAGATGATTCCATATTTGCATTGTGTCTATATGATCTCTCGGGAAAATTGGATTCAGACCCTCTTTTTTGAAAAGTTCTCTAAGAAATCCCCTATCAAAATTAATATTATGCCCAAGCATTTGAGATTCATTCAGGTTATTTTTTTCGATAAAAGAATTAATTTTTTTGCAAGCAAGATTGGGTCTTATCGCGATTTTATCATGTTGATCTATGTTAATTTTATTCACTGCGAGCGCCTGCGGATCGATATTATAATTTTCATGTTTTATGAAAATATGTTTGGAACTAACAATTTCAAAAAAATCTTTCTCAATATCTGCAAAAAGCATCCCGACGGTAAGCACTTTATTATACCTCGGATAAAGTCCGGTTGTTTCCGTATCAATCACCAATGTTTTCATTTTCTAAATAAAAAATGGGAGTTTAAAACTATTTAGTTATTCGTCAATATAAGAAAACTCAAGATAATCCGAATTATACGTTGGGGGCTCCATAACCCTTGCAATTTTCAAGCCCATTTTATCATAAACTTTTTTCACATCAACCATCTTGATTATTACTCTTTTCTTGTTTTTGTCCACAAAATAATTCAAAGTTATTTTTTTTATTTGTCGCGCAACTTTTCTTAAATTTTTCGGATACGTTGCGAAATAAATCACATTGCCATCTCCCGTTTTATTGCCGAATGGAAGAATATTATGCTTCAATAATCGATTTACGTATTGATGTTTATCTTTTGTTATAGCCGTGCATAAATGAATTTTCAGCTTGTCTTTTTTAAAAAATTTTAAAATTTCAAGCCCACCTATTTTAGAATTTGGGATTGTGTAACTATCATTATTTACCCCATAATTTTTTACAACTCTATCAAAATTAGTCTCTGAAATCTCGAATTCGTTCAAATTGAGAAAACTAATATAATCTTTTATTTTCGAGACAAAACTGATTATTTCTTTTTCTTTTCCTGGAATTAACGGAAGCTCTATGCCTAATCTTTCTTTTTTTAGAATCCACGAAACATTCCTGATTTTATCTAATTCTTCATTCAGTGTTTTCTTGTCTCGGCTAATCATAAATGATGGATGAAGTCTAAACTCATCAATATATTTCGAAAGTTTTTTTATTTTTTTTATTGTAACAAGATTAAGTGGCAAATAAATATGAATATGGAAATTTTTCCCGAATTTCTTTTTTAGTTTTTTAGAGAATTTAAAAACTTTCTCGTAATGGATTAATGCATCGCCTCCGGTTATTCCCGCTCCTTTCGCATTGCTTTCTTTCACTTCCGCGATCAAATCTCTAATTTTTTTTATTGGCCTCTCATTTGCAAAAAAAATTTCGCATTTTTTTCTTGATTTACTCAAAGAGCAATACCAACAATTTCTTGAACATTTCCCGCCCATGAACAAAACAAGCTTTTCTCCTCTAAGACAATATTTACAACCTTTTGCAATATTATTTATCTTAAAAGAATTAAATTTAGTTTTCATAGCAAAAAAATAGAAAGGAGATTTATAAGATTATTTAAACCGATGGGTCATTAGTGGTTTCTACTGCTTTATCTCTACCTAAATTTGTAAAGTCTCTACTTGAACCACCATACTCAGGTTTAATCTGAGAATTCGGTTGAGAAGTTGGAGGTTGGGATTGGGAAGCTACTATTTTTTCGCATTCTAAACAATTATCACTTATAAAAATTTCAAGAACTCCGTCCTTCCCTGTTCTGATAGTAGCATCAGTGGAACATCCCTCTAATAATTTATCGGAATAACGAAGCGAATAAACTCTGGCAGATATTTGATTTGGTTCGTTCATATTATTTCATAATTTTCTTCTTTTTAAAAATTTGTATACTTTTATACTCCCCACGTAACGTTTTCTTTTCTTTTTATCTGGGCAATTTCCTGTAAAATTGTTTTTTCTTCGGAGGTTAAAAGATTTTTATTTTCTTTAAATTTTCTGAAGTCTGTTTCGCTTAAATTTGTATAAAGAGATTCGCCGACCTTGAGTTGTCTTTCAAAATTAACTCCAGGCATCGAAATCGCGACTTCTCGTCCTGAGACGGCTTCATGAACATTTTTTTTCTCGTCCTGAATTTCTTTAATATGACCGATTTTTTCATTTTCGCCATTTATGAATCTTAAATCTTTTTTCAAGACTCCTCCATCCACCCTTACTCCAAAAACTGCCGGGTTTGAATTTCTGAACACAAAATCCAAAATTGTTAGCTTACATATTCTTGGTAATTCCTCGAGCTTTCTTCTTTCTATTTCATTTAATTTTTCTTCCTTCCATTTCTCAAAATCTTCAATTAATTTATACACGACTTTATTTGTAAGGATCTTCACCGACTTTTTATCCTCAAAAACAACATCCTCGGAAACTTCAACATTAAATCCGAGAATTGCCTTGTCTTCTTCGGCTAACGCATTGGCGATATAAACATCCCTTTTGGTGATCGGGCCGATGTCCGCCTTTATAATTTTAATTTGTTTTTGCCGCAATAAAACCATGAGGGCTTCAAGAGAGCCGAGGGAATCTGCTTTAATTACAATTCCTTCTTTGTCTGTTTGAATTTCCTGAGAAATTTCTTTGGAAAATTTCTTTTTTATTTCTTCAAGATTATTATTGATTACCTGGAAAGGCATGCCAGACAAAACTTCCTCTTTTGAAACAATTTGCAATCTAATGCCCGTCGCTGCTTCAACTTCGTTTTTTGTCTCAAACCCCTTGTTTAAAGGTTTCGCTTCCTGGATATTTCTGATTTTTGTGACAACGGGTTCGCCAAAAGACGCAATGGCAATTTCGTCCTTAAACGAAAGTTTACCATCATACAAGATACATTCAAGAAAATTTGCAGCCTTCTCCTTTTTCACTTCAAGTACAACTCCCTTCCCGCTTTCTTTTTTTGAAATTCTTTCTTCCAAGAATTTCTGAGACAAGGCAACAATCATTGCTAAAATTTCCGAGATCCCTTCGCCTGTTTTTGCTGAACATGGAACAACAGCAACATTTTTTGTAAAATCTGATATCTTGAAATAAATTTCTGCGCTAATCCCATACGAATTTAACGCACCGATAAGTGTATAAAATTTTTCCTCAAAATTCTGCTTGACATTCAGGGCTTGATTATTAACCGAATCCAACGACAATTTAGATTCGTGAGTTTTCCATCCGGATATATTGTCTAATTTATTCAAGGCGATTACAAAGGGCGTCTTGTTCGCTTTAAGAATTTGCAGCACTTCTGCCGTCTGTGGTTTTATGCCCTCATTAACATCAATCACTAAAATCGCGATATCGGCCAAAGATCCACCCCTTTTCCTTAAATTTGTAAAAGCCGCATGTCCCGGAGTATCAATAAATAAAATCCCGGGAATCTCCAGTGGAATTTTAAACTTTTCCAGTATCATCCCCGCTCTTTTCTCGATATTTTCCCTTGGTAATGCAGTGAAAGATATCTTTTGGGTTATCCCTCCCGCCTCTCCCTCTTGAATAAACGTTCCTCTAATTTTATCAAGTATACTTGTCTTCCCATGGTCAACGTGCCCCGCGACCGTCACAATGGGTTGGCGAAGTTTGTTTTCTGATTTCATGATAAAAAGAGATAAAAGATAGTTAAAAGGTTTTGGGAAAGAAAATTGTTTAGACTTTTTTAATAGAGCCGATCTTCCAATACCTTTTTATACTTTTATATATTTATTCTTAATCAAAATGAAAGGAGGTAAATATGAATAAAATTTATACGTTATCATTTGTTTTATTGCTTGCAATTTCGCTTGTCTTAGCCCAAAATACTGGTGCAGGGGAAGACGATTCAAAGAGCAATGGATTGCAAATAAAAATAAAGTCAGGAAGCTATTTGAATTCAGACGGAGAACAAATGCAAATAAATGCTGAAAACGAAATTAAACTTAAGGTAGGCAACGTAGAAGCGAATTCTTCTTTGGAAATTGATCAAGAACAAGATAATCAAAATCGAACCAAATTAAAAATTAATCTTTCTAATGGAAGAAATGCCGAAATTAAAATAATGCCGAATACTGCATCTGAAAGGGCAATCGAAAGATTACAGCTTAAAAATTGCAATCCCGATAACAACTGCACGATACAGCTAAAAGAAGTAGGGAATGGAAACCAAACTAAAGTAGCTTATGAAATTAAGGCAGAAAAAGAATCAAGAATATTGGGATTTATCAAAACGAAAATGAAGGTTGAAGCGCAAGTGAATGCTGAAACAGGTGAAGTAATACAAACAAAAAAACCTTGGTGGGCATTTGTTGCCGTTGAATAAAACCACTTAATTTTATTTTTCTTTTTTAGAATTCGTTTGCTTCTGTTGTTAATTTTCCCATTGATTTCAATTTTTCAATTGCCGCAGGAGTATATTTAAATATAACATCCCCCTTGTCGTCATCAAATTCCCATGGTTCAATTAAAATTACATCACCTTCTCTTAACCACAAACCCCTTCGATTCCTCCCGGGAACTCTGCAATTTCTGGTTTTGCCATCCATGCAAGAAACAATCATCCTGCTTCCACCTACTCTTTGTGCGATAATTCCGATTACTTCTCTTCCTTTAGGAAGCTTTACTCTTACCGGACCCTCACTAACCGTTTCCTTATTAAAATTATTTCCAGGGACGACGGAATTTTTTTTCGATTTATCTTTAAATTTTCCAAAAGCCATGATAAAATTAACAAATTCGGATTTATAAAGGTTACAATTTATTAGATTCTATTAAATTAAAAGTAAAATAAACGGGACGCTGTCAATCTTTATTATATCTGATTCTTTTGCAAGCCCAAGTTTTTTTATTATTCCCACCGACCTGTCCCCTACAACATTAAAATTCGCATCTTCTCTTAAGCATCTGATAATTTCTAATCTGATTTTTTTTTCATTCATTGACTCGCCCTTAAAAAAATTTCCAGTTAAATCAAGTTGCCTTTCCCCCTCCGTAAAAAGTTTCCCATAAAGTTCCTCGTCGCAAATAGCCACAACCCATCGATATGACTTGTGTATCTTAATTAAAATATTTTTTTCCATTATTAAAAAAGTGAAAATCAGTTTATAAAATTTGGGAATCGGCTTTCACCGTATTTCTATTAAAATTCTTGACCAACGTGACTGAAAAAACAAAAATAGCGATCGCCAAGATTAGTATTGCTTCAGGATTTTTTTGATTTATATAAAAAACATTTTACTTTATATTTTTATGTTGTAATTTTATATATAATAATCTTTAAAAGCTATTTTCTCGATTTAAGCAAATGTGGTCCTTGTATAAGAAAAAAGAGAATGACGATGAACTTTCCGGTAATTCAGATAGTAAACTTGAACCCCTGAAATTTTCTAACGGGAAGACTCAGGAAGATGTTGTAAAAGAAATTCTTGACCTAATAAGCGAAGGAAATAAAATTATTTTTATAAAAGGAGTTTGCGGAAGCGGAAAATCGGCGATGGCGTTAAATCTTGCTAAACATTTTAAAAAAGCTTCGATAGTCGTTCCGATAAAATCCCTGCAAGAACAATACGAAAGAGATTATACAAGAAAAAAATTTATTATGAAAGATGATGGCACTCCTCTTAAGATCTCTGTAATAAAAGGAAGGAATAATTTTAAATGTCCCTATTTGGGAGAAAAGGCAGATGACACAGAACTTCCTTGCACAATCGAGATCAGGGACAAAAATACCGAACAGCTTTTGAAGTTTATTGAAGCAAATCCTGCGGTTGAAAAAGAAAATTTTTCTAATGCATCGGACATCAGAAGAATGAATATTGCTCCTGCCTGCCCCTACTGGTCTCCATTGCTGCCCGCCGATTTAAAACCAAGAGGATTAACCGACGCAAATAAAAAAAAATACATGGCAATCTGCGGGAAAGAATTCGCTTTGTTCCAAAGAAAAATCGGATGCAAATATTGCGACCAGTACAATTCTTACATAGATTCTGACGTATTAATATTCAACAGTCAAAAATACCAAATTGAAACGATGATGGGCAGAAAACCAAAAACTGATATAGAAATCATTGACGAATGCGACGAATTTCTCGATAATTTCGCAAATGAAAAAAAAATTAATTTGAACAAACTCCAATCTTCGCTTATGAATCTGACGCCTGCCGATCAAGAAAAGAAAAACAAAGTAAAAAAATTGATACATGAAGTAAATAATATTCTTTTTAATCCGAAAAAAGTTGACATCCAAGAAATCAAATCCTCTCTGATAATAAAACTTATTAATGAAATAATTGAAAACCCAAACCTCGCCGAAGACGAAGAAGTAAGCTATTATAATAATGTAGTTGAAATCGCCAAGGTTTTCGAAAATTTGCTTGACGAAACTTACATCTCAATCGATATTATAAAAAAAGAACCAAAACAAAAAGGACTTTTCGAAAAAAGTTTTGATAATGATAGTGTTATTGCAACAATTGTATCCATTAACCTGGCTGAAAAACTGAAGGAACTTATCGATAAAAATAATATCCTTGTTTTAATGTCAGGGACGCTTCATTCGGAACAAGTTTTGAAAGATATATTTGGACTCGAAAAATTTAAAATAGTCGAAGCTGAAACACAAAATCCCGGGAAAATAAACAAGATAAGAACGGGTCTTGAAATGAATTGCAGCTTTTCGAATTTCTCGAATGGGACAATAACAAAAAAACAATATCTTAAAATCATGGATCTTATTATGTCGAACGCAAAGCCCCCGGTTCTTGTTCATGTCAGCGCTTTCAGTGATCTGCCAAACGAGGAAGAAAATTTAAAATACAAATTCGACAATTTAATAACTCAGGAAAAACTTAAAGAATTGCAGATGAAAGGGAATTCTACTGTAGAAGAATTCAACAATGGAGAAACAAACATTCTTTTTACAACAAAATGCTCGCGTGGCGTCGACTTTGGTGGAGAAAAATGCAATTCTATTGTCATCACCAGATTTCCATATCCAAACATTCAGGGTTTATTTTGGAAAATTTTAAAAAAAGAACAGCCAGAAAAATTCATGGAATTTTATCTCGATAAAGCAAAAAGAGAACTGATTCAAAAAATTGCGAGAGGAGTAAGGTTCAAGGGCGACAAGGTAAATTTACTAAGCCCCGATATTCGTGTTCTTAATACAAATTTTAATTAAAACTCCATCTCATCATCTGGATCTTCGTCTTTATGTTCTTCCTGATGCTCCAAGAATTCCGTCTTATCGCTTGTTTCAAAATCACATTTTTTGCATTTATATTTCATTTTCCCCTCCTAATTTATTTATATTGTTAAACTGTTCAAGATTATAAATAAAAGAGGTATGAAAAGATACGACAATATATTTTCGAGAACAATAGTTTTTAAAAAAGAGTTTTCATAAAAATTTTCATGAGTATGTGCATTGATGACCCAGAACCTGATTCGCTTGATAAAGCAATTAAAAATTTATACGAAAACTTGCCCGAAAACCTAAGATCAGAGAATTACGGGAAAGGCAATAACGGGGCAAGAAGAGAAATAAAAAAGTCGAGCCTTTCGCCTTCAGATTGGGATGCAATGTTAGAACCAAAAGAGGTTGATATTATTCGTCGTATGTCTGGATTAAAAGAAGAATGCATATTTTTAAGAAAGGCCGAAGGCGCTGAATATTTTCGTTATTGTGAAATATGCGCACAAGACGCAAATACTGAAGGTTTCTTGTATGGTGGAACTCAGGCCTCAAAATTTTCTGCAGAATTTCAAGGAAAATGTACAATTGAAGACTTAATGTTTAGATGTTTTGGAACTGATTGTTGCGAATATTACGAAAAATTAAAAAAATTAAATAAATCTATTTAATTTATTTTGCCATCAGAATTAATATATTTTTTCATCAAAAGTTCTAACTCAACCTGCGGAGCAAAACCTTTGTTGCTGCACATTTTCATAAAGTTATCGAATATACCCTGATCTACCATAAAATCAAGTTTTCTTTTTCTTGCGCCAGGAGGTGTTGCTGCCATGTCCCTAATAAAGGAAAATGGTATTTAAATGTTATTCCTAATAGGCTTTGCATAATCTAACCATTTATAACAAAAAGTATTTATAGAAAATAACGACTATATAAAAATGCCTTACGAATTAAAAGATGTTTTGAATATGCTACGCATTTATCATTTGGTAGAATCTGAGTCCGAAAAATTTTTGTCTTTTTCTTCTTTCGCCATGAAAAATAAGATCTTCAAATTAAAAAGTGCAAGATCAACCCTTGAAGCAATCAAAGAATATAAAAAATTGCCAACCGAATTAAAAATGGAATTAAAAAAAGATCCCGCCACAAATGCGAGTAAAATAGATGAGATAGAAAAATTATGCAAGGAAACTTTGGGTAATTAAAGTATGAAATACTACCGCAACATAATATATATTTCTTTTTCTTGATAAATTAATTCGTCGCCTATTCATTTTCGAATATGGAGAAAATATGGTGTATGAAAAAGATTTCAAACTAAATACGATAAGAAAATATCAGGTGAGGGATATTTCTATAAGTAAATTTGCCGATGAAATGCAAATACCAAAACAAACATTGGCAAGATGGATAAAGCAATATAAAAAACTCGGAGAAAAGGGACTTGAAAATAAAAAACAAGGTGCTAAAAAAGTTTTTATAGATCCCATTATAGAAAAAAAAATTATCCAATTATGGAAGGAAAAAAACAGGAGCAGATACAGAATGCGCAAAGACCTAAAAACAAAAAATATCAATATTTCTGGATGGACCGTCGATAAAATATATAAAAAAAATAATTTGAACCTTAAAAAATTCAGTTTCTTTTGATAATAATGTAACATTATTAACAGACTAAATTTTAAATAAGACCCATTTTACTGTGATTTCATGAAAAAAGTAATAATGGTCGGTTTTTTATTAACTCTAATTTTTATTTTAAGTATATTCCATCTATCTTCGGCTTTGATTTATGACAACGAAATAACCATTACGGCTTCGTCAGATGATGGGAACATACCTGAAAACACTTTGGATAATCAACTTTCAACAAGATGGTCTGCTTTTGGAGAAGGTCAGTGGATAAAATACGATTTGGGTGGAATAAGACACGTTTCTGATGTGAAAATAGCTTTTTATCAGGGAAATTTGAGAAAAGAAAAATTCGCGATAGGAATATCAAATGATAGTATAAAATGGAAAAGAGTTTATTACGGAGAAAGTTCTGGAGAAACGTCAAGTCTTGAAAATTTCAGAATAAATAACGCAACAAGATTTGTTAAGATAATCGGCTATGGCAACACGGTAAATGACTGGAACAGCATTTCTGAAGTCAAAATACTATCTGGCATAGATGTCCCGCAAAATCAAACGGCAACGAGAAATGACACAACAAATCCCGAACCCGATATTAATATGACCGTTCCTGAAATAAATTCTGGAGATTTAGACGTTTTTGGCATAAAAGAACTTTATCAAAGCAATGGGACAGAGTGGTTCTCAAAATGGGACAATGGTATAGCAAGGACATTTTATGGGATAGACCCCGAAGATCCTTGGTTTGATGCTGATCATGGCGATGCAACTTATAAAGTAGATGGGAACGGACTGTTCAAGATATCGGGATATGTGCCAAGAATGTATATCCATGATCCAGAACTAAAAGAAAGCTGGAATAATGTTGAGATGACAGTTTACGCGAAAAGAATTTCTGACGACAACACGGACTGGGGAGGCATCGTTGGACTTGCAAGAACTAATCACGGAACCACGGCACCTGAAATGCAAAATCTTTGCGATACCAGAGGAATTGCCGCGAGAATACGTTATGACGGGAAAACTGACTTTGAAAAAGAAACCAGCCACCCCCGATCTTCAATAACAAATACCAAGATTTTATTTGAAGGAGGAATGCCAAAAAATACGTGGATAGGATATAAATATGTCGTGTATGATTTGCCAAATGGGAATGTTAAACTCGAAACCTATATGGATCTAACTGATGGGCTTAATGGAGGGGATTGGAAATTGGTCAATGAGTTTGAAGATACGGGCAGCAACTTCGGAGTCAATGGAGTATCATGCGCCGCAGGAATTAATCCTGGATTAAAGCTTACTAATGAAAACAATCGGCCAGGTTCCGAATCGGGCAAACCCAACGTATCGGTATATTGGAGAAGCGACGGCGTCGGAACAGATGGATTGATATTCAAGAAAATGAGCGTGAGAGAGATTTAGCATCAACTTCCTTATTGTAAAAACTCCCTTTAACTTTACAGTGTATACTCCCACAAACTTTTATAAAACACATTCTTCTATTTATTTCATGAAAATACTTTCACTCCATTGCGACTATCTGAAATACAAGCCACTAAAAAAAGCCGTCAAGAAACCCGAAGAACTTAATGAAGAGATGAAGAAGGAGACGATAATAGAAGAACCTTTGGGAATTTTTGTTGCGGTTGAGAAAGCAGATGAAAAAAATCCAGACAGGGCAGCGAACGAACTTGTTAAAAACGTGCTGGATTTGCTTGACAAAACAAAAGCTAAAAGGGTAGTCTTGTATCCTTATGCTCATCTTTCTTCGGACCTGGCTGATCCCGATGTGGCATTACTTGTATTGGTTGAAGCTGAAACGAAATTAAACAAAAATAAAATAGAGGTTTATAGAGCTCCGTTTGGTTATTACAAGGAATTCGAATTAAAATGCAAGGGTCACCCGCTTGCGGAACTTTCAAGGGAAATTAAAGCTGAAGGCGAGAAGGTGATCGAGATAAAAAAAACAGAGGAAAAAAATTATGATGAAAAACAACTTTTAAAACAAATTTCCAAATCAAAACTTGACACTTCTAAACTTAAGGAAAATGATCATCGGATTATAGGAAAAAAATTAGATTTATTTTCGTTCAATGAAGCTGCGCCAGGAATGGTTTTTTGGCACAACAATGGGTTAGTAATATATAATGAGTTAATAAGTTTCTGGAGAGAAGTACATAAGAGAGCTGCGTATCAGGAAATTTCTACTCCTCAAATTCTTGATAAAAAATTGTGGCAAGTTTCGGGACATTGGGAAAAATACAAAGATAATATTTTCCTGACTGATTATGAGAACAGAATATTTGCTGTAAAACCGATGAATTGCCCGGGAGGAATGCTTGTCTACAAAGCAACGCAAAAATCTTACAAAGACTTGCCTTTGAAAGTTGGAGAGCTGGGAATTGTTCATAGGCAGGAACTTTCCGGAGTTCTTTCTGGTTTGTTTAGAGTTATAAAATTTACTCAAGATGATGCGCACATTTTTTGTACTGAAGAACAAGTGGACGAAGAAATTGAAAATATAATAAAATTAATTAATAAATTCTACACGAAATTCTCTCTTGAATTTGATCATGTCGAATTGTCAACGAGACCTGAAAAAAGAATCGGTAGCGATGAGACCTGGACGAAGGCAGAGAATGTTCTTGAAAGTGTCTTAAAAAAACAAAAAATAAAGTATAAAATAAACAAGGGCGATGGCGCATTTTATGGTCCGAAAATTGATTTTCATGTCAAAGACTCTTTGGGAAGAACGTGGCAGTTATCTACAATCCAATTGGATTTCGCTATGCCAGAAAAATTTGAGCTTGAATATACTGATAAAAACAATGAAAAAAAAAGGCCTGTAATGCTTCATCGAGTTGTTTACGGAAGTCTGGAAAGGTTTATCGGAATATTAATAGAACATACACATGGGAATCTCCCGCTTTGGCTTTCTCCGATACAAATTCGTGTTTTAAGTTTTACAGACAGAAATATTGAGGCATGCAAGAAGTTAATTTTGGATATCGCGGAGAAAATTCCTTCAATAAGAATTGATGCCGATTTTTCATCGACGACCGTGAATGATAAAGTCAGAAGTGCGGAAATGCTGAAAATCCCGTATATAATAACGATTGGAGACAAAGAGGAAGAGAAAAAAACTATTGTGATAAGAGAAAGAGGGGATAAAAAATTGAGAACCGATGTGAAAGCAAATGATTTTGTGCAAGAAATTCTTGAGAAAATAACAAAAAGGGAATAATTATAAATCATTGAACTCATTAATTTTTATGAAATGGGTGAAATTTGTTGTTCTGGTTCAAGCAATTCTTGTCTTGATTTTTATTGTAACGTTTTTTTTTGAAAAATCTCTTGATGACGCCGAAGGGGGTGAAGACAAGGCGTCGATTGACAAAGGATATCTTCCTTCTTCTGATACATTTGATTTCGCTGGACTTTCAAAAATCACTGTCTTGTTAATTGTAATCGCCATAATTGAATTAATCGTTTTGACAAGGATGTTCGAATAATTTTTAAACTGATTTATCAGTAAATTTTCATGGGAATTCAAGATTTAATTCAAGAAGTAAAAACCAAAGAAAGTTATGCTAAATTGCAAGAGGAAGATCCTAAATTATTTTTTTGCGCCGGATTCTTAATTTTTGACATAGAAAAAAACAGCAAAAAAACTCAATTGGATTTTTTCCTGCCGGAAAAGAAAAGGATTTCTGCGTTTGAACATCCATTTGGTGAATATAAAACTTTTGAAGATGAAATTGAAAACGTAAATGAGCAAAAAACTCAACTGGGCGTAGATATCGAGGATTTGGAGAAACTGACGAATAAAATTTTGGAAAAAAATAAAGTTCGGATAGTTCCTTCAAAAATAATTGCCATTCTTAGGGATAATAGATGGAATGTAACTGCGATGGACAAATTTCTTGGTATTGCGAGAATAAAAATTGATGCTGAAACTGCGGAAGTAATTTCTTTCGAAAAAGGAAGTCTTATGGATTTTATGGGAATAAGAAAAAATTAATCATTAGTTTTTTAAATAAAGGTGTCTTGGAATTAAAGAGGCGTGATGAAAAAAATTCTAAAGTTCCCGGAGCTTAGGCAAACATTTGTTTGGGATTGCGGACCAAATGCGATGCAAGGAGTTTTGCATTATTATGGGATTGATGTTCGAGAAGATTCTTTAATAAGAATTGCGGGAACCCAAAAGAGATATGGAACTTACATTAGCGGTTTAAAAAAAGTAGTGCGAAGATTTAACCTTAAACAGAAAAGCGGGAAGATGACTGTTGATGACATCAAAAGATGGATTAATAAAAAAGTCCCCGTGATAGTTAGTTTGCAAGCCTGGAGCGACGAAAAAGATGTTGATTGGGAAAAGACATGGCATCATGGACACTTCGTGGTTTGTATTGGTTATAGCAAAACCCGACTTTATTTTGAAGATCCTTCATCTGGAAGAAGAACTTTTCTCCCATACAATGAATTCTTGCAAAGATGGCATGATACTGACGCAGGAAATAAAAAAATTATAAACTGGGGAATGGCTGTTTATAGAATGCATAATCCAAAAAAAGTTAAAAAAACCAGCTTAATTGACTACTGGAAAAAAAAGTTAGCATTTAATATCAATAAAGTTGTGAAGATGGGATAACCACGGCGATAATATTATGCTTTTATGATATTTTAGTGATTTAGAAATTAAATGAGATTATCTTAATTTTTTTACAATCACATTAACATTTCTTTCTTCCCAGCTTTTAACGATTTCAAAGCCAACTTCTTTTGTGAGATTTTCAAGCTCTTCCAGATCAAAAATGTAGGTATACCGTTCTGTTTTGTCGTTCTCGCGAGTTGTCCAGGGAACGCGACATTCTTTCCCCTTTGTTTTTAGTCTTGGAGATTTTTTCCCCCAAGATGAGATTAAAGCTTCGCCGCCCTTTTTTAAAACTCTATAAATTTCTTCAATAGATTTTTTTCTTTTCTCGTCAGAATCAATGCAATGAAGAACCGCTGCATAAATTACTGAATCAAAAAAATTATCATCAAAGGGCAAATTTACAGAATCTGCCTCAAATAATTTTACATTCATATTTTTTTTCTCAGCATTTTCTTTGGCATATTTTAACATTTTTCTTGAAAAATCTGTACCGTACCATTCGATATTTTCATGGTTAACGAAATTTCTCCCACTTCCACAACCATCATCAAGAATTTTTCCGTTTTTGTTTTTTAAAAAAAATTCGACTGTCGGCGAAATTTTTGTCCTGAATTCTTTCCATGGCTTTGCTATCTTGTCCCAAACTTGCCGTTGATTCATAATTCACTTGAATTTTATAGATTAATAAATATTTTTGAAAAGAGCTACGTCTTAGTTTTTGATAACTTACACATAACAAGATTCGAGAAAATCCAGGTTTAACCAGCTTTTCGTTTAAAATGATTAAATTTTTATTCTTGCTATTTTTCTATTTTAATCATATGGGGATATTTTTATAATTTATTAATCGGCGGTTAATTAATTTGGCTACAAATATTGAGGTACAAGTTGCAAAAGTCCATAGATGATCAGCCACAATGCGATGGCGTAATTTATTATCTTTGGCCAAATTAAAATCAGTATACCTACTAAGATTGCAAGTATTGCAGATATTTCTAATACAACCATTATTTTTTACCTCCTTTCTTTTTATTATTAAAGTTTTTAATTAGCGGGACAAAAGAGAACCCTGGATATTCTTGAACTTTATTCATGCCACTATCTTTTTTTATTGAAATAATTGAATTCCTAACCGGCACAACCAGATGACCTTTAATTTTTAATTGATTTAATAAACCCTGCGGAATGTCGTCGCATTCGGCACTTACAAGAATTCTGTCGAACGGAGCTTCGGATTCAATTCCACGAAATCCATCCCCATAAATTATTTTTATATTTTTTTTATTCATCAGCAACTTTGCAGAACGATTCACTAAAGCCTTTATCCTTTCTACCCCAAAAATTTCTCCGTTTGGGCAAATTTCAGAAAGCAAATCGAGAACATAACCACTGCCTGAACCAATCTCGAGAATTTTCATTTTATCTTTGATTTCGAGCAATGTTAACATAAAAGCAATCGTATAAGGCTGCGAAGTTGTTTGATTAAAACCTATCGGGAATGGAATATCTGAATAAGGGCTTTGCCTATATTTTTCCGAAATAAATTTACTTCTGTCTGAATTCTCAAAGGCCCTTATTATATCAGGAGAAAATCCTTTTTTCTTAAGCGAGTTGATTAAATTTTTTTTATCCATGTGAATTTAGAAAATAATTTTGATTTTATTGAAGCTATTGAGTTTTTTGTGATCTCGTACAAATTCCATCCTACTTTTTTAGAGGAGAATATTCCGTTGTCACAAAAAAAATCTGACTTTACTTCAAATTCTTTTTTGCTTCCTTCGGCATTCATTATTCTTATCTCTACTTTTAATTCTCTAAATGAATCGGGATTTAATCTTTGACTATAAATTTTAATAAAGTTAAATAAAATAAAATAAATTTTTTCGCTTAAAGCATGACTGATTTCTTTTTCGTGAATTAATTTTGTTCTTTCTTTCAATAATGCAATCGCTGCAATATTCATTACAATTTTAGAGCGACGATTTCAAGAACGCCTTCGCGGTAAGCTGACTTTGTTTCGGCTGAAACAATTTTCCGGAAAGATTTGTTTTTTTGTAAAAATGCTTCAGTGTTTTTTGTGATACCAAAAAAATCTTGTCTTCGAAGATTATTTCTTTTTTTGGGATTGCCTTAATATAGTCTTCGTTAAGTTTTAATTTGATATCTTTTTTATCAACAAAGTTAAAGCCTTCCATTTAATGTCTTGCTAAAGTGAATACGTTCTTTAGGGCGACAATTATTGTTGCTGGTACAAAAATCAACAGCAGACTATGTAATATTCTTGCGAATATTGGAACTGCTGAAACAGCTGCCTGACCCAAAGCGCCTGCTATAACTAATGCTATCCCAGACAACAGAAATGGCTCAACCTCCTCATTGGCTATATTTAATAAACCGACGATTAAACCGATTATTACAAGGACTGTAACCCATGCAGAACTAATCACGCCGAATAATCCCAAGATTACCGCAATGATCACACCGATAAGGAAAGCCCATTTCCCGATTGTGTCACCCAAACTATTATATCGTGCCATCATTAAACTTTACCTCCTTTCAAAAAATTTAATGTATTTCTGATGTTTGGTAAATTGAAAATTCCCATTTAAAGTATTAGAGTTAAAATATTTAAAAATAACAGCAGTTTTTTATTAGACAGCTAAATAGTTTATAAAGATAAAAAGCGGAATTTTTTTATGAAATCTAAACCTACGAGAACCATTTCCGGAGTAACTCCAATCGCAGTAATGCTCCCGCCCAAATCCTGCCCGCATGGCGCATGTCTTTTTTGTCCTACGTTGAATGCACCACAATCATATACCCCAGAAAGTCCTGCGGTTCTGAGGGCCAAATCCTGCAATTATGATCCATTCAAACAAACAAAACAGAGAATTGCAACACTTCAAGAAATGAATCATCCGACTGAAAAAATTGAGTTAATTGTCATGGGTGGGACTTTTTTATCTTATCCGGAAAATTTTCAAATTGAATTTATTAAGAAGTGTTATGATGCGATGAATAATAAAATTTCTAAAACATTGGAAGAGGCCAAAAGGCTGAACGAAACCTCGAAACATCGCTGTACCGCTCTTTGCATTGAGACTCGTCCTGATTTTTGCAGTCCCAATCATATAAAAAATATGCTTTTTTATGGTGCAACAAGAGTTGAGCTCGGAGTCCAAGCAATAGATGATAAAATTTACCAAAAAGTGAATCGCGGACACACCGTCAAAGATGTAATCGAAGCAACAGAAAGATTGAAAAAAGCGGGGTTCAAGGTCGGATATCATATCATGCCTGGTATACCGGGAAGCAATTTAAGGAAAGACTTGCGAATGTTCAAACAATTATTTTCATCAGAAAAATTTAAACCAGACCAAATCAAGATTTATCCTTGTCAGGTTCTCAAGGGTGCCGGGATTGAAAATTTGTATTATGGTGGCGAATATACTCCTTATACCAAAGAAGAAACGAAAAAAATTCTTACTGAAATGATTGAGGCTACCCCGAGATATTGCAGGATAATGAGGATGATGAGAGAAATCCCCCCTTATTATCTTGTCGCTGGCATAAAAAATATTGATTTAAGAAAAGATATTGAAGATGAAATAAGAAAAAAGAAAATAAAAGTAAAAGAAATAAGATTTAGAGAAATAGGGTTTGCAATTCGAGACAAACGAAAAGTTGATGTGGAAATGAAGATGAAGATTACAATGTATGTTGCGTCTAAAGGCATTGAATTTTTTATTGAAGTCGTAAACAAAGATGATATTCTTTTTGGTTTGCTTAGATTGCGAATTGAAAAAAATAAAAAATTGCCGACGATTGTAAGAGAGCTCCATGTATATGGTCAGTCAGTTAATATAGGAGAAAAACCTGCGGACAAGTTTCAGCATAAGGGGCTTGGGAAAAAACTTCTCGGAATAGCAGAAGAAATCACAAAAAAGAAAAGAAGAAAAAAAATTAGAATAATTTCTGGCGTTGGGACAAGAGAATATTACAGGAAGTTTGGGTATGCTCTTGATAAAAATGAAACATATATGGAAAAAGAAATTTGAGCAAAATTTTTAAAGCATTGAATCTTTTGTCTACTATTGTAAATTTTCTTTATGATTATGAAACAAGAATTTAAAATATCGTCAAAATTTGAGCCTGCGGGTTCTCAGCCAGTTGCTATCAAGAAACTTAGCGAAGGAATAAAGAATGGGAAAAGATTTCAAACGCTTTTAGGCGTGACTGGATCGGGAAAAACTTTTACAATGGCAAACGTCATTCAAAATGTTCAAAAACCGACACTGGTTATTGTTCATAACAAAACTTTGGCGGCACAACTTTATCGTGAATTCAAAGAGTTTTTCCCCGAAAATAGGGTTGAATATTTTATTTCTTTTTATGATTACTATCAGCCCGAGTCTTATATCCCTCAAAAAGATCAATATATCGAGAAAGATTCTCAAATAAATCCATTAATTGAAAGAATGAGACTTAGTGCGACCGCTTCGCTTTTGACGAGAAAAGATACTATTGTTGTTGCGTCTGTTTCATGTATTTATGGGATTGGAAACCCAGAAAATTACGGCAAAATGGGGTTTGAACTTTCAGAAAAAATGAAAATTTCACGCAGGGAAATAATGGAAAAATTTTTGGCGATTCAGTATGAACGAAATGATTTTGAACTTGTTACGGGAAGATTTAGGGTCAAGGGTGATACAATTGACATAATTCCAGGAAATGAAAAAGATATTCTAAGAATAGAAATGTCGGGAAATGAAGTTGAAAGAATCAGTTTTATTGATAAAACGACAGGCACAACTCAACAAATTTTAAGTCATTATTATCTTTTTCCAGCAAGGCATTTTGTTGTACCGCAAGAAAAATTCAGCAATGCCCTTGAAACTATCAAGAAAGAACTTGCTGAACAACTTCCGAAGCTTGAGATGATTGAGGCTCACCGACTCAAACAAAGAACGTTTTATGATTTGGAAATGATGGAAAATCTTGGTTTTTGCAAAGGAATAGAGAATTACTCCAGACATTTTGACGGACGGAGCGAAGGTGAAAAACCATATTGTTTGCTGGATTATTTCGGAGATGATTTTTTAATTTTAATCGACGAGAGCCATCAGACAATTCCTCAATTACATGCAATGTATAATGGCGACAGACAGAGAAAACAAACTTTGGTGGATTATGGCTTTCGGCTTCCAAGTGCGCTTGATAATCGTCCTCTTAAATTTAATGAATTTGAAAGTTACATAAAAAAACAAAATGTGATTTTTGTCAGTGCAACTCCGGGGAAATACGAAAAAGAAAAATCGGCAGTTGTCATAGAGCAGGTTATAAGACCGACGGGACTTCTTGACCCTGAAGTTGAAATCAGAAAAACAAAGGATTACATGCAAAATTTGATTGAAGAAATTGAAAGGGTGATAAAGCGAGGAGATAGAATTTTAGTAACAGCTTTGACAAAAAGTTTTTCTGAAGAAATTTCGGATTTTTTTGCTTCGAAAGGAATCAAAACAAGATACCTGCATTCAGAAATAAAAACATTGCAACGTTCAGAAATTTTAAGAGAATTTAGACTTGGAAAATTTGAT
This sequence comes from Candidatus Pacearchaeota archaeon, assembly GCA_041649045.1. Classification (GTDB taxonomy): domain Archaea; phylum Nanobdellota; class Nanobdellia; order Pacearchaeales; family GW2011-AR1; genus JAGVXH01. The sequence goes on from JBAZNV010000001.1 coordinate 389,937, forward strand.
GTTCTTGTTGGGATAAATCTTATGAGGGAGGGAATTGACATTCCCGAACTTGGACTTGTTGTAATTCTCGATGCTGATAAAGAAGGTTTTTTGAGGGACCAGCAAAGTCTTATTCAAATTATCGGCAGAGCTGCACGAAATGTTAATGCAAAAGTTATTCTTTATGCTGATAAAATTACTGGTTCGATTAAGTACGCAATGGATGAAACACGACGAAGAAGAAAAATCCAGATTGAATATAATAAAAAAAATAACATCACGCCTACGACTATAAAGAAGCCAATTGAAGACCAAATAATTATTGTCAAGGATACAAAACATATCCCAAAAAAAGAAAAAGAAAGGCTCGTCCCTCAAATTGAACAGGAAATGCGAGAAGCTGCCGAGAATCTTAATTTTGAACTCGCGATAGAACTTCGTGAACAATTGAGATTTTTAAGAGGAGAAGGGGAAAAAGAAGACGAGAAAATATGATGATAAAAATGAGCTTGTCTGGATTAAACAGGTTTTGAAAGGCATAATTTTTAATTCCGAGTTGACTGACGAACTAAAATTAATAATTAGAAATTAGTAAATGGCAAGAGGAAGCTTTAATATTATCATGGGTGATTTATTTTCCTTTTAATCCTTCCATGTAAATCTCATCAACTTTTTCCCAGTTTATTACACTAAAATAATCTTTGATATAATCGGCTCTCTTGTTTTTATGTTTCAAATAATACGCATGCTCCCACAAGTCAATTGCAAGCAATGGAATTTTACCCTCGGACAAGGGACTGTCTTGATTTGAAGTTGAAATAATTTCTATTTCGCCGGAATTCAATACGAGCCAAACGTAACCACTCCCGAAAAGTTTGATTGCGGATTCAGAAAATTGCTCCCTGAACTTTTCATAACTGCCAAATTTTAAAACTATTTCTTTGGCGATTTCTCCAGAAAATTTTATATCTTTTTTCAAAATGCTCCATAAAAAATTATGATTTACAAAGCCGCCTCCAAAATTTTTTATTGCAATTCTAATTTCTTCAGGGATATTTTTTAGATTTTTGAGAAGTTCTTCCGGAAACATTTTTTTTAAATCGTCATAATTTTCCAAAACTGCATTTAATTTGTCTGCATAAATTTTATGATGGCCATCGTGGTGGATCCTCATTGTTTCTTCGTCTATATATGGCTCAAGTGAATCATACTCGTATGGCAAAGATTTTAATTCAACCATTTTAGAAGTAATAGTTTAATGCATTAAAAGTTTAAATAGTTAATGGTTACAACAAATTTAAAATTTATTAATTTATTTACTTTCCCTTCTTTTTTGATTTTTTCTTTTCGGCGGTTTTCTCTTCGCTTTCTTTTTGAGATTTCAATTGATTAAATTTTGAAACGATATTATGAGATGCCTTTTTCAACTCATTTCCGACATCTTTCCATTCAACCTCTTTATCTTCGGATCTTGTCTCTTCTTTTTTCTTTTTATTAATTAATATTTTTGAAAAACCTATGATTAAAATTATTGCGATTATCAAGATATTTACGGTCGGTTCGAGATATTTTACCTGAGAAAAAATCCCTGTTGGATGCAGATCGTTAATAAGATAAAAAATTTCGAAAATAAAATTGCTTAGAAAATATCCTCCGTAGGCATAAAATACCGGGCCTGGAATATTTAAAGGAAAACCAAAAAGAAAGAAAAGCTCGCCGAGAAAGAAAAATAAAATGAAAAGGATTATGATTAAAACATGTAAATTAATGAATTCGAGAACTTTGGTGGCGTACATATTGTTAACCGGAACAAGATTCGCAAGACCCAATAGAATAATCAATACGACTAAAGATATGATTGTGCTTAACGTTATATCAATCAGACTCTTTTTCATAAATTTCACAGTTTAATAAACATTAAAAACCTATCGAAGCAGTATTTTTCCATACAACTTATTATTTTATAGAATCTTACAATTATAAAGAAATGAGGCATAATATTTTAGAGGGGAAACATGATTCTATATGGGTTGAGAATTTAAAAAAAAAGAAATATTTGGAATTAAAAAAAAATATTTCTGTTGATGTTGTTGTTGTCGGGGGCGGGCTCGCGGGAATAAATTGCGCTTATTTGTTAAAAAAAAGAGGTTATTCTGTGGCTGTCATAGAGAAAGGTCGAATGGGGATGGGAGTCACGTCAAAGACTACTGCGAAAATTACTTATGCTCATGGATTAATTTATAGTTATCTAATAAAAAAATTTGGGTTCAAGAAAGCAAAACAATATGCAAATACGAATCGTTTTGCCATTGATAAATTCGAAGAAATAATAAAAGAGGAAAAAATAAAATGTGATTTTCAACGAAAAGATTTTTATTTATTTACTAAAGAAAATGAAAATTATAAAAATTTGAGGGAGGAATTTTTTGCTTTACGAAAACTTTTCGTTCCTGTTTCGTTCGTGGAAAAAATTGATTTGCCGATAAAAATACGTGCAGCAATAAGATATGAAAATCAAGCACAGTTCCATCCGTTAAAATATATTTATGCGTTGGCGAATAAAATCAATGGGGATGGATCGTATATATTTGAAAATACGCGGGCATTGGATATTGAGGAATCAAAAAATAAATGCAAAGTCATGACCGATAAGGGGGATATCCGAGGAAAATATGTTGTTGTCGCGACGCATTTTCCTTTTTATGACCCATCTTTTTATTTTGCGAGAATGTACCCTTCGAGATCATATGCTCTGGGAATTAAAATTAAAAATAAATTCCCCGATGGAATGTTTATGAGTATTGAAGAAAACGGGCTTACGTATAGAAATTATGTAGATAAAAAAAGGGAAATAGTCATAATTGGCGGAGAAGACCATAAAATCGGAAGCGGGAACGAAAAAGAACATTATAAAAAGTTGGAAAAAAATATTAAAAATGAATTGCCTTTTAAAAAAATAAAATATTACTGGTCAACTCACGACAATGTAACTATTGACAGAGTTCCTTATATTGGCAAAATTTCTTCAAAATCAAATAATATTTTTGTTGCGACAGGATTTGGCAAATGGGGAATGACTACTTCCATGGTTTCAGGATTAATAATAAGCGACATCATTGAAAATGGGGAAAGCCAGTGGCAGGATATTTTTAGCCCTCTGAGATTTAAACCGATAGTTTCGGCGAAGACATTTTTGAAACAAAATTTAAATGTTGCAGAGAGGTATTTTAGAGGAAAAGTTTTGTCTGGAGAAAAGAAATTGCTCTCCATGGGCGAAGGGGTGGTTGTCGAAAAGAATGGAGAGAAAGTCGCGGCATACAAAAACGAGAATGGAGACCTGACTTTTTTGGAGCCTTACTGTCCACACATGGGATGTATATTAAATTGGAATTCGGCAGAAAAATCGTGGGATTGTCCTTGCCATGGATCAAGGTTCACGCCTGACGGGAAAATGATAAATGGACCTGCGATAAAAAACATGAAAGAAAAACAGCTTGACAATTTTAAGATTTGAATTATGAATTAGATTTGGATTCCGAGGCAATCTTTGTATTTTAACATACTTCTATATTTCCATAAAAGAGAGGCCATGCTTTCTGTTGAATCCTGCCCAAAATCTCCATTATTCCTTGCTTCCTTCAAAACATCGCAAAAATTACTTGCAGAAATTTTATCGGCATATTTTGAATCTACTATTATTTGAATATCGGATTCGCCCGTGCTGTCTTTTATTTCTCCATTGGTTAATATATAAGATTTATCCCATATTCTGCAATCTTCGGTAAAATGATAAAATCTTAATGATATTGCTCCGTTTGATGGCACGTCTTTCACTATTTCTTGATCAGACATTATCTCTTTTAATTTATTAAAATCTGGTTTCGTGTAATTATCGTTTTCTCCGAGCAAGGAACATCTATTCGGAGTTGATTGTATTTGGGTTGAAGCAGATTGTGTCGGGATATTATCTGAAGGTTCACCACCTATAAAATTTATTAATAGGAAAATCGCTACTATCAAAATTAATGATAAAATTGCAAATAAATATTTTTTTTTCATTAGTATTTTTAGGTAATTTGATTTTAAAATATTTGCGTTAGTTAAATATAAATAAGAAAATCGCGTTATTTAATAATGCTTGAAAAATACAAATCGAAAAGAGATTTTGAAAAAACGCCAGAACCCAAAAAAGACGAAGTTGATGAGAAAAATATTTTTGTAATTCAGCGGCATGATGCGAGCCATCTCCACTATGATTTTAGGATCCAAATTGGACGAATTTTAAAATCGTGGGCCATTCCGAAAGGAATGCCGAAAAACTTTTCAGATAAAAGATTAGCGGTCGAAACTGAAGACCATCCATTAAGCTATGTGAATTTTGAAGGGGAAATCCCTGAAGGAAATTATGGCGCTGGGACTGTTGAAATTTATGATAAAGGAATTTTCAAAAATATAAGAAAGATTTCCACGAAAAAAAGTTATGAGGACGGCAAAATAGAAATTTTTCTCAGAGGGAAAAAATTAAATGAGAAATATGCGTTGATAAAACTTAAAGGGAATTTAAGATATCCGAAGGGGAATAATTGGCTGATAATGAAAATGAAAAATTAGATTCAAAACATATTTATAATACGAAATTCTGTAACTACATGATTTATGAAAAGATTCCTGCTGGAATAAAATTAATATCAATTGTAAATTATATTTTTGCCGTCATGTGTTTTCCGATTTTTATCATGTTTTTTCTTAAAGACGAAACCGGAACTTTTATACTTTCGAAATTTCTTGTTAATGTAACCGATGATATTTATTTATTCGTGAGTATCGCAATGATTTTTGCTTTTTTCTTTTTCTTCAACATGGGGAAAGGTTTGTGGAATGGGAAGGTTTGGGCAAGATATATTCAAATTATAATTTCATTTATCGGACTTATTTTGGCGTTATATTTCACGTATATCGGACAGCTTTTCGCGATTTTAGGAATCATGCTTTTTGGCATAATTGTGCTTTATTTGATATTTAATAATAATGTTGTTGATGCTTTTTACTGATCTTCACTTCCGTTATAAAAATATTCTTTATTTTTGTAATTTATCATTTTGACATTCCCATTTTCTTGTATTTTGGCATATTCGGGAAGCAATGGAATTTTGCCGCCGCCGCCTGGAGCATCGATTACAAAATGAGGTACAGCCATCCCACTTGTGTGCCCCCTTATTGCCTTAATTATTTCGAGTCCTTTTTCGACTGGACCGATAAAATGAAATGTTCCCTTCACGGGGTCGGGCTGATATATATAGTAAGGTTTTACTCCTATCGAAAGAAGTCTTTGATTTAATTTTTTGAAGATTTCAGGTTCATAATTAATATTTTTCAAGATAACACTTTGGTTTCCAAGTTGAACTCCCGAGTCAATCAGTTTCTCGCAAGCGATCCTGCTTTCTTCGGTTATTTCTGCCGGATTTTCAAAATGAGTGTTAATATAAAGGGATGGTCTTTTATTGTTTTTTCTGAAAATTTCGCACAATGAATCTGTTATTCTCGACGGCATCACACAGGGGACCCTTGTTCCTATTCTTATCATTTCTATGTGAGAGATTTTTCTTAAACTGATTAAGATTTCTTCTATTTTTTTGTCGCTCAAAAGAAGAGGATCTCCGCCGGAAATAATAACATCCCTTATTTCAGAATGATTTTTTATGTAATTAATCGCCCTGTCTATATCTTTTTTTGACGGATTTTTTCGGATTTCACCAACTTTTCTTTTTCTTGTGCAAAATCTGCAATACATGGCACAAGTGTTTGAAACCAAAAGAAGGGCTCGATCTGGGTATCTATGAGTCAAGCAGGGGATTTCATTTTCTTCATTCAATGGGTCTTCTTCTCCTCGTTCGTCTTCGATTTCTTTTATATTCGGGACACATTGGTTCCATATGGAATCGTTTTTTTCTTTTATCAATGAAAAAAAATGCGGGTTTATTCTCATTGGATATTTTTCAATTACTTTATTAATATCTTCTATTTCTTTTTCACTTAAAAAAATATTTTTCTTTGAGAGTTCCCTGACTAAATCATTTGTAGAATTTATGCTTGTTTTCGGAAATTCAGAAAAATTTTTTATTGAGACGCTATCGGGAGGCTCCGAAGGATCGTCAAGAGTATTACCCATATATTGTTTTTTCTTTTTTCACCTTTTCAGAGAAAATAAATAAATTTATTTTATAAACTTTTTCATTTAGTTTTCTCATAGGAAATTTCTTTAAATTTCAACAGAAATATAATTTAGTTATTTGACATCATTTCCTGAATAAAAAAAGCTCTTCTCGCTACCTGAGCGGCGTCTGGTTCTCTTCCTTCAAGTAACTTGAAAAACTCTCTTGCCTTTTCGATTTTATCCATTCTTACCTTCCAAATTTACTTTTTTTTCTTCAAGAAAATGCATGATTGCACAATCGACGAAATTTCTTTTCGAGGGGAAATCCAATCGAATTTTTCTATCAGAAATATAATTTTCTATCACGTCGTCAAGCCATTTGCTTACCCGTACGACCGTATCTTTTCGAATAATTCCTTGTTTATTGGTAACCATTTGTTAATATTTGGTAACCATTACTATTTAAATGTTTTTAAAATTAAAGGATTAACCGACGAATTAAGTGTTATAATGCTCGAAATTTCGGGATTTTTTGGAAAAATTTAAATTTTGTAGTATATAGTTAACAAAATAAAAATTTAAAAGGGATCAAATACATACTTTTTAAGATTAGGTGCATTATGTTAAGAGAAATTGGAGCCAAAAGAGAGAGGAATATTTCCTTTCTTATAGCCGTCTTAGCCATAGGTTTGTTATTGGTTGCAGGACCCGCTCAAGCTTTTAATGTATCTTTAGATCCTTTTAATAATTCAAATCCTTCACGCGGAGATATTGTAAACACGACGGCAAAAATAAAAATAAATTCGAATGACGATGTATACCTTGGCAATCCTGCTTATGTCAGCATGAATGGAATTGTAGTGTGCACTTTTGACCTTAAGGGTTCAAATAAAAATTGTATTGATGGAGTAAGCATTGAATTGATTGGTTCTAATTCAAGCTTGGGATACGATTATAGTTATGGTTACGATTATGGGTACAATTATGGGTACGGATATTATTTTGGAGGAGAATTTAATTATAAAATAACAATTAATACTTCAGAGTTTTTGGCGAATGAGTATGAAATAAGATTTGGATTGCAAAATGAAGATGATTATGATTCTCAAATTTTAAAAATAAATTCTTTAAACAATACAAATTTTGGCGTCACTTCTGTAAAATCAAACATGAGCAGCACTGGGCGATTTAAACCAAGAAGCATACTTAATAATTCTGATTCTTTAAATGAAAGCATTATAAATTTGGGAGACAACGAGGGGACAGGAGCTCCTGGATTTTTATCTTCGATAACTGGTGCGGTAATCGGAACTTTGGGGACCGGAGGATCAATGGCTATATTGGTTTTAGTTTTGGCTTTAATTTTAGGGATTGTGTTTGTTGGGTATAGAAGATTAAAATTAAAAAAATAATTATATTTTTGAAGTAATAATTTATAAATGAAATATTATTAAAGACAAAGAGGCGACATGAGTTTCAAAAATATTTTTACTAAACGTTCCAAGAGATATATTTTTTTTGATTTCGACGGGACTATTTGTGATGCTTACAGCATCGGAATTAAATCTTTCGTCAGAGTTTTGGACGAATATGGATGCAAGGCTGATAAAAAAATTATATTGAGGGTTATGGGGACAAAACTTGAACATATGCTCAAGGAAGTTGGTTTAGATCCGGGGCATATTGATTCTGCCCGACGGAAATTTTATAAATATTTCAAAAAAGAAGCGGCGAACGGAGGAATAAAATTATGTGTCAACATGAAACCATTACGGGAAATCTCAAAGGAATACAATTTAATAATTATTTCAAATTCTGAAACTACCTATATAAAAAAAGCTGTAAAAATTTTGAAGATTAATGGTTTGTTTCGAAAAATTTACGGTGCAGAAAAATTTGGTTCCAAAGATGGACTTCTAATTAAATTATTTAAAAAGTATAAACTTAATCCTTCAGAGATAATTTATGTTGGTGATCGTTTTTCAGACGTTGAATGTGCCAAAAATGCGGGCTGTATTTCTGTCGCTATTCATAATAAGTGTTCGTGGTCTGATTTAAAAACTATAAAAAATGCAGGGCCCGATTATTTAATAAAGGATTTTTATGAATTGAAGAATATACTTGAAAAATTAAATAAAAAAATTAGACCTTCCTAATTTCTGTCATTATTTTTTTATTAGTTTCTTCGGGATGAAATCTACAATAATATTCTACTCTGCTTGAATCCGGATGGGCACCTTTTTTTATTTTGCCTGTTTTTAGATTGCTGGGAGTGTCCACGTCATAACACCATCCTTTTTTCATCAGATTTCTTTCATGCAATTCATGCAAAAGAACAAACTTTATTTCGCTTGGTTCAACATCATTATCGATCCATACTTCATCTTTCGGGATAAATGGGTAAACGTAACCATGCCCTCCTTCGACGAAATCAAGAAAAAATATATCTCTTACTGCTTCTCCATTGACAATCCAAATTTTTATTTTGTCATTGCTATAATTTTTGAGGATTTTAATGTGAATACTGTCAATTAATTTTTGTTTATTGTTTTTTAATTTTATTTCTTTTCTCATTAATTCTGTTTTTGCTCTCTCTCTTTTTTCAATACTATCTGCTATTCTTACCGCCTTATTTTTGTTTATCCCTTCAGACATTAGCCTGTGCATTACAATCATTGAATCAATGTAGAATTTTTCTTCTCCTGGATTTCTTGTTTTGTCTATCCAGAATTCATTTTCAGGAATAAAATTGAATCTTGAATGCTGACCATAATTTGTGAATTCTTCGTCGATATTTTTACGGACATAATTGCCGTCAACTATCCAAACTTTAAAAATTGACACCTCGCAAAACTTTTTTACGTAAGGTTTTTTCACCATCTTTTTATTTTAAATAAATAATAGTTATAAATGTTTTTACTTTATTTGTTCCATAGCTTTCACTATATTGATTTCCAGATCGGGATTTTTTGAGAAGAATTTGTTAAATAGCAGTTGAATTTTTTCATCTTTTTTTCTTTTTACACCTTTTATATTTTTTAGTTTCGCATAAAGTTCAATTTCTTTGTCTGATAAAAAACGAAGAGGAGCGTTAATTTTTTCTGATATAAATTTCCCCTTTAAAATATTTTTAAAAATGTCTTCGGCAATTTGCGAGAGATTCTCTGAAAAAAAATTCGGACTTTCTGAAAACCTAACTGAGAATTTTTGTTTTAAAACGTAGATTAAAATTTTTGCATTAATATTGTTTGATTTTTTTATTTTAATAACTCTATTATCAGGAAGCATCGAATATTTTCGTATCGTCTTAAAGATTTTTCTTTCAAAATAATCTTCGAATTCTTTCTTGTTTAGTTTTTTTTGGTTTGTGAATTGCCAGACAAAGTTTTTAGTCATTTAATTATTTATTTTCAGTGATTTTTAAATTAATCTAAATTTTATATTTTTATTGATGAAGTTTGGCTCCAGAATGGTTTTTCTTGCGAATAAATTTTGAGAATTTATAATTAAATACTCCAAAGATTTTTATAGTTATTTTATTACTATTTTTTATGAAATTGGAAGATGCGATAAGAAAGAGGAGGAGCGTAAAAAAGTTTTCTACTGATAAGCCCAACTGGAGAAAAATTATTTCCGCGATTGATCTTGCGAGAATTTCGCCTAGTGCAGGAAATCTTTTTGTTATGAGATTTATACTTGTGAGAGATGAAGAAAAAATCAAGAAAATAGCCGAAGCGACACAACAACCTTTTGTTGGAAGCGTGAATTATATTGTTGTTGCAGTTTCGGATGATTCTAAACTTGTTAGAAGTTTTGGAAATCGCGGGATAAGATATGCTTCGCTTCAGGCTGGTGCGGCAATAGAAAATTTACTTTTGGCATTGACAGATGCAGGACTTGTAACAACATGGGTCGGACATTTTTATGATGAGCAGATTAAGGATGTTTTAAACATCCCCGATAATTTAAACATAGAGGGAGTTTTCCCTATCGGGAAAGAGACAAAAATTAAAACAGTCGAAAAACCAAAAGCAGAACTTGATAATATTTTATATTTCGATAAGTGGGAAAACAAAAAAATGAATGCCGAAACTATCACTATGACTAAATAACGAGATTAGAAATGAAACCGAAAGATTAAGACCGGGGTCTTTGTGTCGGGGTTTGCCTCAAGGGGGTATTAAGAACTAATAATGAATCGGACAATAATTCTTTCCTTCGAAGATAGTATCTTGGAAAATTGTTCTGGGTGAGGAATATGTTATATCATCTGCCCCAACTGTGCAATTTCAGGAGGTTAAATTTTCATCGAAATTTTAGTTAAATAAATTCTCACTCCAAAAGTTGAAAAAGTTTCAATCCTCGCCTTTTGAGCGAGGAAAAATAAAAATAAAAATAAAATTTATTTAATAACTGTCTAGTCCAAGGTCGTTGATAGCTAATCGATTGCCCGCTTCATTATCGAATCTGCTTGTGTTTTTCCCGAGGATGTAAGGGGATTTTACTCCAGTCATAATTGTAATGACTCTTACTCTTCCCTGGAATTCCTTGTTAACTCTCGCACCGATGATAACCATTGCTTCTGGTGAAAGATTTTCTGTCACAAGTCGACCGATATTATCAAATTCTTCAAGTTTTAAATCAGGACCACAAGTAACGTGTATAAGCGCACCTGTTGCACCTCTGTAATCTACATCAAGTAATGGATGCGTTAGAGCCTGCTGGACTGCAGCGTCTACTCTGGCATTGGAATTATCTTCCCCGATACCAATCACGGCTACGTCCCCATTCTTCATTATAGATGATACATCGGCATAATCAAGATTAATCAATGAAGGCAATGTAATTGTTTCAACAATACCCTTAATCATAGTAGCTACCAATTCGTTAGCAACTGCGAAAGCTTGTTCCATTGGCAATTGTCCTGCAATATCAACTAATCTGTTATTATCGAGAACGATTACTGTGTCTACAACTTCTCTAAGTTCTTGCAAACCGAATTCTGCTTTGTCTATTCTTGCTTTTTCAGCCTCAAAAGGCATTGTGACAACGGCAATTACTACGGCGCCTGCTTCTTTTGCCAGTTGTGCTACCACAGAAATTGAACCAGTACCTGAACCTCCTCCCATCCCGGCTAGAACGAAAACCATATCCGAATTCGAAACAGCTTTCTTCAAGTCAGTAAGAGATTCTTTTGCAGCTTCTCGTCCTTTCTTTGGATAACCACCACAGCCAAGACCCTTGGTCAATTCTTTTCCAATAAGAATTTTTTCATCCGCTTTTGTGATTGAAAGATGAAGTGCGTCCGTGTTTATACCATAAATAATAGCTCCATTGATGCCTTTGTTAAAAAGCCATGTTGCCATATTACAACCACAACCACCAAGACCAAAAACCTTGATATTCGCTTTCCCAGCACGAAGCTCGTCGAAATTGATGCTATTTTTGTCAGCTTTTTCTATTGCTTCTTTTGCAAAATCTAATGGCATATTCTCTTTTTTAAAAACCTCCTTTCATTAACATAAAAATGATGAGGGATTTCTCTTTAAAAATATATATGTGATAAAACAAAGATATATCAATTAATCTGTTTTAATTTTTCCTTAAACTCTTCCAAATCTTTTTTCTGAATATATCCGCCCGCCGCTTTCACGTGTCCGCCTGAATTAGAATTTTTAAAACCCTTCATTGTTTTTCCTAAAAGTTCTATACAATCAATTTCCCCCGATTGATTTCTTGCAGAAACTGAAATTATATCATTTTCTTTTAAAGTTGTAAAAATGAAAACTTCATCCGGATTTGAATAGCTTATCTGATTAATAATCACACCCTTCCCGCACAACTTAGGTTCAAAATAATAAAAATAAATTTTCCCAAGCTTTTCTTTATTTTTTTCAAAATCATTTATAAAAAAATTAAGTTCATTTTTTATAGGCTCTAAAATTTTTTGCAATTTTAAAAAATCTTTAGGTTTATCTATCTTTTCCAAAATTTCAATGGTTTTCTCCACATTGCTCTTGTACGCTTTTAGTAAAAATCCGCATTCGTCCCCCAATTTTTTCGCTTCATCTAAATTTATTTTAAATTCTTTTAAATTTTCATTTATATAATCGTCGTTTTCTCTATACCTCCATCCAGCATCGGAAATCATGCCCAAAAAAGTTAAAAATTTCTTTTTGCCGGTTATTAGAAATGTGTCCATTGAAGCTGATTCGCAAGATTTGGTTCTAAATTCAAAAATATGCTCGGAAATTTCAACATCTTTTTTATGATGATCTACATATAAAATCTTTTTATCGAAATTATTTAATTCTTTGGCTATAACATTGGGAGCCAAATCCGTGAAAATAAGTTTATCGAAATTCTTCAAATTTTCAAAATATGGTTTTATCCCATTAATAGTATCTGTTTCAAAAAAAGAAATTTCAATTTTTTTATCTTTTAAATATTCAGAAAAACTTACAGCAGATGCATAACCATCTGGATCATTATGAAAAATAATCGCTACTTTATCTTCGCTAAAAATTCTATCTAAAAATTCTCTAGCTTGCAAAATTGTTATTTGTGACATAAAAACAATTAATTTATGGAGTTTTTATTTCTTTTTATCTTTTGGCAAATAAGAATTTTCCCCAAGTTCCTTGTTAAATTTTTCTCGTAATTTTTGTGAACAAATTATTGTTGCAAAAACTTTCTTGTCGCCAAAGAAAATATCAATTCTTTTTTCTTCATTAGTAATATAACTTTCGTGCCAATCTTTTCTCTTCTCAAAATTCACTTTTCTCCGCTTTGACCAATTCCCATCTTTATCTTTATATTCCTTGAAAAGCTGTATGTCCGCCTGAAAAATCTCTCCTAATATTTTTGCGATTGTTCTGACGGCATTTTGCTTCTTTTCAAAAATATAGTAATTATAATTTCCTTGATTTCCAATCGCAAATAATTTTATTTTTCTCATTAATTTATCCCCCTCCCGATTTCAAAAATCATTTCCTCTGCAAAATGTGGAGCAATTAGCTGTAAACCAACATTCTTGCCTTCAATTTTTCCAGTCGGAACAGAAATTGCAGGAAGACCTGCTATATTTGCGAGTACGGTAAAAATATCATAAGCATACATTTCCTCTACTGAAATCTTGCTTCCAATCTTATGCGGCAGCTTCGGCACCGTCGGCAAAACTATCACATTCACATCCTGAAAAATTTTTTCAAACTGCTCTTTAATGTGCTCTCTTGCCCTTAACGCTTCCCTGTAATATTTTCCTTCATGCTCGGCCTTCGTTATTTCAGAGCCGCCGATAATTCTTCTTTGAACTTCTGGTCCGGCAGTATCTTCAATTTTTTTCCCAAATCTTCTTCCGTCAAATTTCCTTGTTCCCGAAAAAAATTCCGTGTAAACAATTATATAATAAGTTTCAATTGCTATGTCAAGCGGAAGATCTATCTCTTTTATTTTATATCCATTCGCCTTCGCAAATTTTCTTGTTTTTTCTTCAATTATTTTTGCAATTTTCTCATCACAGAAATTTTTTACATTAACTAACCCTATTACCCTTTTTTCTTCTGCTTTATTTTTTTTATCCAAAGTTGTCAAATCAAAATTATCCTGACCTTTAATTACATCAAAAACTATTTTTGCATCTTCGACTGAATTTGTTAATGGACCTATACAGTCAAAGGACATTGATAAATCAATAAGCCCATATCTTGAAATTGCCCCATAAGTTGGCTTTAATCCGACAACACCGCAATGCGATGCTGGGTTTCGAATAGAACCGCCCGTGTCTGAACCGAGGGCAAAATCACAAAGCCCCGCCGCAATTGATGCTGCCGGACCTGATGAAGAACCGCCTGGAATTAATTCTGGGTTTTTTGGATTTTTTGTTGGACCAAAAGCCGAAGTTTCTCCAGAAGCTCCGCAAGCAAATTCGTCCATATTCGCCATTCCAATAATGATTGCATCCTCTTCTAATAATTTTTCGATTACTGTTGCATTGTAAGGAGCAAGAAATCCCTCAAGAACTTTGGATGCGCAATTGGTCTCAATCCCCTTAACGCAAATATTTGATTTTACAGCAAAACATAAGCCCGCGAGTTTTCCAACTTCTTTTTTATTTTTTATTTGTTCATCGATTTCTCTTGCCCGCTGAATTGCGTGTTCATTTAGAACGAGAAAAATATTCAAATCTTTTGAATCATCTATTTTTTTTATAAAATTTAATAAATTTTCAACGGCGGTTAATTTACCGGATTTTATGAGTTGAAGTTTTTGAGAAAGGCTCATTTAGTTATGTCTCCCTGAAATTTCGTTATATTGATTTCTGTAATTCTCGGCTTCAAATTCCGAAAGACAAGAAACCCTTCTTTGAAATATAGTCTCAAAAGTATCCGGGAAATCTCCTGATTTATCGCCGCATTTTGCCATATAGATTGTCAAGATTGTTATGCATCCTTCCGCTGTTTGAATTAATGTGTTGTACTTGCCTACACTAAGCTCCAAAAGCTCCAAAAGATCTTTTCTTGTTGCACTACTCGTTCCGATTTTTCCTTTCATTATTTTATATCTCCCTTCTCAATTAAGAATTTAATATTTGGAGCAACAAAATGTTTACCTTGTTTTATTTCGTTAATATCGAGCCATTTAATTTCTTTGGTTTCTCCGCAGGGTTTTATTTCACTTTTGTTTAATAATCTCGCAAGAAAATGGATAAGAACAATTGCCATCCTTTCTTTTGTCTGAGGATTTTTCCAAATTAGCATCGGATGAAGCGGCTTAATTATTTCGATTTTCGCGTTATTCTCTTCCATGACCTCTCTATGACAAGCCTCTTCCAAATCTTCAGTTCCTTCTTCGATTGTACCTCCCGGTAATTTGTAAAAATCATCTTTATTATCTTTATTTACAAGCAAAGCATTATCTTCTATAATGACCGGGCCCGAAGCTATGATAAATTTTCCCTCATACATTTTCAATCTCCGTCAGATAATTTAATGATACAATCGGAATTTTTTCTGAACCGATATTTTTCCAAAATATTCCCGGATGGAGAGGTTTTATGATTTTTGCTTTTTCCATACTTTTCTTGCAAACTTCTTCCGGGTCTTCTCCTTCTAAAACAACCCCGCCTGGCGTAAATGCTTTCCCGTTTGAACTTTTCATAAGCACTTTCCCGTCTTTAACAGTTATTGAATTTGATTGAACCACCAATACCCCGTTCATTTTTTCCACGCTCCCTTTTCAGCAACTATAAAATCATCTTCAACAAAAGGTGCATTCTGAAAAATAAGTTCTTTAAAATCGTCTTCTGTTTTCCATGGGACTCCTTCTTCTCTCGTGCCGGAATTGTTTTCAAAATGACTTTCTTCTGATTTTATTTTCTGAATTTTTGAAGAAAATTCGTTAAGCAACTTCTTAGAATCCTTCCTTATTTCGTTCTTCTCGCTTTCGGAAACTTCGTGCCACGTAAAATCTTTCGCCATAATAAATTAAAGGAAAACGAGTTTTTAAGATTTTGTAGATATTAAGGCGTTATTCTATCTCTATCTCTTGGGAAAAGAACCGCTTCACGAATGTTATTCAGCCCGAGTGCGAGCATTGTAATTCTTTCAAGTCCTACTCCCCAACCTGCGTGAGGTGGCGCCCCATATCTAAAAGAATTGATATATGCTTCGAACTGGTCCGGATTTAATTTTTTAGCTTTAAGCCGTTCAATTAAAAGTTCGGGAATATGGATTCTTTGACCTCCTGATGAAATTTCCATCCCTTTCCATATCGCATCAAATCCTCTTGAAGAATTTTCTCCGGCAGGCATTATGTAAAATGGTTTCCCAGATAAAGGCCAATTATGAACAAAAATAATTGTATCGGGATATAATTCGTTGAGTTTTTTCTCTGCGTCCCCAGATAAATCATGACTTCCCATCTTTACGTCCTTTTTTTTCATTATCTCTTTGACTTCAGCAAATGTAAAATATTTTACGGAAGGAATCTTCAACTCAACGCCGAGATTTCTCAATTCTTCGCTTCTTTCTTCTAAAATCCTTTTGACTATAAATTGCATGCACCTCCCAAGAACATTCATTACTTTTTTATCGTCCGCGAACGCCTCTTCATAATCGAACTGTCTCGCTTCATTTAAGTGTCTGACGGTATTATGTTTCTCTGCTCTCCAAACAGTGAAAATCGCAAAAACTTTTTCCATCGAACAAGCGAGCATCTGTTTATAGAGTTGGCATGATTGGGAAAGACAAGCCTCTTTTTCAAAATATTTTATTTTAAATAAATCTGTGCCGCCTTCGGAACTTGAACCAATAATAGAAGGGAAAACGGCTTCTATTGCCCCTTCTTTTATCATGAAATCTCTATAAGCCTGAAGTATCGTCGACTGAACCTTGAAAATCGACTGGGTTTTTTTTGCATGAAGATCCAAGAATCTCCAATCTAATCTTTTCGGAAGTTCCGTTATCGAATAATCAGAAATATCAATCGGCAAAGGATTTAAGGCTTGAGAAATAATTTCGATTTTTTTTGGCAAAATTTCTTTCCCGCCTGGCGCCTGCTTTGATTCTTTTACTTCACCAATAACTTCTATTGCCGACTCCCTGTTTAAATTATCAAGCAAATCAAAAACTTTCTTGTCGGTCTTTCCCTCAACGCCCGTAACCTGAATCCTGTCAGAAGTATCTTTTAGTATCAAAAATCTAACTTTCTTTAAATCCCTGGTATCGTGAACCCACCCTTTCAATAACACTTCTCCTTCTTTGGTGAAAGCGTCTTTAATCATTGTTCTTTCCATAAAATATTAATATTTTATGGGTTTATAAAATTGTTGTAAAAATTTAAAATAAATTCTAAAAAATAAAAAAGTGGATATTAAGAAGATTTATCTCTTCTTTTTTTTTGTAGTCTTCTTTGTGGTTTTTTTCCCTGCTTTTCTTACAGGCTTCTTAGAAGATTTCTTTTTTGCTGCAGCCATTATTTCCCCCTTTTTTAATTGTCTTAAAGACATCCGTTTTAAATATACAAACTATTTAAATTCTTCCCTTTTTTTTAAAATTTTAAAATTTTTATAGCAATCAAATTATTTTGTCTTCGGAAAATATTTTAACTAAAATTTTGATAAAAAGATTTTTATATAACCACAATTTATAACTATATGAAAGAAAAAACGAAAAGATTGTTGATTGGTGGAATTTCCGGAGCTGTTGGCGGGGCCGCAGGGTCTGTTTCAGGTTCAAACAGCTGGTTTATCGTCGCTGTTGTTTCTGCAGCTATTGCTTTGATAATTACATGGATTGTGAGTGGTTTTGTGAAATAATTATTTTAAAAATTCTATACGAAATAAAACTGATGGGCGATGTTAGATAAACCGTCCCGTTTACATTAATTTATCCAGAACATCCATCACTTCCTTGCCTGAAACTTGGCCCTTGAATTTCCCCATGATTAGCCCCATGTAAGCACCTCTTGAAAGCCCGGGTTTTTGTTTTATCAGATTTTTTATTTCTTCCTTTAAGTCTATATTGGATTTTTCCATTGCTTCGTCGAGAGATTTTCCCTGAACAATTTTTTGTAAAATATTTTTTACATCATTCTCAAATATTTTTTTATCTACCTGTTCTAAAACTGCTTCAAGCAAATGCACGTCAAGAATTTTTTCTATTTCATTCAATGATTTGTTCTCTTTTTTTGATATCTCGACGGGAAACAAAGAAAGTGATTTCGCTATGAGCTCGTATTTTTCCGTGACATGAGTCAAAATTTTAAATTCCTCAAGTTTGTTTTGTTTCAAAATTAATTTTATCAGCTCTTCATTTAGGCCGAATTCCTTAAGATAGGATTTATTTTCAGAAGCAAGTTTTGGCAATTCTTTTTTTACATTATCGACAAAGTCCCTGGAAATTTTCAGAAGCGGGATATCTGTTTCGGGGTACATTCTTGCTGACGTCGGCATTGGCCTAAGAAAAAAAGTTGTACCATCAAACTGAGCGTGCCTTACTTCTTTTTTGCATTCTTTATTTTTTACACATTCCATTTGTCTTTGAATTTCATTATTTACTGTCTGTACCATTGTTTTTGGTTCTTGGAAACCTTTTATTTCTACCCGCTCACTTCCTTTTATTGAAATATTCAAATCTTGACGGATTGTGCCAATCCCTCTTTTTACCTTGCATGCCCGAAGTATTTCTCCTATTTTCAACGCAGTTTCTTTTATTTGTTCAGGTGTATGCATGTGCGGGCCCGTCGCTATTTCAACAAGCGGTATGCCAAGCCTGTCTAATTTATAAGTTTTTGAATTTTCAATTTCTGGGTCACTTTCTTCTTTTGATAAAGAGGGCCTCGCTGAATCTTCTTCAAGAAAAATAAAATCTATGGAAACTTTGCCGAATGAAGTGTCGACCCAACCATCGTGTGCCACCATTACTGTTCTCTGAAAACCTGATGTATTTGAACCATTGACAACGGTTTTTCTCATTACCTGAGATATGGGAAAAATTTTGCAATTTAATAAAAGTGAAATTTGTACCGATATTTTAAGAGCTTCTTCGTTTAGAGAATGCGGCGGCTCCTCATCAAGCTCTACCAGGCAATTTGTGTCGTAAACTTCATATATAAAATTTTGATTTTTTTGTTTTTCATAGGCTGCAGCTATATCGATTTCTCCTGTTTCTCCAATCACGGGATTTAATTTTCTTTCAATTGTAAAAGATGGCTGATCTTTTCTTAAAATTGACGGACAACTACAAAAAAGTTTGTGGGTATTGAGTTGTTGATGTATTTCAAGTCCTGCTTTTAGCCCTATTTCTTTGTAATCCATCATCAAAAATATTTCAATAACTTTAAATAACCTTCCATCTTATTTGCAATAATTAAATTGAGGTGAAAAATGAAGCTATCAAAAATTAATTATAGGTCTGCGATTTTTTTCGGTATATTTTCGCTTGTAATGTACTTCGTACTTGGCATCTTACAATTAATAATTGTGAAAAGCTCTCCTGAAACGTCAACCCTGATTGGTTATGTCTCGCCACTTTATGCATTAGTATTTACACCACTGTCTGGCGGCGTTGTCGTGCTGTTGTTTTTTCTGCTTGCCATATTTATCTATAATATAATTGCAAAAAAATTTCCTATTGCATGGGAAGTTAAAAAATAATATTTTTTATTTTTATTTTTATTTATTATATATAATTGTGTATGTAAATT
Source organism: Candidatus Pacearchaeota archaeon (assembly GCA_041649045.1). Taxonomy (GTDB): domain Archaea; phylum Nanobdellota; class Nanobdellia; order Pacearchaeales; family GW2011-AR1; genus JAGVXH01. The sequence continues at coordinate 409,276 of JBAZNV010000001.1, forward strand.
TATTATAGTTATAATGTTTATAGTAAAAAGATTTTAAGATTAATTAAATTATTTTTAATAATACAAAATCTGTAACAATAGTCAAACAAATAATCTCGACTCAGTCAGTAAGACCAGCATCTGCGAATGAAATAATCTGAAGAAATATCAAATTTCCCTGATGGAATGAGTTTCTTTTATTTGTTCAAATGCTACTATGTGTTGGATGCGCGCCAAGATATTTCAAAATTGGTTATTTTCTTCTCCATTCTTTTACGTCTTTGATCTTGGCGCTTATCAAGAAATATATAAACATAAATGCAAAGAAGAAAAGAAAAATAAATTTGAGTGGGAAGATAAAAAGCAATAGTCCGATTAAAACCTTTCCTATGAAATTGTTCACGTCAATTGTTGTGTTATATGGTCCATAAAATCTGGATTCTTCCTCTTTGGTTTTTAGAATGTCAAAAAAGTAAGCTTCTGTTGTTGGTTCTATCATTGAGACGCCTATCGAAGCAAAAACAAGAATTGCCAAGATGATGTAAATACTTTCTATGAAGAAACACGCCAATGACGCGACAGCGAGAATTAAAAATCCTATTTTGAAAATTCTTTTAAACCCTATTTTGCCCGCTAATTTTGACATGGGATATTCTAAAAAAACGACAGGAATCGCGGTTGCAAAAAGAAAATATCCTATCCAAACTTCTCTTAATCCGTTTTCGAGAATTAAAAGCGGCATGTAAAGATAAATGAGAATGAACCAAAAATTTACGCCGCCGCCTATAAAATAAGCGAACCGTCTTTTCCCAGATTTGAAAAATGCGAAGAAATTTTTAATAACATGATTATCCGCTCTTTTTTTTATGTTTAAATCTTTTATTCTCGATATCCAAAATAAAAACAATCCTAAAAAAATGAAAATTGCTGAAAGAATGAAAATAAAATTTATTCCGTAGGCTTCTGCTAAAAGTCCTGAGATCAAAGGGCCGATGAGCCAAGCAATATTAAAAAATGTATATAAAAGACCTTCATTTCTTGACAAATTTTTTTTATGCGACTTGTCTCTGACTATAATCCCAAAAGAATTAATTCTTAATGTTGTGAAAATTGTCAAGGAAATTGCGGCTATAAAAAAAATAGTCAAACTTTTATTCAATATAAAAATCAAGTAACTCAATCCCACAAAAATCAACGACGTCGCAAAAAGCCGTGATTTGCTATTTTTTTCGATGAGCGGGACGAAAAAGAAGTATGAAAAAAAAGCTATTATAGTTAAAAAAGCTGAAAAAAAACTAATAATTGAAACGTTGTTAAAAATACCTCCAAGGTAAATTGCCCAAATTGTATCTACCAGCGAATATGAAAGTGAAATTATAAAAGTAATTATTGAAAGTCTTGCAATCCCGGTAAAAGAAAAAAATCCTCTTTGTTTCCTGATTAAAAACCCCATGCAAAAATATTGTTTGTATATTTTAAATACTTTTTTAAATCTAAAAATCTTGTTACCTCTTGCAAGACGTGACAGTCAAAAGGTTTATAAAGTATGATTTTTTATAATTAATATGGCAAATGAAGAAGACGGGAAAGAAAAAAAGACTTTTAAAAAAAGCCCTGCTTACTGGGATGCTCATAATTATGGTGGAGCGGCTTATGTTTTTGCGACAGGAGATGAAGAGGCTTTAAGAGAAGGGGTTGATCCAACATTATTTTCAGGGATGGGACTTGATTACAGTGGGAGGGATATGAAAAAAATTCCTGATTTGGCTATCTTTTATTTCGGAGCCCGCAGCTATTTTGAAGCGCAATGCAAATTAAAAGAACACGAAAGGTGGGAAGCCGGAGGAAGGAATGGCGATGAACCCCAAATACTTTCTGCCGAAGGAATGACCGGAGCCAGAAAAGTTTATGATCTTTTTTTGGAAGCAGCGAGTGCAAGAGCGGGAATATTTCATAGGTCATATAATTTATTAAGTGTAATGGAAGCTCAACAATTGAGTTTCGGGGAAAAGGGGCATATGCCAAGGGGAACTCCCGAGAATATCCAAGACAAATTAAACGAAGTTTCATCAAAACAAATAGGAGAAATTGAAGGCCCTCTTAAAACGGTTTTAGAATCTATTAAAAAATTTTACTTGCGTGGAAGAATCCCATATAGAATTGCAGAACAAGACTTTGTTTGGGGACTTGAACGCTCCATAAGCTCGGATTAAACTTTTTTATTTTCCTCTATCATTTCATCTACTAAACGAGCCATTTCTCTTAAAAATGAGTCAGCCTTTTCGAAAGATTCATCTAATGCTTTGCCTTTTACTGATGTTATTTTCCCATGAATAATTTCTTTCGCGATTGATCTAATTTCTTCATAGAAGACAACATATTTTTTACTTAATTTCCCTGATTTTACAAAGGTTTCTTCTAAGACTTGTGGAATTTCTTCAGGTGATGATGGCATAACTTTTGCTGAAATCAAAGCTGCATGTGCCGAATCCACCATTGTCCAATAAAGCCCATCGATAACTGCGAGCATTGACTGGTTTGCGCGCACTAAATGAGCGGGAGCCCGTTGCAATAAAGTGTAAACTGATTCGGGTGTCGAACGAATTTTGCCATCTTTTAATAAAATTTTTAGCGGATTGAAAAACCCTCCAAAGTCTACAAGGGCATCTCCATATCTTAAAACATTTATCACAACAGGATCTCCGCGCATCATGTCTTCCCACCATGTTGAAAGTTTTACTGAATTAATATGCAGTGTTTTCCTGTAAGGATTTGATGAAATAATTTTCCCGAGTTCCTCCCTATACCATGTAATAAGCTCGTCGTCCCATTTTACGGAAACATCATCGATAATAATTATTATATCTATGTCTGATTCGGGTGTCGAAATTTTTTTTGCAGATGAACCGAAAAGAATCACAGATTTTATCATCTGATCAAACTGCTCGTAAACTTTCATTGCAAAATCAAGGGCTATCTCTCTTTCGCCCACCAGGGTCATTGTTTCTATTTTTTCCTCAGTCTCTGGGGCAGACCCTTCAAATTTTATTTTTTCTTCTTTATCTTTTGAGGTACCAGAAGTATGCTTTTTATTTTTTTTCACCATCTTTCATTAATTAAGAGTAATCCTATTTTATAAAGCTTTTTAAGTGAGATTAAAAATTTGATGAATTTTAAAAAATAAAAAGATAAAATAATTAAATAAAAATTTTGTGGCCTTCGCCATATTTTTCCCAGATTGCATTGGGGTATCTTCTCAAGATTTCCCTTCTTAGCGAATCTGCTTCGCGACTAAAGTCATCAGATATATTTTCGTTTTTTATTGTCAATTCTATTTCCATTTCGCCTCCTTTACGAAATGAAAGAATACTTGATTTAAATATAAATATGAATTTTAAAATATATTTGAAATAACAATTTGGTTTATATAGCGATTGACTTTTAAGTGGTGGTAGTCAATTATAGAGTGATGGCGAAAAAATAAATTGTTTGATAATTTAGTCTTGCGGGGGCATTGTTGAGATATTAATTGAAAGATAATTACTCCAAACCAAATTGCACCTATCAATTTATTTAAAAAGATAAAATCAGTATATATTTCATGAATGAAAAAAGCGTATTGATCTCTTTAGGTGATTCCAGACTTAAACAAATATCTGAAGTAATGGGGAACAAGACTTGTAACAAAATTCTTGAATTTCTTGGAGATAGGGATGGGACTGTCAGCGATATTTCCAACGAGCTCAAGATTCCAATTAATACTGCAGATTATAATGTGAAAAAGTTAATACAAACGGGGTTGATTGAAAAATCTTCTTATTTTTGGAGTACGAAAGGCAAAAAGATGCCAATTTATAGAATTTCGAATAAAAAAATAATTATTTCACCGAAAAAATCGAGAAATGTTGTTTCGATGATTCTTGCTCTCGGATTTACTGGAATTATTGCGATTATTTTGAAAAAAGTCACTTTGACAACAGAACTATTATATCAAAATATCCCGGTTACTTTAAGAGAATCCGGGACGCTAACTCTTAAAGCTGCGGATGCGACAAGCGAAGCTGTTTCTGTTCCGAGTATTTTTACATCGATAGCGTCATGGGAGTGGTTTTTGATTGGAGCGTGGTTTGCGATTGCTTTGTTTTTTGTTTTATCGATAATTGATGAAAGGAGGAAAACAAAATGAGTAAAATGGAAAATTCTGTTAAAATTACGGGAATTATCGTAGTGGGCGTTATTGTGCTGGCTATCTTGGGAATGAACATGGTTTTTGAAGCGTCTCCTACGGAAGAAACAATTCAGGCTATGGGAATTTCGCAAATAACTGTTGCCCCAGATTTAGTAAGCATTTATTTTAATGTTGAAACGAATGCGTCGACTGCGAAAGAGGCAAAGGACCTTAACTCGGAAATCGTTGATGAGGTCATAGATTCTTTAATAAAAGAAGGTTTTCAGCGAGACGAAATCGAGACAATCAATTTCAATGTTTATGAGAATTTTGATTGGATTTATGATAAATATTCATCCAGAAGCGTGCCAAAAGGATACAAGGCTACTCATACAATAAGAGTAAAGTTTTCGATTGATGATTCGAATAAAATTGGTGAGGCGATTGATGCCGGAATTGATTCTGGTGCCATGCTTTCATACATTAATTTTGAGTTGAGTCAAAGTCTTGAGAACCAGTACAAAGCTGAAGCATTAAAATTGGCATCGCAGGATGCAAAAATAAAGGCTGAATCAATTGCTGAAGGTCTTGACGCAAAACTTGGAGAAGTCATTTCTGTCAGTAATTCTGATTTTGGTTATAGCCCATGGATGGCTTATGATAACAGAGGTTCTGGTGGAGTCATGGAACTCGATAGCGCTAAGGTCGAAACATCCGTTCAACCCGGGAACCAAGAAGTTAGTGCACAAGTTTCCGTAGTTTATAAATTAAAATAATTTTTTATCCTCTTTTTTTGAGGATTTTTATTTTTTATTTATCCCTAACTTTTATAATCTCTTTATTCTTTATTTTTTTATGGGATATTGGCCTATAGTGCTGAATGTTTTGAAAAATTCTGATGTAATTGTCTTGATAGCTGATGCACGAGTTCCTGAAATGACAAGAAATAGGGAGATAATCAGAAAAGCGACGATTATGAATAAAAAAGTTGTCTTGGTTTTCAATAAAATTGATTTGGTTTGTGACGAAGAAATTGCTTTATTGAAGAAAAAATACCCCGAAAGTTTTTTTGTCACAAATAAAAACAAAAAATCTGTGACGAAATTAAGAGATTATCTTGAGGAACTTGCTGAAAAAAATTCCCGAGTTAGCCTGAGAGTTGGGATAGTTGGTTATCCGAATGTGGGAAAGTCAACTATAATAAACATGATTATTCCGGAAGCCAAATTGAAAGTTTCGAATATTTCTGGGACGACGAAAAAAACTGAATGGATAAGATTTGGGAGACTTCGGTTTATGGATTCGCCGGGAGTGATACCAGTTGAAGATTCGGCTGATGTTGTAGGCATTGTTTCGGCGAAAGACCCGAATAAAATGAAAAACCCCGAGAAAGTTGCTGATAAAATTATTGGGTTTTTGAATAATAAAAACAGGAAAATACTTGAAAATTTTTATGGAGCAAAGGCTGATAATAATTATGATTTTATGAGAGAAATAGGAAAGAAAAAAAAGTTTCTGCTTCGGGGCGGGGAGATTGATGAGCGTCGAACGGCTATAAAAATAATCGAAGATTGGCAAAATGGCAAGATAAGTTTAAGGTAATTATTCCTTATTCCAATCTATCATCTTTCCTTCTCTTTGCGCATTTTCTATAGTAAATCCTTTTGAATATCTTTCTTTTAATTTTTTCACGTTTTCGTTCAAGATGTCCTGCAAGTTCCATTCAAAAAAATTGCAAATCATCGCAGCATACCAAAGCGTATCTCCGATATTTTCACGGATTCCTTCTCGTTTGTCGTTGTCGTGCATGAAAGTTTTTTTTATACATGATGCCACATCTCCTGCTTCGCCAGTAATTCCAAGTCCCCATGTCAAGATTTCTTCGATTGGAGTATTGAATTTTCTTGCTGTAGCCTTACATAAGAATTGATATTCGCATAAATTTGAACCATTTTCCATTGAGTCAAGAATTTTATTTATTTCTTTCTTCGCTTCATCTTTATCCATTGAAAAATTATATTATGGAAATATTTAAGGATTTATGGGATGGGAAATATGTTTCAATTTATATGATGCCACGTTAAATTTTGGGTTCAATCTGTCCGTGGCTATGAGCTCGCTGAGATTTTACTCAAATTTCATTTTGCTCTAAATAGTGTTGAATGTATAATGAGAAGTCGCAAAATGGAATTCTCGCTCAGGACTTGTCCTTCGTTCAAATCTCTATATGAGCTCGCTGAGATTTTACTCAAATTTCATTTTGCTCTAAATAGTGTTGAATGTATGATGAGAAGTCGCAAAATGGAATTCTCGCTCAGGACTTGTCCTTCGTTCAAATCTCTATATGAGCTCGCTGAGATTTTACTCAAATTTCATTTTGCTCTAAATAGTGTTGAATGTAT
>JBAZNV010000002.1:0-125884 GCA_041649045.1 Candidatus Pacearchaeota archaeon
CGAATCCATTATCATCGGCAAAACAAAAATCCACAAAACCGAAACCACGACGATAGTTATCAAAATAATCAGAACTGCCGCGACGACACTCGACACCCCTCCCTTCCTCATCCCCCACCATAAACCATCGAGATTAAATAGTTTTCTATTTAGCACAAGTAAACTTTTTATAGTTTCTTTATTTTTATACCTCATGGGAAAAGAGGAAAATAAGTTTGATAAAATTCTTAAAGATATAAAATCCGTAAAAATTCAAGGGGCGGAAAACATTGCCAAAGCAGGAATATTTGCCTTCCTTATGAACCCAACTGCGCAGTCTGCAAAAAAAATTATTTCAATTCGTCCGACAGAACCCCTTCTTCAAAACACAATAAAAATTTTGTTAAAATCAAAGGATAAAAAATTAACAGCAAAAAAAATTTTGAATGATTTGAAAAAAGATCATGACACAATTTCTTCAAAAGGCGCTAAGTTAATTAAAAATGGTTTCAATATTTATAGTCACTGCCATTCTTCGACGGTTATAGATATTTTAAAGTACGCAAAACAAATTCAAAAAAAAGATTTTGTTGTATATACTACTGAAGTTGAACCCCTCTTGCAGGGGAGAATAACGGCCATCGAACTTGCAAAACTTAAAATCAAGGTAATTGTTTTTCCTGATTTTGCCGCCGAGCAGGCAATTAGAAAATGCGACATCTTTCTTTTCGGGGCAGACGCATTTACAAAAAAATATGTTATAAATAAAATCGGGACTTCAACACTTGTAAAACTTGCAAAATTATATCACATTCCGAGATTCTCTTGCGGTAGTTCACTGAAATTTACAAAAAAAGTTAAAATAGAAAAACGTTCAGGCAAGGAACTTTGGGACGAAAGAGAAAGGGGTATTATAACAGAAAACCCTGCATTTGATAAAACAAAATTAAAAGACCTTACGGGTGTTGTCTCAGAGATTGGAATTCTTTCCCCTGGAACTTTTTCAAGAGAAGCAAGAGCAAAAGCGAAAAAATATTATTCTTAATGAATTACGCCAAATCAAAAATCTTTCTGAATATAATACTCCCAACAACACTGAATCCAATATAATACCATATCCAGTAACTAAGCAACGGTTCTGTTCCGCCATAAATTCCCCTCAGCCACGCAAACAAAATCAAGAAAGGAATTAGGGTGACAAATATCGGTCTCATGGAAGATTTAAACATGGAACCAGTGATTTGCACTATTTCAAGATTAATTTCTTTTAACCTGCATTCATCCTTGCAGTTCTTAAGTTCCTTTTGAAGTTCTTTTTGCCTATTTTTTAAATTTTTTAAGTGTTCTTGGTTAGTAAGCCATTTGTGCGCGAGTGTCGAAACAAAAGTCACAGCTAAAGAAATAATGGCCAAAGATAATACGGGATTAGCTTGTATAAATTCGTTTATCACCATAAATCACTTTAGGAAAATGACTTTTTAAATTGTTTGTTCGACGATATTTTAGACGTATTAAAAAAGATTTTCTCTCATCCTCCAAAGAATCCTCGCAATGCAGGATTCATGTCAACTGCATGTTGTTGAGCAACGTTCTGATATAGTTGATACAAAATCATGATTGCAAGCAAAATTGCCGTTCCACCTACAAGGGCGCCAAGTAAATCAGCGACAGAGGCAAGTATGCCAATTGCTGCTCCACCCATTATTGTCAACGGACCTATATACCTTTTCAAAATTGATTCAAGCACCCTTTCATCTTTTCGGAATCCGGGCATGCTCATGCCCGAACCAATTATTCTTCTTGCCTGACCTTTTGCATCCATTCCTGACGTTCCCACCCAAAAATAAGCAAATAATATGGAAAATATCGTGTAAAACAAAATATGCCCAATAGCTTGAATTCCATGAACCCACCTGAAACTTCCCGTGATTATTACATCCACAATCGTCGTTGAATGTATCCAATAAGCAATTCCTGAAACAGGTTGTGCGTCCATGAACCCACCTAAAAAAGTTGGATGACCAAGCCAGTTTTGTATTAAAGATGCGAATAATTGCAGGTTAGCAGCAAGTGCCGAAACTAAAATGACAGGCATAACCCCTGCATAAAAAAACTGCAATGGCCATTTTACCGAATGTCCTCGAATCCTGTCATAAGCAAGCGGAATTTCAACTTTAAGACTTTGGGCAAACACAACTGCCAAAAACAAAATAGCTGTAATTATTATAGGTATTATAGCAAGAAGAACGCCCGTCCCGTCGCCCACAATAATTGAAGCAACGAATGCCAAAACTTTTCCTGATGCTTCAAGCCCACCCTGGACACCAAGAAAACCAAATAGCTGAGCAAAAAGTCTCCATCCGATTCCTGCTGCAATAAATAATGAAACCCCGCTTCCAAATCCCCATTTTTGCACGACTTCATCCATGAAAATTATTAAAATTCCTCCAAGGCAAAGTTGCAAAATAACAAGTCCGGTAAATCCTGCCGTCGCTTGAATGCCGCCCATCAAAACATAAACAATGGCTTCAAAAAAAACAAATACAAAAGCAAGTATTTTTTGCAAAGCTCCATGAAACTTTTTTCCTTCAGGTGTTGTTGTATCGATATTTAAAATCTGTGCTCCGACAAGAAGTTGTAATATTATAGAAGACATTACTATAGGGCCAATTCCCAGCGAAATAATAGAACCAAAAGATGTCCCAAGTAAAATAGCAAGGTATTCATATCTCGACGTCGTTTCTGGGGTGATTCCAAAAAGAACAATATTAGATAATATAAAAAAAGCAACAAGAATAACAAGCGTCCATTTTAACTTAACATTAAAACTTAATTTTTTTTCAATTGGTGCCTTTACCTCTGGTAGATTGTGCAACATATCGCGTAATGCCATAAAACTATTTAGAATTTTTCTTTATAAAGTTTTGTTCAGATTATTCTCCCTTCTTCTTCTATTTCTTCGCCATCTTTTTCTCACTTTCTTTTTTTGCAACAACTTTCTTTTCAATAGTTTTCTTCTTTTCCTTTTTCTTCATCGAAGCTTTCTTTTCCTCTAACTCTTCTTCAAAATCATTTTCATCTTCTTCCTTGGATTTTTTTGGCTTTTCAGATACAACTATTTTCCCGCCCGCCTTTTCCATTTTTTCAATCGCTGATACAGACGCAGATTTTGCTTTTATTTCAGCCTTGAATCCTTCACCTTCGCCCAAAATCTTGTAGCCTGATAAATCAATTTTATCTCCCGTCTTTTTAAAAAAATTCTCTTTTATATCAATTAAATTAATTTTATCATATTTTTTCTTTACAGTTCCTTTCGAAGTAAAACCTTGTTTCCCAAAATATTTTCCATCTTCAGTCATGTTTCTTGCAAGTTGCCTTCGGTGATCAGCTCTTTTCCCCGCTCCAGCCATCCCGAATCCTCCTTTGTTGCCGTGCCCTTTATGCTTCTGCCTAAAACCATATCCAAAAGTTCTCGCTCCTCTTATCCTGCTCGATTTTTTTCTCTTATGTGTTTTTATCATAATCTCACCTCCTCAAGCAAAGGATTAAATTTCGCCCAAATCCGACTTTCGTAATTGACTTTTTCATTAGTAATATATTGGTTGTAAGCTCCGCTTGCAGCTGTCTCATCGAAAGAAAGAATTTTACTCCCATCTATTGCAATACGTCCAATACTATAAACAATTATAGCCTTATTACCTACTCTGCGTTGTTTTCTTAATCTACCAACAAGATGCCGTGATCCATTTTGCATAACAACAATTGCCCTATCGCATAATTCCCCTATAGGCATTTCGAATATACTCATAACATCCTCTCTATAAATTTAGAAATATCCTCATGTTCACCCAAAATTCCTTTCGGCGCAATCACTTTCGAACTTTTTTTGAAACCACCGACTGGCGGGTGTAAGCTAAAATATTTTTTATCTTTCTTGTCTCGTTTCTTTGCAATCTCATTCGCAAACTCTTCTGATATTTCTCCGTACGCTACATACATTTCAACCGCATTAAACATTCCCATTTTTACAGGATCATTTCCATCAATAATCACGCATGAAAATTTTCTTGGGAGATTCAATCTTTGAAGCGTTTCCTTTATTGTTTGAGGCTTCTTTGCTTGCCCGCCGATTCTTACAATTGCTATTTTCATAATTTTACCTCACTCAATTTGCTTAATGCAATCATGCACGCTTTCGCCATATTTATCGTTGTTCTTGTTTTCCCGGCCGTTTGACTGTAAATATCCTTTATTCCCGCAACGTCTAAAATTTTTTTCAACTCATTTCCTACAACAAGCCCTGTCCCTTGAGGTGCAGGGATTAACTTTACTTCCACGGACGAACACTTTCCCTTAGTCTCCATTGGAATACTATGAGGTTCATCACATGAACAATCATAACTTGCGCATCCTCTTAAAATTTTCACGACATTTAGCTTCGCATTTCTGATTGCTTTTTCTTTTGCTGGCAAAGTTTCAGCTGCTCTTCCATATCCGAGTCCAACATGTCCCTTTTTGTCACCGACAACAGCCATTACGCCGAAAGTTAAAACACTGCTTTCTTTGGTTTTCTTTTGTGTTTGTCGGAAAGCCCGTCTCTTCCCACCGCCGAATTTCCCCTTTGCCTGTCCTATAAATAAAGTATCCACGAATAAATTTGGCATTAAAATATCGACAATTTCGGGTTCAAGAATTTTAAGATTAGATTCTAAAACTTCATCAATATTTGCAATTTTCCCACCTCGGACTTCGCGCCCAAGTTGAGTTTTCGGGACCCATAAATCAAGCTTTTCTTTCGCTTCTCTGGCGAACCTTTCCTCTCTTCCTTCCCGTCCCGGAATTTTTCTTTCTTCTAATTTGAATTTTTCATCAGCAATTTTCGAGATTTTTTCATCCTCGGCATGTTCTTTTTCTTCAACGATTTCTTCCATTTCCTTGAGCTGTTCTTCGGGATTTTCAACTATCTCCGCATCTTCCATTTTTTTTCTTTTTTCTTTTGTCATTTTATTTTTGATTTTACTTTACTTATCAACTCTTTCATTTCTGCCTTTAAATGTTCCCCATTAATTCTATCTTCGCTCGGGAAAACTTTTTCATTCGCCGAAATTCCAAGCCCTCCATCAATTAATCCTTTTACAACGGAAAAAACTCTGCATCCCGTCAAAGTCCTGTACATTCCAAGATCAACCGTAAAATTTCCTTTCCCAATTTCTTTTGCAGCAACAAGCCCCGTCAAATATCCTGCAGGGATAGACTTCAGGCTTCCCGTCATTTTTTTATCCCATCCATATTCTAAAAGTTTCTTTGAAGTTATCGTCTTGATTACTCTATCTTGCGCCTCGCTACTTTCAACAACCTGAACTATAAAATATTTATTTGTTTTCCTGATTACTATTCTCGGGAATTTCGATTCCAAAATTTTTTTTCTAAGTTTGTAATCCGTCTTGTTTTCCATTCTCCTTCTTCTTATAGTTCTTTTGCTTCTTCTCATCACATTTCCTCCAGACTTTCTTTTAAATGTCTTTTGCTTTTGAATTTTCTTGCCCGAATCATCTTTCTTGCTTCTCTGTATTTATCCTTGTCAATCAAATTTCGTTTCGAAAGATTTTTCAAAATTCCTCTTAATTTCTTTGTTATTACAACATATTCCTGCTTTGTTTTGTTGACTTTTTTCTTGACCTTCCCCGTTCTTCTTTTATTTTTTCTTTTTTCAACTTTTTTTCTTCCCTTGATTTCTTTTATTTGTATTACTCCAGACTTGTGCAAATCGAGAATGTCTTGTCTTGTTATTGCTTCTTTTACTTCCGTAAGATTTTCCTGCGAAAAAATAATTCGGTTCTTCCCAACACCCAACACTTTCGCTGCAAGATTTTTCTTTTTAGTTAGTTGCATTAAAAAATCAGAAATTCGAAATATAAACTTTCAGCAATGACTTTATCATCGCATAATTTTTCCTTTCTGCCCCACATTTTATTTATCATTTTGTTTTACTCGGTATTTATTTAAAATTTTGATATTTTTTTCATTTGCCTTAGATATAATCTCGCTTTTTTTCTTCAAGCCAACATTTCCGATTATAATTCCTTCCCCTTTTTTTACTTTTAAAAGTTCGTTTAAATTTTCAACTCTTATCGCCGCGACCCCGGAAATTTTCCCCTTATTTCGTTTTTCATTTCCCCATCCAATACTTGGTCTCGCTTGTTGTCCTCTTGTCTCAAGCCTTATTTTGTTTTGCCTTCCTTTCGCCCCTCTCCAAACTCTTTTTCTTTTTACCGTGCTTCCAAGTCTGATTAACTTATGCCATCCTCGTCTTACGAATTTTGGTTTATTTTCTCTTGCCATTATATTTTAACTCCGCATTTTTCTGTTATAAAGATTCCGTCCTGGAAAACTCGCCTGTCCCTTCCCGTTATCTTCGTCGCCTTTTCTATATTTCCGGCAGTTTGCCCTGCAGACTCCAAATTATAAGACGAAACCGTGATTTCATTTCCTTTCACCTCAACTTTCACTTCCGGTAAAATTTTCGCGACCCTCGGAGTTTTTTCCCCTAAAAAAGATTTTATTACTAAATTATTCCCTTCAACCTTGACATTCATCGGGAAATGGACGTTGCAAATTTCCAGCTTATATACATATTCATCTTTTAGTCCCGCTATCATATTATTTATGTGAGCCCAAATCGTTCCAATCATTCTCGACTCTCTTCTTGTCGCACTCTCGCACGAAATTATTATTTTATTTCCACTAATTTCTAAATTAATATTTTGAATATCAAACTTTTTCTTTATCTCCTTCCCATTTCCTTTTATTATAATCTCATTCACATTAAACGACACACTTATTCCTTCTGGAATTTCTATAATTCTTTCCAATTTTTTTTTCATGCAATTTTACATTTAATACTTCAGTAAAAGTACGCAATGATTGCCCCCCCAATTTTATTTGCGACAACTTCGTGTTGGTCCAAAAGGCCCTTGTTTGTTGAAACAATTAAATTGCCGAATTTTCTCGATGGCAAAAATCTTCGTAAATATTTTTCGATGTTGCTTGAATTAATAAAATATCTCGGTTTTACAGCCCTGCACTCATTTAATTTTAAAATTTCAACATGTACGCTTCTTCCATCTTCATCTTCTTGAAAATTGATATAGCCTCTCACTTTCATTGTCCCAAACAAATTAATTAATAATTTGGATTTTCTCCCAATCAAGACATTTTTCTTCCCAACACGTTTGGCATTCATTATCTGGTTCAACGCGTCCGAAACAATATCCATGCTCATCTTTGTCCTCCTTTGGGCGTATATGAACTGCATATTAGTGCATCGCTCCCATCGTCCGGATGAAGTCTATCATTGGCATTACAACGAATTTCTCTAAATCCCATTATATCCGTCGTTCCGCCAAAGCCAGTGCAAGTATAACAACTCTCTTGTCTTTCAGTCCTAACACTAGTTTTGTCTTCTCTTTCAATTTGTTCTAATTTCTCTGTCATTTTAACTATATTTTTTGAACCCCAATTCAACAGCCAACTCTCTGAAGCAGTGTCGGCATAAATTTAGATTATAAGATGAAATGTGAGCTCCGAATCGGCCACATACTTCACATTTCTGAGCAGCAACCCCAAACTTTCTCTGTTTAGGTTTATTATGTTTTAAAAACTTTTTTAACACCGCCGGCTTCGATTTCAATTGTTTTGTTATTTTTCTCCAATCACTCGCTGTCATTTTCTCGCTTCGCGCGTTTGTGCGTCCTCCCAAATTTGTTTTAAATTTACATAATTAGATTCCCCTTCATGACAAAATTCAAGATCATAACCACTAACCTCAAGCAGGCCATCTTTCAAATTAACGACTTGGTTATCTCCTATATAGACAATTCTCATGCTATTATCTCCTTGTTCAGCAGAAGGCCTTGTGAATAAATTCTCTTTACCTTCTTTCCCGGCAAAAGCATGAATACCTATATCCATCCCGTCTTCTCTAATAAGATACGTTCTGCTCATGACAAATTCTCTTTCAACTTCTGCAATCCGTTCAATTCCCATTTATTATTCCCTTTTCTTTTCTTTCTTTATTATTTTAGTTTTAAAATTTTTTACAAGATAATCTTCAATTTCTTTTCTTGTTACAGTTAATCTTCTTATTTTTCCCCTTTTAATCTTTTTTCTTTCAACCTTTTTCCCTGCTCTCTCGAATACAACAGTAACTTCAAGCCCCATAATCCCAACCTCTCTTATATATTCCATGTCTGGAATTTCAATATATTCATTTATTCCGAACGAAAAAAAGTTATCTTGAATTTGTTTTTCTTTAAGAGTATTGTCAATCGCAGGCAACAATTTTTTTAATATCTCAAGTGCGCTTTCATCTCGTAGAGTTACCTTTGTTCCTACCTCAAGTCCTGGACGAACATTCCAAGTCGGAATTCTTTTCGTTGCTTTGACCCGAACTGGTTTTCTCTCGCTTATCCTCTCAAGCAAAATAAATCCCTTGTCAAGTTTTTCACCCGTCCCGCCAATATTAAGGACCACTTTCTCTATTCTGATTTCACGCATTTTATTTGTCATTTTCTATAACCAATATCGACTTGTATGGCAATACAACATCCTTGTCATTTAATTTTACAAGATAATTTCTTCCTCGTGCAAGTTCCTCAAATTTCAAAAGCTTTCCTTTCTCGCCAGCATGTTTTCCCAAAACAACCTCGATGTTTGCACCTTCTCTAAGTTTTAACATCTTTTTTATTTTATTTTCTTTTGTATTTACAACCACAGAATCTCCGACAGAAAATTTTTCTTTCGTAATAAAGTTCTGTCCGTCACTAAGATTCATTTGTATCTTGTCTTTCCCAATTATTTTCTTCCCAATTATTTTCACAATTTTTTCTTCGGCATCATTTCCATGGATTTCTCTGAGCTTGAATTTTTTATTTACAATCTCCAATCTATAATTCAATTTATCATTTAAACTTACAACATCAAAGACACCGACAGGAGAATCTTCGTCCTTTTTCACTTTATGATTTATTTTTACCAGCCCATTTAGCGTTATGTATCTTGCTTCTTTCCTCGTCTTAGCGATCTTCAGGATATCTCTAAGTATAAATAACAGGCTAATCCCGCTCGAAGACGAATGGTTCGGCGTCGCTATAAACTTCCGTCCTTTCATTTTTCTTGGCAATGGCCATTTCTTAGACATCTCATTTCTTTTCGTGTGCATTTTTTTCTTTCTCCTTGTTTATTTCTACTTTCTCCGCAACTTCTTTCTCTTCTTTCTTCGTCGTTTTAAATCTTTTTTCATCTTTGTCATAAAGCGATATAATTTTTATTTTAGATGGATTAAACCAGATTGGAACCTTGTCTCCGCTTTTTTTTTGTTTAGAAATTCCATCAATTTGTACTCGGGTTCTTTTTATGTCGCATTCCAAAACTTTTCCTTGCTTTCCCTTATATTTCCCTCTCATTACTTTTACCTCGTCATCTTTTCTGACCTCAATGCTGTTCCTTTTATGTCTCATCTTCAATGATTTGTCGAGTGGAGCCGCCATAAAAGTTTTCAAAATATGATTTGGAGCATTCGCCCTGTATTTTACCTGCTTCCTCGGCTGAACACTTCTATTCCAGTTTTTATTAAATTTGGTTTTCATCTTCGTTTTGGAATACTTAATTTAGTTGTGTCCCCATGGCGGTTCGGAAAAGTTACATTAACAAAATTTTGTAATCTTCTCGTTAAATAATCTACTCCATGGGCATCATAAAATTTTCTTGCCATACATTTTTGAGATTCTTCTACGGGGCATATTTTTGTTTTACAAGAGCCCATCCCTGCATAGCGACACATTGTAGCCTCGCTATCTCTAACATATTCTACTCCCGATGGCTCATATCCCATATGTCCTGTGCCCATAATTCGTTTCCTCATCTTAATACACCACGCTCGCAAGCTTGGAGACCTCCTTCCATCTTTCCTGAATTTCTCTCGCGACAGGACCCTTGATTTGCGTCCCTTTCGGATTTCCTTTTTCATCTTTCAATAATGCAACGGCGTTGTCAGAAAAACAAACTCGCTCGCCCGTATTTCTTCTCCACGGCTTTCTCTGTCTTACAACAACGGCATCAAAAACTTCCCCTTTCATTTTTGGGTCGCCCTTTCTTACTGAAACCTTTACCCAATCTGCAACTTTAGCGTAACCCTGTCTCGCATGTTTCGTCTTCCCATGTTTCACCGACGTTATTCTTACAATTCTCGCCCCGCTATTATCACAAGCTTCAACTTCACTCCCGATATTTAGCCCTCGCGTCGGTCTGCTGCTTACAGCTTTCATGCCTTCTCCTCCCGCTTTCTTATAACTTTATCAATGATAAAATGAATTGTTTTGCTAATTGGTCTTGTTTCGCCAACGAGAATCAAATCGCCTTCCCCAATTTCTTTTTCCATGCAATCTGGGAGTCTTGCATGAATCTTTGTTTTTCTTTTTTCATATCGTTCATATTTCGGAATCTTGACTATTCTTTCAAATTCAATAACTACTCTTCCCGGGAACTTTCTTATCACTTTCCCCTCAAATGTTCTTCCGCGAATTTTCAATTTTTTATCTCCATGGACAGGACAAAGTCTATCTTTGCATTCAACTTTCTCTTCAACTTTAATTTTTGTTTTTTTCTTTTCCATTATTCGCTTATTTGTTCCTCGTTAAACCCCATCTCGACAAGGATTGGTTTTATATGACCCCGGTGGTTTCCCTGAAGTTCAATAACTTTGTTTTTGATTGTACCGCCACAGGCTCTTTTTTCCTTGAGTCTTTTAGCAATATCTTTTATGTCAACTCCGTCATCAAACCCGCTTATCATTGTGGACACCTTTCCAAAACGCCTTTTTTCTGTCTTTACTTCTATCCTTTGTTGCGTTTTAGCTATTTGATCGCAAACACACGCCTGGGTAGGCAATCCACATTTTGGGCAAATCTCCACTTTACTTTTTTCCTCCCAATTTAATTTGCTTCATTGTTAATAGCCTCGCAATTTCCTTTTTAACTCTTTTCTTTTTCTGAGGTTGTTTCAAGAGTTCTATCTTTAAATCTGCAAGTTTTTTTTCTATTTCTTTGTCATTCATTTCTTTTTCATCCTTCATTTCTTGACCTTCTTTGTTTTTATTTTAATTTTTTCTTCTTCCTTGAACACAGAATTCTTTTTCACTTGTGCAATAAAATTGTCATCCAAAATAATTTGATCATCCACCTTCAGATTTGGAGCCAAAATTGCGACTTTTATTCCCACAACCCCCTGCTTAGTTTCTGCAACAGACTCGGCTCTGTCAACAACGTTTGCCGAATCTCCGGTTTTCTTCAAATATCCATACGCAAATCTCCAGCTTCTCGCCCTTTCACTCGGCAACCGCCCCGAAACTCTGATTTCACAACCCAAAGCGCCGGCGTTTTTTATTTTTAATAACGTACGATAACTTGCAGCTTTATATTTCATTGAACCAAATCTTTCAAGAGTTAAAGCGATATCATCAGCAACCAGCTGCGCATCAAATTCAGGGTGAATAATTTCTTCAATATCAAGATGTGGGTTTTCCATTTTAAATCTTTTTTTCAACACTTCAGTCAGTTCTGCAATTTTTTCTCCTTTTTTCCCGATAATCCATCCTGGCTTGTGTGTCGAAACAATAATTTTTTCTCCAACGGGAGTGTATTCTATTTTTATTCTCGAAACTTTTCCTTTCCCGAACATTTTTTTTACAAATGTTTTTATGTTATATTCGTCTTTTCTTACTTCTATAAATTTTCTCTCTTCCATTATTTTTTCTCCTTGTTTATTTTAGTTCTATCTCTTAGTTCAATATAAACATGTGCTCTCTTTCCCCGTCTTCCGCCGCTTCTGAAAGGTTGAGACGCTTTATTTGCTATCGCCTTGAATATTACTGGATTTTCGACGCCATTGTAATTTGCATTCGCATCAGCTTGTTTCACTAAATCAATTATAGCCTCGCAAACCATCACAGGAAATTTCCCGCCAGATATCCCCTTTCCTTTTTGATGCGCCGTTTCTCGTCTTTGCATCGGGACAGCCCGTTTCATTTTAAGCACCTGTTGCATTCTTAAAATAGCAGCTTCGGGGGTCATTCCTTTTATCATTCTGCAAACCTCGCCCGCATATTTCGGGGAAATTCTTAATGAAACGCCATTCGCGACAGCAAATTCTTTGGCAACTCGTTCTTCTTTCTTTTTCTTCATCGGAACATTTGCTTCTTCAGCCTTTTTTTCTGTTTCAATAGTTTCTTTTTTTATCTCTTCTTTCTTTTCTTTTTTTATCTCCTTATTCTTTGGCTGAACAGGAACATTAACTTTCGAAATTTTCTTTTCTCTTGCCGATGGCGAATATTGTTTTTCTGTCATTAAATTTCTACCTCCTCAAAAACATGATTATTACAATAAAGGTTTCCGTCCAACATATAAGTTGTAACAATCGCAGCTTTATCGAATGGAAAGACACCAACCATATAGACATCCCCCACGCTAACAATTTTCTCCATTTTATTTTACCGACCTTGAAGCGCTGGATTTCGTAGCACCAACTCCGGCCGCTCCATGTTTAGTTGTTCTTCTTGTTAATGCGAATTCTCCAAGTCGATGTCCAAGCATCTCTTCATTAATTTCAACTCTCATGAATTCTTTCCCATTGTGAACCCAAATTGTCTTGCCAAGCATCGCGGGAACAATTACAAGTTCTCTGCTATGAGTTCTAATGGGTCGATTTTTTTGCACCCTTTCTTTGCACTTGTTCACAAACTGTTCAATCACATCATAATTTCTCATTATCGCTCTTCTTGGTCGAGATTTCACCAACTTCGCAAATTCACGAGTATCCAAGCTAACAAGCTCGTCAACTTTCTTTCCTCGATAAAATTTATCTTTATTCTTTTGTGCTATTTCATCTGCCATATTAAATTCCAAAGCCCGCCATTTTAATTGCTTGAATCAACAAAGGGGAATAACCACATCCTTCTCCGCTTGTGATAACTTTTGTATCAACAGGCAATATCAGCATCTTACCTACACGATCAAAGCCTAATTCATCTTTTTCGAAAATATATTGTCGAATACTTTCCCCCATAGGCTCTAAAAATCTTATATCCCCATTTATTTCCCAAACTACAACATCTAAAGTTGTATTCTCTGTTTTCCCTTTGTAAATCACATAAACCCTATCTCCACTTCGTAATGCCCTAAACTCTTCCAAGTTTTCTAAAGTTTCTCGTCTTGCTAATTCATTTGTTCCCATTTTATCTTTTCTTCCTCCCTGTTCTTCTCGGTCTTAATAAACCCACCTTTCTTCCTGGCGAAGCGTTTCTCTTAATAATCTTGCTCTTGATTCTCTTTCCTCTGCCGCTACCGAACGGATGGTCTATCCTGTTCATTTTTACTCCACTCGTTCTAGGCCACAATTTCGATTTTGTTTTCATGATATGAAAATGTTTTCCCGCTTTCAAAATTGGTTTCTCAAGTCTTCCATCGGCAGCCGCTCTCCCGACAGTCGCTCTGCAATTTGCATTAAATATTTTTTCCTGTTTCGAAGGCATTCTAATTTTTATATCGTCGCCCTCTCGCCCCAAAATCAACGCGCAATTCCCGCCAGTCCTTACAAACTGTCCACCGTCCTTTTGCGTATGTTCAATATTAAAAACCTCTGTTCCGTTTTTCAAATCCCCTAATTTAGCCACATCCCCATTTTTACTTCCGCCAATATTTATTTTCTGTCCAACGTATAATAAATTTGCAGCGAAATTATAAAATTTGTCTCCTTTTGCATTTATCATTTTAGCGATAGGAACACTATGCCCCGGCGACGCAATCAATTTCACAACTTCCCATTCACCCTCAAGATTACTGGGGTATCCAGGATAAACAGCAAAAGCCCTCTGTTTGACTCTATAAGTATGGCTGCCCTTCCCTCGTGCCTGTGGAATTATTCGCTTTCCCATTTTATAACTACATTAGTCCTAATTTCGTTGCAAGGTCAATCGCAGGAAATTCTGGTTTTAATTTAACATAAGCATATTTTTTATTTTCAAATGTATGAGTTCTCACTTTTGCAACTTTTACATCAAACAAAGATTCGATTTCCTTTTTTATTTCCGCTTTATTAACCGCCCTATCAACGACAAACACAACAATATTTTCAGCTTCTATCTGCCTCACAATTTTTTCCGTCGATTTTATTTTCTCTAAAATTATCGTTTTCATGCTACAGCCAACCTCCGCAGCCTGTCATCAACATATAATTCAAAAAATTGATCATCTATAGCACCAATAATTCCACGTCGAAAATCTCTCCAGGGAACAGCTTTTATTATCACGTCCTCATCCTGTCTAAAATCTATTTCTGTTCCATCTAATTCAACCGCATAATTTCCATCAGGAGAAATGAAGAGATACATATTCGGAACGGCCCGAGTATCAATAGGAGGCATCATCCCAAGATAAACAAACTGCATCTTTTTCTCATCGACTTCAAAAGCAACTTTTTCTCCCACGTTCTTTTTAGTCATCATTCTTTTTAATTTTTCAATACAAAGCAAACTTGATTCTTCCCTCATTTAAATCTCTCTCCTATTTCTTTAATTGCTTTTTCAGTATAACATGCGATTCTTCCCGGCTCCCCGTTCGGCGACAAGTCGCTTATTCGTAGTTCATCGACGGCAACAACATCAATTCCCTTTCTGCTCATAGACTCATCATCTCCAATAACAAACAGCAATCCGGCATTAGTCTTATATTTTCTTCCTCGCATTTTCCCGATTCCAGGGCGGATGGTCTTTACTTTTAATATTTTCGAAAAAGTTTCTCCAAAAACTTTTTTCATCAGCTCTAAAAATTCTTTTGTTTTAAGAGAGAGGACGCTCTCGTCAAAAACAAATCCTGACAATATTTTTTTTCCATATTTTTTTTCCAGTGATTTTGGGTCCATAGTTCCCGCAAAAGCAGAATTAAAACCGATAATAAGTTCTTTCTTGTTCGTTTTTCTGAAAGGATTCTTCTCGCTCTTTGGAGCATGAGGTCTTCGCCCGCCTCGTGTATTCGAAACAGTAGCACCAATCCAATTAAAACTACTTCCATGTCTCGACATAATTTTCCTTGGAACTCTTGATATTCCCTTTCCATAAGTTGTTTTCCACGCATGTCTCTTGTGCCTCAAAATTCCAGAAGCAGAATATCCTGCTCCCGCACCCTTCATTGACCCAAACGGCTGGGAATAAATTCCTTTCTGCGCTTCAAATATTTTCGCCAAAATATCTTCTCTTATTCTTTCGGAAAAATTCTTTGGCAGGTCAATTGATGTTTTCTCATTTCCCGTCTTATCGATAATTTTTACTTTCATCTTAATTCCAAAACCTCATATTTCTTTTTAGATTGTTTTTTTGTAGGCCGCATTGCAGATGTAATCAATATCCCCCTTTTATGAGGACCGGCGATCGAGCCATTTAAAATAATATAATCAGTTTTTATGTTCCCATAGTGTTTAAACCCGCCGCTAACGTTTATATTTTTCTCACTGATTTTGCCAGCTTCCAAAATTAAATGATTATAAGAAACTCTCGAGTGAAATCCTGTTTGACCTGCTTGTGAAGTTCTAAAGGTTACTCTTGCTGGATGCCAGGGACCAAGTGAGCCTGGTCTTCGCAAACCCTTCTCTGTTTTATGATTTTTAAGGGAAATTCCAAATCTTTTAACAGGGCCTTGTGTCCCATAACCCTTGCTCACAGATCTAACATCAACAAGCCCACCCTTAAAAACATCTTTAATCGAAATCTCTTTCCCGATCTTTTCTTTTATAAAATTAATTTTTTCCTCCTTGCTTCCAGATAATGCAATCTCCATCATGTCAGGAGTTTTTTTATCAACAGAAGTGCTTTTTACGCCAGAATAAATAATTACCCGAATATCATCAAAATCCTTTTCGTCCCCCAGCTGCTTGATGTCTTTCGATACTTTTATTCTTCCTTTTAGCTCTTTATCTTTGCTCACGACAACATCGCTCTTTGTTTTTCCATTTTTATAAAATCTTACAGAATAAATTTTCATCGCAGGGCATTCCAATATCGTTGCGGGCACAATAATTTTTTTATTTTTAGTCAACGAATCATCGGTGGAATCTTTTACCCATGCAGAAACCATCCCAACCTTGTATCCGATAAAGCCAAGCAATCCGGCCTCTTTTCTTTTAATTGATCTCCAGTTTGCACTAGGTATAACTTTTTTAGCTCTAACTCGAGGATAGAACTGCAAACTTCCTTTCCTTATTCTATTATTATCTGTCATTTTACTCGCTCATCTATCGATAATCACAAATAGCACTTTGTTTTTATCGTGACCAACCCGTCACAAAATTCAACACCCAAACATTCAAGTTTTGAGTGCACCGTTATAAAAATTGAGAAATTAGAGTATTTAAAGCTTCTCTTATTCTCAATTTCCGATAAAATTTTTACCCACAATCTTTTAAACCAATTTTTGTTATATACTATATGCCAATAAAAACTCCCGACATTTTACCTGGTGAAGATGGATATATCTCGAGAAAAGAAAGAACAAAAGAAAAAAAATTGTCTGAAAAAAAAGAAAAAAAAATTACAGAAAAAAAAGATATTGAAATAGGAAAAATAAAAACTGGATATAAAGGGTACAGAATCGGGAGACCGACGACAACACCCAGAAAAGAAAAAAAATACATAATTTGGAGATTCTCAAAAAAAATAGGCGAAATTATAGTCTCTAATGAGGGCAAAATAATCCTTAAATTTTTCAGATTCGGCGGCGTCGGGAATTACAAGTCATTGATTCAGGATATAGATTTTCAGCGTCGATGGGCTATTCGCGAGCAAGAACTTTTGCTAACACAAAAAGAGTGTGCAATTTGCAATTCAAAAATTTCTCGAAGTGCTAAACCAAATTTATATCACACAAAAATGTGGTTAAAAAGAGCACAACTTTTAGAGGAGGCCGAAAAAGTCCCGCAGGAAGTTATCGAAGGTAAGCTTACAATTGAAGACGGCTGGAAAAAATTCAATGAAATTTTAGAAGAAGGGAATAGGTATTACATGTCTTTACAGGATACCGCTCTGATTTGTGCATCTTGTGCAAAAAAGAAAGGATTGAGCTACTGAAATAGTTAACATAAACCCAGAATCCCCTCTTTCATAAACTATTCCCTTAGATTCAAGTACATTAATCGCATCAGCAACTCTATCAATATTTAAAGAAATGTCAGGTTTTAAATTATGAATACTATCCGAGTTTTACAAAAGACATTTTCATTAACTCTCTTATTGCCTCTTCGCGCTTCACGCCACAAACTCCGTTTCTCTTTTTTCTTCTTTGCCATCGACAAAAATCTGCCTTACAATTCTCCCTTTTCTCTTGCTTTGCTCTCGAACTTCTTCCGGCTTCATTTTCGTAAAATCTTTGGGATAGACAATGTCTTCGACAAAAATCGTATGATTAATGGAAATCTCCTTAAATTCAGGATAATCAAAAAATAATTCTCTTACAATTTTCTCATCATTTGTTTTCAGTGTGCAAAAATCAGCCTTTGGGCCGTCCTCATTTTCCTTTCCCGGTTTGCCGCTTTTTGGAGCCTTTGCTTTTATTTTCAAATCAAAGTCATTTCCACTAAAAGTTAACGCGTAAAAAACTCGAGGAAATTTATTCATTAAATTTTTTAATTTTTCGACCTCAACCTCTGTTTCAATTTCTAATTTTTTTATTCCCTGAAAATTACTTTTCTTTTTTATTTCAAAATCTATTTCACCATCTAAATTACCCGTGGTTACAATGATTCCTTTCATATGAGTTTTTTCTTCGGCCTTATCCATGCATTTTCTTACAAGATAATTCACGAATTCCGGTCCCGCTTTTATCATCCATTTGCTTGCCTGTTTTTTCCCTTCAAGCAAATATCTGTTTTGATATTCACCACGTCCAAATTTTAAAAAATCATTATGAACCTCTTCATCAAAATCTTTTTCAAATATTTTTTTTATTACCATAATTACTAAATTAAAAAGTAGATTTATAAATTTGTCTGCCAAAAACAGGTAATCTCTCTCGGGTTGTCATTCCCAATATTTATAAATTGCAAAACATAAATTTATACATGGGTGATAATCAGGATGGAAAGAGATGGGTAGCGATAGGATTAATTTTAGTTGTTTTTATTCTTGCCTTTTTTGTTCTAAGGCCGATCGTAATGTCAATAATTTTTGGTTTGCTTTTTGCATACATATTCACGCCCGTCTATAAAAAAATAAATTCCAAAGTAAAATATAAAAATTTATCAGCGTTAATTCTAATATTCGCCATCATTATTTTAATCGCCATCCCCCTGATTTATTTAATCCCCGAACTTTTGGAGCAGGTAGAAGAAACATATAGTTTGCTTCAGGATATTAATTTTAAAGATGTATTTGAAGGTTTTTTGTCGACGGAATTGGCAACAAAATTATCTCTTCAGGTTAACAATGTGATAAGTCAACTATTCGCTTCTCTCGTGGGCGAACTTTCAGACGTGCTAATGAATCTTCCTTCACTTGCCTTGCAATTTGTGGTCTTTCTTTTCACTTTTTATTTTGCAGTGAGAGACAACGAAGAACTAAAAAACTATATTTCAAAACTTTCTCCTTTCTCATCTTCAACCGGGAATAAGTTTTTCAGGGAATTTCGGGGCATCACGAACGCAATTGTTTATGGCCAGGTTTTAATAGGCATTATTCAGGGGTTGTTATTGGGGGTAGGATTTTATTTTCTCGGGATACCAAAAATTTTAATCCTAACTTTCATTGCATGTATAGTCTCGATTATTCCGGTTCTTGGTGCGTGGTTGGTATGGTTTCCTGTTGGGATTTTTATGATTGCCGTTGACAGGACATTCGCCGGCGTTTTTATTTTCCTTTACGGCGCAATTTTTATTTCAACTATTGACAATCTTCTGAGACCAATTATCCTCTCAAAAAGTTCAAGTCTTCCTGTTTCGGTAAGCGTTATAGGGACGATCGGCGGCCTTTATTTTTTCGGAATAATTGGTTTGATTCTCGGACCATTGATTTTAGCATACGTGCTGATAATAATTGATTTCTATAAGCAGGGTAAACTAAACGATCTGTTCAACAAATGAAACTTAAAATTAGGAATTTAAATTGGTTAGCCGGTCGTCCCATTGTTATTTTAAATGATACGACAGCAAAAAAAATGAATGTCTTTGTAGACGATAGGGTGCTGCTTGAAAATTCAAGAAAAGTTTACGCGGTAGTGGACATTTTTCCAAATATCGTAAGAGAAAACGAAATAGGTTTATCTCAGGAATTAAGCCATATATTAAAAATGGAGAATAGGGAAGAAATTGATGTTAACTCTTCAGAAATTTCACAGGCATCTTTTTTGATTAATAAAAAAATTCATGGCAAAGAACTGACAAAAAAAGAAATTTCTTATATCGTTTCAGAAATTGTGCAAAATAATCTGACCGAAGCCGAGATTGCATATTTCACAGCAGCAGAAAAAATTCATGGCATGTCGATTAAAGAAACAATAAATCTGACTAAGGCGATGGTAAAAACAGGTTTAAAACTTAAGTTCAATGAAAAATATGTTGCAGACAAACATTGTATTGGCGGGATTGCAGGCAATAGAACTACTCCGATAGTTGTTGCGATTTGCGCATCAATGGGATTGACGATGCCGAAAACTTCATCCAGAGCGATAACTTCAGCATCAGGAACTGCAGATGTTATAGAAGTTTTATCTAATGTTGAATTAACAATTCCGGAAATAAAAAAAGTTGTTAAAAAAACAGGCGCATGTTTAACATGGGGAGGTTCGCTTGGTCTTGCTCCGTCGGACGATAAAATTATCAGGGTCGAAAGGCTCTTGAACCTTGACGCTGAGCCCCAGCTTATTTCCTCAATCATGTCGAAAAAAATTTCTGCAGGTTCAAAATATATTTTAATCGATATTCCGTATGGGGAAGAATCCAAAATAAAAAATTTAAAAGAAGCAAAAATTTTGGGAGGCAAATTCAAAAAAATTGCCAAAAGCTTCAGGCTTAAATTGAAAACAGTTTATACGAAAGGTTTAGAACCAATAGGGAATGGGATTGGCCCCATTCTCGAGCTTCTGGATGTTATATCTGTTTTAAGAAATGATTTTGATGCGCCTTCAGATCTAAGAGAAAAATCGCTTTATCTTTCTGCTGAACTAATGAGTTTATGTGGAATAAAAGACGCAAGAATAAAGGCTGAAAACATTTTGTCATCTGGAAAAGCGTACGATAAATTCAAGGAAATTTTACAAGCCCAAGACGGGGAAGAGAGCATAGAAGAAAAAATAAAAAACCTAAAACTCGCAAAATTCAAAAAAACTTTCAAGGCAAAAAGAACCGGAAAAATAATTTCAATCAGTAATAAAAAAATAAATTCTTTATGCAGAATATTGGGTACTCCAGAAACAAAAAGCGCCGGAGTTTATTTGCATCGGCATATCGGGAATGTAAGTAAACGAGAGCCAATTCTAACAATGTATTCCGAAACTCGTTCGAAACTTAAAGACGGAAAAAAATTCTATAAAACTTTCAAACCAATTAAGATAAAATAACTATCTATATTTTAATTTTAAAATCAAAACTGAGCCAACCATTAATAACGTAATGAAACTCATCACTATTAAAGATACAGAGTTTTTTAGAAATCCATAGCATATCCAAAGAATTTGTCCAAAAATATTTATCAACAGCCATCCAATCGCGATATCTTTTGTCGATTTTGTCTCCCATGATTTTACTAATTGAGGCAAAGAAGATATCGCAACCAAAAGTCCCGCAAAAAATCCCACATATTCTATTATTTCCATTTATATTACGCTCGCCTTAATTACTCTAACTTCATTCACAGGCTTATCTCCATATCCTGTCTGAACACTTCCAATTTTGTCAATAACATC
Source organism: Candidatus Pacearchaeota archaeon (assembly GCA_041649045.1). Classification (GTDB taxonomy): domain Archaea; phylum Nanobdellota; class Nanobdellia; order Pacearchaeales; family GW2011-AR1; genus JAGVXH01. The sequence goes on from JBAZNV010000002.1 coordinate 20,976, forward strand.
CATGCCTTCAACGACTTCGCCAAAAACCGGATGTTTGCTTGAAAACGGAGGTTTGTCATAATCTAAGTAAGTGTTATCGACGAGATTTATAAAAAATTGGCTTCCTCCCGAATTCGGTCCCGAGTTCGCCATTGCAACCGTTCCCCTCAAATTTGAATGTCCCGCAATAAATTCATCTTTTATCTGATAACCTGGTCCACCCATCCCTGTTCCCGTCGGGTCACCACCCTGAATCATAAAATCCGCAATCACTCGATGAAAAATCGTCCCATCATAAAATCCCTCACGAACAAGCTTTTCAAAATTCCCGGCAGTTATTGGCGAATTTGAATACAACTCTATAATAAAATCGCCTTCCGTCGTCTCAAATTTTACTTTCGTATTTTCTTCTCCCATGATAACATTTCCGACAATCATTCCTCCAACTAAAAAAATTAAAACTAAAGATATTATAAGTATTGCGGTTTTTATTTTCGACATGATTCAATATTATTTTCTATTGCTAATTTATTTTCTTCAATAGGATTATATGATATAAACTTATCTCCGGCAAAATGAATTACTTTTTCTAATTTTGTTTTAGCTATGATTCTACTGCAAAAAGTGCAATAAGGTTTTTTATGAATTCTTCTTTCCACTTTTTTTATTGCCGCAATATACATTGTTGCGTCATTTATATCAATATGATTATTCAGCGCTTCGATTATTGCGTTTTGTTCTGCGTGAACTGCATGACAAATTTCAGCATTCGCGCCATCATGTAAATTTAATTTTTCCCCAATACATTCTTTGCAGAAATTTTCGACTGGATGATTAAAACCTTTCGATAAAATCTTTCCATCTTTCACAATTACCACTCCGACCTGCTATTTAAAGCACCTTGATTTTTTTGCCTCACCAAAAGCAATCTCCATAAACTTTTTTTGCTCTTCTGTCGGATTAATTATTTTCATGTTTACGCTCATACCGAGCAAAGCCACTTTCTGATCACCTTAAATTAAAACTATCTTTCAGAAAGTGCGGTTTGCGAGCAGAATCGAACCGTTCGATTTGGGAACGCCCATACCCCGAATCGAACGGGGACGCCCGTGAGGGCACGGTGTTCGAGACCGTTGCAATACCATTATGCGATATGGGCACAAATATATTTCTTAATTCAAATGTTATAAATCTTATGAAAATCAATTTAATTCTTGTTCATCAGTAATGGCTATTCTTCCTGATAAACTAAACAGTGAATATTTTTCTATTTTACCATCTCTGGTTGTAAAAGTCTTCTTAAAATTGGGGTGTTCCCGTAATTTAAATAACGCATCCATTTTTCCTACGCCATAAACAACAGCAAAAGTGTCATTAAAAAATCCTCCATCGGGGTTTTCGAACATTGCAATAGGAATTAAATAATATCCGCTAAATTCATCATTCATTTACAAAGTATAAATAATAAGTTTAAATGTTTTTTTATTCCTCATCAATCTCTTCAAGTTCGTCCAGTTCGGCCTCTGCTTTCTCGAGGTCAAGCTCTACATTCTTTAATTTCTCCAACTCCTCGCCACCCATTTCAGAAGAATCCTCATTCACCAAATCCTCGGCAATCTTAATATGCTCTTCGGCAAGTTCGATGTTCTCTTTTTTCGTCCTTCCCTTTTTCATCTATAAAATAAGATTTACAGCTTTAAAAAGTTTTACGCCCGAACCAGGAATTGAACCTGGGAGCCCCGAAGGGCCTGGTTTTCAAGACCAGTGCAATACCACTATGCGATTCGGGCAACAATTGAACTAGATTAATTTGGTTTTTAAGTTTGTCTAAGCCGCGCCAGGCGAGCATCTTCGCTTTTCCAAAAGAAAATAATAAATTATTTTGAAAATGCAAAGTGCGAGTTATTGAACCTGGGAGCCCCGAAGGGCCTGGTTTTCGTGAAACGAAACATGAAGTTGCTATGTAACTATTTTTTCAAGACCAGTGCAATACCACTATGCGAAGGAGGCATAAATAAAAAGAGGAATAAGAGTTTTTAAGATTGGCGGTGAAAAATTAATTGGAAGAAAACATATATAAAGAGAATTTACTCAGAATAACATATATTTTATTAATCTACTAGGGAGCCCCCACCACAAACGGCAGGGGAAGAACCTCCTAATAGAGTCCTAGTATCTCGACATGCGCATGTCGGGATTGTTCTTTTTACTAGCAACTATGATTTTTGAAATTTTTTTGAAATTTCTATACTAATAATATTTTCGTTTCCATATGGGATTTCTTTTGGTGTAAATTTTTTTTCCTTTAAAGTTTTTATTTCTAAATTCAATCCATTAACAAGAGAATTCCCTGAAACAAAACTTCCGCCATTCGTGGATGAAGATAATTTTAATGCATTAGTAACCCTATCTTTTAAAAATTTAAAACCTAAAACTATCTTATCAGAATTATCTTCATCATACATTACTTGCACAAAATTATAATTTTCAAGTTTATATTTTCTAGTAAGACTAGAATTAAAAGTAATACTATTGGCGGCAGTAAAACCTATAAGAGGTTCGCCAGTTCTTACATTTGTTTCAAGTATTTTGAATACCATAAAAAACATAATTTAATTCAAGTATTTAAGTCTTTCTATTTTCTCCTATATGTTATTTTTATATCTATTTGTATTAATATCTCTAACATCTATTTAGTCTAAAGAAAATATTAATTATGAAATTTAATTAAGCATATCACAATTACTTATTTTATAATAAACATTTATCTTCTCAGAAATATACTTTCACTTCTACCTTCATCATCCGGTAGAATAAGTGACCTGTCTATACAGGCTTCACCTTTCGTTTAAACAGCAGAGCTACGCGCCCCACCATTCAATAATTCGCTTGCCAAAAGGCTCGCTAATTTAACCGAATAATGAAGCCAAGCCCTCAGCTGCTTCAGCTCGAGGTTCTTCTTTCTTTTCTTCTTTAGGTGCTTCAGCTGGTCCTGCAGAGACGGCTGGTGCAGCGGCGATCGAAGCGTTTGCAAGCTTCTCGTCGATGTTGACGCCTTTCAAGGATGCTATAAGCACTTTCACTTTCGCTTCATCAACGTCAGCGCCAGTCGCGGCGATAACTTTCTTCAAGCCATCTTCGCTAACTTCTTTGCCAACCTTGTGGAGCAACAGTGCAGCATATATGTATTCCATTTTGTTTTTATTTATTTAGTTTGAGTTTAAGCGACCCTTTCTTCTACTTGAGATCGAAATTTAATTGCGGGTGCAAACAACGGGCACATATCTTCTATAACCTTTTGTTTTAACTTTTTATATGCTCCTTTCCAACTCTGTTTTTTGGGATCCCATTTTTCTGTAAATACTGTCGAACCGAATTCTCTTTCAATCTTTACCTGAAACGAATATTGTCCCATCCAACACCAAGGAGATCCTCCGTGAACTTCATATTCTCCGATTCCGGGCAAAATCAAAATTTCAGATTCCCAATCTTGAATCTTATCGTAAATTACATTCCTTCTTTCCATTTTATCCCCCAACATTTATCAGTGATTTAATTGCTTTCTCGTGTAAACTTGCCTTACCCAAAAGGAAATCAATCGTATCGCCAGTCACGTAACCAATCTCGACAGCAAAAGGCAACGCCCTTCCAAATTTTTCTTCAACTTCTTTAATCATCGCTTGCTTGTCGACCTTTACATCTGAATAAACTTTTCCTTCCATATAAGCAGCGATAGGTTCAAGTCCAATTTTGAAAGGAACTATGTTTAACTTCGCAAGTATGGACGCTTTCTGTGCAGATATTATCTCCCCTTTATTGCACAAAATTTTCTCTTTCATAATCGCGATCTTTCCTCCCTCAACTTTCGGCTGTAAACCAACAGCGCTCAAAGCTGAAATGTCTGGACCCGGTGCAAGTTCCGTTGGGCCAGCTGGGACAATAAGATTCTCAGGCGCCTCCTGTCCTGCCTTGGCTTTTGATGGACTCTTTTCTTCGGACAAAATTGCCGAGATTTCAAACGCATCTTCATCTGAAAAAAGAAGCGCAGTATTATCCTCAACAAATGGGACAAGATGATGTAGTTCTTTGTTTCCAGAATGATCTAACGCAAAATCGATAAGACTCTTTTTCGCAACCTGAATTTTCGCCCTGCTTCTAAGTTTTTTCTTAATATCCTGGAATTGTGCCGATGGGATTCCCTTGACAGAAACAATCATGACTGTCTTTTTTTTCATTAACTCAGCTAAATCTCGGACTTTCTTTTTTTTAACTTCCGATACATGTGTCTTTTTCTCCGCCATTATTTCTCCATTATTTTTATTGGTTTAGTCATCGTAAATTTTATCAAAATTTCTCGCACATTTTCTTTTCCTTTTGGCAATTTCCCCTCAAGTCCCGCAACAACATTTTGGATATTCTCTTCCAATTTCTCATCACTCATGTTTTCTTTCCCGACAGGGATCTTTATCGCCATTTCTTTATTCCTTACTCTTACAACACTCCCAACTTTCTCGACCATCTCTTTTATTGTTTCTTCAGTTTCTTTTGTAATAATTCCAGCCTGCGGACTCGGCATTTTGCCAAGTGGACCAAAAACTCGTCCGAATTTTGTAGCAACTTTTGACATCATTGGCGCCACGGCAATGAACATATCATATTTTTTCGCAAGCTTTTTTACATTGCCAACGTCATTATATTTTTCAAAATCTATTTCTGTGATCGTGTCTACAACTTTTGATCGCTTCGTCAGGAAAGCGCAAACTTTTTTTGGACTCGGATTTGGAATGGATACGAAAGTGTTAAGAGCTTCTTTTCTGACATCAAAACTTCTCAAATTTACAATTAAATCAAGCGTTTGGACAAACTTTCTTTTTTTCTGCAATCTTAATTCCTTAAGGGCTTCTTTGATTTCCATGATAGTTAAAACTGTTAGAATTGTCGACCGAAGTCTACTACCAACAGTAGTATAAAAAAAGAGAATTTCGGCTTTATAAAGATTGCCACTCCAATTTTCAAAAGAAAGTCATTCAATATAACAATTCTTTTAAATGAAGACTTTCTTTTTATGAAATGATAACTTTTAGCGATATTTATGAGGCGATGAGAAAAGAAAAATATTCTGAACAATTACAATCACTTCCCAAAAAATTTATTTCAGAAACATCCGAATATTTCAAGGAAAAAAAAGAATTCCTCAATAAAGAAGATGACTTTTTCTCGGACGTAGCGATCAAGAACAAAAAAAAACTCGAAAATGCACTTTCAAGTTTTAAAGATTTGTTGAGAATTAGAAAGAAAAAAATTTTAAATTTGGCCTTTGTCGCTTCAGAAGTTGGTATCAGCAAAAGAGACTTCGAGAACCTGCTTGGTTTTGAAACAGATCTTTTCGAGGAAGTGGTCAAAAGCTTGGAAAAAGCCGAAAAAAATTTGAATGCAGATATGGTTGGCACTCAAAAAGACGAAAGAAAACACAAGGTTGTAAGATTTCTCGAAAATGTACCGGAATTTTTAGATTATGAAGGTGAAGAAGTCGGCCCTTTTGAGAAAGGAGAGGTTGCCAATTTAGAAAACAAGATTGTGGAAATACTAATGAACGATAATAAAGTAGAAATACTCGAAGAAATTAATTAGATTTTTCCTTTACTCTTTTTGCTCTCGATCTCTTCGAAGGCGTTACCCATTCTTTCATCTGCTTTTTTCTTCTTGCAACTCTCCAACTTCTGTTTCTGTCAAATCGTTTTGGTTTGTTCTTCGAAGGCATATCCTCTTAAAAAAATTTATATTTTTAAATGTTTGCGAGTTTTAGGCTCTGTTGAAAAGATCATTTTGCTGCTTAATTAAAAAGGTCTTGCAATTAATTCTACATTGTCAAACATAGATTTTTCTAAATCATAATATGGTTTATACCATTCTTCTACAAGCACATTATACTCTTCAATAATTTCATTGTAATCTCCGACATATTTATTATATTCATAAGCATCATCGCAATATAAAGGGTCAATACGATTTGGGTTGCAATAAGAACAGTCTGTATTACACATCTTATTTTGAAGATCATTTAACTCTAATTCCATAGAATCAAGTTGAGATTCTATATCCAAAACTTCATTATATCTTGATTCAAAATAGTTAATCAAATCTTTCCCATAACTTGCTCCAGAATAAACAAGAGAACCTTCAGAGGTTTTAACATATTCTTCAATGTCTATCTCAACATCAGAAGTAATTGGAGTAAAAATAGTAGTTTCTATAAAACAAATATCTTTTTCTTCATATTGAATATTTCCATCATCACAAACGATTCCAACTAAGGCATGATATTGGTAATCTGAATCTCCTAAAATTATATAAGAAGTATAACCTAAATTTCTCAAGATTCCTGTCAATATGACTGATTTATCTAAACAATTACCCTCTTTTTCAAAAAGAGTTTCATAAGGGTATCTGTTTAAATTTGTGTAATCTGTTCCATAAGGAATAGATTGGACAAAAAGTGTAGCAATCTCAACAATTTCATCATCAGAATATCCTTTGTCTTTAAGAGCAATGAAATCTTTTGAAATAGAATCTATAAAATTATTGTTATAAGGATCTTCTAAAAATCCTTCCGTGTATTTGTAAGTATCAAAATAACAATCTTGATTTTTAAGATTGTCAGAAAAATAATATAAATCTGGATAAAGATTTATCTTGTAATCAAAAGCAACATCTTTATAATTAAATTGAAATTCTGAATATTGAGGGTTTGTAAAATTAATCTCTACTTTCTTTCCTTCACAATAATCATAATATTCTACCCCATAATCATAAAATTTATAGTTAAATTCTAACTTTGGAACTTCAAGAGTATAATTTAGTTTCTGGCTGGAATAAAACTCTATTTCTTCCTTTGGAGCTAACATTGCATAATAATCTTGAAAAGAGAGACAAGAATGAGATTTTATTGCAAACTCTCCATGAGTATAATTTAAAACTTCTTCTGGGTCTGTCCCAAAAGAGATAATAGAAATTTGATTAAATAGGTAGTAAAAAAAGATAACCCCTACTAAAATACCTACAACAATTATCCAAGGTTTACTGCTTTTATGTTCTTTAAAATATAATTTTTCTACCATATGAATAGCCACAATAGTATGAAGATACCCAATGTAATAGCCCATCCTTTTAACACTTGATTCCAGTTAAGATTTACTGGGAGCATATGATATTGTTTATCAGCATAAACTCCTGTATCTGAACCACTTTCTGCAAAAACAACCCAAGAACTAAGAGGAATTAATGGAAGGAATAAGAATACGAACCATTTAGTAGCAATATAAGGATTTCCTCCTTCAACATCAATCCCCGTACTATGTAGTTCTTTTTTTGTTAAATGTCTTTTGCCATACAAAGTAGTCCCAATACCATTTATCGAATACATATTATAATTAGTCATAAAATAGATTATATAATTTTTGCTTTTTGGCACTTACTCAACTTAATCAACTTCAACCACTTATTCTCAGAAGTTAATGTTAAATTAGGGATAGTCAACTCATAAGGACATTTTTTAATTGCTTGATGTTTCCTTATGAAATTGTAAAATATCTCGTAGCCTTTCATTATCGCCCCTGCACTTTCAACAACCCCTCATCCAACCCAAGATTTAAAAACCCAATTTTCATTATCTTACAATCAGGTGCGGGGCTCGAAAGAGTAGTAGCGAAAACTCCTGAAATTAATTATAACATGATTGAAAAAAAAATTCAAAAAAAAATTCAAAAGACAGAATCGGGAATCAAAGAAGAACCCGAAGAGTCAGAAGTTAAAATATCGGCCGAAGACGTAGAGGGTACAAAAGATCAGACAATTTTAACGCCCCTTGAAGATTATATTAAAACAGCTTCTTATCTTGGGACAAAAGTGATAACTCCCACCATGAGAAAATATGTTTACAGAAGAAGACTTGATGGGCTTGCAATTCTCAACACACTTCTTGTAGACAAAAAACTCTCCGAAGCAATCAATTTCATCAAAAGATTTAAACCAGAAGACTGGACAATCGTTTGCAAGAGAGAAGCTGGTTGGAGAGCTGCAAAAATGTTTTCTGAATTGACTGGTGTTAGATTATTCACGAAAAAATATCCTGCCGGCATTCTGACAAACACGGTTCTTGATAATTTTATCGAGACAAAAATGATTTTGATTTGCGATCCATGGCTTGACAAAAATTCATTGAATGATGCAAGAAAAGTAAAAATTCCAATTGTGGGAATTTGTGACACAAATAATCATACTACAGATATCGACATAGTGATAATCGGTAATAACAAATCTAATAAATCTCTCGGTCTTTTTTTCTGGCTTATAGCAAGAGAATATATGAAAGCGCAAAACATCAATAAGCCAATTCCAAGTCTTGAAGATTTTGTGGGTGAACAGTTAATTCTTGAAGAACCCAAGAAAAAGAAAGCAGCAAGGGAGAAAAAAGAAAAAGAACTAAAGGAAGCCGAGGAAGCGATTGAAGAAAAAATGAAGGCACTCGCAGAAGAGAAGGGCTTAGACGACGAAGAAATTCAGGTGACCGAAGCTCCGGAAGAAGGAGTATAAGATTTATAAATATTGAATATTATAATTCTAAATGAAAACCAAAGCAATTGCGATTTTGTCTTTATTGTTATGTTTGATGTTTGCTTCTTTTGTTTTTCCCATGCAAGAAGATAGCGAGAATTCAGCCGTTGAAGTTAACGGGAGCAATTGCCAAAATCTTTACTATTTCGATAATGAGAATAAAAACTGCGATCAAAAAGAATTCTGCGGGATGTATATCTATCAGGGCTTAGAAGTTTTCAATAATAAAGTTCAGTGCGAACATAAATTGAATAACAGTAAGCCTGAATGCTATATAGATGAAGATTGCCCGGGACTTTGCCCAGCATGTTTAGATTGTAGTTCGTGCAAGCCCCAGAAATGTGCCAATAAAACTTGCAAGACAAAAGAAAACTGTCCAAACGGGACATGGCAGGAAAATGAAAGTTGCATTTATAATTTTTCTAACGGCAGAAAAGGCGAGATAAAAGTAATGCCAGAAACCGCATCTTCAAAAGCAATCGAAAGATTAGGCCAGTTAGGATTTACAATTGAATTAAAAGAAGTAGGAAGTAAAAACGAAACAAGAATTGCGTATGAACTAATTGGCGAAAAAGAAGGGAAAGTTTTGGGTTTGTTCAATGCTCATGGAAAAGTAAAAGCTTACGTTGATGCAAAAACGGGCGAAATAATTAAGATAAAAAAACCTTGGTGGAGCTTCTTATCAACCAATATTTAACACCCAAATTCCTAAAAAGTCCAGTATATTTTATTTTCTATGGAATTGACAAAGAAAGAAACTGAAAAAAAAACTCCGTATTTTTCAAACCAAGAAAAGGAACCATTAAAAAAAGTACAAGTATTGGCACTATCGTATTACTCTCGTAAAGATATTCAAAATGCGATATATAATTTTTGTAAAAATCGCGAGGTAGTCGGGAACTTCAATAATAAATTTTTTGCGAAACGCCCAGATTGTTTGGACTATCCAAACGACATTTTGAATTTAGCAAAAAAAGGCGTGACTTCTTTTCATTGTTCCGAGGAACTTTGGAGAAATCCGATGGAAATTAATACAGATATGACGCCATCTCAATACAATGAAATAAAAACTGGATGGGATTTTTTAATAGATATCGACTCTAAATATTTAGATTATTCCAAGATCGCAGCCAAGCTTTTGATTCAAACATTAGAATACCACGGGGTTAAAAATATCGGCATAAAGTTTTCGGGCAGCAAGGGTTTCCATATCTTAGTGCCATTTGGATCATTTCCTAAATTTGTAGGGGACGAAGAAACGAAAAATAATTTTCCTGAGTGGCCAAGACTCATCGCAGGTTATATTTTTGAACTTATTAAAGAACCCATGAACCAGGAAATTATGAAATTGACAAGCAGGGAAAAACTGGAAGAAAAAGGCGAAATAATCTCAGAGCATATTTGCCCGAAGTGCGGCAAGATCGCCGAAGAAAAAATCATCTCAAAATATCTTTGTCCAAATTTTAAATGTAAATCTGAAGTGACATCTATGAAATCAAATCGGAAAAAATTAAGATGTCCTTCCTGCAACGGGAACATGAATAAAATTGGCGAAGAAAAAATTTTCTTTTGTAATAATTGCAAAATAAATACAGAAAAAATAAAACAAAGCGAAAGCTCATTCGGCGGAGAAAAAAGATCAATACAAAAAGAGTTTAAAAAAGAAGAGACAACAAAATCACAGATTGATTCAGTTGATATTGTTCTCGTTTCATCACGTCATCTTTTTCGCGCCCCATATTCGCTTCATGAAAAAACTGCACTTGCCTCAATACCCATCCAAAAAAATCAAATCGATAATTTTATGCCCGCCGACGCAGATCCTTTCAAGATAAAAAATATAAGAAATTATATGCCTGAATCGCAGGAGGACGAAGCAAGAGAGTTGCTTCTGCAGGCTCTTGATTGGGGCAAAAAAAATGAACCCATGCCAACAAAAAAATACGACGGTGCTCCATTGGACATAAAAGGACTCACAATAACTGAAGAAATGTTCCCCCCAGAAATAAAAAAAATTCTTGAAGGAATAAAAAACGACGGAAGGAAAAGAGCCCTTTCTCTTTTGCTTGCATTTTTTACATCGCTTGAATTCCCCAAGGATTATATCGAAGAAAAAATTTCAAAATGGAATAAAAAAAATTACAATCCATTAAAAGATGGATATGTTAAATCTCAATTGGAATGGTTCGTAAAAAACAAAAGACTCCCCCCGAATTATGACAAACCAATATACAAAGAATTCGGGCTAAGTGTTCCACCGGAACCTGGCCTTAAAAATCCTATAAATTATACTATCAAAAGAGCCATGAGAGGGAAAAAATAAAATTAAAATTTCAGGTAAGAATAATAATACTAATGTCAATAATATTTATAAACAATCCTTCACCTAAATTACAATGAAAAAGATTGGTATGATTTTAATATTTTGTTTTATATTTCCATTGATTTTGGCTGAAAATTCTACAAATACAGAAAAAATTTCAGAAGGATTTTCCTGTCTTGAAGAAAAGGTCGAAGATTGTTCTGAACTTACAAATCAAGAGATAGCGTTGACGATACTTGCAACGCCAAGTGATGATATTTTTGACAAGTGCGTTTCCGAATTAAAAGAGAGAAAATCCGAAGATAATTGGGGAAACGTTAGGGACACAGCGCTTGCAGTACTCGCTTTAAATCATGCTGGCGAAAATACCCAAAGCTCTGAAGAGTGGCTGATAGAACAATCCGAAACCCCATCGGATTTGGTGTGGTACATAGAAGAAGATTCAAGCGGGGAAACAGAATGTCACGTTGGGCATGAGTCATCCGACTATATTGTAAATATTGGCGAAAACAAGAAAATCGATAAAGACGCAGGCCCATGCCTAACGAGAACGCAATCTAATTACTGGTTTTTAGTTTCCTCGGATTGCTACGATCAGGAATTTAAGTTCGAATGCAATCAAGATTTTATCGCAACACTCCTTTACAAAAATAGAAACTCGCCAACGCTTTATGTCCTCGAAGAAACAAAATCCTCCCCGGCATACGGGACCATTAGTTTAAAAGTAAATTCAAAATGTTTTGGTGATTCAAAATGTGATTATGAGGCAAGTTTATGGGCGGCACTCGCTCTTCTCGAAACGGGACACAATATAGAAGAATATATCCCTTACATAATAGCAATGTCGGACACGAATAAACAATATTTGCCAGATTCTTTCATCTACATCTTGACAAATTACGAAGGTTATGCATCAAGATTAATAACAAAACAAAAACTTGGGAATTATTGGGAAGCTGAAAGTTCTGCTTATGGGAGATATTACGACACCTCTCTTGCTTTTCTCTCTATAGACTCATCTTCTGAACAACTAAAAAATTCAAAAGACTGGCTATTGTTTTCACAAGGAAACGATGGATGCTGGCAAAATATCAGAAATACGGCTATAGTTTTATGGGCGCTTGAAAAAAAACCTGATAAAATAGGAGGAAATTCAGTCAGTTATTGCACGTCATCCAATTATTTCTGTGTTTCGGCTTCAAATTGTCCAACTTCGGAAGTTGTAGCCGAGGATTATTTTTGCCCATTTCAATCAGATGTTTGTTGCATGACGGAAAATTTAAAAAGTTGTACCGAATATTCCGGTCAAGTTTGTGATTCAGATGAGGTCTGCACAGGAAACGAAAAAAAAGCGACCGATACATCCAAATGTTGCACAGGAGAATGCGCGGAAAGACCAATAGAAACAGAATGCGAATCAATGTATTATAGTTGTTCAGGTTCATGTTCCGACGCCCAAGAACAAATCAACTATGATTGCGGTTCGGGGCAAGTTTGTTGCAGAACAATATCAGAAACCAAGAATGGTTCTATTTGGACATGGATAATCCTGATAATTTTTATTATTGCTCTCATTATTATTCTATGGATATATAGAGAAAAATTAAAATTAATATGGTTTAAATTTAAAACAAAATATAGGAAAGATAAAAGCGGAAGCTCATCAAGAGGGATGCCTCCAGGTGGACCGTCCCCAGGATCAATGCAAAGATATCCTCCGCAGACTTCACCATATTCTCCAAAACCCGGATTCCCACCGATAAGAAGAATGCCAATTCAGATGTCCTCGCAAAAACCATATAACCCCGAAGACAAATCTATGTCAGACGTGTTCAATAAGCTCAAAGATATGAGTAAGTAAACTTTATTAATCATTATCTCTTTGCATTTTTATGAGGCTGATAACGAACTTTTTAATTTCCATATTTTTCTTTTCGCTCGTTTCTTCAGCGCCAACTTTAAAGTTTCAGCATGAGGATATTCAGCCCGGAGAAACAATTTTAGGAACTATAGAAATTGAAAATGGGAATTTTACCAAAGAAATTTTATTGTCAGACATAAAATTCTTAGAAGGAAGAAAACAAATTTTTATTGAAGCAGCTATTTATTTTTACGACCAAAAATATTTTTTTTATGCTTATCCAACACGAGAAGGAAACTTCACGCTCAGTATAAATGATATTTTATTTAAAGAAGAAGAACTTAAATCAATAAACTTGGAGAAAAAATTTGAAGTTAAAAACATCAATAAAACAAAAATCTTGTCAATCAAGCCAGGCACAATTTTTTTTGGAGAAGAGCCATCCATCAGTTTTACAAATCTGGGAGATTCTGAACTGAATTTTTCTGTTAAATTAGATGCAAAAAATTCAACTAAAATTTCACTAAAACCATCCGAATCTGAAAACTTTTATTTTATTTCCAATAAAAATTTAACATTTATTGAGATTGAAACTTATAAAAATTTTCTTATTCCAGTGATGTCAGAACATAATTTTAAAAATATTTCCGAAGAGGTTTATCTCAAATACAATCCCGAATTAATTCTAAAAAATTTGATTATTGGAGAAAAAACAAATCAGACAATTGAACTTTTTAATTTTGGAGACGAAGAAATAAAAAACATAGAGATTGTTTCCGACCTGGATTTCTTAAAATTTAGTGAGCTAAATAATATCTCAAAAAAAACCGTTCATAACTTAACTGTTTTTTTTCAACATAAAAATCCCGGAAGTTTTAAAGGAAATATAAATATTAGCTATAGCCAGTTCAACAAGACAAATAAAATATCCATTCCTTTAAGTTTATTTGTGCTCCAAAACGGGAGCACAGAGGAAAATTTCACAATTTCGATAAAAACTTGTTCAGAAATAAATGGAGTAGTCTGTTCAACAAGCGAAATATGCGAAGGAGAATCCAGCTTCACAAAAGGCGGAGAATATTGTTGTCTAAGTCAATGCAAAAAAGTTGAGGAAAATTCTTCCACCTCGACATGGATTTATGGAATCTTGATTTTTTTATTGATTGGAATAGTAGTATATCTTTTGTACGCGAAATCAAAAAAAACAAGACAAAAAAACCCTGAAGAAAAAATCGATGAAATTTCTAAAAATTATTTGAAAAAATTCAGGGTGAATAGAAACCTTTTTTTACCTTTATTCTTTAGTTGAAAAATGCACTACCACTTGTTGCTGACAGAATTATGCAATCTAAAATGCAGATATTGCTATGAAAAATCAATGAACGAATTCGAAAACGGCCTTGATAAAAAGTTTAAATTTGTTTTTTCACCTAAAACAGAGATAAGTGTCGATGATTTAAAGAATTTTTTAGACAGAGATAAGGAAGCGGTTCTTGTTTTTTACGGAGGCGAGCCTCTCCTCGAAATTGGAAAAATAAAAGAAATAATTGATAACATAAATATTCCTTTTAGAATGCAAACAAATGGAATTTTACTCGACAAATTGCCGATAGAATATCTGAAAAAAATTCAAAAAATTTTGATTTCTATAGATGGTGACAAAAAAAGAACAGACTATAATCGCGGCGATGGAACCTACGAAAAAATAATTAATAATATAAAAAAAATAAAAAGCGAAGGATATAATGGAGAAATTATTGCAAGAATGTGTATATCTTTTGCAGATTTATTTGAACAAGTTTTGTATTTAATAAAACAAGGATTTGATTCAATTCACTGGCAGCTCGACGTTGGATTTTATAAAAATGATTTTAATAAAAAAAACTTTGAAAAATTTGTTTCAGAATATAATGTCTCTATAAAAAAACTTATCGATTTTTGGATTAAAAAAATGGAAGACGGAATTGTGCTTAAATTATATCCATTCATTGGAATTGTAAATAGCTTGTTAAAAAATGAAAAAACGAAACTTCGATGCGGCTCTGGCCATTCGGGTTACGCCATAACAGATTCGGGAAAAATTGTAGCCTGCCCAATAATGAACTGCATAAAAAATTTCGAAGCCGGGAACTTGCAAAGTAATCCAATAAAATTAAAAAAGTTTTCAGTTGGAGGAGAATGTTTGGTATGTGATTATTTGGATTTATGCGGAGGAAGATGTTTGTATGCAAATAAAGCGTTGTTGTGGCCAAAAGAAGGAAGAAAATTAATTTGTAAAACAATTAAATTTTATATCAAAGAATTAAAAGAAAAAATGCCAGAAATAAGAAAAATAATAGAAAAGGGCGCAATAAAAGAAGATGATTTTGAATACGAAAAATATTTCGGACCGGAAATTATTCCTTAAATTTACTTTTTTTCTTTTTTTCTTTTGCGGGTTTTTTCTCATCTTTTTTTATTAGGGACTCTTGCAGGGCTTTCATCTGACTCGCCATCTGATTCATTTTAAACTGGGAAAATCTGGCCACTTCGTCATATTTATGCATTCTTCCAGAAATAATATTCAAGAGACTTGATGCCTCTAAATTTGAAAATGAAAATTTCGCTGGCTCAATGATTTCTATTGATGATGGCATAAAATCAAAAACAGTGTCGCACAATCTTCCAAAACTTTCATTTTCAAAATCTACTTCGGCGAAGCAGGTAAAAATCCCATTCGAATTTTCAATTTCTTTCGGATCACTGACAGTTGTCGCATTAACTTTTATGTCCTTGAAAGCCTTTAGCGCGCCAACATGTTTAGTGAGAGTTTCTTTGACGTGCTCAGGAGGACTTCCTGCCATTTCTACAATCATGATAGACCTGATCATTAATTTACCAAATAAACATCTTTTTTAAAACTTCTCCCAAATTAAAAATCCAATTACAAAAATTAAAAACAAGGAAAAAGCGTAAGGAACATACCTCATGACTTTCATGTTTTTGGATTCATATACTATATTTTCTTGGTAATCTGATCCGGTTTTATTTGGATTTAGAGATATCGTCATTTTTTCCTTCGAGGTATCACCCAGTTCGGGACTTTTATTTTCTAAAATCTTAGTTTCTTCCTCTTTTGCATTATTCGAATCTCCGACAACAATTTCAAAATCAAAAAACTCCCTTTTTTCTCCAAGCCTTAACTTTAAAATACCATTAAATTTGCCTTCTTCTAATATGGTCAACATTACTTCTTTTTTCTCATTCCCAATGAATTCTTTTAGATAATAATATGCTGATTGCCATTCATTCTTGTCGATATCAAATATTTTCGCAACATTTTTTTCATTTTTTTCAATCTCCACTTTAGCATCATAAATTCCCTCTCCTCCATTTAAATCAATTAAACATTTAAATTCTTCATTGACAGATACAGATTCCGGACAGTCAAAATCAACATCTAATGCAAAAATCATTGGCCCCATGAAAATCATCGCCAAAAAGGAAAAGCCTTTTATCATTTCATCCTCTCTAAAATATTTTGAACATTTGAATAAGCGATTTCTTTATCTTTTTTTCTTGCGATTAAAATTTCATTAAAAGTTTTATTATCAAGATACCACCTGCATTTTTCCTTTTCTTCTCTGTCCAAAGTTCCATTTGACTTGACTTCTACACCAATTATTTTATAAAAATCATTCATTTTTTGGAATGCCAAAAAATCAGGAAATCCCGTTCCAATTGTCATTGCCTTGGAAAACGGATTAAATTTTCTTTTCGCAGCTATGATTTGTTTTTTCTCCAAATCAATATTATTTATCCACTTTGTGACAATCCAGCCTTTTTCTTCCAAATCCTTTCTCACTCTTAATTCAAATTGATTCCCCGAAATTTTAGATTTTTTTCCTTTTTTAATTTCCGATTTTTTTTTCTGAACAGAAATTTTACCGGAGTTGTCCCATTCAGTGACGTATTCTTCATCCGAAGCCCTTTTTATTTTCTCAAGAATTTGTTCTTCATCCATTATAAAGTCAAACATAAATTATATATAAAATTAATTGTGATTAATATTCAAAAGCCCCAATCTCGGGAACACCAATAATCATTTTCCCATCAAAATCTTTAGTTAATCCAACATTTGTTCCTTTATCTATCGCCGGAGAACCCGACTGTAATCTAAAATTTGAGACGGGGTTTACAAACTTAGGATCGTCGGAAACGTAATCATCTCCGGTTGTATTGGTCGTTCCATCTATCAAGTTGTGAGAAATTATAAATGATAACGGAGAGTTGATTCTCATTTGAAATTGTGAATTTTGACTAAGAATATTATTTTTGATTATCACATTAGTGTAAATTCTATTTGATCCAGTTGAAAAAATTCCCTCCATTGTATTACCATAAATAACGTTGTTTAATATTTCTATATCTTTTAATTCAGGAATGGGGCCCTCTACCCAAAATCCCCCGATATTGATTCCTCTTTTTTGATTGTTATATATTATGTTATGATGTACCTTTATGTCTTCAAGAAGATGCCCGCTCTCGGAACCGACAACTATCCCATCTCTCGAATTATATATTTCATTATTATAAATTTCAATGTTCCGTGTGAGACCGTAAGTATCCACATATATCCCCATATCTTGGTTCAAATCGTGGATAATGTTGCCATATACTTTCCCATTTCGGGAACCCTCTTTTATATCAATGCCTTCTCCTCCATCTAAATTATAAGGGTCAGCCGAGTTTATCCATCCCGAACCGCCGTCGTGCACATAGTTATTTTTTATTTCGAACGTGTCAGTAGATGCCAAAGAAATTATTTCACCCCTGCATTGATTACAGTTTAACTCAAATTCATCGTCACTAATCGTTATATTTGCCGATCCTCCCGTTTGAATTCCCGGACCGCAAGTATTGTAAATATAACTTTTTTCAATATTAATATTATTCCCGAGAGATATTCTTATTCCATGAGTTTTTTGGAACTTGTCTTCATCATTATATACATTTCTTATCGTTAATCCTGAGATATTTATATAAGATTTTTCTCTTATGTGAAACAATCCCTGATCAAGGTTTATGTATACATTTGTTCCATCCAAAATAGCCTTTTCCTCCGGATATGACATATAAGTAATGTAATTCTCAAAGGTTCCTGATTTGGACGGGATAACTCTTTCATTGTAAATTCCTTCTCTGATGGCCACAATTTCTCCCGGATTTAAAACATCAGCAGCTTTTTGAATTGCATCAAATGCCCGCTTATTTCCTCCGTGGCATGATCTTGTCGCAGGGTTATAGTTATTGCAATCGGAATAAATATCACCATCAACATAATAATCAGCTTCAAAAAATTGTAAAACGTTTTCACAAATTCCATTATCGCAACTCTCTCCATCTCCACAAACACCGCAATTTCCACCGCATCCATCATCGCCGCATTCTTTCCCATCACAATTTTCAAAGCATTTTGTCAAAGGTCGGGGGGAATCGATTCCTTCATTCGGAATCGAAAATTTTTCGTCTGGTATAGAATGCAAATCTTCTTGTATTGAAGGTTCAATCTTCAATTCACTTAAAGGCAAGCCTCTTTTTTTGTTTTTAAAAACAGGAACAATTTTTATAGATTCTAATTCTCCTTGAATAAACTCGCTGAAATTCAGGAAATAAGTTTTTTTGCTATTTTCTTCTAAATTCTCATTCACAAAATGTCTTACAGAATTTCCATCGTCAAAAACAAACACCAAATCAAAACCAATAATATCAGCATCATCAGCGCCACGTTTTATCTGGATTTCAGCGAGTTTATTCTGAGAATCCCACGCAGTGTATCCTTCTTGAATTATTTCCAGATTTACCACTTGATTCATTTCTGATAAATCTGAAATTATCGGAAGAATAAAAACCCAAAAAATTGCAACCACAATCACGCTTATTAAAATTATCAGAACCGTAGCTATGACAGCAGAGACCCCGCCTTTTTGCATTCAGAATAAGGAGGACTTAATTTAAATAAACTTCGATAAATATAAAATCTAATCTGATTTTATATCAAATGGTTAAATTTAGGAATTTTATAACGTCGTCCGGGAAAATTGTTTTCGGCGGAAAGTCGGCTGAAAATAATGAGGAGCTTATTAAGCAGGTCAAACCGAATGAAGTCGTTTTGCATACGGCAATGCCGGGAAGTCCGTTTGTTAATATTAAGGGAGAAGTGGCAAAAAAAGACATAAAAGACGCCGCGATTTTTTGTGCAAAATATTCTCAGGATTGGCGCGACAATAAAAAAGATGTTTTGGTTCACATTTTTAACGGAACAGATATTTTCAAGGACAAAAAAATGAAGATCGGAACTTTTGGCGTCAAAAAATTCAATACAGTTAAAGTTAAGAAGGAAGATATTTTGAAATTAGAGAGGGAGACGAAAGAAAATCATGAAACCTATTAAAAGATTACAACTTGGGAAAAATGGGCTTAGCCACGAATTTATCGGGCAAGTCAGAAAAGTTTTTGAAGATGAACAAATTTTGAAAATTTCAATTTTGAAATCGGCATGTCGGAATAAAAAGGATGCAGAAAAAATCGGAGAAGATTTAGTGGATGCCTTGGGGAAAAATTATATTTACAGACTCGTAGGATATGTCTTGACGATAAATAAATTCAAGAGAGCAATAAGATAGTTATTTTTGTTCAAGTAGAGCTATAAGACCCTCCGCTTCAGACCCTATCCTTTTTTTCGCATCTTCTGCATTAGCTCTTATTGAATTTATAAATTCTTCTCTTTTAGGGGATTCAAGATATACAACCCCTGCTTTTTCCAAAGCCCCTCTAACTTGGCAAGCCCCTTCTATTTGTTTTTTACTAGAAGCACTATAAAAAATTGTAATTACGCCGTTACTATACTCTACTATTTTTTTGGTAGTATTATTATCTACTAAAAACCCACCCTCTATTAAAGTCAAACCGCATTCATATACTAAATAATCAAGAACGGTCATTCTATTTCTTGACACAGGCCAAATATCTTTTCTTGCACTTTCACGCACATGACTTTCATTTCCCATTAATTATTTATATAGTCAATCTTTTTAAACTTTTTGTTTGGTATTACTTTTTAATTACGACTAATTTTATTCGCAAGTTTTATAAACTCTCCATTTTACTTCATTTTAGGCAAAGTTCCCAATTTGGGTTAACGATTTACTTCCGAAAGGAAGCCTTGTAAAATATGGCAAAAACAATCTATTCAAAAGATCCTGAAAAATTTATAGCAAATTTAGCTCAGAGCCTGAAAACAATGGAAGAATTCAACGCTCCCAAATGGTCTTTTTTTATAAAATCAGGAACATCAAGAGAAAGACCCCCTGTAAGTTCAGATTTTTGGCAAATTCGTGCCGCATCAATTTTAAGACAACTTTACATCAAAGGAGTTGTCGGTGTTGGAAAATTAAGAACAAAATACGGTTCGCGAAAAGATCGTGGCGGAATGCCTGCAGAATTCAGAAAATCTGGAGGCAAAATAATCAGGACAATTTTACAGCAAGCGGAGACTGCCGGGCTTGTAGAAAAAGTTAATAAATTCCAGCACGGAAGAAGACTTACAGAAAAAGGAAAAGCACTATTGGATTCTATAAACACAGAAGAAAAATCGAATATTAATTTTGAAGAAGTCAGAATTAAAAATTTGCACGAGTATGCAGAACAAGAACAGGAAACAGAAGAATCAGAATCGGAGGAAAGTGAATAATGGTAAGTCGAAAAGCAAAAATGAGAAGCAGTAGAAAAAGGCATCTCCAAAAAGCAAAATCGCAAACTAAATGGGCTCCTTTTTGGACAGTTTTAAAAAAATTCGGTAAGGGCAAAAGAGTTCATCCTTCGGCGATAACTCATGTAAAAAGAAATTGGAGAAGATCAAATTTAAAAATTAAACCAAGAACAACAAAGAAAAGTTACTTAGGATAAAATGGCTGAAGAAGAAAACAAAAACATTGAAGCAGAAAAAACAGAAACCGATGTTAAACCTGTTGGGGAAACTGAAGCAAAAAAGAAAGAATCCAAACCCGCCGTTGCAAAAGAAAAAAAGAAAACGAAAGAAGAAAAAATCGAACTCGAAAGAGAGTATATTATTCCATTAAAAAAACAAGTTCTAAAAGTTCCAAGATACAGAAAAGCAAAAAAAGCAGTTCGAACGATAAAAGAATTTTTGGCAAGACACATGAAAGTTGAAGATAGAGACATTAAGAAAGTAAAAGTAGACATTTACTTAAATAATGAAGTTTGGTTTCGGGGCATAAGAAAGCCGGCAAACAAGATAAAAGTAAAAGCAATTAAAAAAGGCGGAATTGTTTACGCTGAACTTGCCGAACCGCCCGAAGTTGTCAAATTTGCAATGGCTCGTGATAAGAAAAAGAAAGAAAGCGTGAAAGAAATAAAGGCCAAGGCTTCTTCAAAAGAAGATGTCCCGGTTGACAAAGAAGTTAAGGAAGAAGTCGCCGAACACAAAATAGATGAACAAGAAAAAGAAAAAGCAACTGTCGAAGCAGGTCTTGCAATGCAAAAAGAGCTCGCAAAAGAAATGAAACATACGGCAAAACCTGACACTCCAAGAAAAGAACAACTTGCAATTCACAAAAAAGCGACAAAGAAATAAGGTAATTTACTTTATGGCAAATCTAATGATTTTCAATGCTGTCATTAACATTAAAAACCTCTATCTCTTTTTTGGCTTATGACAACCATCAAAGACCTGATAAATTTTGGCGTGATAAATATAGACAAACCCTCAGGACCGACATCTTTTTCGATTTCTGAATTTATTAAGCGACAACTAAAGCTTTCTAAAACCTCTCACATGGGGACGCTCGACCCAAAAGTTACCGGAGTTTTGCCAATTACTCTCGGAAGAGCATGTAGGCTTGCGAGCTACTTAATTAGCAAAGAAAAAGCGTACACAGGAATTTTGCACGCTCACAAACCTCAAAAAATCGAAGAACTACAAAAAATAATCGATGAAAAATTTATAGGAGAAATTAAACAAATTCCCCCACACAAATCGGCGGTTAAACGAGAAGAAAGAAAAAGAAAAGTTTACAAATTTAAATTATTAGAAGCAACCGATGACGGGAAAAATTTTTTATTTGATTGCATAGTTGAAGGCGGGACCTATATAAGAAAAATATGTTCCGATTTAGGAGAAATAATCGGCGGGGCTCATATGGGAGAGCTAAAAAGGACCCGTGCCGGGATATTCGACGAATCAAAAATATATAATATGTTTGAATTCGAAAAAGCAGCCGGTGAATTTAAAAATGAAGACGAAAAAAAACTTCGGGAAATAATTGTCCCAGCAGAAGAAGTTATAAAAAAGATTTTGCCATTTTTTGAAGTAAAAGAAGAAGCATTAAAATCTCTTTATACAGGGAAACCCATTTTGGCTAAAGACATTATCGGAACAAGTAAGTTGATTCCAGGAGATTTTTTTGCAATTTTCCATGGAGATGTTTTTATTGGGATTTACAAAAAAACAGACGAAGAAATAATTTTTGGAAGAGCTCAGTTTATTAAAGATATTAAATGACTTCAATCGTTATTTAAAATATTGTGGATCAATACAAATTACACCTTCATCTCACAAATCCTTAAATAATTGACTTGTTTTTCTTCGATATGGCGAAAGAGGAAGAATCATCAGGGATGGAAAAAACTATTAATCAGGACGATTTTTTAAATGAAGCGAAAGCTTTTTTCGAAACAAATAGGAAAGAAGTTGGTAAAGTTGCAAAGACAGGAGGCAAAGTTGTTAATGTTAGTTTTGATGATTTCTCTGAATTTTCCCAAGGGTTGGGAGAACAACTAATCGAAAGACCGGAAGAAACCATCCAACTACTTGAAGTAGCGCTGGAAGAACTCGAATGGGCGCCAAAAAATGCAAGAGTTAGATTTATGGGCATTTCCCCGGATCAGGAAATTTTAATCAGGAACATAAGGGCAAAACACCTTGGAAAAATGATTGGGATTGAGGGCATTGTAAGAAAAGCTTCCGAAGTTCGTCCTCAAGTAACAAACGCAAGATTTGAGTGCCCCTCATGTGGAACAATTATTTCTGTATTACAAATTGATAAAAAATTTAAGGAACCCTCTAGATGTTCCTGCGGTAGACGTGGCGGTTTTAAAGAAATTTCAAAAGAAATGGTCGATGCTCAAGTTTTAACAATAGAAGAATCACCCGAAAATTTGACAGGCGGAGAACAGCCAAAGAGAATGACTATTTTTCTTAAAGAAGATTTGGTTGATCCACGAATGGAAATGCGAACAACCCCTGGCAGTAGAGTAAAAATTATTGGCGTCTTAAAAGAGATCGCACTTACTTCGTCTTCAGGAGCAGTCCTTACAAGGTTTGATTTGGCAGTCGAAGCAAATAACACAATTCCAATGGAAGAAAGTTTTGAAGATATTGATATTACCGAGGAAGATGAAAGAGTTATCAAAGAACTTGCTGCAGATCCCGATTTGATGACAAAGATGGTCAGGAGCATCGCTCCTTCAATTTGGGGACATAGCGACGTAAAAAAAGCCTTGGCTCTTCAATTGTTCGGCGGTGTTGCAAAAAAAAGAAGCGATGAAACAAAAATGAGAGGAGATATCCACATTCTTCTCGTTGGTGATCCAGGTGTGGCAAAATCGGTCATGTTAAGTTTTATAGCGGGTGTAGCGCCAAAGGCAAGATATATTTCTGGGAAATCGGCAACTGGGGCTGGTATAACGGCAACTGTTGTAAAAGATGAAATCTTGAAAGGCTGGAGTCTTGAAGCGGGAGCAATGGTTTTGGCGAACAAAGGAATAGTTTGTATAGACGAATTTGATAAAATGGATGATGAAGACAGGAGCACGATGCATGAAGCCATGGAACAGCAAACCGTCACGATATCTAAAGCTACAGTCCAGGCAACACTTAGAGCGCAAACCTCTGTTCTTGCTGCGGCTAATCCCAAGTTCGGAAGATTTGACCCAACGCAATCAATTCCAAAACAAGTAAATCTCGCGCCAAGTTTGATCTCTCGTTTTGATGCGATATTTATAATGCGGGATGTCCCAAGCAGGGAACGGGATGAATCAATCGCCGCTCACGTGCTAAGAGAGCACAAACAAACCGTAACCCACGATATTATAGAGAAAGAAATTTTGAAAAAATATATTTCCTACTCAAAACAAAAATACAGTCCGGCTTTGACAGATGAAGCCATAGAAGAAATGAAATATTTTTATGTGACACTTAGAAATCAGCCTACAGTCGGCGGGGTAATAAGCAAACCAATTCCTATCGGCGCACGACAACTCGAAGCACTTGTTCGTCTGGCAGAAGCACATGCCCGAATGCGTTTAAGCAAAGAAGTCCAAAAAGTAGATGCCAAAGCAGCCATTGATCTTGTAAGAAGTTATTTGTTGCAGGTCGGATACGACGAGGAAACAAAAACTTTTGATATCGATAAAATCAGTGGGAATTCAGCATCTCAACGAGGGAAAATTTCTATTGTAAGGGAAGCTATCGAGACCCTTGAAAAAAGGTTGGGGAAACTGATTCCTTTTGAAGAACTCGAAAAAGAACTTAGAGATAAAATGAAAGTCGAAGAAATTGATGAAGCAGTAGGAAAACTTTTGAAAGCGGGCGATCTCTTCAGGCCCAAAAAAGGTTATATCCAGAGGATGTAATTATTCCACCCCAATAATCCTTAAAAACCCCGGTCCATTTTTCATTAAATGGAACTTGCAGAGCAAAGAAAGAGGAATATAGCTTATAGAATTAGAATTGGCGACATTTTGAAAGGCAAGCCAATGATAGACGAAGGGAAATTTTTATATCTCGAACTCGGAGACAAAAAAATCGTCAGAGTTAATATATTTGCAAATTGCGTTGATAAATTTATCCAGGAAGGCGAAAAAAAATACGGTTCCCTGACGGTAGATGACGCTTCTGGGCAAATAAGAATAAAGTCGTTTGGCGAGGACATAGAAATATTAAAACAAATTTTGCAAGGAGATACATTGCAAATTATCGGGAACGTCAGAGAATGGAACAACGAACTTTATCTTATTCCTGAGATAATAAAAAAAGTTGATCCAAGATGGCTGCTCGTCAGAAAACTCGAAATTCAAAATCTTAGAAAAGACATTCCCCTGACAAAAGATTCTCCTGTGAAAGATCAGATTTTGGAAAAAATAAAAAAAGCAGAGGTCGATGGAGGTATAGATGTGGATACCATAATTATGGATGTCGAAGCAAATCCCGTAGCAATAAACGGAGAAATCAAAAAACTTTTGGAAGAAGGCCAAATTTACGAACCAAGGCCCGGAAGGTTGCGATATTTAGGAGGATAAATAAATACCATTCTTCTATAAACGAAATTCAAGACACAATACTGACTGACGGCGGATAAAATAAGCATATAAGTAATATATCTCCGCCACAATAATCCTTATAAATCTCTTTAATTTTTTTATGACATGATACTAAAACTCGATAATCCAAAATTGCTTTCTGATGCAATCTCAATAATTTCTGAAATCGTGACGGAAGTTCGGATTAAAATTCTTGAAGACGGCATGAGTATTGTTGCCGTTGACCCCGCTAATATTGCGCTCGTAATTTACAAATTGCCAAAAGAAAGTTTTTCAGAATATTCTTCAGGCAACGAAGTTTGGGGGGTAAATCTCGAAGACCTGAAAAAAATACTCAAGAGAGCATCGTTGTCTTCAAGCGTAGTTTTGGAACAGGAAGAAAACCGACTTAAAATTTCAATCTTTGACAAAGTAAAAAGAATTTTTACACTATCTTTGATAAATATTGAGAGCGAGGATAAAGATATCCCAGAACTTTCTTTCTCTGCCAAAGTCGAATTAAATTCAGTCAGCTTCTCACAGGCGATTGAAGACGCCCAGGTCGTAGCCGACTCTTGCATTCTTACAACAGAAGAAAAATCTTTTACAATTGAAGGGAAAGGAAGTTTGAATTCCGCACGGTCAGAATTTTCAGACATCGAAGCTGAAATTTCAGGCACATCAAGATCAAAATATTCTTTAGAATATATGATGAAATTCATAAAAGCCGCCAAAACATCTGACACAGTTGTTGTAAATTTTTCAAGCGATTACCCCCTAAGATTAGATTTCCCAGGAGAAAAAATGGGAATGGGTTTTATTCTGGCCCCAAGAGTCGAAAATGATTAAACTCCTCAAAAATTCTTTCATGTTGTAAGTTATTGTACAGCTTTCATTTTAAAAAGATAGTTTCATAATTGTTACATGGAAAACGAAAGATCATGGAGTATTTTTGCGATCATAGGTTTTATTCTAAGCTTTTTTGGCATTTTTGCAATTTTGGGAATTATATTTTCGTCAATTGGAATTTCTGAAACATCCGACCGTAAAAGAAGAGGACGAGGTCTGGCAATAGCAGGATTAATCATAGGAATCATAGTTTTTATTTTTTCAATTATAACGGTCATCGGCATTCTCGTTGCCATCCCAATTTCTGGACTTTTAAACCCTGGTACAATTGACGAGTCAAATATAAACGGTCGTGCAAAAATCACGGTATCAGGAATAAATTTCAATACAGATATAAACGAAAACAGGACAATTATCTTGGAAATTAATGGTATCGCGAACGAAATTCGAGTAAGTAAAAATACGAATCTCTATTCAACTAAAATCAATGGAGTATCTAATCAGTTATTTTTATGTGAAGGAATCCACAATATTGAACCGGAAAAATCCGGCGTCGATAACCGAGTTATTTTTAATCAGTGCTAACCCTATTTTGGGCATTCTCCTTCCGACCAATAAGAAACAATCTCGTCATGACAAGCCACACATGAATTGTCATATGTTTGAGCGCAGGGATATTTTACGCATAAAATATCTTGTTTAAACCAACCGCAAACCGGACGATATTCCATCACGCAAAATTCATCCACCCTTTGTTCATCAGTACAATAATTTTTTTCATCCCAACTTCGGATACATTCGCCCGCTTCTTCATCCCAATAATAATCTGCTGCAATAAAACATCCATATTTATCGGTCCCGTCTACTAAATTATTGCCCAAAGCAATGAAAAACAATATCATTAAAATCACACTAATTATCAATGCGATCAAATACTTCACTTTCATTTTAAAATAAATCAATTATATTATTTAAATTATTCTAAATATTTTACCTCAAAAGGAACTTTCGTGACCATTACCCAATCTTCATACCTAATTAATTTAGGCTGTTCATCTATAAGGTCTGGATGAGGGATAGAATAACAGGACGATAATCCGACTGTCCCAATGCTTAAAATCATTCCAAATAAAATTTTTTCAAGCCTCATGATAATTACGATGGCAATATTTTTTTTAAATATTTATATATTCAAAACATTTAAATAATAATATTACTAAATATGATAAAATATTACGGAGTAATACTATTGCAAAAGAAAGAATTTCAGCGACCGTTGAAAGAGATACGGTAAAAAAAATAAACGAAATTTTAAAAAGAGGGAATTTCAGGAACAAGTCTCACGTAATCGAAAAAGCGATAAATATGTTATGGGAGGGCAAAAATGAATAATAAAAAAGCTCAGCTGACAATTTTCATTATCCTCGCAATTATTATAGTTTCAGCAATAATAGTTTTTTTTCTTTTGATAAAACCTGATTCGGAAATTCCCCAGGAAATAAATCCAAAAACTTCGGTTCAAAAATGCGTCAAAGGAGCAATAGAATTGTCAATACAGAAAATTTTAGACAACGGCGGAATTTTGGGGTCAAAAAAATCAGTGCAATACGATGGAGAAAATTATACCTTCTTGTGCTACCAAGCCGACTACTATCTTTCTTGTTACAATTTATTCCCAATGTTAAACGAGATAATAGAAGAAGAAATAAAAAGCGACACAAAAACAGAGGTGCAAAATTGTTTTAATTTAATGAAGGAAGATTTCGAGGGAAAAGGATTCTCGGTTAGCGGTGGTGCGACAAATTATTCAATAGAAATCGTTCCCGGAGGAATTAATGTCAAATTAGATAAAAAAATGCAGATTTCAAAAGAAGAAAGCTCGCAAAATTTTGAAAACTTCGACACGAATATTATTTCTTCGCTTTACGAACTAATAAAAATCTCGAAAGAAATCGTGAATAGTGAATCAGAATATTGCAATTTTGAATATAATGGATTTATGCTTCTCTACCCAAAATTCAAAATCTGGAGAATAGAATACAATAACAATAGAATATACAAAGTAATTGACAGAGTCAGCGGCAATGAATTTAAATTTAGCGTAAGGAGTTGCGCGTATCCTCCGGGAATATGAAGAAAATAATTGTCGGAGCAGAATCCTTCTTGATGATAGTTTCAATATTTGCATTTTCTTATTTAATGTCAATCCCATCAATTTTGGCTGAAGAATTGCCCGGCTGTTGCTCCTTAAATATCGATGGAGAAAAATGCGGGACATCGTACAGAACAAATTGTGAAGGAGAGTTTGCAGAAGGTTCTTTGTGTTCAGCCACGTCTTTTTGCGAAAAGGGCTGTTGTTACAATTCCGACTTGGGGATTTTCGACAAAAATGTTTTGAAATCTGATTGCAAAAACGAATGGGTTCGGGATCCGAACTGTAATTTGCCAGGAGCTGTTCAGGGTTGTTGTGTTTTGGGAGAAACCACAATCTTTGAAACACTTGGGCAATGTGAGACAGATACAAAAATAAGGGCCATTGGCGCAAGTACTACAGTAGATTGGAGAAAAATTAACGAGCTCCAATGTTTGCAGCTATCTGGAACAGAAAAAGAGGGTGCCTGTGTGCTGGCTGGTGGAAACTGCAAGGTTGTTTCAGAAGTAGAATGTTTAAATTACAATGGAGATTTCAGCGAAGGATTTTTGTGTACCTCAAAAAAACTAAACACATCTTGCGAGAAAACAGACCAAACCACTTGCATAGAAGGGAAAGATGGAGTTTATTTTTTAGATTCCTGCGGTAACAAAGCGAACATTTATGACTTTTCAAAATTAAATAATCAGGAATATTGGGAGAAAATTGTCTCTCTGGAAAATTCTTGTTTGTTCACAAATGGGAATGCCAATAGCAAGACTTGTGGAAACTGCAATCGATTTTTGGGCGGAATTTGCGACTCTGCAACGTCAAATAACTTCAACGTCAATTCGGGTAATTTTTATTGCAAAGCAACATCATGCACATTTAAAGGAGAGACTTACAAAAATGGAGAAAACTGGTGCGTTTATGACGGAGCAGTAGGCAACGGCGATGATGTCGTCGGTTCTCGTCATTGGAAATATGTGTGCAACAACGGAGAAATACAAGTTGAACCATGTGCCGATTACAGGAATGAAATTTGCATTCAGAGTAACACGGCCGAGATAAACGGAACAAAAATAGAGTTCAGAAATTCCGCATGCGTCGTGAATAACTGGAGAGAGTGTATAAGTCTGAATTCGGAAGAAGACGGACTCCAAAAATGCGCAGAAACACTAAACTGCAGAATAGAAAAAGTAGATATAGCAGATAACTTCGATTTTGAAATTTGTACCCCAAAATATCCTGCAGGATTTGACTTGAAAAACGAAAGATATCAGTCCATCGCAAAATCGATTTGTGGGATGGCAAATCAAAAATGTACAGTTGTATACAAACCAAAATTTACAGGTGGATGTGAAATAGAATATAATAAAGATTGTCTTAGTGAGGAATTCGGCCAGAAAATGAACGATTTTTGTCGGGGGCTCGGCGATTGCGGTGGAGAAGTAAATATTTTGGGAGAATACTCTGAGAATTATAAAATTACAAAATCTCCAAAACTAAGTCAATCATGGATAGCCAAATTAAAGGGATTAGCAACGCCCATCCAGGGCCAAATTGCAGAAGTAGAAAATTATGCAAAATATTTAGAAGCAGCAGGAGTAATCAAAACGCAGAATGAAGTAGAAAATTATAACGTTGACGAAGACCTTATGAAATTAGGAACTGGAGTTGCGGGAATTGGCTATGCGATGGGAGTAGTCGCGGTCGCTTCTTATTATGGCGTGGGGCTATCAACCCTAACATTAGAAGGCTTGGGCACAGCATCTGTCTGGCAATCTTCATTGGGATCAACACTCGCACCATTTTCTGGTGCTGCAATAGGCGCAGGGATAGGAATGATAGCAGGAATGTATCTGGCAAAAGTGTTAAAACTTGCACCAATGGGTTCAATCTTAATGTCAATAGGAGGTGGAATCGTTGGCGGAGTTTTGGGCTATGAGATGGTGTTGCAAACAACATTAAATCCAATTTTCTTTTGGGTCGGCGTTGCATTGATTGTTTTTTCTCTTTTTTTCGGAAGCAACGACTGCAAACCAAAAATCGTTGAATTTGAATGCAAACCATGGCAGCCGCCAAAAGGGGGAAGCAACTGCGAAGAGTGCAACGGCGACTCGCTTAAACCATGTTCCGAATATAGGTGTAGTAGTCTGGGTGCAGCCTGTGAATTAATAAATAAAGGGACAGCAGAAGAACTTTGTATAGATAAAAATCCGGATGATACAACTCCGCCAACAATCACTCCCCAATACGGGGTAATTTCGGAAAACGAAAAATACAATCAAATTACTGATAAAGGTTTCAAAATTTCTTCATCAACGAGCGAATGCATAGATGCTTATACAGATTTGGAATTCGGAATCCAAACTAATGAACCAGCACAATGTAAGTTTGACCTTCAAACTAAAAATTTTGAAGACATGGAATTTGATATTGGAGGGAATAATTTCTTATATAATCACACAACTATATTCACTCTTCCGGACCCAAGTCATGGGCAAAGCCAAGGGGGAAACTGGACAGGCGAACTTGATCTTTATATAAAATGTCAGGATACTCACGGACACGAAAATCCGGATTTTTACACCATAAACCTATGCGTGAAAGAAGGTCCCGATAAAACACCGCCAAGAATAAAATCCTTAAACCCGGGAAACAACGAACTAATTAGTTTCGATAAAACAGAGACAAGTTCACAAATAATTACTAATGAACTTTCAGAATGCAGGTGGGATATTGCAGACAAGGACTACTCTCTTATGTCAAACCAAATGATTTGTGACAAAGATTTATTATCGCCATCTTCGACGCTTGGGTATATGTGCAGTACAGCCTTGGCGTTAGCATCAAGCGAAAATATTTTCTATGTAAGATGCATAGATCAGCCATGGTTAAATGGGACAGGGAATGCGAATACACAAAGCTTTCTATATACTTTAAAAAAACCCGGGAACAAAATTGCGATTGATGAAGTATTGCCAAATGAAGACTTCAAAAGTTCGACAACATTTTCCTCAATTGAATTACAAGTGAAAACTTCGGGTGGCGGGATTAGGCATATATGTTCATATTCATTTTCTGGCTATGAAAAAACAATCGAATTTTTTGAAACAGGAGAGTCAAATATCCATAAACAGCCGCTTAATGTAAGATCAAGTACAAACAAAATTTTTATAGAATGCACGGACGAAACAGGAGATTATGCACGTTCCGAAACAGAATTTAAAATTAACTTTGACAGTTCATCGCCTCAAATTTCAAGAGTATGGAGAGGGGAGAATACCCTTAATTTTATTACAAATGAAAAAGCAGAATGTAGTTATTCAGAAAAAAGTTGCCTCATGAATTCAAATGAAAAGACAACTCAGTTAAGCGAAACTCATAAAATCGAAATTTCGACAGGCAAAAATTATTATATTAAATGCACAGATGAATTCGGAAATACGCCGACAGGATGTTCGTTGATAATTAATCCCGTCTAAATATTTATAAATAAAGCATGGTTGAAATAAATATGGCGAAAAAGGGGCAGATCACGATTTTTATTATATTGGCGATTTTAATCGTTTCCGCCATCCTCGTTTTCTTTTTATACGTAAGACCAACATTTATTTCATCAGGCAACAAATTAGATTTCGAAAATTGCGTTCAGCAAACTGTAGAAAAATCAATTTTAAAACTTGAAAAAAATGCCGGATTCGTTAACTCAGAATTTACTTACAATTATAAGAGCGAGGAATTTACGTATCTTTGTTATACTAACGAATACTATAAAACATGTACAATACAGCAACCTTTTTTAAAACAACATTTCAGCAACAAATAGAAAAAGATGTGACGCAAGAAATAAATCTTTGCTATGAAAATTCTTTGCAAGATTTAAAAGACAGAGGTTATTCAGTAACATCAGGTAAATTGAATTATTCGATATTAATTAACCCCAGTGTCGTTAATGTGAATATACAGTCTCCTACGACAGTTGGCTCAAACAAATTTTCAAGGTTTAATGTACAAATAGCCTCGCCTTTATACGAAATGCTTATGATATCGACAGTGATTCTTCAGTATGAAACATTTTACGGAGACGCCGATGTGGACTCAATTATGTCAATCTACCAGGATTATTATATTGAAAAAATAAAAAGAGACGACGGGACCACAATCTATATTTTAAATAGTAAATCTTTTGAAAATAAATTTCAATTCGCAAGCAAAAGTTTGACGTGGCCTGCAGGATATGTCGGATGAAGAAAAAATTTGTTACAAGTTTTGAACTAACTATTTTGCTTTTTTCAACTTTTGCTTTTTCATTTTTAATTTATTCTGCAGACAATGTTTCCGCAGATACATCTTTGTCAGAACCAACAAGTTGTTGCGAAAAAACAAAGGATGGCGCTTTTTGCCTGAATACTAACGAAGATGATTGTGCGGCAAACTACAAAATCTCTCAAACTTCATGCGAAACAACATCATATTGCAAACTTGGAACCTGTTATGATTCAGACGAAGGAATATGTATGGAGAACACGCCCCAGAACATTTGTGTTTCAAGTGGAGGCACATGGGATGAACGAGAATTAGCCGAAGTCCCACAGTGTCAACCCGGATGTTGTATTATTGCAGATCAGGCAGCATTCGTTTCGTTAGTCAGATGCAAGAAACTTTCAAATTTTTTCGGCGTGGAAAATAATTTTAAGAAGGATATAAATTCAGAAATCCAATGCATTGCGACAGCTCAATCGCAGGATATGGGCGCTTGTGTTTATGAAAAAGATTACGAAAAAATTTGCAAATTTACAACGAGAGCTGAATGCAGCGCGCCAGAAACCATCGAAAGTGTGAATTCATCATCTTCGGGAAAGAAATTCTATAAAGATTATTTATGTTCGGCCGAAGAATTAAATACGATTTGCGCACGACAAACTTCGACAATATGTTATGGAGGGAAGGTTTACTGGGTAGATTCATGTGGCAACAGGGAGAATGTATACTCATCAAATAAAGATAAGAGTTGGAATAGAGGAAGAATAGCCGAGCCCGATACAATCTGCTCCCCAAATTCAGGGACAAACAAAAACTGTGGAAATTGTGATTATTTTCTTGGAACAAGATGTGCAGAATGGGATGGCTCAACAGGAAAACCATCAGGGAGTGAATATTATTGTAAAAAAACAGAATGTGTAGATAGAAACGGCGATAAGAAATTAAATGGAGAAAGTTGGTGTGTTTACGATGGAGAAGTCGGGAATGGCTTGGACTCAGTTGGTTCAAGATATTTTAGAGAAATTTGTGTTGACGGCCAAGTGAAAGTTGAGCCATGCGCAGAGTATCGAAACGAGATTTGCCTTGAAGGTTCAATAAAAACATCCGAAGGAGATTATTCAACAAGCGCGTGCAGAGTAAACAGATGGCAAGATTGCATATTACAAGATGAGCAAGAAGATTGTCTGAATATAGATAAAAGAGATTGCTTATGGCTTCCCTCTATAACAGGAATTATCCTTGGTTCTGCGAAATCCGATTCTTCAAAGCAAACCGGTTTTTCAAACCCAACAGCAGGAGAGACAGTCTTTTCAAACCCAACAGCGACAGGCAACGTAATTTCGCCGATTACAGGAGAAATTGCATGGGGCGGGACAGAAAAAGAAGATGAAAAAACAATGACAACAAACCCTGATGGGATTTGTGTTCCAAACTATCCCCCCGGATTAAAATTCTGGGAAGGAACAATAAATCAACAAACTTGTGCCCAGGCAAGCGCAAAATGTATAATTAAATATGAAAAAGGAATTCTTGATGGAAGTTGGGAGTGTATAGAAAATTGTGAATGCGAAGACGAAGACTGGGCCTTGGACGTAAATCGGGTTTGTGCAGCTCTCGGCGATTGCGGTGGATACGTAAATTATTTAGGAAAATATACGGATGATGGATATGAATGGAAATCTGACAATGACAAAAAAGAATTTTCTCCAAACAATATAAATAAAATTAGCGGAGGCTTCACGGGGATGGTTGCAGGATTTATCGATAAAATAATTATAACTGGGAATACACTCGCCCAAACACCAACCCCTGTTTCAGGAATTCAGGTAGCCGAAGGAATCGCTGCAAGGTCATCAACACTAATTACAAAAGAAGCTGTGCAGGTCGAAGTCGTAAAATTTGCAGAAATGGGGCCATTTTCATCCATGCCAGCCAGAGAAACAATCCTCATCGCAAAAGATACCCCCATCACCCTGTCCGCTAACGGCGGAACATTCGTTTCAGGAGATAAAGTTTATTCTTTAACTAATGCTCAAATCGAAACTGTGCGGGGAGCAGGAGGTGTTGGGCAGCAAACAAGTAAACACTTTCTTTCAGGTAAATTAGGTTTGGAAGCGGGGGGGCTTCCTGATGCTCTTGCAACGGGTATTCAGTGGGCAGCGGTTGCATACGGAGCGGGTTATTTAATTGGAAGTCTATTTGGGATGAGCAAACAAAATACCCAATCTCTTTCAACAGCAATGGCAGCCGGTTCTTTCACATGGCAAAGTCTGGCTACATATAAAGCCGTAAATCTCGGATGGTTCAGTGCAAATCCATTTTTAACAGGGTTGGGCGTAGGCGCCATTGTTTTCATAGCAATGTATAAAAAATACGAAACAAAAACAGTTTCATTTGATTGCTTGCCATACCAAGCTCCTTCTGGCGGAAACGATTGCGAAAAATGCAACGATCCAACTCTCCCATGTTCCGAATACAGATGTAAATCACTCGGTCAGAATTGCGAACTCGTAAATATCGGGACTAAAGAAGAAAAATGTGTAAACATTAATCCGCGAGACGTGAATTCGCCGGTGATAAAACCAAACACAGAAGAACTAACAGATGGCCATAAATATACAAATATAAAAACATCTCCTCCTGGCCCGGGATTCAGTATAATATCAACCAATAATCAAGACGGATGTTTGCAGGCATTTACACCATTAAAGTTTGGGATTCAAACTAACGAACCAGCACAATGCAAGATAGATTTTAATCACACAACAAAATTCGATGACATGATTTCATTTATGGGCGGGAGCAATTTATATTCCTACAATCATACCGAACAGTTTTCACTTCCAGGAGCAAAATTATTCGAAAATTCATCGTTGATACTTCAAAATGGAAAAGACATGACTTTTTTCATAAGATGCAAAGATAAAAACGGGAACGAGAATTCAGCAGAGTACGCAGTAAATCTATGTGTTGACCCAAGCCCCGATACAACAGCTCCCCAAATAAAAGCAACGTCAATTGAAAACAATGGATGTATTGCAGAAAATTACGATTCCGTGGATGTAGAATTTTACGTCAACGAACCTGCCGATTGCAAATGGGACTTTCAGGATACAAGTTACGAAAACATGGGAAATGAAATGACATGCTCGAATGAACTATATCAGGTAAATGCAAACTACTTGTTTACATGCAAGACAGAATTAAGTGGCATAGCACGAGACGGAACCAATTTCTACGTCAGATGCCAAGACCAACCCGAAAGCGACATTAATGATAGAATAACAAATAAGGAAAGTTTCGTATTTTCCCTCAGAGGCAGTACAGAATTAAAATTAAGTTATCTGATGCCAAACAGCACGCTTTCCGGATCAGTAAATCCCGCTCCAATAGAATTGTACGCCGAGACCGTTTTTGGCTGCAATAACGGGCAATCAATCTGCTACTATTCGACAACAGGAGACGAAGACGATTATATAATGTTTTACGATACAAACAATGAAGATGGGATCAGCACCCAAAGACAGGATTTAGCTTCAGGCGACCACAAATACTATATTCGATGTATCGATGCAGGGGGGAATGTTGTGGAAGACATGATTAGATTTAATCTTGATATAGACACAAGTGCCCCAACAATAACGAGAATTTACGAAGAAAATAAAAATTTGAAAATAATCACAGTAAGAAGTAGCGAGTGCGCTTATAGCTTCAACAACTGTGATTTTAGCTTTGAAGAAGGAGTCGAAATGCCATACGCAAATTCAACAATCCACGTCGCAGAATGGAACAAAGATAAAACATATTATATAAAATGCAGGGACGAATTTAAAAATGAAGATGCAGATTGTTCGGCAATCGTAAAACCGAGCGATAATTTTTTATAAAATGAAAAAAAAAGCACAAGAATCCATTGGGATGTCATTCGGCGTAATTTTTGCAATTTTTTTAATAATTATTTTTTTGCTTGTAGCTTTCTTCACGATAAAACATTTTTTAGACATAGAAAAAACTTCAAAAGTTGGTTTATTTTATCGTGATTTTCAGGAATCCGTGGATTCAGCCTTTATCAGTCAATCAACAGAATTTAATTTTGAAATTAATCTTCCTCCAAAGATAGAAAAAATTTGTTTTGCAAATCTTTCAGCCAAAATAACTGGCAATCAGGCAGATTATAAGGAACTGGAAAATTATGATATTTATGAAGCGAATGTTTTTTTAATCCCATCGCAATTTGCGGAAAGCATGGAATACAAATTAATCAATCATCTAAACATTACAAAAATAATTGAAAACAAAAATCCGTATTGTATTCCCGTCTCTCAAAATATATTAATAAAAAAAGACTTTTACGACAGGTTGGTTAGTGTAGAATAATTAATAAACTATGCCTCCAATATTTTATTATGAAAAGAGGTGAGTTTAATTTTGTCTGGCTCTTCGCAATAGTTGTGGGCGGATTGATTTTATTTTTAGCTGTGTATGGCGCCACAAAAATAGGAGACACCAAAAAATATCAGACAGACAGTGAGATAGCAAAACAAATTTCAATTTTAACTGACCCAATGCAGGCAGGTTTTGCCGAAGGAAGTTTCAGCAAAATGACTTTCAAGCAAGAGATAAAAATAAAAAATCTTTGTTCAGTCGGAAATTTTGGAGAAAATGAAATTTCGGTTTCAACAAAAACAAACAACAAATGGAATCAGTTCGGAGCAGGAACAATAATACCAAATAAATATATTTTTTCCGCGGAATTAAACGAAGGAAAAGAATTTTACATTACTTCAAAACCATTTAATTTTCCTTATGAAGTAAGCGACATGATATTTTTGACTTCAAAAGAATATTGTTTCTCTAATTCTCCTGATGAAATATCCGAAGAGATAAAAGAACTAAATATCCCAAATATAAAAATAGAAAATTGTTCTGGTTCAGAAATAAAAGTTTGTTTCGGCTCATCGGCAAACTGCGACATAGTAATTTATGGTACATGTTTATCAAACTGCGATTCTGTTTACGAGGAAGGTGTTGTAGAAAAAAAAGAAGAAATAATAAAATACGTAGACAATTTATTATTGGCAGCAATTTTTTCAGATAAAACGGTTTACGATTGCAATATCAATAGACTTTTGCAAAGAACATCTTCAATTGCAGAATTATATAGCGAAAAGGCAGATATCTCAAATGCAAGAAATTGCAACACCAATCTCAAAAGCGACTTGTTATTTTGGAAAGATTTCACTGTGAATTCAACTTCAGACGAGATTATTTCCCTTAATATTTTATCAAAAAGCTTACAAATTAAAAATGAAAGGGAATTATGTAAATTATGGTAAGAGCACAAATGAAAATTCAGCAAATGGCGTTTATGATTTTGGCGGTTTTTTTATTTTTTGTTCTGGTTGGTTTATTTTTTTTAGCTATTCAATTTCGGGACATAAATAAAAATGCAGATAGGATGCAGACAGAACAGGCAATATCATCATTAAAAGTAATCGCGGACATGGCCGAGTTATCTTATGATTCAACAGACACATTAACAATAGACGAAGATAAATTAAAGATAATGTCAACCAAATTTTCTGAAAAATATAAAAACTTCTGGCCAGTTGCCTCAATCAAAATTTACATAATTTACCCATCGTTCAACAAGACAATCAAATGCCCAGAAACGAACTGCAACTATTATGAGATTTTAGACAACGGACAAAAAAACATAAAAGAATATTCCACTTTCATTTCTATATGTAGCAAAATAAATAATTTCGGGGTTTATGATAAATGCGGAATAGGAAAAATAGTCGTAGGAGTCAAAATAAATGAAAAATAATCACAAAGCCCAGCAGGAAATGGTCGGTTTTGTCTTGATAGTCATCTTGGTAATTGTAGGAGTAATGGTTTTTTTAATCCTTTCATTAAAATCTCCCGAAGAACAATCCAGCTCAAATGTTGATAATATGCTCGGAGCGATAATGAAAATAACGACAGAATGTGCCATTGTTTTCGAACCCCAATTCGAAGATTTGCATGATTTATTTGAGAGTTGTTACGCAGGAAAAAAATGTGCGAATCTAAACATCGACACCTGCGAATACCTTAATAAAACGCTCCAGAACGTTTTTGCCGATATTATAAAAACCGAAAGCACAATAGAATCATATCAGTTTGACTTTTTAATTAAAGAAGGAGATAGTTTACTTGAGATTAAAGAGGGAAATTGTTCGGGAGAATTTTCTTCAGCACAAAGAAATCTTGGAAATTCTGCGAATTTGGTTGTTAGATTAAAGATTTGTAAATCAGATTAAATATTAATAATTATTTGCAAACTATCGACTGAAAGCACGGGCCTCAACGATTCTCTTTTCCCCCTTTTTTCCGAAATGAATTCTAAAAATCCAAATCGCTCAAGAGACAAAACGTCTTCTCTGACAGACTTAAAGTCCCTTCCAAGAATTTTTGCAAGAGCATAAATAGAACAAGGATTTTCTTTTTTTAAAATATATAATATTCTTGATTTTTCATTGCTTAATAAGCTTCGCAACATTTTCACATCAGAAAAATCATGATCAGTCGATTTCCCTATAAATTTTGAGACGAAGTTTTCCTTATTTGCATTTACTTCAACGTATCTAATTTTGGTTTTTCTTATTTGTGCCATACATATTCTTATTTAACCATATATATAAATACTATGTTTTTATTATATATGTGTTTTTCGACCATATATTTTATATATATTTTTTTATTTTTTTTTAAATCGTTATCTTAAAATATAATAACAAAAGATTTATAAATAAACCATGAAAAAAGTTGGTTTTTAACTAAAAATTTATGGCAAAGTTTATAAACTATTTTCAAGATAACTAAACAAGCGTTATTGTTTATCAATAATGCATTGACTAGTCAGTGTTCATACAGGGACCCTAGTAATAACAAACTTATAACGCTCCCTAAGTTATAAGAACCGGCCAGGCTATTAGAAAAGTTGAACGCGAAACTCGCGGCCTTGAAGAAGGCGGCTAATCTGATAGTGCTGAAAGGAGGTTAATAATAATGAATAATATATTTAGAAAAGCTATAACAGTTTTAAGTAGTGTTGCTATGGTAGGTGCTACAATAGGTGCGGCTGCTGCTGCTTCCTATCCAGACCCTTTCGTAGGAAGTACCGCTGTTGTTTATGGTGCCAATGCTGCTCCTTCTGATTTCTCCGCTGCTACAAACATAGTTGCTAATTTGAACTCAGAAAATGCTGGTTCAGTTTCGCTAACTGGTGGCGAAGGAGTAACTGAAGATCAAATTCCTCTTGGAGGAAGTATCGTTTCAGGAAAAATTCCTGCCACAATTACAGATGCAAAAGTTTCAGGTCTTCTTGATACGAAGATTAACTGGGACGATGGAGATGGAACAGGAGCTCAGGACTACAATATACAGGAACAAATTATCCTTACTGCAACAGGCATCCAACTGAATACTACTTTAGATGATAATGAGTATGCAGAAAAGGTTGCTTTAACAAATGATAAAGCTATAGAATACAGATATGTATTTGACGATGCTTTTAATTCAACATTTGTAGATGCAGATGCAGACACTCTTTACTTAGATCTTTTAGGAAAGAGATACGAAGTTAGTGCTATGACCGCTTCAAGTCTTACAGTAACGACTTCCGAAGAAGTTTCTCTTGCAATCGGTGAGAGCTACACTTACAAAGGAAAGACATTTACTGTAGACGATGTTTACAGCGATAAGGCACAGGTTAATGGAGAACTTATATCTACAAGTTCCTCGAAAAAAATCGATGGAATGCGAGTTTATGTTTCTTCGGTAGGTTACCACTCTAACTCTCCAGAATTAAGTAAAGTAATTTTGAAGATTGGAGAAGATATTAGTAAAACCTATTCCAGTGGAGAAGAATACGTTGGAGAAGACCCAGATGACCCAGAATGGGTTTGGACTTGGTCAAATCCAGGCGTTGCTGCAGGATACATAGGTGTTAAGTATAACTATAAACAAACAAGAGATACAGATGATGTTGTCTACGCTGGAGGGAGTTTTATCTTTCCAGAAAATTATGCTGAAGTAAAATTCGAAGGTCTAACAGACGTAGATTATAAAGACTATAAAGTCTATTTTGATCTAACAGAAGATCTTTGGAATAGTACTGACTTGACTTCTACAGCTACTGTTCAAGATGCCCCTGTTTTAATCATCGAAGCGCTAAGTGGCGAGAAAGATGCTATTAAAATATCTGGTAATGCAGATGTTGGTGGAGGAACGACAGTAAATATCGAAACAAATAAGATTTATCTTAGATGGGCGGTAAATCAATCCGCTACAGAATCGACTGAAGACGAAGTAGGTGTTGGGGTAGATAATTTTGGTGGACTTGAACTCTTTTACAGCGATGTAAATGGAGATGTTTCATCATCCATAAAACCAAGGTTTGGTGCACGTTACAATTCAACTGCAGTAGCAGGAACTATATCTGAAGTAGATTTGGGAGATTTAATCGTTGGAGATACAGAAGTTCAAATTTTAGCTACAGTTGCTGATAGTGATTTGAATTTGACTTTCATCGATGACGGTGCTGCTAACTCAATCCAGGTAGATGTGGGAGGTGTAAACTTAACACACGCTACTGGCTCTATGAAATGGTTAGGTGGGAACACTGAAACCACAAGCAAAGAAATTGGAGAATCTACAGATATTAATGTTACAGCAGGAGGAGTACTAACCTCTATCGGGACCTATGATAATGATGTTATGACTTATAACGGGCTTATCATAAAAACACCCGAAGCAAACGCTGACGATGATCAGGTTATAATCAGTGTTCCAAGCGACAGAGTATACGGTATAGTATCGGTACTCGCTGGTGGAAGTGCTGTTGACGGCGAAACAGGAGCTTTAGTAGTTAAGGACTCTGAAACTTCAAAAATAACCGGTAAAAACTTAATCGTTGTAGGTGGTTCAGCTATAAATGCTGTTGCTGCTGATTTATTGGGTTCTGCTTATGCAGGTGAAGCTTTCGCAGCTCAAACTGGCGTTGATGCAGGTAAATTCTTAATCCAGTCCTTTAATAGGAATGGGAAGACGGCTCTGCTTGTAGCTGGTTATAATGCTGCTGATACAGAAAAGGCCTCGCAATACTTGCTTAACAATGCAGTTGATACAACTGTTGGGAAGAAGTATGTAGGAACTTCTGCTACTGAAGCTACTCTTGTAGTTCAATAAATACAAAAGATAGGAATTTTTTCCTTTCTTTTTTTCTTTTTTTCTTTTTTTTGAAAATATTTATAAGTAAATGTTTTTTAAAATAATAATGATTAGAAAAATAAAAAATCAAAATGATATTAAAAAAGCCAAAAGAAGAAACCAAATAATACTTGGGATAATTTTAATTTTTATATTGGTTGGATCAATGCTTCTGGTTGATAAAGCAGGGGATTCCAAAGACGAAAGCAAGACAACAGAAAATGGGGTGGAGTTTTATAATATAAATGATGTTTGGCAAACACAAATCGGCCAACAGGTTTTCGCGTTTTCTTATTTGCCTTCAGAATTAGATATTGAGGCAAAGGGAGTATTTTCAATTGCAGATTATTATAGCAAGCCTATCTATTTCAACGACCTGAATAATGAGGGAGCGATAGAAATATTAATGAATATCGGAAATTTTATTCAACGATATCAGGAAGCCTGTGAAACAGAAAATTGTGAAAAAAACTTGCCAACAAAAACCTGTGAAGACATTTTTTTTATTTTCAAAGAAGGAGAGAATTCGTCAGTCTATAAAAAAGATAACTGTGTTTATATTACAGGGGATTCAAAAAAGGGAGCCGATGCATTCCTATATAAAGCTTTAAATATTTAATTTTACAACTATCAAAATGGCAAAAAAGACAAAATCCAAAGAAAAGAATGACCAAAGGGATAATGATAGAACCGTAAAAAAATCAATTATAAAAAAAGAGAATCGTCAACTCGCGTGGTTTATTGCAATAGTAATAGTCGGGTTTATTATTTTTTTTGGAATATATTTGTATCTTGAAAAATCAAAAGAGCCTGAAAAATTTAATTATATCGGGGTAGATTGGACAGTGGAACCCTATGAAGATTTTACAACGTATCATGCAAGATTCCAGTCTTTTGCTCACGAGAATTTAACATATAATTTATATCTTAGAAATGACCCAAGAGAAAACAATGTTTCGGTTGATGGTAATTTGACCTATTTTAAATATGGAGGAATCCTTGCTTTTTCTCCAGAGGTTGACGAGTGTCGAGAAGATGTCCCGATAGCGACGGTAGCTTTTGCAAGTTTTTTACAATCGGTCGTCGGGATGAGAGAAGTGATTCCTGGGACAACGGACTTTGAAGTTTACCAAGAAACTGGGAAAGTGTTTACAGATTGTTCAATTTCGAATAGAGTTGTTTTTATAATACAAAAGGGGAATGAATCCTCGGTCGTACAATCTCCAAAGAATCCATATTGTTACACGATAACAATCAAAGATTGTGAAGATGTTCTCCCAATAGAAAAATTCATAATAGAAACAATGCGAGAACGAAATAATAATTTAGAATAATCTTATTTTTTCTTTTCTTTAAATTCATTTCTTATATTTAATAAAAATTTTATATCAGAATAAATCGGAACAGAATTAATCCCAAAAAGTTTTGTAACAAAAAACCAAATGGCAACTACAAAAACTATTGAAAC
Source organism: Candidatus Pacearchaeota archaeon (assembly GCA_041649045.1). Classification (GTDB taxonomy): domain Archaea; phylum Nanobdellota; class Nanobdellia; order Pacearchaeales; family GW2011-AR1; genus JAGVXH01. The sequence goes on from JBAZNV010000002.1 coordinate 64,084, forward strand.
AAGGTGCCACAAAATCCAATGAATTACATTAAAATAGAAGCTGTTTGCTATTGCTATTAAAAAAACTATTCTTGAATAATTTAAAAATAATAAAATAGCCGAAGATACAATAAGCGCCAGCATTCTTTTTTTTGGAGAAATATCATTCGTTGAAAATATAAGTAAAAATAACAGAAAAAAAGCAGAACCCGCAACACAAGCAGGTACGATTTCGATATTAAAATTTGCCATCTTGATTACATTATCGATAATAAAAACATTCGTGAACAAGCCAACAGTTTTTGAAACCAGAAAAAGAGTTGTGGGCATAAGAATCTTATAAAAAATATACAAATTCCCAGCACCAAGAAGAAGAATAAAAAAGTATCTGGCAAACATTCCTATTATTTTTTTAGACTGATAATTCATTAAGATTTATAAGAAACGATATTTAAAAACTTATCAATAAGATTCCTTTGTTTTTCTTGTTACTTTAATAATCAAAACTATCAATATCAAAACAATTAATACACCGATTCCGATTAACAAATATAGGGATAAATTATCTATTCCACTAAACAATCCAGAACCTTTGCTAATAATTACCGAGACTGGTTGTTCAGAAGTTTGCCCATCAGATACAGCTTTAATCTTGAATGATTTAACGCCTTCACTATTAGGCAATAATGAAATTAAAACCTCAGCAGACTCTCCTGCTCCAATCGTCAAAAGAGAAGGATCTATTTCTTTCAATTCTGCCCATGATTCAAATTCAGAAGTAGAAATAACAAAATTTTTTTCTTCGTCAGCATTATTTTTTATTGTCACGCTAATAATCAAATCGTCTCCAACCTTTGCTTCAGAATTTAATTTCGCGTTTATTGTTGGTTCAGGAGATTGGCAACTTAAAACTTCAAGTCTTAAATTAAAATCCCTGTCAATATCTTCTGAAGTTTCATCGTATGAAGTTATTTCCCTCTCGTCCCCGTCGTTATAATCATAATAAGTTCTGACCAATAAATCGTAAACATTTTTTGATAACTGATCAGGAAGATTGAATGTAAAAGTAATTTCCTTTTTCTTTCCCGTCTTTAAATCCGATATAACCTGACTTTCTGAAATGCCAAGCTCAGAATTTTCTAACACAACCAAAACACTATCTTCATCATCCGAACCAAGATTATAGATATCAAAATTAGCTATGATATTTTGTTCTCCGCATGTACCTAAGATTTTTAACAAGTCACTTTCAGCAAAAACAGCCGGATCATCTTCTCTTATTATTTCAATCTCATGGAAATTATCTTCATTAAAATCGCTTGAACTATCAACACACTGCGTTTCCTCGTCATTCTCCGAGTATGCTTTTACATATATTTTATAATTACTTTCTTCTAAATCAGCAGGCAATTCCAAAATTTTAAAAAGAGCAAACTTAGAATCTTTTTCTTTTATTCTTCCTATATCAATTTCTTCTTCATCTAAATCAAAATCAGACGTAACATCATTATTGCCTTCATCTAAAATTCTTAATTCAACAATAACATCATCTACATTTTCATTTCTGTTATTATTTTCAATCTCAATCTCAATCTCAATGCTATCAAGCAGATTCCATTCTTCTTCATCGCCATTTCCTAAATTAGTTATATCAAAAGCGACTATTTCCAAATCACCCGTTTCCCCAAATTCACAAGTAAAATCATTATCTTCATTATAAATACAGGATCCATCATCAACCGTAGCAGAAGAATTGTAATTTATTGCAGAAGAATCAGTGCACCCAGGCAAACTTGTGTTCGCGTTATTTACAGTATAATAAACACTGTCGGTTGGGGTTCCCAATAATATATCTGAACTATAAACCTCTGCACTTAACGTTCTTGATTGTGTTGCTTGTGTAGATGGAATCACGAAGCTTACCTGAAAACTTTCATTTCCGCTCACCGTTTTATTCATTTGAACAATATTGGTTCCGGACAAACTCAAATTTAAAGTTTGACTTTGGTAACTGGAATTAGAATTATTAAATTGTACATTAAAAAAAACCGTATTCCCAGAATTGCCTGATATTCTGTTTGAAGTAGACTCGCCTGCACCAACAACCGTAATAGAAAATCCATTCTCGCTGGCAGCGCTTGCCAAACCCAAAAGTAGAACCAAACCAGCAAACAATACCAACGTTTTTTCTATCATGTTGTAATTTCATAATTACAATACTTTATAAAACTTTCTATGATTTTATAATTTGTTAAAATTAAATTTTTAATCTAAAATATCATTTTAAATTATTAAATATATCTCAAAAATATTTATTCAAATATCATCTCCCAGCCATTTAATTTATTTACAATTAACTTTAAAAACCACTAATTCCCCCTTAAGATATGGAAAAAAATTTGAAGCCAACATGGGTTAAGATGAAAGAATCAGATTTGAAAAAAATAATTTCAGAACTATCCGAGAAAAATTCTCCATCCCAAATCGGATTGATATTAAGAGATCAGTATGGAGTTCCAACAACAAAAGTATTCGGTAAGAAGCTGAAGAAATATTTGATCGAACTTGGCATAGAAAAAAACGAAGATCTTGAAAACGCAGAAAAAAAAGTTGAAAAAATAAAAGAACATCTTAAAAAAAATATCACAGACAGAAAAGCAAAACATAAAATTCAGAAAGCTCAAAGTAGACTTAATATAATGAAAAGATATTTCACAAAGTAAAAGTAATTAGGAGTTATAATGTTAAAAGAGGTTGAAAAATTAGCTTTAGAATTTTTAGAATTATCTAAAAATAAAACAATAAGAATTATTAGTCATTATGATACAGACGGAATTACATCAGCTGCGATTTTAATTAAAACTCTTGTGAGACTCGATAAAAAATTTTCCATAAAAATAATAAAGGGACTCGAAGAAGAAATAATTAAAAAAGAACTTCTAAGACAGCCCAAAGAATTAATAATTTTTAGCGACCTTGCTTCCGGGAATCTCGAACATTTTCAAAATCTAAGAGAGCCTATTTTTATTTTGGATCATCACGAAATTAAAAAAGAAATGTTAAACGATAAAATAAAAATTCTTAATCCTCATTTATCTGATAACCCCAAAGACAATGAATGCACAGGTGCGGGAATTTGCTATTTATTTTCACGGGCAATTTCACCCAAAAACAGGGATTTGTCTAAATTGGCGATAATAAGCATGATAGGAGACAGGCAGGAGTCCGAACTTTCTAAAATAAATCAACAGATAATTAATGATAACACAGACTTGACAATTAAAAAAGGAGTAGTGCTTTACCCGGCTACAAGACCCCTGAGAAGAACACTCGAATATTCAACTTCGCCTTATATCCCAGGAGTTACAGGAAATGGTATTGGCGTGATAGAAATTTTAAGAGAGACAGGAATACCATTTGAAAAAACTCTTCTCGAATTAAATGAGGCCGAAACATCAAAATTAATTACAGCGATAATGATAAGAAGAGCGAATTTTAGGGAAGAAAGCATTTTAGGGAATTTATTCATATTGAAATTTTTCAACACAAAAGAAGATGTGAGAGAAATCTCTCTTTTGATAAACTCATGTTCAAGATTGGGCTACAGCGACATAGCAATATACTATTGTCTTGAAAATGAAAATGCAAAATCAAGGGCATTGGATATATACACGGAATATAAACAAGAACTTGTTTCTGGTTTAAGGGCAGCCGAAAAAATGGACAAAATAAAGGGAGACGGATTTGTTATTTTAAATGCCAAAAACCAAATTAAAGATGTTATCGTAGGAACAATTTGTTCGATGCTATCATCATCAAATACATATAAAGAAGGAACAATATTAATAGGAATGGCTTACAATGAAGACAAAATAAAAATCTCAGCAAGAATTGTTGGACGCGAAGGAAGAAATTTGAAAGAAATTCTTGAAAAAACAGTCGTAGAATTTAAACTGCAATACCCCGGGACAAATGCAGAAGTTGGCGGTCATCATTATGCCGCAGGTTGCTCGATAGAAAAAGAAAAAGAAGAAAGTTTTATAGAAACCTTGAAAAAAAATTTAATTGTTTAATTAATCAGATTCTTGAAAGGCCAAAGTAATAGTATCAGACAGATTTCCCGTGTTTGAATCATAAGAGATTGTTAAATTTAAATCAAAAAGAATATTTTTTCCGGGAACAAAATATTTGCATATATTGACAGAAACCCCTTCGGATGGAAATTCGTAAAAATTATCAAGATCAAATCCCGAGGGAGGAACGCATGCGTTTTCGTCTATATTAGATATTTTGTATTGATAAGAAGAGTTCGTTCCTCCAATAAAGGTTGTAGCGTTTTTTAAGGAAGAAAAATTTAAGCTTAGATTTATGTTTCCTATGTTTTCAATGACAAACCCTGAACTAACGGGATCCCAGCTTCCATTAATTACATTCCCCATTGTGTCTATAATCGCCTTCGTCGCATTTTCACTTACAACTCCACTTCCCCAATCAACATTATCAATAGTAAAATTTACCAAAACTATTTGTTCAATGCTTATATTAATATTCCCCGTGCTGACGGATTTTCCCGTAATTTTTATTAAATCGTAAAGCGAATTGCAAGTCCCGACAAAAATAAATAAGCTGAAAATAAATATCATGATTGAAAAAACAAACAATATATTATCTTTTTTCATCTAAAAAATTCCTCCCCTCAGGCAGATTTTTTTCACACAAATTTTCGGAAAAGTCTTCTCTTGTATTTTTTTCATCGTCATCATCATCAATATAAAAATTTAAAACAAAACAAAAAAATAATAAAGAAATCGATAATATAATTAATAAAATTCCGATTGCTTCCCTCTTTCTCATTAGTTAAAGATGAAATAAAATTATATAAAGATTACTAATAATTTATTAATAACGGCTCCTTTTTTCTTCTTTGCTAAGTGGGGCTTTGTATTTGTATATATTTCTTATTTTCAAGATAATAAATATCAATACAATAATCAATACAATAATCAATATTATAAATAGCCAATTAAATTGAAATGGGAATTCTGTTTCGCATTTGAAGGGACATGGCCCTCCGCAATCAACTCCTAACTCTCCCTGATTTCTTATCTTGTCCGAACAAGTCGGGCACGGACCACATGGCCCTCCGCAATCAACCAAAAGTTCGCATCTCCCATCGTGGCAATTTTTTATTTTATCGTTGCAATTTGGGTTTTCCGTATAATGGCAGATTTGATATTCAAAGGGCTTCGGGATTTTAAAAATAGGATTAGTGCAATTATTTATATCGGAACAAGCTCTTATCTGAAAACCACAGGAACTAATATTGTATTTTTCTTGGGCGCAGATTTCTTTGGAATAATAGTAATCTTCCTCGGAAATTCCATTTATATCAAAAGATTTTTCAAGATTCTGGCAAACTTCCCAGTCTGGACAAACCCATGATTCAAAGCAATATTTTGATACTCCGCCGCCTCCCCCTCCGCCGCCTCCCGTTGAAGCTTCCGGTGCACATGCGACAATTCTAACAGATATATTCCATTCATGGGTCGCATTTAACAAGCCATCCGTTGCAATAATCTTTATTGTATGATTTCCGGAAACGTCACACCCAAATATATAACTAAAATTATCAAAAGACATATTTTCATTATGCTCCTTTAGCTGGTTATCGACATACCAATCTATATCGGGAATCGTTCCATCAGGATCATAAGTTTCCACATAAAAAGAAGAAATATTTGTTCCTTCAGATGAAAAGTTTCCGGAAGGAACGTAGTAAGTTATTTCCGGAGGACGATTTTCGTCAGTAACAGTAATCGTGAAATCATCACACGCAGATTCTCTCCAATTTCCTCTGGGAAAACATAAACTTATATTTTCATGAACAAAACTAATCCCTCGATCTTCAACGCAAACACGAACGGAATAAACTCCAATATGACTTGGTAGCGGGTTATAATCCATTATCCCGTAATAATTGTCGATAGAAAATAAATCCTCATCATTCAAAAAACTTATGTTAAATCTTAATCTTCCGTCAAAAGAGTTTCCGTCTTCTATGTCATTCGCATCCATTTGATGATAGAAATTCGAATCGTCTCCCGTGACCCAGACAGTTTGTGCCCCTATCCCGCTTAAACGAGGAGGATTATTAATCTCTATTACTGTAATATTGGTAGTGGTGCTGTCGACACAACATGAATCACTATAAAAATCGTTCACAGAAACCATTTCGGTTCTGGTCCCAATATGATTTTTATTTAGTGTCCCTGAGAATATTTTGAAAAGACTTATATAATTACCAGACTTGCCCAAAAAAGAAGTGTAAAAAGGATTCTTTGGAGAAATATCTGAAAGAAGGGTGTCTTCATCCACGTCACTTCCATTGAAGAAATATTCTAATACAGTTCCTTCACAGCTAAAAATTTCATCATCTATGTCACCTATAACCGGCGCCGTATTGGAAACGTTAACATAAAAAATAACTTCTTTTGATGCCCAATTTCCCGTAGCCGTTCTTGCTTGTACTTTCAATTTATTTTCCCATCTCGATGCGTTCAGGCTGCTATTTGGAGTAAAAGAGAATTCGGAAACAGGTGTGGTCCCATGCCTTAAATCATAAAGCGAATATCTCCATTCAGTATAAGCAATATTGGAGCTTACATTCAAATCAATAGGATATTCTCCTGGCTCGAAATTATAAGTCTCATTAAGAGGTGAATGAATGACAATTCTGGACCCATCCTCTATGGAAATATTTACATTGCCAGAAGTCGCCTTGCCGGTTATAGAAAAAGAATAGACCACAAAAAAGAAATTAACTAAAATTAGAACAATAAAAACCGTTTTCAGCTTCATGAAATAAAGATAGTCTTGATGTATAAAAAACTTACCAAATTCTCCTTCTCTTTATTTTGTTTCTCTTTTTGATAAAAAAGTAAAAAACTAAAAAAAGAACAACTAAAATAATAGTATAAAGATAAAATTCAATTTTTTCTTCTACGTTGAAAAATATTTTTTCAGTGTGACTTCTGCCCTCATAATTTAAAATCAAATCGGCCTCGACTCGTCCTCCTAATTTGGTGGAATCTATATAAATAGTCATGTTCTTTTTCTCCCATGGATCAAGCTCAATAAAAGGTGAAGAAAAATTATGCCCATGAAAAGAAATATTCGCATATAATTTTTCTATTTTTTTGTTCCAAAGATTTTCAATTTCAAAATTAAATTCCTCAATTGGTGTTTTGTTTAAAGTTTTCTTATAATCATTTACCTTTACAAATAATTCTCCAACTCTAAAAAAGGTTTCATCTCTCTCAAACGTTCCATCTTCATAATTAATCAGCGAAACAGCTCCGTATTCCCCCGGAGAATTTATTCTCAATTCTTTTTTAAATTGATAATCTTGCAAAATCGGGATTTCCATTAAATCAAAATCTACGCTGGTTATTTTTTCATCATCCAAGAATATTTGCACGATTGGGCTTATTTTTATTGTTGAGTTTCCTAAGTTTTTGACATTTAGAAAAACAAAATTTGTTTCTTCGATATTCCCATCGGGGATGATTAATTTGGATTCAATATATTTACCAGGGTAGGGAACGAAAATATTTATTATAGCTCCGACATCAGATGAAATTCCAATCCCGCCTTCGCCTGGTAAAATTTGTTTCGCGCCTATTCTTATTTTATTTGACCCCGGATTTTCAATTTTTTCTGGTAATTTTATAGTTGCAGTTACATTCTCGCTTCCGAAAATTTTATACTTATTCAAGACAACATATTTAGAAAGTTCTCCCTCAACCGACAATTTCGAAATAACATTTTCATCAAATATAAATCTAAAATTAAAATCTTTTTCAATTCCAGCCTCAAAATTCACATCGTAACTTCCTGGGCTTACTCCCGAAACAGCAAAAACAGATTGTGTAAAAAATATAATTAAAACAAACACAAATCCCGCCTCTTTTTTCATCATAAAAGATATCGCAATGGGTTTTTATTCATTTTGATATAAATGACCCTGCCAAGAATCGAACTTGGGCCTTGTCGAAGTCAACGACACGTTCTGCCACTAGACTACAAGGTCATTAAATTTTAATTTAAATTAACTTTAAAAATTATCTGGTGACTTATTAAATTTAAAAATCTAATGACTCATCTTCCCACCCTTTACCTTCCCCCAATTATTGTCGAATAAAACAATGTCAAAAAATTTTGGATCAAGTCCGGCAACGCTGCACATTTCTTCAAAAATTTTCTTCGGCAATAATCTAAGTTCATTATAATAATTTTTCAGGGCAGAATATTTCACATCAAATCCAAATTGTATTAACCCTCTTAATGAGGGAGAATTAGTCTTGGAAATAATCATATTCAAGAATTTTCTTTGTTCTCCCGTTGGAAATTTTACTCTCATGAGAACAACCATCTTTCACAATATAAAACTTTTTCCTTCTTTGTCTTGCACGTAAAATTCGATAGTATTTCACAAGGTAAATTTTTGTTTAAAATTATTATTGATTTTCTGCCAGTCCTTTTCTTGACCTTATCTTCTGAATAACTTTTTGCTGTAATTCATTAGGTAATTTCTTGAATGTTTGACTAACGAGACTTGAAACGCCACGGCCTTCTGTCGCACTTCTTAAATCACTTGTCCATCCAATCATTTCCTGAACCGGGATTTCAGCCTTGATTATTACAGTAGATGCTTCTTGTTCTACATCAATTAAGTTTCCTCTTTTTGAAGATACCAACGATGTCACTGTTCCCATAAAGCTATTTGGAGCTTCAATCTGATGAACCTGAACAGGCTCGAAAATTGCAGGCCCCGCATTTGCGAATGCTTCTTTTATTGCTTCTCGGACTGCTGGGTATACTTGAGCAGGACCTCGGTGAATCGCATCTTCATGAAGTTTCATGTCGACAACGCTTACTTTCATTTTAAGGCAAGGTTCTCTCGCCAATGGTCCCGCATCAACAACTTGCTCAAACGAATCAAGTAAAAGTTCTATGACCTCTCCAATCTGGACAATACCTTTTGTTTTATCGAGAAAAACACAACCTTTGTAAATGTCTCTGTATTGTTGAGCCTCATCTCTTGAAATGCCAAGTCCGACAAGCGTTTCGTCAAGCGTTTTATCTTTTTTCTTGATTCTTCCGGATGGTAAAAGTTTGTCTGCAATCGCTTGACTAATAGAATCTTCAAGAGGCTCAACTGTCATGAAGAAATCATTGTGTTTGTTTGGAGATCGTCCCACAGCAGGTTGGGCATTTGCCTTCGCCACGGATTCTCTAAATACAACAATCGGAGGACCCATTTGGATATCTAATCCTTTTTCAGTTTTTATTCTGTTTTCAATAATTTCAAGATGCAGCTCCCCCATTCCCGAAATCAGTGATTCTCCCGTCTCGTCATTAATCTCAATTTTCAACGAAGGATCTTCCTTGCCGACTTGTCTTAATATTTCAATTAATTTTGGCAGGTCCTGAGTTTTTTTTGCAGCAATGGATTTTGTGACGACAGGTTCAAACAAATGAGTGATTGCCTCAAAGGGTTCTATAGGATTAACAGATATAGTTTCTCCAACTTCCGATGCTATTCCGGCAATTGCAAAAACATTCCCTGCTGAAATTTCTTCAACCTGTTCGGGCTTTATCCCATCATACACCAAAACTTGCTGAATTCTTTGTTTCTTTCTTGCTAAATTCATATAAACTTCTTGTCCGACTTTGAGGGTTCCGCTAAAAAGTCTTCCTGCTGAAATTTCTTTTCCATAACGAGGGTCTATGACAATTTTTGTAATGACAAACGCCGGCTCGCCATTCGGATCACACGAAAGCAATTGTTTTCCTAATTCTGATTCCTTGTCTCCCCTCCAAATTCTCCCGATACGATATTTTTGCGCCTCCAAAGGACTCGGCAAATGTTTTACAACTACATCCATCATCGCATCAAAGAGCGAAGCATTTTTCCATACCCAGTCTTTTCTTTCTTCTTCAGATTTTGTTTCATCATAAATTTTGTAAATATCGCTGAATGTGATTCCTTTTTTTTTCATAAATGGGATTGTTAATGCCCAATTGTCTCTGGCCGATCCGAAAGCAACGCTTCCATCCATGACGCTTACCTGCCATTTCTGTTTAAAATCATTTTCTGCAATTTGTGCAACAAGGGTGTTGAAACTGTCAATAATTTTTTTAAATCTCATCTGCATTTGCTCTGGTCCGAGTTTCAATTCTTTGATAAGTCTATCTACCTTATTTATGAATAAAACCGGCTTTACCCTTTCTCTTAATGCCTGTCTCAAAACTGTTTCTGTTTGTGGCATTATTCCCTCTGATGCACAAACAAGAACTACTGTTCCGTCGATAGCCCTCATAGCTCGCGTTACGTTTCCCGAAAAATCAACGTGACCAGGTGTATCAATTAAATTTACAAGATATTCTGTCCCAGCATATTCATGAACCATTGTAGCATTCGCAGCGTCAACAGTCATCAATCTCTCCTGTTCATCTGCATGTTGCCAAGTTTGCATCCCTGCATCAAGATCACCTGCATTTTTCGCTGCAATTTTCCCAGCTGCCGCCAAAAGATTGTCGGTAAACGCCGTTTTCCCATGATGAATGTGCGCAGAAGTAGCGATGTTTCTAATATTAGCCTGATTTCTAATAATTCTCTTTATCTTGTCAAAATTTTTTTCTTCCGTTGCCATTTGTTAAACAAATAGATTAGATAAATAAATTATCAAAAAATGCTTTATAAATATTTGCGTTATTAATCGACGTTTATTCGACAAATTTTATTTGCAGGTTTTTATACAAATTCTTTTAAATTCTCACATTAGAGATTTTTATGAACAAATATATCTCTCAATTAATGAGAAAGGCAATCTATTTTGCACTCCCATTGGTTTTCTGTTCATGCGCCAACAATGGCTCATCCGACTTAAAGCCTTCTTTGCTCGAAAGAATTGTTACAAAAGTTTCTCAGTCTGAACCGCCGCAAATTGATGAATATCCCTCGGGTTATCAACGGGCATTGAATGATATAAGCACAAAAGAAGTTAATGAACCCGATAATTTTATGGACTTATTCTATCTGGAAGCATCGCAGGAAAATATTTATGGGGAGGATATAGATGATCCTCATTATGCCAAGGGATTAAAGCTGCCTCAAAAAATTTGCGAAGAAGCATTTAAAGATTCTGCCGAGGAAATGGTAAAAGATTATTTTAAAGGTTCTGCAGCTGAATCCACTTTCAAAAAAATATCAGAAGCAGAGTCAGATTGGGGGAATATTTCTTTTAAACCAGGGTTATATCATGGTGAGTTATATCTAAAAGGGTTGTTTGAACTAAAGGATTTAAAATTATTTTCAAAATCATTCGGAAAATTTGAAGCAGAAATCGGGACACTTGAATCAAGATTAAGATTTGTAAAGCCATTCGGTGGATTCCAATTTATCGCGGACTATCAGGTAAAAAACGATCACGAAGGTTTTATATTTGGGATAAGAAAAACAAAACGTAGCAAAAATTTTACTTCTGACTTAAACATATTCGCAGGACATGGAAGGTCAAGATACTCATTTGAAGAAAAAAGAGACTTCTCAGATTCGGATTTTTCTTTCGTTGCCTTTTATACTTTAGGATTTTAGTCTTGGGCGTGTCTTATAAATTACCTCGCTGCATCAGCAGCTTTTTCAGACTCATTCTTTTTAGAAACTGCGTAACTTTCTGATGAATTTTCGGCGGCGGACATTATTTCTTTTGCAAGTGATTCAGTTATTGTGGCTTTTTTATTAAATGCTTTGTCATAAGCGCCGTTGACTATATATCTTAAAACTAAATTTATTCTTCTTCGTGGTGAAATATCAACGGCCTGAGGATACCTCGCTCCACCATATTCAATTGCAGTTACCTCATCTCTTGGCGCACCATTTTCAATTGCTTTGACAAGAATTTTCAAGGGATTTTCCCCTGTTTTTTCCTGAATAATTTTCAGGGCGTCAATTAAAATTTTTGTGCACTTGCCCTGTTTCCCTGTAATCCAACCAGTTATGATTCTGTGTTTTTTACCTCGTGAACCCGGAACCTGCAAAAGATTAATCAACCTTTCGATAATATTCACGCCCGATTTTGTTGGATCCCACTTTATTCTTCCATGCGACTTCAACATTAACTTTGAATTTAGATTTATTACCTTTTTCAATCCGGGATCTTCGACTTTAACCTCACTTGCATCAAACAACCCGAAAATTTTCATCTGCATCATCTTATCGTTCTCCTACCATAAAATTATCATTTAATGTTTCAATAATATAATCATCTCCCGGTTCACCACCAAGATCAAGAATTATACTTTCAGACATTCTTGAATCTGGATTAGTTCTTGTGACCATAGCTGATAGCCCTTCGGTTCTATCCATAGAGTATTCGTAAAATAAAAAAGTCCCATCAAGCAATCTTGTTGCTCCAAGATAATTCTGTAACCTATCATCCTTTTTGTCTAAACTATTTATATCTTTAAATCCAACAACCTCTCTTCTTCCTCCCAAATAAGCATCTCTTTCGCCCATTTTATCTTCTACCCTTTTCGATCTTGCCTTGCCATAATCTATCAAGAGGCTGATCGTTTACTTTAATTATTTGGAATCTAACTCCCGATAAGTCGCCCTTTGTTCTGCCCTGTTTCCCACCAATTCTTTCAATTACGACTTCATCGTGTTCATCGACAAATTTTTGCGCTAAGTTTCCCGGGATGAATGCAGTAACTTCCTTGCCTGTTTTTATGAGTTGAACTCTGCAACACTTTCTCATTGCTGAGTTTGGCTGCTTCGCTTCTTTCTGAACCTTTTTTGTCACAATCCCTTTGGCTTGTGAACTTCGTCCGATAGGATCATATTTTAAACTAATTCCAAGCCTTTTTTTCTTATGAGGCAACTTGTTATCTCTAAATTTAGTTCTTGTTTTCTTGAGTTTTCTTGCATTCATCAATCCCATGTATAGATTAAGTGAAAAATTGCTTTATAAAGTTTATTATATATTTGCTGTCGGAAATTAAAATTTTATTTTATTAACGGTTTGCAGCAAGATTTTATTATCACAAATAATTATTAAAAGAATTTATCTACGCAATTTTTAATTTTGTTAACCCAAAATAATTCTTTAAAACATCTGAAAGTTCCTTTTCTCTTGTGCGATTCCTCCCGATAAGAGCAGCCTTACTTTGCCTTCCTGCATTTATCGTTATGGAACTATCTTTTACTTCAATGCTGTTAAATTCTAATGGTTCAACAACAGAACCAACAAACTTCGCAATTCCTTCCTTGTTGTCTTTTGCGGGCATTGCGACAATCTTTATTTTTTTTCTCAAAATGTCTCTTAATTTTTTTACATTTGTTGCATCTCTTCCTATTGCCTGAGAAACCTGGGCGGATGGAACAGCAAAAACGATTTGTCCGTTATAAACAAAACAATTTTTAGTTGAGACATTCGAAATTCTTGAGAACAAATTAATGTATCTCATCAGCTGCATATCTATGACGGTTACCATCTTATTTTATCGAAAAAACTTCGCATTCAAAATCAAGATTTAATTCCCGACTTATGTCTGCTTTAGGTTTTAAAACAACGAATTCTATACCTGCCTTTTCAAGTTTTTCAATTGTTTCATTTCTTGTGTCTTTGGCGATGAAAACATTAGAGATTTTTTTAGCATTTTTAATTGCCTGACGAATTCCAAAATAAATTTTCTTTTTTTCGATTGCTTCTTTTATTTCTTTTATACTCATCTTATTTTATTAAAAAATCTTTATTTAAATTTTGCTCTTATTCGGCTTTTTTCTTAGATTTTTTCTCTGCAAGTGAACCTGTCACTTTAACCAGCAAGCCAGGTAGTCCCGTTCCTACTGGGACAGGCTGGTTCAAGATTATATTCTCAATTACTGAGGCAAGTTTATCTTTCTTTCCCGTTTTAGTTGCCTGCACAAAGTGTTTTACAGGAGTTTCAAAACTTGCTCTTGCGAGTATGGAATTCTTGTCTGAAATAATTCCCATTCTCGTTATACCTTTAACAATTCCGGATGCGGTCATTGTATCTGCAACGAGCATCGAATGTTTCTTGTCAATATTTAATCCCTGGGATACAATTACTTTATCTATTTCATCAATAATGACTTGCCTTGCGGCCTCAATCCCAAACACATTATAAATTTCATAAATATCGTTTGTTGTCGTTCTTCTTGTGTCAACACCTTTAAATCCAAGTACATCTTTTAAATTTGAACCAGCAGTTAAAATGACAAATTCTTTCCCTCGCTTCACAATAAGCACTTGGGATATTTTTTTGACTCCCGTAAGAATTACGTCCTTAATTTTTTCTTTTGTCTTGTAAATATCTTTGAAGTTTTCCTTAGACATATCAAGCATGATTACCTCACCTTTCTTGGCAGCAAAACCCTTGTCATTCAAAACTTCAACTACTTTATCAATAGTAATGTGAGCTGTTTTAAGCGCACTTGAGTTTACATTTATTTTTATTTTTTTTGTTCCGAAATCTATTGAAATATCCGAAATAATTTCTTTTAATTTTACTTCTTTAATTTTTTCCGCTATTGATTTTGCATCTTTTTCATTATTAAAATCTTTCTCAAGATAAATTTCCATTGCCGGCGTTTTAGGAAGTTTTCTTGCATCCAGAATTTCAATTATTCTTGGCAAACCTTGTGTTACCTGCACTTCTGCAACACCTGCTGCATGGAATACATTAAGAACCATTTGCGTTGATGATTCACCAAATGATTGTGCAGTTACGACTCCAATTGCTTCGCCTGGAGAAATTTCTTCGTTTTTATGTTTTGTTGAAATGTCAATCCCATCGACGCCATACTTGAATTGAACGATATTATTTGAAGCATCTCGGACTGTCCCGTCATAAGCGACAACAAGATCCTGAAGCGCATTGGCAAGCCTTCTGTATAAATAACCTGACTTTGGCGTTCTAAGCGCAGTATCCATAAGCCCGTCTCTTCCTGTCATCGAACCAAAAAAGAATTCTTCTGGAGACAATCCTTTCATATATGAGCTATAAATAAATCCCCTGGACTTTGGCGATAAATCTTCTTTCTTGAAAAAAGGCAGGGTTCTTCCTGTGTATCCAAAATCAATCCTTCTTCCATTAAGTACCTGTTGTCCAACAGAACAAGCAATCTGTGTGATGTTTAGCATGCTACCTTTCGCACCCGAACCAATCATTTTAGCAACAAGATTATCTTTTGGAAAACCTTCTTTTACTGCCTTGCCGATTTGAGTTCTTGTATTATTTAGAACTTGTAAAATTTTTATTTCTCTGGTCTGTTCTAATGTTTTGCCCGGAATCAATTCAAGTTCTTTTTTATAATAACTCTCAATAATTTCTGCCGTTTCTTTTTCTGCTTCTTCTATTATTTTATCCGTAGTTTTTTTAACTTGTTGCGGAACCTGAAGATCTTCGATGGCGATTGTAAAACCATTTCTTGATAAAAACGTCACACCCAAACCAAAAATCTTTTTTAAAATTTCCATTGTTTCATCTCTCCCCATCTGAATATCAAGTTCTTTCAAAACTTCCCCTTTTTCTTTTTTGAATTTCTTAAAATTAATTTCACCCTCAATCTTTTTCGATAAAACCTTGCTAAAAAGTTCTGCTCCAGAATTTGTTTTGTTTAACTTAAATTCTTTTACACCAGATTGATAGAGTAATTGAGATGCATCTTCTTTATTGAATTCCATTTCGTGAATGAGTGATCCTCCGGTGATTGCATCATCAACGCCCCCCATTAAATTCATGTTATTTTTTGGCGAGAATAAGTTTGCGTTAACGTTTAGCAAAACTTTGGCTTCAGCCCTTGCTTCTTCAGTTTGAGGTGCGTGAATATTCATTTCGTCCCCATCGAAATCGGCATTATACGGATTGCATGTAGCAGGATGCAGTCTAAAAGTTCTGTAAGGCAAGACTTTCACAAAGTGCGCCATTAAAGAAGCCCGATGAAGAGAAGGGTGCCTGTTGAATAAAACAATATCTCCATCAACCAAATGTCTTTCAACAATATATCCCGGTTCAATTTCTTCAACTAAATCATCTCTTAAATCTTCAGTTATCCTTTTTCTTTTCCCATCTGTTCTTATAATATAATTTGCACCAGGGTATCCCTTTGCTTTTATAAGATCTTTCATTCTCGAAATATTTAGCGTGGTTACCCTTTCCGCGACTGTCAAAATTTTTGCAACTTCAAATGGTATACCAACTTCGTTCAGCTTTATATTTGGGTCAGGAGAAATCACGGTACGCGCTGAAAAATTTACTCTTTTACCTGCAAGGTTTTTTCTAATTCTTCCTTCTTTCCCCTTTATCCTTTCCGCTATTGTCTTCAAAGGCTGACCGCTTCTGTGTCTTGCCGGAGGAACTTTCGCTATAGAATTGTCAAATAAAGTTGTAACATGGTATTGCAATAAATCCCAAAGATCCTCGATAATTACTTCGGGAGCTCCCGCGTTAAGATTTTCCCAGAGTCTCTGGTTCGACCTGATTATATCTGAAAGCTTATGTGTGACATCATCTTCAGATCTTTCACCCGTTTCAAGAGTTATAGAAGGCCTTACTGTTACCGGAGGAACAATAAGCAAAGTTAAAACAGCCCATTCTGGTCTTAAAGTTTTTGCGCTTATTCCTAAAAGTTTCAAATCATTGTCAGAAACTTTAACAAGTCTTTCCCGAATTTCTGAAGGGAACAATCTTCGTTTCCCGCTTCTGAAAGTAGAGGGTTTTTCAAGTTTTATTTTTTCTTGAATAATTCCGCAATGAGGGCATTTTTTGCCGTCTTTCGCTTTTTTGATTCTTGCAATTAAATCCTTGTTCAAATCTTTCTCATCTTTGATTAAAATTTTTCCACACGCTTCACAAGTTGAACGCAAAACCAAATCAATTATTGGCAAATAATTTATATGAATAATCGGACGAGCCATTTCAATCATTCCTGGGTGTCCTAAACATTCTTTTAATCTTCCGCCGCAAGTTCGACATCTAACGCCAGGGTCAACAGCCCCAAGTCTCAAATCCATCAAGCCACCGTCGACAGGATAACCATCAATATCATAAAGTTCCGGAGTTACAATTTTTGCAACCGCCAGTTTTTTTATTTGTTCAGGGCTAAGTAAAGCAAAATTCAGGCCGCTAACTTGTTTTTTTATTGGTCTATTCATATTTATTTTTCAGTTCGAATTTAGTTAATAAATGTAAGGATTGAAGTTCTTCGACTAAAAGTTTGAATGCGTATGAAACTTCGACAGGTTCAACCTGGTTTGAATGGCAAAGACTGCAAACTCTTTTGTTATGGATTTGGTCGTCGATAACGATGCTCCCGCATCTCGAACAAATATTTATTACAACTTTGTCCGAATCGTATCTCTCTTTTAATAACAACGATGCTCCATGTCCGACGAGTGCTTCTTGCTCCATCTCTCCAAGCCTTAATGCTCCACCTCTTGCTCTTCCCTCAATAGGCTGTCTTGTAAGTAGCGCTATTTTTCCCGAAGCTCTAGAATGCATCTTATCAGAAACCATGTATTTCAATTTCAAGTAGAACATGTTCCCGATGAAAATTTTTATTGGCATTCTTTTCCCCGTGATTCCATTATACATTACTTCCTTTCCATTTTCTCTGAATCCTAATTTCTTTAAATTGTTTTCAAGACTATCAATTGTTTCACCTGAAAATGAAGATGCGTCAACAACCCTTCCAGATAATGCCGCGATTTTACCTGCCAAAACATCCATTAAATAACCAACAGTCATACGAGAAGGTATACCATGCGGATTGAACATTATGTCTGGCCTCATGCCTGAGGTTGTGAAAGGAATATCCATTTCTGGAGCGACAAAGCCCACGATACCCTTTTGTCCATGAGGAACCGAAAACTTGTCTCCAATCTCGGGTATCCTTAGTTCTCTTGTCCTGACCTGGACAGTTTTATTTCCTTCTTTATCCTGAGTTACAAAAACAGCATCGACAGTTCCCTTTTCTTCCTGCCTTATTGATGTGGAATTTTCTTTCTTTGTTTGTATCGAAATCTCCCTTGCTTCACTCAAAAATTTAGGAGGACTTATTTTCCCGATTACAATTTCTCCTTCGTTCAATTCAGCTTCAGGATAGACAATCCCATCATCTTCTAAATACCTGTAACTTTCTTCAGTTCTATAACCAGAAACATCTTTGCTTGGGATTACTATTTCATCTTTAAGCCCACCCGCATAATTTAATTCTACCGAGGTATAAGGCCTGAATCGCGAACTTCTTCCAAGCCCCCTTTGAACCGAACCTCTGTTTAAAACAGTCGCATCTTCAAGATTATAACCCTCATAAGGCAAAACCGCCAAAATAACATTTTGCCCAACTGGATGAACATCTAAAGTATCGTAGATAAAACTTCTTACTAACGGTTTTTGCGGATAGTGCAAAAGAGAAACATCCGTGTCCATTCGAACTGGAAAATTTCCTGCGTATATTCCAAGCCCCTGCCTGTAAGCCCTTGAACCACCTTTAACCATACGTGCCGGAGGATCATGATCTCCGAACGGAATTAACGAGACACTGACCCCAAAACAATCAATTTTATCAACTTCAAGATGAGTATGGTCTTTTGTAATATCGTTTTCATCCAGAACTATATAACAATCATCTTCTTCGGATGCATCAAGATATTCGATAATTCCTTTTTTGATTAAATCTTCCCATGTCAAATCTCCTTTTTCAATCAAATCTAAATGTTCTTTTTTTAATCTCGAAACTCCGCCATCCAAAATAATTAAGGGTCGCATTACCCTTCCTTCCTCGGAATTTAAAAATATGGTATCCAAAAATTTCTCGAATTTTACACTCATTTCAATTGGCAACTTTTCATTTCTTCTTGCTTCTTTTACCTGTTTCACAAATTCGATAGCATTTTCCACAACGCCAATAAATCTTCCATTGTAAAAAACATCTATCTCGCCCTTGTCCTGAGTCATTCCTGAATCATGCAAAACGTTTAATATTTTTTTCTGATCAAAATTAATTCTTGTTGAAATTCTGGCGAGCAAAGCAAGATTTTTTCTTAAACCAATTTCTGTTCCTTCAGGAGTTTCAATCGGACAAAATCTTCCGTAGTGCGTTGGATGAACAGTTCTTGCGGGAAAATTTTCTTGTTCTCCAGGAAGTGTTGAAGTCACTCTTTGAAGCTGTGAAAGAACCGCGAAAGAATTATTATGGTCCATATTTTGAGTTACTCCGCTTCTTTCTCCAATCCAGGCGCCCGTTGCGATAGAACTTTCTATTCTATGTGTAAATAGTGTAGATTTGGCAATAGTTTTTATTGAGTAAAATTTTCTTCTTTTCACAGTTTTTTGAAGCGAGTGTTGAATTTCTCTTAAAAGTATATTCATATTTACCCTAAATAAATCCGAAAGCAAATCACCAGAAAGTCGGACCCTTTTATTTGCATAATGATCCTTATCTGTCATCGAATCCTCGGGATGTTCTTTTGCGACGTAATATTGTTTGATAAATTTACATAAAGTTTTTGCTTTTTCAATTCGCGAATCTTTATCAAGACCGATGTGCGGCAAAAAGTAAGAATCAATCCTTTGTTTTACTCTGTCAAGCATTTCCTTGTTCGTTCCCTGAAGAGCGCTTTTTTCCGCTATCCACATCAATGCCTCGTTGATGCTATTAATGTTTGCGAATTCGTAAAGATTAACAATAAGATTGTCGGTTTGTTTCCCAATTAATTTGGCGATTTCAGCATCGCTGGAAAGTCCCAATGCTTTAAGTAATATTACTGCAGGAATATCCCTGAATCTCGAAAAAGAAACTTCTAATAATCCATCTGAACCTTCCACGATAGAAATCGGGATTTTGTACGCGCCTCTTTGCGAAAATAATCTCAACATCAATCTTTTTCGCGTTTTTTGGAATTCAATAAAAGTTTGGTTCGAGGCCAAATCTTCTGCCATGATCATGGCTCTTTCGTTGCCGTTAATTAAAAAATACCCACCTTGATCCTTTGGGTCTATATAATTTTTTATTAATCCTTCTTCATTCATGCCATTTAAATTACAAACCTTGCTTTTGATCATTATAGGAATTCTCCCCAATTGGACTTCTTCTGTTTCTATCTGCCCCGCATAATTAATTGCCATTTCAATCCAGATTGGAGCCGAATAAGTTAAATTTCTAAGTCTGGCCTCAGCTGGCGTGATAAGTCTCGTCGAACCGTCAGACTCGACGATGTCGGGCCTGCCAACACGAATTTTTCCTAATTTTATTTCAAAATCTTCATTTGGCAAGGAATTAGAAAGTTCTGTCACGATTTCCTGAATTCTATTCTCTATAAAATCATTGAAAGACTTTATATTTGACTCTACAAGCGAATGATTCTTAAGAAACTCTTTGACTAAAATATGTTTTGCCATCAAATCACCACGCGATAATATATCTCATCTAACCTCTCTATTTTTATTACATCACCTTTTTCACAATCTTCTGGCAAGGCAGGATCTTTCTGAGAAATTTTAGGAAGTTGGGCGAGGGTAATATTTAAACTATCTAAAAGTTTTTTTGTTTCGTCAGGATTGAGTTTTGTGTGCTTTGGTTGGGTTACGTGCATCTTTTAGAATATTATCACTTTAGATATAAAAAATATCAAAAATGGCTTTAAAAATCTTTTGGTTTTTATTATTTTATAGTGGTTCGAGGAGAAATCGAACAAAAATTAAGAAATTATTTTGGGGTAATTAAAAGTTTCACAATTTCATAAATTTCATGATGGATGTTTTCAATCCCAACCGAGCCATCTATTAATTTACAATTTTTAAAACTTGCAATTTGTAAATAAGCCTCTCTGACTCTTTTGTGATATTTTAAATCCCTTGATTCTATTTTATCTCCTCCAGTATCTCGTCTTGCTCTTCTTAATCCTTCTTCGGCGTTAATATCAATAATAAAGGCAAGGTTTGGGTTGATTCCCAGAGTTGCAATTTTACTTATAGCCAGAATTGATTCAGCACTTATTTCTCCACCAGCGCCCTGATAGGCCAAAGTTGAAAAATAATTTCTATCTGATAAAACAATCTCTCCTCTGTCTAATGCAGGCATAACTAATTTTTCTATTGAGTGGCACCTACTTGCAGAAAATAATAATAATTCCGTTATTGCACTCAATTCTTCTTCTTGCTTATTAAGTAATAATTCTCTTATCTTGTCTCCAAGTGGTGTTCCTCCCGGTTCTCTGATTCTTGTAATACCATATTCTTTAGACAATTTATTATAAAGTAGTTCACATTGAGTAGTTTTTCCACAACCATCACCACCTTCTATAACTATATAAAATCCGCCTGGAATTTTGAGATTCATTTTTCAAAGTATTTTTTTGATTCTGTTTTTATTGCTTCAGGAAGTCTATTTAATAAATATGAATTTTTATTATCAAAAGAGATAAGCCCTCTAAAGGCTGGCAGAATTTTTAATCCTTGTCTAATTTCTTGAAGAGCTATAGTCCTGTAAGAATCTGCGCCTGCGGGCTGACATCTTAATTGTGCTTGATAGAATAGCTGATTAGGATCCATTGTTGTTACGTGATGTATTAAGTTTGCCATTACGGGCGCATATTGAGCCGCTGAATGCATACCTTCTGATTTCAAATCATCATGCAACCTTTTTATTTCTTCCAATAACTTTTCGAATTTTTCTGGCAAACCTTGTCCGGTCAAAGAAATTTCTTTAGGCATATGATATCCAAGATAAGTCCCATAAGGAGAAATTTGTTGTCTATCTCCTCTCTGTCTATGCAAATCTCTGTACGCCCCAATATCATAGAGTCTAGAAAAGGTAAGGGATCCTATTTCGGTTGTTTTTATATTTACTTCATATGGGTTTTTGCCTTCAAACTGGCTTCTTGCGATTCTTGCTCTTTCTTCAGTAGATAATTTTGAAACAAATTCCTTTAACTCTGTCAGCGTTCTTCCTTTCTCAACGCTAAGCAATATACTTGCGAGTACCCAATCTTCAATATCAGGTGTGAATGCTATTATTTTTGATTCAATGGGATAGTGTCCATAATTTCTGGGTAATTCATATTTGCCAAGTTGAGATGATAAAACGCGAGTTCTTTCCGGTATTTGTTCCATAAATTCACTTCTTTCTCCGTATCTCATTAGATATGGAAAAATTTTAGAAGCCTCAGCTTGCGCAGCTTTCCCAAGCATCCTCATTTCTGCAAATTCTGATGATTGCCATTCAGTTAACATATCTTGAAACCTTCTTGCGCACAAAGTCATTCCAAGTGAAGTAGTAATATTTTGTGGCAACAAAGATCTTGAAACATCAAAAGCTTTTTCTCTAATTACTTTTTCCCATGACTTATCAGAAATTCTTGCGTTTGTATTTCCACTTAATTTCCTTATTTGTTCGTCGGCATCCGTCCTTAAATCTATATATTCTTTTTCCATCCAAGTTATTACTTTTTCTTTAGCTTCTTCATAAAGTGAAATTAATTTTTTCCCAAGTTCTTGAAATCTGTCTTCAAAAGGAGTTCTTCTAACTTCAAAAGGAGTTCCTAAATTTTCGATACTAAAAGGAGTTGCCCTAGTGGATTGCTCTTGATAAGCACCTTCTCGTGCTGTCTCTAAGAATTTTGTAGCTCGTTGACTCACTCCCTCAAAACAAATTCTCACAGAAGCAGAATCTCGGAGTGATGCGTGTCCGTAATCAATCCCCCAGTTTACTATAAATTCGCCCGCTTTTTTTAAGTGAGAAGTCATAAGATCAGAAGCGTCCGTTCCTGATCTTATCGCTGTTGCAATTTCTTCCAAGGTTTTTGCAGAGGGATCTTTTTTCGGCATATCTCTAAGAAGTTGCAAAAATCTTTCTTTTAGTGTTATATTGCTTCTGGCGTACTGTCCCATTCCCATTGCCCATAGTTCAACAGGGAGCGTATCTTTTGCAACATAAACATTCGAATCTACGTTTGTAAAAAAATATTCTAAAATAGTTCTTTCATCTGAACTTAATTCACTAGCTCTTCTCCCCCGAAAATTTCCAATCCCACTAAATCCAGATAAGTTATCATCAGCTAATTCACCTGTTTTTAAAATCATTTCTTTGGCAAGGTCACCATATTTTTAAAGACTTATTTAATTTAAAATATATTTTAGAGTTTGTTTAAATTATGGCCCCGACGGGATTTGAACCCGCGACACCTGGATTAAAAGTCCAGTGCTCTACCAAGCTGAGCTACGGAGCCTTGATAAACTTGAGATTTGATGATTTAAAAAACTTCTGAATTAGTAGAGTACGTGCGATACCAACGTTGAGCTTGAGCAAAACGCTTCGAGCAAAAAAATAAGAAGCCCGATGAAAACAAGATTTTGTGAGATGCATTTTGCGGACCAAGAGCCTTGATAAACTTGAGAAGAAGTAATTTAAAAATTATGTATAGGCAGTATATACATACTTCCAATATCGAACAATTAATAGAAATTATGGAGCTTAACTATAAAACGGTCCCGCTTTTACTCCAACTTGGCCGTAATGGAAATTTCTTTGATTTTTCCCATATTCGTCGAAAACTTTTCCAATAACTGGAGACACAAGAACTCCCATCATAGGTTGCCATGTTCTGAAAACAAAGGGTACATTTTCATAAACAATCGGTTCAAAAGTAATTGTTCCGAACCACCGCGGATCAATAAAACCAGCATGGTCTCCTTTAACATCACCATATCTTGGGTCGATAGGTCTTGTTACCATTAATAAATCTGGAGGACAATGTAAAATTTCTGCACTTGATGATAAAAAGAATTCGCTAGGATCTACTACAAATTCATCGCTTTTAATGCCATCTAAACTAATAGGTTTAAAAAATCTTTCGAGACGATTTGTTTTACCTTTTCTAATATCAAGAATTTTTTTGGTTTTTTTAGCTACATATGAAACGACGCCGGCATCATTTGGAAAACTGTTTGAATAATGAAGGACAATCGCATTGCCACAAAAATCAATTTTATCAAGCGGGGCTTCGTTTCCTTCTCTGTCAAAAATCATATTTACCAAAGGAACTCTTTGACGATTTTCTAGAACGCCTATTGTAGGATTTGGACGCGCTCTATATTTTAAAATATAATCTATTATATCTTTTGCGCTGAATTGGATTTCCTCAAAAGGAGCATTTGCAAATCTAATTTGATTAAGTGGCATATATGGAGCTATTTTCGTTCTTCCTCTTCGGCAAGTTATTTCTGCCGAAATCGGTCCGCGATATCCTGCAGGAATCACATCATACGCTTCCGGACAATCATCAGCTATTAATCGAACATTTATTCCCGCACGACCAGATCTACTTTTTGGATTAGAGAACCCTCTTTCTTCGGGCGATAGGTTAAGTCTTTCAATATAACGAACACGATAAACAAACCCTGGCTCCAAAATAAAACCATCTGTGAGTTTTCTTTTTTCTCCTTGATTTTCAGAAAAACGATCTGCTCTATCGTTCACATAAACTTCATTTCCAATTCTCGCTTCATAACTTGCTGGCTGAATATTTTCTTTTGAAATAGGTAATCGATAATCTGAGAAAATTCTTCCACGAGAAACCATTTCTCCAATTTTTGATTGGGCATAAAATCCTCTACTTTTCATTTTCTTTTATCAATATCTCATTTTTTAAAAACTACTACACTCAAAAATATATATTAATTTCCCGTACTTCCGAAATTTCCTGCTCCCCTTTCTGTTTCAGATAGTTCTTGAACTTCTTGGATTTGGGCGGTTGCGACTGGTTGAATAACGACTTGGGCAATTCTATCGCCTGTTTTGATTTCGAAAGATTCTTCTCCGGTGTTTAATAAGACTACAATATACTCACCTCTATAAGTATACTCGATTACACCACCTAAAACAGTTATTCCTTTTTTAGCTGCAAGCCCGCCCTGTCTCTAATTGATGCAAAGTATCCTGCGGGGAATTCCATCGCGATTCCTGTCGAAATCATTTGTCTTTTTCCTGCATGTATCGTGTAATTTTCTGTTGAGTGTAAATCCAGTGCGGCGTCTCCCTCGTGAGCATATTTTGGAATAATCGCGTTTTGTTTTAATTTTTTGATTTTAATTTCTACGTTCATTTTTTGAAAAATGATTTTAAGTTTTTATATTTTGTTGTAATAAATTTTAATTATTTTTTATTTACTTTATTTTTGTAAATCTTTTTACTCTATTCCCATCAGGCAGTTCTTTGTAGCCTATAAAATCATCAATTGTTCTAATCCAAATTGTTCCATTTGGGAAATTGTCTAATCCATAAAGTTGTTCATAGACTACATATTTTCTGTCAGAGCGTCCATTATTCAAGAGGGAGTTACGAGGAGAATTTTTTTTAATTAAAACATCGTATTCATCATTCGGATTGTCACAATCTCTTGCCTGGATGACTGAATAATTTGTTGCTATTTCGTTGATTAAGGGGAGGTGTTTGCATTCAGTGGCAATGGCAATTATTTTATAAATTTTTTCAGGACTTTTAAAATGTCTGTATTTTTCTCCAATTTTCGGCTCTTCGTTCATGCTCTAACCTCCGCGCTTTCAAAATATTTTTCAGCAACCTTTTTTAACTGATTCAAATATCCCTCGCCAACATCCGGCTCCAGAACAAAACTTTCATCCACAAAATTTCCCTTATTCTTGAAACCTTGCAAGAAATATTTTTTTGGTTTTCCATCGCAAAGCTCGTTAATCCATTTTCCTAAATTTTCTATTTCCTTAAAATCATGAAATTTTTTCACTATTGTGGTTCTGAATTCATAATTTCCAAATTTGTGAATTAATTTTATTGATTCTTCAATCTTTTTTATATCAATTTTAGAAGCCGTGATCTCGCCATATTTTTCTTCGCTTCCTTTAATATCCATTGCGATATAGTCGACCAAACGCTCATCAATTATTTTTTCTAATTTTTCCGGGAAGTTTCCGTTGGTGTCTATTTTTATCAGATATCCAAGTTCCCTTATTTTTTTTAAAAATTCCAAATCTATATCAATCAAAGGCTCTCCACCGGTTATGCAAACAGCCTCAAGTTTTTCTTTTCGTTTTATCAAAAATTCTATTATCGCTTGTTCAGAAAAATTTCCTTGTTCTTTTTTTATAACTAAATTCGGATTATAACAAAATCCACAGCGGAAGTTGCATCCCCATAAAAAAATCGTGCAGGCTATCTTGGAAGGATAGTCGATTAAAGTTGTTTTTTGCAATCCTGCGATTTTCATGCGAAGTAAAAGCCCGCGGGATTTTTAAGGATGATTGTAATGATAATCCATAACACATTATTTTCATAACTATCTTTTTGTAAAAATCATAATAAGCATTAAATCAACTTTTAAAAATAAAAAGAAGGGCAAAGCCCTCCAAAAATTAGCAATCGCAAGGACAGGAAAATACTGTTCGATCTTTGAATTCTTCCAGCTTTCCATCATTGAACTGAGATGTAGGCCTAAGGTATCCTACAACTCTGCTCCAAACTTCGCATTTCGTTCGTACTCCCATTATCACCTCCAGAGTTTATTTGAGATACCGATTTTTTTTCAGAGACATCATCTCCATACGAAATTTCTTCATTTATGTTTTCTTCCGGCGCCTTGAGCAAATTTTCATTAAATTCTTCATCGCATTTAGGGCAATACTCGTGTTCCCCGGGCAAATACCCATGAATTGGGCATATCGAAAAAGTTGGCGTGATCGTGAAATATGGAAGATGGTATTTGGAAGATATTTTTTTTACTATTGCCTTGATAGAATCTTTACTCAACTTTTCTCCGACATAGGTGTGGAAAACCGTTCCTCCCGTATACTTGCATTGTAATTCATCTTGTAAATCCAAGGCTTCAAAAATATCATTCGTAAAATTAACAGGCAATTGAGTTGAATTCGTATAATAAGGCTTCGCTCCAGACTGGAATGCATTTTCGTTTGCGACATGGATTCTGCCAAATCTTTTTTTGTCAATTCTCGCAAACCTAAAAGTTGTTCCTTCCCCAGGCGTTGCTTCAAGATTGTAAATATTCCCAGTTTCTTTCTGGTATTCTTCGAGTTTTTTTCTCATAAAATCCAGAATTTTCAGGCTAAAATTCCTTCCCCGGGTTGTTGCTATGCTTTCTCCCGGCATGAAATTTAGAATAGCCTCATTCATTCCCAAGAGTCCGATTGTAGCGAAATGATTTTTCCAATACTGACCGAATCTTTGATGAACCTGTCGGAGATAAAACTTTGAGTATGGATACAGACCAACTTCGGTAAACTTTTCGATAGTTTTCCTTTTAATTTCCAGACTTTCTTTCGAAAGTTCCATTAATCTTCCGAGACGATCTAAAAAATCTTCCTCATTTATCGAAACATATCCAAGTCGTGGCATGTTTATTGTAACTACTCCAATTGAACCCGTTTGAGGATTTGCGCCAAAAAGTCCTCCGCCTCTTTTCCTAAGTTCAACTTGATCAAGTCTAAGTCTACAGCACATGCTTCTTGCGTCTTCTGGTTTCATATCTGAATTTACAAAGTTTGAAAAATAAGGGATGCCGTATTTTGCAGTCATTTCCCAGATATTATCAAAATCAGGATTATCCCAATCAAAATCTTTAGTAATATTGTAAGTCGGGATAGGAAACGTGAATACCTGCCCAGACGCATCTCCTTCAAGCATCACTTCACAAAAAGCTTTATTAATCATTTTTATTTCCTTTTCGAATTCCTTATATGTTTCTCTCTGGACCTCCCCGCCTATAACCACATGTTCATCTTTCATATATGTCGGAACTTCCATGTCCATAGTTATGTTGGTAAATGGAGTCTGGAATCCCACGCGAGTCGGAACCGCTAAATTAAAAACAAATTCTTGCATGATTTGTTTCACCTGAGAATAATCAAGATTATCTTTTCTTATGAAAGGGGCAAGTAATGTATCAAAATTTGAAAAAGCCTGGGCTCCTGCGGTTTCACCTTGCAAAGTATAAAAGAAATTAACAATCTGCCCAAGTGCAGTTCTAAGATGCTTTGCAGGTTTACTTTCAACTTTTCCCTTCACGCCCTTGAATCCAACAGTTAGTAAATCTTTCAAGTCCCAGCCTACACAATATGCACCAAGTGTCCCCAAATCGTGGATATGAATGTCTCCTGCTTCGTGAGCTTTTCTTATAGCTTCAGGATAAATTCTTCTCATCCAATAATTAGAAATTATTTTTGTTGCTATATAATTATTAAGTCCCTGAAGGGAAAACCCCATATTAGAATTTTCTTTTACCATCCAGTCATTCAATCCGATATAATCTTCAACCGCTTCAATCGTATCAAAAAGTCCCTTTACATTCCTAAGTTCTTCATGACTTTTTCTGTAAAGTATAAAAGCTTTGGCGACTTTTGCATGTCTTTCTTCTATTAATGTTTTTTCAACCAAATCTTGGACTTCCTCAACATCCGGGATACCATTTTCTCCATAAATTTCATTTAATCGAGTGACCACGATTTTTGAAATTTGTTTCGCCCTTTCTTTATCGGTCCCACCTACTGCCTTTACCGCTTTCCAAATAGCCTCGGTAATTTTATCTTCCTGAAAAAAAACTACGCTTCCATCTCTTTTTCTAATTTTTGTTGTCATTAAGAAAGCCTCCTGTAGCCATATCGTAATCGATTGCTATTTGTAAATTTTTTTAAGCTAACATCGCCTCCAACATCAGTTCCCGAAGTTTTGTCTAAAAACTTTGAGCCTGTGTCTTCTCTTTCTGGACAAATCAATTCTTTTTTCCCCATTTAATCTTCCAATTTTTTTATTTCTTCCTTGAAATCATCAACATCGGCAAAGTCTCGATATACTGCTGCAAAACGGATATATGCCACCTTATCAATTTTTTTTAATTTGTTCATTACAATTTCTCCAATTTTTGAACTTTTAATATCCTTGTCTTTTGCGATTCGATATATGTTCGCCTCAACATCATCAACAGCCAAATCAATTTGCTCACTTGTGAACGGACGTTTTTCCAGATTTTTTGCGATTCCTTGATAAAGTTTATCTCTCGAAAACTTTTCTCTTCGTCCGTCTTTCTTGATGACATTCAAATCCAGCTCTACGCGTTCATAAGTCGTGAATCTCTTCCCGCATTTAAGACATTCCCTTCTTCTTCTCGTTATAGAATCACAATCTCTTTTATCAGTAACTTTAGTATCCGGGTTTGTACAATATGGACATATCATTATGGAGATAAAATTTTAGAAGCGTTGCTTTTATCCGCAAGGATTCCATGATCCCAACTAACTAAAATTTTTATAACCTCCACTTTGTTTATCATTAATATACAAGATATTGTATCTTGCACCTCATTTTTCCACAATCTGTTGTGGATACAAACTATTATAATCTCCAGGGCTATTTAAAGATTATTATAGTAGAAAAAATATTTTAAAATTTTAGTTACTTTTCTTTAGGAATTATGAAGATTTAAAAGCCTGTCTCATGCAAGTTTAGTTATTTCATAGATTTTTTCACGAATATTCTCGAGAACCCCTGCCATGAATTTTTTGGATTGCCGTTCCTCTTCGATTCACCAATACATCTGCAAAATATACTTAGATTATATGCATTCAAAAATTTTACACGCATTGCAGATTCCTTCGCGACTCGGCTCTCCGCATTTTTCACAGATTTTTATCTCGCGATGATTCTCTACCCTTAACTTTGGAATCAACTTTTGAAAATTTTTCACGATTTTTTCCTTTTCTTTATTTGTTATATCTTTCATCCACTCTCTTGTGTCGACGCGGTACGTCCCGAAAGCACATGGGCATTTGTCGTACAAAATATCAAAATTATTTTTTTGTGCGTAGGCTCTAATCTCCGACTCCGGTACAAAAAAAAGCGGCTTTACTCTCTGAACGAAACCATCAATTTCCTTCCCGCCCGTCGCCGGCGAAGAATTTATTCCAAGCAAGATATTCCCCTTTAAGAAATTCATCAAAATGTTTTGCGCTTCATCGTCGAGATTGTGCCCGGTTACAAGTTTTTTTGCCCCAAGTTTTTTTGCCCAACGGTTCAGTACCCATCTTTTTATAATTCCGCAAACAGTGCATCCGCTAAGGTTTTTCTGTTTTTTTAAAACAGATTTAATGAAACATATGCCTTGCCCCAACTCCTTTTTTAAATCAACGATAGTTAATTCCACACAAATTTTATCACAAAAATTTTTCATTTTTTCGTTATGAATTTTTGACCATTCGCCAAGATTAAGATCTATCATGAGAGCCGAAACATTATATCCTTGTTTTTTTAAAATATAAAGAATCGAAGTCGAATCTTTTCCTCCCGACAAAGCTACGATTATTTTTTCTTTTTTATCAAGCAGATTATATTTTTTTATAGTTTGGCCTATTTTATTCTCGATATTCATGAAAAGAAATTAGATATAGGGATTTTTAAGTTATTTGTTAACTAATTTCTAAATCACCAAGTCATTAAATATAAAATCAACGATTGTAAAGTTTAATAAAAATTGTGATTATATTCCAAAGAATTGCCCAAAAGTTTATAAAGAAAATAAAATTCAACTTATATGAATTTAAGAAAAAGCGTTGGTGGTCCCATAAGAAGACTTAGAAAAAATTATTGGATAGTTTCAACTTTTGTTTTGGCGATTATTATTGTTGGCATGTTGATATTCGGACTGGTTAATTTCGGGGGGATTAATGCAAATGTTGTTGGGCAAAAAGTCGTCGAGTTCGCAAACTCACAGGGTGCTAACGCAGAACTTGTTTCTGTGGAAGAAGATGGAGAATTGTTTAAAGTAATTCTTTCAATCGATAGTCAGGAATTTCCCGTTTATGTTACAAGAGACGGGAAAAATTTGGTTCCAAGCTTGATTCCACTTGAAACAACTATAACATCAGATACACAGCAACAAACTTCAACAGACATTCCAAAAAATGATAAGCCGATAATTGAAGCATTCGTTATGTCACACTGTCCTTATGGAACACAAATTGAAAAAGGTTTAATCCCGGTTGCAAATTTATTAAAAGATAAAATCGATTTCAAGATAAAATTCGTATATTATGCCATGCATCCTTCTCAGGGCGAGGTCCAAGAACAACTTAATCAATATTGTATTCAGGAAGAACAAAACGATAAGTATATCGATTACTTAACTTGCTTCCTTGATAAAGGCGACGGCACTTCATGTATAACATCGACAGGTATTGATAAAACAAAATTGGCTGCTTGTGTTGAAAAAACAGATAAAGAATTTGCTGTTACAGAAAATTTAAATGATAAAACAAAATGGCTAAGCGGAAATTACCCATTATTTAATATATATAAGGAAGATAATGAAAGATATGGTGTTGGCGGCTCGCCAACTTTAATAATCAATGGGGTTGAGGCACAATCAGGAAGAGATTCAGCTTCGTTATTATCGACGATTTGCAGCGCTTTTAATGTTGCTCCTGAAGAATGTAATACACAACTATCTTCAGCACAACCTTCGCCTGGTTTTGGATTTTCTACAACTTCTAATACAAACAACGCTGCTCAATGCGGATAAGATATTAAAATAATTCATCTAAACTAAATTCAAAATCAAATTGTTTCCATCAATGGCCTCTTAAGATTCATAAAAAAATTCTAATTATTCCTTATAAAAATTTATACTCTACATTACCATTGGTTTTTCTAAATAAGCAACTTCGTCTGAATCTAATTTTAATTCGTTTCTTATACTGATGTTTTGCAAAATTTGTTTGAGCAAGAGCCAATCTTTCATCGCTGTTTTTATCGAAATGTGGCAAAGTTTCGCATATTTTTCGCAAATAGATTTCTTTTTTAACGAACGTTGATTTTGAAGCCAGATTTTTAAAATTCTCGATGGCTTTCGATAGTTTGTCCAACCTGCTCGATTATAAGGCTTGACACCTGCAATTGCGGGGCCAAGAAGAAAATACTCATATACCATAAATCTCCAATGCCTTTGCCTTTGAATCCTTCCACGAAAAACATCAGCCATTGATAAAGCGTCCAGTGCTCTGATAAGTTCTTTGCCTTTATATTCAAGCGGCAAATTTTCTTCGACCCACAAAAAAATATCATCAAGAGGAAGATTAACATCATCAAAAACCTTCAACATTTCATCATCTATCTTTGAATTTTTAAAAATCATTTGTAATGCTGAAAAAATTGACTGTTCTTTATTTCTTTCGCCAACCTCTTTAATCAGTTCAGGAGATTCCATTTTTGAAAGCATTTGTAAATCATTCAAAGCCGCTCGAACATCACTCCTTGATTTTATTGCAATTGAAGTTAAGACCTCTAAGGAAATTGCGCAAACTTCTTTTTCGCAAACTTCTTTTAGTATATTCAAAATTATTTTGTAATCAACTTCTTTTAACTGAATCATTTCAGACTTTTGTCGAAGAAGGTTAAATTTTTGTTGCCAAATATCATTCGCCGTGATAATTAACGGAAAAGAAGATTTTTCAATGAGTGCGAGTAACTCTCCAAGCCCGCCACGATCTTTTACTGCCGAAACCCCATCAACTTCATCAACTAAAATAATTTTATTTTTTCTAAATAAACTTCGTTGCTGGCTTGCCGGTCCCACAATTTCAGAAATTTTTTCTTTGTTTCGAAGATCAGACGCATTTAGTTCTAAAACTTCGGCGTCGAGTTCTGAAGCGATTGCATAGGCAAGACTTGTTTTGCCGATTCCGGGAGGTCCGTGCAAAATCGCTGCCTTTTTTTTTGGAAAATTTCCCAGGAAAATTTTTATTTTATCGATTGCGAGTTCCTGACCTTTTACGGCCGAAAGTGTTTTCACCCGATATTTTTCGCACCAAGGGATGTTGGATGGGAGAATCATTTAATTGCCTCCAGCATTTCTATAATGGTTTCAAGAGGCAATCCTTGTAAAATATTTAGATAACTTCCGTTAATACTTTTAATAAAAGTTGAGCTTAATCCTTTTAATGGATCAAATCCTAAAGCGTAAGTTTTATATTTTGTGTCCGAATTTAAATATCTACGAATTTCTTCATCTATTAATTTTCTCATTTGTGCTGTTGTTTCAACTACATTTATCATTTCTTTCCCAGAACTTTTATTTATCATGAATATTCCTGTATAAAAAGAAAAAGTATTTCCAGACATTCTTTTCAGTCTTTCAAATGCTTCTTCTTCAGATTTTGGTTTCTCAAGAATTTCTCCGTCGAAATAACCTATAGAGTCGAACCCGATTATTATTCCCTCATTATAATGTTTGGCCACATCATTAGCTTTTAATTTTGCTAATGTTTGTACTAATTCGGAAGGACTCGCAGGTCTTCCTTTGAATTTTTCATCAATTTCACTTGCTTGTGCCTGAAATTCAATTCCTGCATCTCTAAACATTTGTTGTCTATATGGTGAAGATGTGGCCAGTATAATTTTCATTTTATCATCTCCAAGTTTCCGTTTATTATTATAGGACCGAATGCTTTTAGTTCATCAGTGAAAGAACAATTTGGCAAAGGATTATATAAAAAAATTTTTCTTTTTAATCTCCAAGCGTTAAACATTTCTAAAAAAGTTGCGCCACCGATATAATTTGGAATCCCTTTTTTTTCAAAGTTTAAAACAAAAATTGCATCATTTTGCAGGATTATTTTTTCGTCTTCTTTAAGCATATTTTCTTTCCATTTTTGAAATTCTTCCTTGCTCATTTTCTGCATTTCCGATTCTTTCTCAGGTTCGTTAAATCCGTTTGGAAGATGAATTTTGTGGCCTTTATCTTTAAGAATAGCTACAATTGGTTTTACTTTATCATAATTATGCTTACTGCAAACGATAAATATTTTCATTTCTAAATGGGTCGTAACCTTGTTTAATTAAATTTGAATTTGAAGCATATAACCCAGAAGGGAGTTTCTCCCAATTAAACCATTTCCATTCAAGACATTTATCTGGTTCCATAATTCTTGGTTCTCCGCCTAAATAATTTGCTCTTATAAAAATCGTCACAAAATGGCCTTGATCTGGAATTACATTATTAGTAACAGGTAATCGGCTATCTTCTTTCAAGATATCTATTTCTAAACCCGTTTCCTCTCTAACTTCTCTTTCTCCACAATCATAAAAACTTTCTCCAAGTTCTAAACGTCCTCCTGGTGATGCCCATGTTCCTTTTCCTGGGTTTGAATTTCTTAGTCCAAGTAAAACCTCTTTATTATCTCTTATAATAATTACTCCAACGCCCACTATTGGTCTTTCCAATATTTTCATTTTTCAATATAAAATTTATTTAGTTTAAAATTGTCGAGGACTTTTTTGCTCGGAGGAAATAAATTTTTTGGCAGATTGTATAGAGAAAACCATTTCCATTCGGTAATTTCGTCGGGCTCCATTATTTTGGCTTTGTCGTCAAAAAAATCTTTTCCGAATTCGGCGAATAGTCCGATTGTTATGAAATGTGCGTCGGTTGCGGTGTCGTTATTTACACAAATAACTTTTGAGTTTTTTAGTTCAATTCCGGTTTCTTCCATAACTTCTCTTTTTGCGCCGTCTTCAAAACTTTCCAGAAATTCCAATTTTCCTCCGGGCATTGTCCAAGTCCCTTCGCCATGAAGTTCTGAGTCTGCTTTGTTTTTATCTTCATTTCTCTTCCCAAGAAGAATTTTCCAATCCTTAAACATCAAAACTCCAAAACCAACGCCCGGCCTCTTTTTTTCTTTTTTCTTTTCCAGCCCGTCAAAAGTAAAACCATTCAAATCTTTTATAAGATATTTTCCCTTGGTAAATTTTTGTCCATTTTCAATAAAATGTGTTACTTCCAAAATCTGAACACTTGCAGCTGGTTTGGATAATTTTTCTCCACCTTCAGTTTTTCTTAAAGGGATTTCCCCCATTAACCAATAATTTCTAAAATCTTTTTTTAAAAAACTGTGAACTTTTCCGATTTCAATTTTTTCCGGAAGACATTCTTCGGATTTTCTACTTGGCGTATTAAATTCTCTAAGACATAAATCAGGATTAAACTCAACCTGAATTCCCATCATCCTCCCCCTTGTCCTGCCAAAATAAAACTTGCGAGAAGAGCCTCAAGCTGGATGAATTCATCGCTTCCTTCAATTAATCTGAATTCTGCCTCTCCGGTTTTCTCAGTAAGCCTGACTTTAAGCGCATTGTCTATTTGCAAATTCCAGATTTCTTTTTGAATCGCTTTTATAACATCCTGCCCGGAAATTGATTCTTTAAGCATTATATCTAAAAGTTTTTCTCGCGAGTTCGCAAAGTCCCCGGTTAACGCATAATCTAAAACAATTTTTATATCAGAAGGTTTTGCCTTTGACACAATTGTATTAACAAGATCAGGAGTAATATTTGGCGAAATTGAAGCGGTTGCTTGAAGTAAATTAATAACTCGCCTACAATCACCTTCGCTTGCTTCATAAAGTGCATCAAATGCCTCGGCAGTAATCGACAACCCTTCTCTTTCGGCAATCAAGTCAATTCTTCTTTTAATATCTTTTTTTTCAAGAAGTTGAAATCTAAATACAACTGCTCTTGATTGAATTGGATCAAGAATTTTTGAAGAATAATTGCACGACATGATAAATCTGCACGTTGAAGTGTAGTTTTCCATCGTTCTTCTAAGTGCCTGCTGGGCTTCTCTTGTAAGCGCGTCCGCCTCATCAAGGAAAATAACCTTGAAAGGTACATCTCCAAGTGCTTTAGTACGCGCGAAATCTTTTACTTTTTGCCTGACAACATCAATCCCTCTTTCATCTGAAGCGTTAAGTTCGAGATAATTTTCTCTCCAGCTTTCTCCAAAAAGTTGTTTAACGATGATTAACGCAAGGGTTGATTTTCCTGTTCCTGCAGGACCAGCGAAAAGCAAGTGAGGAATATTAAGCGAATTCACAAGTGAACGAACTCTTTTGATAATTTCTTCCTGACCGACCATATCTTCAAACTTTTTTGGTCTATATTTTTCCGTCCACACCTCTGAACTATAATGATCCGTCATATTATAAAAGAGCAATTTTGGTTTATAAGGATTATTGTGATAAAAATTGGGAATATTATTTTGCAAGACGTAACGAGTTAAATCCGAAAGATCGAAGTTGAAGATTAAACTCTTCAGTTTCATTGCTAAGTTCTTTGCAGCACACATGAAGCCCAATTCCAGAAAGTGCCCCAACAAATAAAGGTAATAATCCTGCAGATGCCTGATTATTGTTTGCCAAATATCCCCAGCTCGCCACCCCTCCAATCATTAATGCAGCAGGAGCCAAATCCAAAGCGATTCTCTTGACAGAATGAGAGACCTGTTTTTCTTCGATCGACGTCAAATATCTCGCATTACTGAAAACTGGAGTGATATGACGATCCAACAATTCTCCTTTGGGAGAAAACGTTTCAAGAGTGTAAACAGAATCTTCTTCCCCAAAAATCGTTTTTCTTCCATCTTCGTGACTCACATAATCTAAAACTTGAAAATTTGAACTCATAAATATTTAAAGAAAATCAATTTTATAAATATTATTATGTTATCTGATCAAGTGTCTAATTATATATACTACAAATAAAACAAGGAAAATCACGAAAAGCCATTTGGCAATTATAGCACTTACGCCTATAAGCACGGTAAATCCTAAAATCGCAACGATTACAGCTATTATCAAAAAAATCAAAGCCCATAATAAAAAGCCCATAACAAAATATACCCAAATATTATTTTAAAGATGTGTTGTATTAGAGAAGACTATCTGGAAACTGATTCATTCACCTTTCCCTAAGTAGTTATCATATTTGTTATATCTTCGAGCATAAATCTTCATTTTATAAATAGAAATCATTTCTCGATCACCAGACCATAAAAAGCTTTGTCTTACACGATATCTCGCAAAATTCATATAAATCTTCCATGAAATTAGATAAAAATATTACTACTTGTTTCTCTTAAGCTTTCTCTTCCGTTTTTCTTTCTTGAGTCTTTTTCTTTGCCATTTCCATCTCATCTGGCCTTTCTTCTTCCATCTTCGACTGCTTCTTTTCATATTAATTTATTAAAAAATTGGTTTATAAAGTTTTAGATACGCTCCCGTTTCTTTTTCTGCTCGCATAAATTATGACTATAACTATCGCAATAATTACCATAACAACAGTGATTAACCTCAAGTTTTGACTTATTAATTCGGCATTATTACCCAAGAAATATCCAAGAGAAATTAAAATTAACGACCAGATTCCGGCACCAAGACCAGTGTAAAAAATAAATTTCCAGATATTCATTTTGCCAAATCCCGCAGGAAGCGAAATAAATTGACGAACAACAGGGATTAATCTCCCGATAAAAGTTGTTATTTCGCCGTGTTTTTTGAAGTATTGTTCCGACTTATCTATACTGTTTTCATTCACGAAAAAAAATTTGCCATAGCGTTTTGTTAAAGAAAATACCGCCTTTCTTCCGAGATGAAAAGCAAGACAATAATTAATTAGTGCTCCCACAATACTTCCTAAAATTGCAAGGACAAGAACTAAACCAAAAGACATTGAGCCTTTCGCTACCAAAACACCAGCAGGAATTAAAACTACTTCACTCGGGAAAGGCACAAACGAACTTTCAATCGCCATTAAAATAAAAATTCCAAAATAACCAAGAGTCCCGACAGAACCAAGTAAATAGTTTGTCAGTGAATCAAGTATTGTCATAATAAGGAATAAACAAAGAGGTTTATAAAAGTTAATAAGTAAAGCCGTTTCGCCATCGCAAATTAAATTTTAGAATTCATTAAAATCACTTTGTTAAATCTAAACTTGTCAAATCATTTATTTTCGGGCACAACTGTCTCAAAACTTTCTAACAAACTATTGTAAACTCCATAAGAATTGCAAGCATTAGCGGGGCAGGAATAACTTATTACATAGAGATTGTTATGCTGGATACCAAAAACCTGTTGGCCGCCTCTTTTTACTCCTTCAAAAGTTCCCGTAAACTTAATCTTCTTCCCAGAGAAATAATCGTTTTCCCAATCCACATCCTCTATTAATTCAAAATCAGGCATAATATTTTTTGAGTTTTCAACTCCTTGTTCTAACAAATTCTCCAAAGTATACTGGCCGCTTTCTCCCAAAAATGTAACCGCGATAGAAATCACTTCAGCATTGACATCTTCACGTGCAACATTAGGAGGAAGATAAAAATAAGTCGAGGGAGAGATTTCTGACTCCTGCCAATCTTTTTTCATTATTGCTCTGAAATCTTTATGAATAATAGTTGTTGATTCACCAACGTAATCATTTGTCTCTTTGGAATTCATCACATCCCCTTGCCCAGAATCATTATCTTGATTAATAAAATAAAGTGCCCCAAGAATCAATACTGCGAACACAACCAATCCAATTATTATACCACTCCTCATCTATTACGTAACAAAATATTATATAAAAATCTATCCCCATGGACTATTAAATTTCAGGATTTCTTTTATTAGACTCTTCAATATCTTCCTCGATTTCCTCAATTTGTCCCGAAGTTAATTTTTCTCCTTGTTTATCATTCGAAATTTTTTCAAGCGTTATCTTTATCCCGTTTTTTAATCTTTCTAAAATTTTTTCTTCAGTATTTTTTATAAGCCTCAAGCCTTTGACTGTAGGTTCCTTGATTTTTGTCAACAAATTCTCATTCTTCGTCACGCTTTTTTTGTATTTAGTTAAGACTTCATTTACAATTTTTTCAGGAGATTTTATATCCCTTATCTTTATTTTTTTCACGCTTTTTCTGTTGATTTCATTAAGGACATCATCCGAATCAAGCAATCTTTCTTTTCTAAAAGCAACGCTTCTTAATCTAAATTTTTCAATTTTGTCAGCTATATTCACGAAAAATCCCCTCGGCGATTCAATCTCTTCCAATTTTTCTTCAATCTCTTCCAATTTTTCTTCAATCTCCTCTTCTCTTTTTCGGGCCCTATGCCAATTCAATGTCACAAAAACTAAAAGTCCGCATATAAAAAAAGCAAATAAAATCCAGCCATACGATTCAAATCCAACTATACTAAAATTTTTTTCTGAACTTGCACTTTGGTTCTTCCCATAATCAACAACTACCTGCAGAGAGTACTCTCCCGAAGGCAAATGCAAATCACGGATTTCTTTTGAATAAAAAATTTCCCCTTCTATGGCTTTCGTCTCCGATTCTTCATAAACATTTTTTTGATTTTTTGTGATTCTGTAAATTATTTTGACGTCTACAAGATCAGACTGATTAATTTCTTTCAAGTTAACATTAAATTTTAAAGGTGACCATCTATAAATTTTATTTTTGTCTAATTCAACCAGGGAATCAAAAAGTATATCGGGGCATTTCCTCAATTCTTCAGGTTTGTCATAAACAATTGAACAATTATTTAAATTTGTGCATTTTCTTTGTTGCGTGAAATCGTTGCTGCAAAAACTCCATGAATCACAAGTCCAGTTTGAGGTACAATTATTTTCGACAGAAAGTACTTTTGAAGAACTTCCCCTTCTTCGTGACGTATCTTGAGTTGGCGTTTCTGGGGTAGACGCAGGAATTCCCAAAATTGCTGAATGGCGAAGGTTTTCTATTTTAATTACATCTCCCTCGTCGATGCAAACAATTCCATTCACTGAATAATTTTCACCCAAGCACGAAGTCATTAGAATTTCATTTTCTTCATTGCAATCGTTGCTGATATTGCTTATAAATTCTATTTCGGAATCTTCAACACACAAAAATACAAAATCATTGTCGTTAATATACAATGTTTTGTTATAATTTTCTTGCAATTGGTTTGAAAGATTTACGAGAATATAGTTGTCCGATTTGTTTATCGTAATCTCCTCTAAATCAAAAACAGAACGTGAAAAATTATGAGTAAAATTAACTATTAACTCTTCGGAATCATAAAACAATATTTCCACTGTGTCGTTAAAACTTGTTAAATTTGTTTCATTCCCAATAGCTATATTTAATTCATCAATTCCCTCTTCTATCACACTCGCCTTGTTCCCATTTAATCTGTCTAAATTATTTCTTATCCCGTCATCGTCCGAATCCACAAACCCGATAAGGATTGTTTGGTTCGAGGTGGCAAAGGCAGACTTCCCATCTTCCGAATAAGATAGACAATTCCATGTATAGTTTCCTGCTGCAAGTTCCAGGGTCCAATTGGCAGAATAATCTAATCCTGACGCAACGATTGTTTGATTGAGCCTGAAATTTTCATTTTCACCATCGCTCAAATAAAGACTGATATTCGATAGCCCCGAATTATAATTTGCAGAGCAGTTAAAAAATATATTTGCAGTGTCGTCAGAATCTATCTCATAATTATTTCCAGGATGATTGAGTGCAACGTTCACCGACAAATATTGGCAGGACCCCTCGGATTTATATTCATAATAAGTGATGTTTTCTCCAAAATTCCAAAGATCACTATCCAATCCCGTTAAAGCATAGCAAAAATTATAATTAAAATCATATTCAATCTTGTTTCTTGATTGATTCATTAAATTCGTTGGCAAACAAGACACATTCACCCATTCGCTCCATGAAGTGTTTGTTTGATTATATGAGCAATAGTTGCAGGAAATATTTTGATATTCATAGAGCGTTTGGTTTTCGATTTCATTGCAGGAATTAGCATCATACTCAATTCGGCTTCTATTTTGTAGTTGTAAGTCATTTATCATACAAGCACCATGATATCTCCATTCACTCCAAGAGATATTTACTATATTTGGGATACAAGAGTAATTCACTAAATAATATCTTGTTTCCGAAACATTATAATTTTCATTTGTTCCATTTCCCCAAGAATGCCATCTGTAAGAAAATGTTCCGTTCGAAAGAAAATCATAACTCACATTGTAAATATTGGCAATTAAATGAGTTGCTGTTAGATTGATGTTATTAATTTCCAAAATAACGGTCCCGTTTGTGTTCTCTATTGTAACATTAAAAAGCCCTGTTCCCGAATTTATTAAAGATGCGTTGTTGTCCTGATAAATTGAAAATATAGGATAAGTTGTATCGGGCAGGGCAGAAGGGATATTTATTGTTCTTAGTTCAGTCGAATTAATTTCTCCAAACAAATCAACGGCGTACCCTTTAAATGTATGCGTTTCTTGGCTAAGTTCGGTAAAATTATTGTAGTATTTATTTG
Source organism: Candidatus Pacearchaeota archaeon (assembly GCA_041649045.1). Taxonomy (GTDB): domain Archaea; phylum Nanobdellota; class Nanobdellia; order Pacearchaeales; family GW2011-AR1; genus JAGVXH01. The sequence continues at coordinate 105,325 of JBAZNV010000002.1, forward strand.
CAGTTGCATTGTGTAGTGCTCTGATTTCTTGTGATGACAAGCTTCTGTTGAAAATCATGACTTCATCTATTGCGCCATCAAAATAAGAAGTTACATCTCTGTTATCTCTGCCTATTACTAAATCAGACGTCCCGTAAACGACATCTTGCAATGCAGTTTTAGTTCCATCAGCAACCCCATCAATATAAAACTCACCCAATACACCTCTCTTCACAAACACAACATGGTGCCAACCCCCATCATTAATAATCTCACTGGTGTTCTCTTCGCCCAGGAAACCATAATCAGAAGTTCCATAATCCCAAAAGTCAAGATTACCAGAGGAAATTTGAAAAACATATTCATTTTGATAATTGCCTAAATTACGATTTTGCTGGAGAATAAATTGTTTTGCTGAAGATGAAGTTTTAATCCATGCAGAAAGAGTTATATTTGAAGCGAGAGCACTGAATGTATCATCTCTTAAATAGCCATTGGCCCCATTAAACAAACTGCCATTTCCAAATATTCCCGACGAAGAGTTAATGACAATATTTGTTCTTGTAAGATTATTGCTATAACCTGAAGAATCAAATACAATTGAAGAATTAACGCTATCCATTCTCCACCAACCCAACAATGAGTTGTCAAAATTATTAACCACATAGTGTCCCCCGTGATCATCAGATGAAGAAATATTTACATAAACACTCGTCCCAGTTTGCGTCGTTCCATTTTCAGGGGTAGGATAATTAAAGGTTATTAAGGGAGCCGTATCTTCTGCCCCTCCAATTATTATTGTTCTTGACTCAGTTGAATTTAAATTTCCAATAACATCGGCCGCGAATGTTTGATAACTATAAGTACCATTATCCAATCTGGCAGTTGCATTTTTACTTTGATTAACATACAAATTCCAATCAGTTGAATTAAACTTGTTTAAATTTGATATGTATTGTTGGTAAACTTCCGTGTCCGAAAGGCTTCTATTCCATATTTTTACCTCATCTATACTCCCATTAAAATAATCTGTACAACAACTACCTGCATTATTGTTTCTTGCGCCAATTATCATATTCCCATCAGGATAAAACTTGAAAGCGGATTCGGCGACTCGGTTTTTTAATATCCCATTTAAATAAATGCTTACAATTGTTGCATTCCAACTAATAGTGCCCTGCTGCCACTGATTTGCCAAAACAGTTCCAGTCCCGGTACAGGGTCCATCGTTTGTAGCACAAAGACCATTATTGGTTACATAAATATAACCTTCATATCCTGAATTATGTCTATCTTTAGCAACGATTACATTCCATCCCGTCGCAAGAGTTTTGGGATAAAACCAAAAAGATACACTCTTGGCTCGGCTTCCATCTCCCAAATCAATTGAATTATTGCTGCCCAAATCAATATAATTTTTATTTGCACTATTAAATGAACAAGAGCCCCCATATTTTCCCGAGGAGTTCCAGATTGTTCCATTTTTTAATGTTCCATTATTTGCATACTTTGAAACATCAACGGCTTTTATCGAATTTTCTCCTAAGGCAGAAACATTATTAAAATTCATCATTAAAACAAGAGAGTCATTATAAAAAGTAAAATTAGTCCCATTCCAATTATATATCAAACTTCCAAGATTATTTTCCATTATCGAAAAGTTTAATTCAATCGAAGTGTTTGTTGTATACAGCGGGGAAGACGCAGGAAGATAAACCATAATTTGCGGAATCGCAGAAACTATAAAAAAAAGCAACACTATCCCAATCATGACTGCTAAAAATCTATATTTCATTTCCTCTTAAAGTACGATAATTAAAGAAAGGCTATATAAAAAGTTAACTTTCTTCATCAAAAACTTTGCAAAAAATTATCTACATCTTCTAATCTAATAAACTTTTATTCATAACTTATTTTCTTTGACGTTTTTATTAATATCAAGAACCGATAAATCTCAATAAGTAGATAATTAGAATTCCGATTAAAATGGCGATAAAATTAATTAAGCTACTTTTTATAGATTCAAATTTTTTTATTTCTGGAATTAAATCTGAGGCCGCAATGTAAATAAATCCGCCTGCCGCAGAAGAAAGTAAAAATGGCATTAAACCCTCGATGAAACTCAAAAGATAAAAACCTATCACCCCACCGAAGATTGCGCTCAATGCAGTTAAAAAATTAAAGAACAAAGCTTTCCTTTTTGAAAAGCCAGCATAAACCAATACCCCGAAATCTCCAAGCTCTTGGGGAATTTCATGAATTGCTATCGCTGCCGAAGAGCTTGCTCCAATTATGGAGCTTGCCGCAAAACCGGCCGCGATTATTACCCCATCAATGAAATTATGAATAACGTCTCCTAAAAGATTGACGTAAGCAAAAGAATGAACCGAACATTTATTTTTATGACAATGTCTCCAATGAAACAACTTTTCAATAATAAAAAACAAAAGAAACCCTCCAATAACAAAAATAAAAATATTCCCGCTATGCTCAATCGCCTCAGGGATGAGATGCAAAAACGCACCTCCTAATAGCGCCCCAATCGAAAATGAAATTAAAATTAATAATATTTTATTCAAAAATTTCTCCTTAAAAAATAAGGTCAAAATACCAACTAACGAAGTTAAACTTACTAAAAAAGTTGCAAGAATTATCTGTACCAAGCTCATTATTATAAAAAACAAGCAATATTTTTAAGTTTAACTTAAATATAAAAAGAGATTTTTAATATATTCAATATGAAAGAATCAACAATTATAATAATTTTCACAATGGTACTTTTAGCAGGAGGACTAATCTCGATCTTTTTCAGTTCAGAATTTAATTTTTATAAATCAGATTTACTGATAAACGAACTCAAATCTGCAAGATTAATAACTGCAACACAGGCAAAAATGTATTTAGGAATTTATGCCCACTCTTCAACTTTTGCAACAAATTCAGGATCAGTTTCTGGCGGTCACGTCGGAGCAGGTAGCGGCGGAAGTGGAGGCGGGAGATGAAAAAAATACCTCAAGACATCATTGGTGATATTGCAATTTTAAAATTTTCACGAAAAGCTTTTTGGATAACGAAGAAAATTAAAGCTTTAATTTTTTTAAAAAAGCACCCGGCAATAAAAACAGTCCTTGAAAAAACAGAAGGATTTTCTGGCGAATTAAGGACATTGAAAACAAAATATTTAGCGGGAATGAAAACGAAAGAGGCGACTTATAGGGAAAATGATTGTGTGTTTAAATTTAATATCGACAGCTCTTATTTTTCGCCGAGACTTTCAAACGAAAGAAAAATAATTGCGGAAGAAGTTTTTAAAAAAATGAAAAATGGTGCAAAAATTCTCGTGATGTTTGCTGGAATTGCTCCGTACCCTATTGTGATTGCAAAAAAATTAAAACATGAAGGAAAGTATGCCAGAGTTTTTTCCAATGAATTAAATGCTGACGCGAATAAATATGCTGAGAAAAATATTGTTTTAAATAAATTGAAGGATTACATAACTCTTTTGCCTGGCGACGCAAGAAAATTGCCGACGGTTACACAGGAAAAATTCGATATAATTCTAATGCCAAGACCTAATTTAAATGAAACATTTTTGAATGTAGCACTAAAATTATCCAAAAAAGGAACCACAATTTTCTATCATGGATTCGGGACCAAAGAAGAAGTCACAAAGGAAATAAAAAAAGACACCAAGGGGAAAATAGATAAAATAACAATTAGAAAAGCTGGAGATATTGGACCACACAAATGGAGATGGCAGGCAATATTTAAGGTAAAGTAGGTTGCTTGTATGTCAAAATCATAGAATTCCCTGAAGCGATTAATTTTCCTTCTTGTAGCCAATAGTTGTTTAATTTCAACCCCCTGCTCCCGCTTTTTATAACTTTTAATTCAACATCTATATCCCCCATTATTGCCCTTCGATACTGTATAAATGTCTGAAAACCGTGCACTTTTATGCAATTACTATCCTCTCCAAATTTCAATAATGCTGGAGCTGACATTGACATTAGAAAAGCCGAAGGAATTTCTGTTAAACCTTCAGTCCCAACTCTTTCAGCCCCGATTGACTTCAAAAACTGCTTTACTAAATTATTAGTAATTTGGGCAGAATAAACAAAATCAAAATTATGTTTAACATCAGGAGCCTCTGGGTATTCACTTCTTATCGCATTCCCATCAGCCACCGTTTTGCCATTTGAAAAAGAATAAGCTGAACCATTTACCGTCATTTCTACCATAGTATCTTTGTATACTGGTAATCTGAACCCAAAATTAGCACGAACAAATTCTCCATCTCTTTGTGCATGAGAGGCTAACCACATTCCTGGGGCCACAACTCCCTCCAATCCAAACCCTTTTGCGGCTTTGGCGCTTCTATGAATAGGATTTTTATCTCCAATGGCGTCAGCATACTGCAACCAGGAATTTTCATTTGCTAAGATTTCCATTTTACTTTCTTTCACCTAAAACTTTCGGTTTATAAAATCTTCTATTAACTGAAAATATCTTCAGTTTTTTTGATCGCGAGCGGCGCTTCTCCGCCATGCCACGTGAACCTCGGGCGAATCTTCATCGGGTAAATTCTTTCACTATTATCATCAAGTATAACCGCTGAACCCTTGAGCTTAGGAAGGGAATTTAATTTCTCCGAAATTGTTTCATAAAGATATGATTGCGTAATTTCATTTAATGCCTCGATATCAATTTTCGCCGTCACGCGATGAGAAATAACAATATCTGACTGTGTTATGGCATCGGTATGAATTTTCCCCGGCTGTTGTGTTGCAAGAACAAGAGACAAGCCGGGCTGTCTTCCTTCTCTTAGAATCTGAACTAACGCATCTGTAGCTGGAGTTTTAGTCTCTTTTGGCAAAAATTCATGAGCTTCATCAATAAATATCCAAACAATTGGGATATCCCTTCTTATTTCATATCTTCCATAATCAATTCCGCGAGAAATCGCCTGTATTTCCTCATCTTTTCTGGCTTTCATTCTCTCACTAAAAAGTTTTTTAGAAACTAATCCAATTATCAACGCCCTCACATTAAACGCTCCAATTGAGGCATACATGGATAAATCAATAACAGTTGTCGTGCCCGGCGTGACCAATTCTTTGACATTAGTCCCCCTTTCTTCATCAAAAACTTTCCATGTTCTTGCGACATCAAACAACGCAATCGCAGAATTTTTTATATCATTTTCAACATTTTTTGTTCTATAAATTAAACTATAAATTTCTTCAAATCCAAATTTGGAATTTTTGTTTTTTAATTCTGATATGACCGACTCTATAACAACCGCAATCGGGTTTGTGAAATCCAAATCGAAAAGGCTTACCCAATCATTCGGTTCAAGTTCGCTTATTTTTATTGCAAATTCTTCATCAACTTCTATCCCCTTATCTCGATATTCCTGAAAATATCCAAAAGGCGCAAAAACTCTAAGTGGAACATTTTGCGCCTTGAGATCCCATTCGGAAAGAAGTTCTCCATCTTTCTCGTTTTTATATTTCATTGTCCAAAAAATTCCCATTGTGTCGAAAATCAGAGATGAAATATTGGCGGCTTCTTCGACCTTTAAATTAGAGAGTGATTCTGCTATTGCGCCGAGAGTATAAGATTTACCAGAACCTCGCTTACCCGCGACCAGAATAACGTGGCTTCGCACGACGTCTAAAAAAATCGGATTTGAGAGACTTGTGTAATTCCCCATCGATACAAAACCCTTCCCGATGAACGCAAGCCCTCTTTTCCCGAAATCTTTTTTATCGCTCTCGTTTCTACCAACTATAATATCGAATGGCATTTTAGAATAGACTGTATTGATTATTTATATATTTGGATGCGAAAGAAATTTTATTTTTCTTACTGCTTTTTTATTTTCTTCGAGTTCTAGTAAAACTTGTGCATTTGCCCCATATCCCGGGTTAATTATAGTTGTTTTACCAATTTTATCCTTGCCTTTTCCTTCGTGAACGTGGCCCCCGATACAAACAAGGGGCTGAAATTTTTTACAAAAATCTCTTGCAAGAATTGAGCCTGCATGTTTTTTGTAAGCGTAAGATTTTTTATCTTTTATTATATCAAGCCTGGTACCATAAGGTATGTTGTGCGAAATAAATACCGTTGGAATTCTTTTATTTTTTCTATTTTTATAAATTGAATATAACTTGCCAAATAATTTTTTACGCAAATTTTTAAGGATGTTAAATTTAGCGCTTCCCATTTCTTTTTTGTACTTTTTTTTGACTCTTTCCGGACCGCTTGAAAGTCCGTATCCGACAAAATTTATTCCATTGTATTCGACATTGCGGAACATGCAATTTTTTAAATTTCTTATTCCTTTTGTCAAAAACGAATTTAGTTTATCTCCCATCCATGAGTCATAAAAATACCTAAGCCTGTTGTAGGTATCTTTGTCAACGTTTTTTATCATAGTCTTTCCATAGCTTTGGTCCCAATTTCCCCCCACCATGAAAATCGGTTTTTCAAATTTATCAAGATATTTTAAAATTTTTCTCCCGACTATTAATGATTTTTTTTCGTATTCTAAGAATTTATTTTTTTCAATCTCACTGTATGCAAATTCTTTAAAACCCATTTCAAAATCGGGATTTTTTAAAAGTGTAAAGTATTTTTTATATAATTTCCCAATTTTTCTATCGTCACATATATCTCCTACCAGGGCAAATGCATCAAAATCTTTTGTTTTAATGATCGGTTTTCTCCCATGCAAATCACCGATAATTAGAAGCTTCATCTTCCATTTTTAATAAATTTATTTTCTACATGGCTATCTGCAATATCACACAATTTATAAAAATATTTTTTTACATCTTTTTTACTCTTTGGAATTGGAGTTTTAAATCCCAATCTTTTTCGATATAAAAAATCAAAATAATGACTCATCACCTTTATCAAAAAATCTTCTTCGTAATTAGAGTTTACTCTATTGTACATCATTAAGTAAATATAGAGGGGATTATACTCTTTAGAATTAAATTCTAAACTAAATAATTCCGCTACGGAACCAAATAAACAATTATAATTTTTGATTAGAATATTTTTAATATCTTCATTTGGAAAAATTGCCCAAAACCAATCATGATAAATCTGCGAATATGAAACATAGGTCATCAATTGGATTGCTAAATCTTTTTCTTTAAAATTAGATAATTGTAAAAACTCTGGCTCATATCCTGAAAAGCAAATAACCCTTGCGCTATATTTTTTACTTAAATAATTATTAAGCAAATCAAATAAATTGTGAATTTCTCTGTAAAAATCAGAAATTTTAGATGATGGAGTTTTCGTAATAATTATATCGAGGTCATGTTCGACATTGCAAGAGCCAATTGTCCCAAAAGTCATTATGTGTTTTGAATTTGTTAATTGATTAATGAAAAAATTTCTTATTTCTTCCCATTTGTAAGGCTTCATGAATTTTTTAATCTTGCATTCTTATTAAACTTTATTAACCCTTATTTCTTTGTTTTTTTATGAAGATGAGTAAAATTGCAATTTTAGTTTTGATTGTCGCGTTATTTGTAGTTAGTACTTACTTTTACCAGATATTGCCCGAAAAAATCGCTTCACATTGGGGCGTCTCAGGTGACGCTAACGGATATTCGTCCAAAGCATTTGGTTTATTTTTTATCCCTGTTTTGACTCTAATTTTGACCCTGATATTTTTAGTTATTCCAAAAATCGATCCGCTTAAAAAAAATATTAAAAAATTCGAAAACCATTATTTTGGATTTATAATAGTCTTCATTTTATTTATGTGTTTGGTTCAGGCGCAAATTATTTTATGGAATTTATCTGTAAAAATAAATCCGAACATCGTTTTCCCAATTGGGATTGCTGCCTTATTTTTTTATATTGCATTACTCATGAGAGTTGTAAAAAGAAATTGGTTTATTGGGATAAGGACTCCATGGACTCTGGCAAGCGATAGAGTTTGGGACAAAACCCATGCACTTGGTTCGAAATTATTTTTTATTAGCGGAATTTTTTCTCTTGCGGGAATATTTTTCCGAGAATTTTCGTGGCTTTTTATTATTATTCCAGTTTTGATTTCAGCTCTGATATCCATTATTTATTCTTATCTTATTTATAGAAAACTTAAGCTTTAATTGTTACGTCAACGAAATCACTATCATAAATTTTCCCATCCGCTTGTTTTACATTCACTCTATATCTGAATGTGCAAAGATTCGTTCCGTCTGGAATCTCAATTAATACCTTCCCAGCTTCTGATTCACCTGGAGCTATCTCCAATTTTTCAGTCCTTCCTGTTACCATCCAATTCAAGGCTTGTTGTTCAGAAAATCCACATTTTTTTTGAATATCTGTATCCGAAACCAAAACTTCATATGTAAAAGATGTCACGGCAGAATTTCCCTGAAGAAGATTTTTTATCCCTATCCCAAAACCTCCCACTTTTCCACCCTTAATTTCAATAAGCCTTGTATCGGGGTAGATTACAAGTCTTTTGTCATCTCCGAACATTTTTGATACCTGATTTTTAATTTGATCAATTGTCATATCTGCAATATCAACGCTCCCGCTAAAAATATTTTTGACAAGAACTATACCCAAAATCAACATTGACATTGCGAGAACAATGATAACAATCGTTCCAATAGAAAGCTCAATCGCACCACTTTTTTTCATTTAAGTTTATAGAAAATGTATTTTATAAATGTTGTTCTGTTTAATTCCCATCTGTGAATCTTCTTCGCAATAAACTTAAAAACTATGAAATGTTGAAAACTAAATGGGGCGGTAGCTCAGTGGGAGAGCACACGGCTGAAGACCGTGGTGTCGAGGGTTCGATTCCCTCTCGCCCCATAAAAGAAGATGAAAATATGCCAGAAAAAAAAGAAAAACCTATCCGCAAAAAGACAAGATTGATTTTTGAATTCAAAAGGAAATTTATACATTCTTTGTCTGCATTATCAATCCCAATTTATTATTTCTTTTTCAAAATGTTTGGGCATCAGATTACTATGCTTGGGTTTCTATTAATTTTATTGTTTTTCTTATTAGTAGAATTTGTTAGAATGGGTGAACATTTTAAGATCCCGATTTTTCATTTTCTATGGAGAAAACAAGAAAAAAATAGACTTGGTGGCGAAGTTTATTTTATCATCGGAATAATAATCACTCTTTCGATTTTCGATTTTCGAATTGCCTTGGCTGCGGTTTTAATGACGACTTTGGGCGACATGGCGGCGGCTCTTTTTGGAATTGCATTTGGCAAACATTATATTAAAAAAACAAAAAAGACTTGGGAGGGAACGAGTGCGGAATTCTTGGTTGATTTAATCATCGCCTTTTTTCTTCTTGATAGCTGGGTTATCGCGGTCCCGATGGCACTCATGGCAACAATTGTGGAGACATTTTTATCTCATATGGACGACAACCTGACAATCCCAATATTTTCTGGATTTGTAGGCCAATGTCTTAAATTAATTTTAAAATGAAAATTTATATTACTGGAATTTTGACTTTGATTATTTATTTCCCTATTTTTTTATTTATGATAAGAGGAAATTTCAGAAAAAAATTTAGCAAGATAAATTCTCGCGGCTTAGATATTTTGGTAGAAATCATGATTGGGATATTGTATTTTTTAGTAATTTTATTTTCTTTTTTTAAACCGATTGTTATTGGAAAAATTTCGGTATTGGGAATTTTGGTCTATTTTGCTGGACTCGCTTTGACCTATTCTGGTTATTATATTTTTTATAAAGAAACCGGATTGATAACGAAAAACGTTTATGCAATTTCACGAAATCCGACTTATTTTTTTGGATTTGTCGCAATTTTTGGGATTGTGCTTATGACATTATCTTGGGAAATATTTGTGATGTTGATTTTGTTGTTAGTCTTGACCGATCGAATAGTTAAAAATGAAGAAAAATTTTTAAAGGAAAAGTTCGGGAAAAAATATTTGGAGTATCGAGAAAGAGTGAGGAGGTGGATTTAAAGGTCAAATTCCGCATATATTTCTTGCGTCCTATTGAATATGATGCCAGTAGGAAATAGGCCGCAGACTTCTTTCTTTTAGAAAAAATATTTTTACCCTTAACGATTTCTTGCGCAAAAAGCGCGAAACACTCGCAAATGAAAATTTTTAACGACAGTGTCGTGCGTAGCATGACGATCGTGGCTCGCAATTCGACTGCGAGCTAATTTTCATTTATAGTAAATACGAAATCGAAGATTTCGTTATATTAGTTTTTTGTCCGGCAAACTTTTTTTCTAAAAAAGATTGCCAGTAGGAAATAGGCCGCTTTCTGTCAAACTTCGTCTCCGAACAGTTTGGCTAACATCAGACTAAGCCCACGCAAGATGGTTGCATCAATCAGGGTGCTCGTTCCATCGTAACTTAATACGCTCGTCTCTATACCAGAGCCACGCCTCACGACGCTCGATTTACATCGATGATTCCTTTCGGCCTCAAATGATTAAACAGATGAGGGATGTGCGGACCTTCCTCAGCAGTCAGAAATCATAACATTTCTTAGGCCTTTTAGGCCAAGACTACCGACAGTTAGCTATCCTACTGACAAAAATAAAGAGCGAAGAAGGTTTATAAATTTGGTTGTTCTACAAAAATTATGAAAAAAAGTGGTGTAATAATTATTTTATCTGTTTTGCTGGTTATTGTCGTTGGGATTTTAATTTATGGAGTTTTCCAGGGCGTACGGGTCAAAAATATTATTAATGAACTTGAAGCGAGAAATGTTCAGCTTGAAGAAGATAGAGCGAAAATTAACGAGGATAGAGAAAATGTACTTTCGCAATTGGACGAATGCAAAGACCGAGAATTAATTACTAATAATAAGTTGAATTTGATTGAACAGGACTGGAGCAAGATACAAAAAAGTTGTCCGGCGAGTAGCGGAATTTGTTCCGGGAAATTTTCTTTTATGAGATACACATGTAATGTGGGCGGAGATGCCGTCAACGACGGAGATAAAATCTGCGAATGCGACCAAAATTGTAAATTAGTTATTCACTAGGATTCTATTGGAACATGAAATAACATATAAGATAAACTATATAAATATTTAAAAAAAGACGATGGGCTTTAAATTGATGCGATGCAAAAATTGTGGGGAAGAAGCCGAAAAGGGTTCACATTGTAACAATTGCAAAATAGCCGACTTGAGTTTGAAGATAGACAAAGAGATAGGCTACAATAAATTTTTAGTCAAACTAATAATCGCGATGTTGATTGTTTTTGGCGGATGGATTTTATTAACAACAAAACTATTTTAAATCAATTTTTCTATTTAATTTAATGAAATTGATTTTTATCGGGGCACAGGCAAGCGGGAAAGGAACGCAGGCAAAAATTATTTCTGAAAAACTTGGGATAAAACATATATCGACTGGAGATTTGCTAAGAAGTGCAACAGGCGGATTAAAAAAAGAAATCGAATCTTATACAACGAAAGGAAATCTCGTTCCGGACGAATTAATTTTTAAACTTTTGAAGGAAAAAATCAAAGATTTGGATGGATTTATTTTGGACGGTTTCCCGAGGAATTTGAAACAGGTTGAAATGTTAAATGGCGTTAGTAAAATTGATAAAATTATTGAAATAAAAATTTCAGATAGTGAAGCAGTAAGGAGGATTAGTGGAAGACGTAGTTGCCCAAGTTGCGGGCGGATTTATAATATTTATGCTTCGCCTGTACCGATAGAAAAAAATTTGTGCGACGATTGTGATGTGGAATTAGTGCAGCGTGCCGACGACACGGAAGCGGCAGCAAAAAAAAGACTTGAAATTTATCACAACGAAACCGAACCGATTTTGAAAAAATATCCGTCAGTAAAAATTAATGGGGAACAAGAGATTAGGGAAGTGAGTAGGGAAATTGAGAAAGCTGTGAGAGACTCTATTTAACTCTTTTTGGAGATTTTATTTTTAAGGCAAAATAAAATAAAACTGCGGCCATTATTAAATAAATTAAATTTTTTAGATCTATCGAAATAATGGTTGAATTGGAAATTATCTCTATACAAAGCGAAACTATTATTGCGATTATTCCCAACCTAATTCCTAAAATAGCGACTTCAAATTCAGATTGTTTATTTTTTTTCATCTTCATTGATATTGTCAATAACTATTTATAAATAACGATTATATTATAAAATTACCCTAACCTCAAAATTATTCTCCATGAACTACAACTTCTCTGACTTTCAAATTATATTTCTTTTCTAAATATTCAACTTCTTTTCTTATTTTATCATGCCATAATTTTTGATTTTTCATCGCCCATTCGAAATCATCTAATTTAGTAGGAAAATTTTGTTTGTAGATGGGAAGAATTTTGTCTACTGCAGATTTTCTCATGTTAAAAAGTTCAACCCAAACGTAACTTACTTGGGCATCTTTCATTTCCTTAAAAATTTCGTTTAAATCCGATAGGCCAGGAAGAACTGGCGAAATGAAGCCAAAAGTCTTAATCCCAAATTCTTTTGCTTCTTTTAATATCTGAATTCTTTCAGATGGCTGTGAGGCAAATGGTTCGATTATTTTTGCAACCTTATTATCAAGCTGGCTGGCTGACATTCCTAATTCTGCATTTAATTTTTTAATTAAATCAAAATCTCTTTTTACTAGTTTTGATTTAGTTAGAATTTCTATTGAAAATTTATTAGTTGTTGATAATATCTCTAAGATTTTTCTAGTCAACATGAATTTTTCTTCTGTAGGTTGATAGCAATCACAGACGCTTGACATAAAAATATGCCCTGTTTTATTTTTTATAATTTCTTTTTTTAAAAGCTGAGGGCAGTTAATTTTTACATAGACAAATTCTCCCCATTTATCTGGAATGTTTTGAAATCTTTTTATGAAATCTGCATAGCAATAAATACACGAATGACCACACCCAGTATAAGGATTAATGACATAATCTGTCAGCTTAGATTTTGTCATGCAAGTTTTTGCATTAATTTCTTTGACGTTCATAAAATTCTACACTTTCAGCACTTAAATAACTTATCAAAAAACTTTCATAAACAAAAAGAACAGTATAAGAAATCACGTGAGGAAAATAAAATTGAGGCTATTAGTAGACGCGGACTGAACAAATCGCCGAAGTTCTTATGATAATCAAAAATCATAAATATTTTTTCTATGTCCAACTTTTAAGATAATTATTTTGTCGTTTTCGATTTCAAAAATAACTCTATAGTCGCCGACTCTTAGTCTGTATGCATTCATTCCTTTTAGCCGTTTTATGTCTTTAGAAAAAGGATCGACGGAAAGTTCGCAGATTTTTTTATTTATTCGCTTTATAATTAAAATGTCGAGTTTTTCTAAAGATTCGTAAGCTTTCTCATCCCAAATTATTTTGTACATGATATCCCAAGCTTTTTTTCAACCTCTTCTTGTGTTAAAAATTTACCGGATTTTACTCTTTTCATGGCTTCCTCAATTTCCTTTTTTGTCTGTTCGTTGACCTCCACTTCATCCTCTAGCATTCTTTCAATTACGTCGTTATAAGTTTCTCTTTCAATCATTTTCTTTCGGTCTAAGATCATTTTTATTTTATCTGAAATTTGTATTGTTGTTGCCATTGTAATTCTCTATAATAAATTATAAGAAGTTGTAATATTTAAAGGTTTTGTCGGTAAAAATAAGGAGAAGGTTATAAGAACGCAAGAAAAATTAAAATTTATCAGCCAACTTAGTTAGCTTTGAAATCGCTTCCCTTTGTTTTTTTGTTTTCCCAGATTTATTAATAACTAAATAACATTCTCCATTTGTTCTCGCAATTACTCCTGCCGCAACCCTTTCTTTAAGTATTACATCACCAACATATAAAAATCCATTATCAGCTAATTCAAACATAAATTCCCCTACTTGAGAACTTTTTAATTCATATGCTCTTTGTAAATACATAAGTTTTTTAATAAAATTATCTTTATAATACTTTCTCTAAATTTTCACTACTAACTTATCTAAAAAACTTATATTACAATTAAGAACAGTATAAGAAATCACCAGTTCATCATTCTCGCTCAGGATAAACCCTCGCTCAAATAAATCACTTATTCAACTTTCGTCGAATAATTTTACTCGTTTAACTTTCGTCAAACAAGCCGCTCGCTTATTAATCGTCCAGATAAATCTGAACAAGTAAGCTCGCTTTTGTGAGGAAAATAAATTGAGGCTATTAGTAGACGCGGACTGAACAAATCGCCGAAGCTCTTATGCTTACATCCCGTCTCTATCAACGCAGTCTTTTACTGCGGCCTTAGTTGTCTCGTTTTGCGGTTCGCTTCGTGCTTAGATGCTTTCAGCACTTATCGATTAATGCGTAGCTGCTCAGCCTGCTCATAACAACTGATGCACCAGAGGCATCGAATCACCGTTCCTCTCGTACTAGATGATCCTTCCACTCAGACAACAACACGTCTAGTAGATATCATACAAACTGTCTCACGACGTTCTTAACCCAGCTAACGATCCCTTTTAATGCGTGAACTCCGACACCCTTGGGTGCTTGTGCACACCCAGGATAGGAAGAGCCGACAGCGATGTACCAAACCGCCCCGTCAATGTGGACTATCGGGGGCGACAAGCCTGTTATCCTTGAGGTATCTTTTCTGCCATCTACGAGCCCCATTAAAAGGCTACGTAGGTTCGTTAAGTCCGACTTTCATCTCTGCATTTCTTGCTTTTCAAAATACAGTTAGACAGGCTTTTGCCTTTACACTCTACTCCAGATTTCCGACCTGGATGAGCCTGTCTTTGAGCCCCGCTGATATCTTTTCAGAGGGGTGCCGCCCCAGCCAAACTACCCGCCAATTGCTGTCCCAGTAAGGTTAGTGGTTTTAATAAAAATGGGTAGTGTTACACTTTTGCTCCGCTTTCGCCGAAACTAAGCATCGACGCTCCTACCTACTCTAAGCACTTTTATTAAAATCACAACAACAGGTTGTAGTAAAGATCTACAAGGTCTTCGCTTCCCACTAGACGACACCGGCCTGTTCACCGGTTAATGCTTTCGGAGGGTTCAAGCTAGGGACAGTGACAACCTCGTTAAGCCTTTCATGCACGTCGCCATTCAGACGACAAGGCATTACGCTCATATGTTAATCTTGAACTGCCGTTCAAATTCTTTACATCGCTGTAAAGTTCGGACTATATCTTCACAATTTAACTTCTTCTATAAAATCTTCATCGATATTCAAAGTTTTACTCGCTACTTTTTTCAAATGGCGCGAAATCATTTTTCCGTTGCCAATCGCAACATAAACAATTTCTTTATTGAATCTTTCTATTGCTGCCTTCACAGCTCCAGAAAAATCTCCGTCATTTGAGATTAAATAAGCTTTGTCGTAATCATTACTTTGAGCATCTAATACAAGATCTAATGCTAAATTTACATCAGTTGCCTTTTCTACAAAATATATCTTTCCATCACGTTTTCTTTTTTCAAGTCTTCCAAAAATAATTTTTAAATTCTTTATCTCTCGAAGCTTTTCAAAGAAACGTTGTTGTTCATGGTACATTTCTGATTTAGTTTCTCCAACTGGCGCAGTGTAATAATTTATTTTTACCAAATCATCTTTACCTGCCAATTTTTTGCAAAACTTTTGTATATCAATTTTGCAATTAAATTTCCTTTTTGCAGAATGATATAAATTGCTTCCATCAACATATATAGCAACTCTTTTCATATCAAAAGATAAAACATGGGGTTAGTTTCCTATCCCCATGGACTTTAGTAATATGAAATAAGATTTAGCATTTATATATTTTTCGTTAATCGTGTCGAGCGTGTAGTCTCTGAGGATTCTATAATTAATTACAAAGCTCATCCATTAATTTCTCTAAATCTTTTGTTTTTCGTTCATCTCTGACAAAATGCATTTTACCATTTTCTATTCGCCAATTTCTTGGATTTATAACAGTTGCAATATCATCAAAATTTTCCGAACCAATAGAATAATAGAAAAACAACAAATCATCGTGAAATTGTTCTACATTATATCCTTTTCCTGCCAAAGCATCTTGAACTTTTTTCCAATCTGTTTTGGTAAAATCATAATGAACTTCTATTTCTTTTCTCATAACAAATCCAATTTTTCTTACTATTTAAATTTTGTTATTCCTTTAAAATTACATTAATTCTAGTCTTTCCTGCTGATTGTCCGCAATTTTGGATTTTCACTTTTTCAAGTACCAAAATATTCTCGGATGTTCCAGCATTTAGCTCGATTTTCTCCATTCTTGCTTAACATTTTCTTATTCGACATTAAATTTTTTTACCATGGCTCGGAGCGTTACGATTTACTCGTACCGTAAGGCAACGTTTTCACCTTAAGAGCCTCATAGTTAGGCCCGCCGTTTGATGGGCTTTCGACGCGTTGAAACACGTGTTTAGGCACCACCACTGGGCAGACTTCACCAAGCATACTTATCCTTTCGGAATTGCGCTTGGCTACGTTTTTGGTAAACAGTCGGGCTATCCTTGTTACTGAGATCTACTCCCCCCCATAATGAATCATGGAAAAGAATAGACATCCCTTCTACCGAAGATACGGGACTATTTATGCCGAATTCCCTTAGCTTGTTTAAACCTTCATGTCTTGGCCTTCTCAGCCAGGGTACCAGTGTCAGTTCTTAGTACGGCCATTTATTTTCTATTTCTCGAAATTTTCACTGGCTCTTGGACTCGACAAATTCGAAACAATTCATTTGCTTCTCATCATTACAATCCGCAAACTTCTCGTTTCTGTGCCTTTCGGCACTTCGCCTATCCGAAAGCTTTTCAAAAACTTGACGAAAATAAACGGTACAGGAATATTAACCTGTTGCCCGTCGTCATATTCAGTTAAGATATGACTTAGGTGCCGACTAACCCTTAGCTAATTGGTAGTGCTAAGGAAACCGTACCCTTTCGACATCTTCCGGTTCTCAGGAAGATCAGATCCTACTCCCACCAGGATTATCATTACTAGTCGCTCCAGCCTTTCTCACGAAAAACCTTCGACGCAACTAATACGCCTGCTTACCATGACATCCAACTGGATGTATCTGAAGTATCGGTAGTTTACTTGAGCCCCGTCCATTTTCGAGGCTTCTATTCTCAATGGGTGAGCTGTTACGCTTTCTTTAAATGATGGCGGCTTCTAGACCTACATCCTCACTGTCTCAGAATAAAAACTCTCTTCGTTACACTTAGTAAACATTTTGGGACCTTAACTCCAGTCTCCCTTGTTCGGGTTTTGTGTTAATATCTTACATACCAACGCTGCTTCCGGTACTACGCAGTTTACAGGTTCTGAGTTAGAAAAAATTCCGTAGCCGTTAGACTCTGCAAATTTTATCTGTAACTTTACCCCATAAACAAACTATACCGAACTATACCAAGGCATATTTCAGCAGGAACCAGCTATCGCCAGATTAGAGTGGCTTTTCACCCCTATTCCCAAATCATCCAAGTGCATGTACACAACACCGGTTCGGACCTCCATTTCTCTTTCAAAAAACTTCGTCCTGCTCAGGAATAGATCATCTGGCTTCAGGTCTTACCCTTGTGACTAACGCATTTTCATACTCGCTTACGCTTCGGCTTCATTTATTAACCTCGCCACAAAAAGTAAACTCCCTGGCCCGTTCTTCAAAACGTACGTTACAACACCGTAATGCCGTAACCAATTTGTAACTGTTAGATTTCAAGTCTTTTAACTCTCTTGTGAGAGTACTTTTCAGCTTTCCCTCGCGGTACTCGTTCGCTATCGGACTTAAATCAATATTTAGGGTTAGCGGTTAATTCCGCCATATTCAGGCACCCGATCCAGGATACCCTACTCTATCAAGACACAACATATCAACTTCGTTTACGGGACTGTCACCCTCTAAAGTGCTCCTTTCCAGAAAACTTCAACTCGTCGACTTAGTCTTAAGTCTCACCACATCTCTGCCATCGTTTCCGACGGAGATTCGGTTTGCCCTCTTCCCTTTTCGCTCGCTGCTAATAAGGGAATCATTATTATTTTCTTTTCCTGCCGGTACTAAGATGTTTCAATTCCCGGCGTGACTTTGCCTTTCGGCATTGCAAAACAACGTTTCGCATTCGGAAATCTCGGGGTCAAAAGTCGCATGCACCTAACCCGAGCATATCGCAGCTTGCCACGTCCTTCGTCAAAATTTAAGCCAAGCTATCCGTCTAACAGTTTATTATAGGAAATTATCTTCCTTCACAAACATTAACTTCTCTCTTTCGAGAGAAGTGTCTATAGTGATTTCTTATACTGTTCTCATTGAATATAAACACCTGTCGAAGGTGTATTCTCAAACTCCCCAAACCAATTTCTTGTTTCGGTTCATCATTTGTTATTTTTACGAGTTTTCTTCTCGCTTATCCGCAAAATGCGGGTGAGTGTGATTAAGCAACTAATTTACCTGTCCTTGCTGAATAAACACGTTGTTGCCTATAAAGGAAAACTTCTCCCTTTTCCATTCTTTCCTGAATGTCGTGTCCAATTCTATGTGGCACTTCAATCTCGTCTCCTGAAATTGCCCACATCCAATCGCCATCTATTACAACTTCTACAATCGTTCCGCTTCCATCTATTGATCCAGAACTTTGGACTCTTAAATACATTGGATTTTCTTCCATTTTCTTATTTCCTTATGGGCCTGTCTGCTCGCGTTCGCACTTTCTCCCAGATAGTTTTTGATTTTCTGTGAGGTCGAAAAAAATGCAACCGCTCGGAATCGCACTTGTGCGATCACCAAACCTATTCATTATCTAACAAAGTTAGATAATGGTAATGGACCTGTCGGGGATCGCACCCGAGACCCCTCGGTGCAAACGAGGTATTTTACTACTAGACTACAGGCCCTTGCGTTTTGGCACAAAGTCCTTTAGTCCTTTGCACCGACGTAATTATTATTTTTGAAAGCTAGAGGTTAGTTCTAATCTGCTTAATATAATTTAATGTTTTCTTGTGAAAACAATTTACATTTATGCCAGTTAAATTCACAGTATAAAATTTTTCGGAGTGTACTTAACACTCGAGAAAAATTTTATCAAGAAATTAACGGCAGAAATAAAATTTAGGAGGTGATCCATCTGCAGGTTCCCCTACAGATACCTTGTGACGACTTAACCTACCTTGTCATACAAAATTTTTTCTTAAAAAAGCTTCAACTCTGCATAACTCGGTTGGTTTGACGGGCATTTCCTTCATCTGTAATTACAGACTTGGTTCCCCACCGCACGAACGGTTTTCCCGTATACGGCGAGCCCCAATGCATTTGAGATTTATAAAAATTTATTTTTTCAAAATCAATTGGTTCAACAAAAATTAAATCAATAACTTTTTTAAATAATTCAAAATCTCTTTTCCGACTTAATATTTTTGGAGAATTCTTTTCAAAAAAAGGAACTATTTTTTCAACAATTTCTTCTTTATTTTGAACTTCAAATCTGAAACACTGAACATGGTTTTTGCGTTTATCATTTTGAACATAAACATTACCACATCCAAAATATTTCTGAAGTTCGTAAAGAATTTCTTTGTCTTGATAACGAAGTTTTAGGCTAAATTTTAATTCAACTTTGGCTCTTTTTTTTTTATTAGGATTTATTCTAATATTAAAAGAACCTTCTCCGTCGACAAGTCCAACAATATAATTTTTGTCTAGCATTAGGTATACTTCCTTCCCTTTCGGTACTATGAAGTAAGCTGACTTCCTTTTAATAATTTGTTAAAACTATTAAGTTAGGATCTCCCAAGGTCACTAAATATTCTTTTTCATCCATCCAAGTTCGGATTAATGTGATTTCTTCTTACCACCGACCCGATTAAGAATCATCACTCCGAGCAAAGCATCCATTACTGGATACGAGGCTGGATTTTGTCTCAAGCCCTTCAGCGCTAATCTTTCGACGAGCGCCTGCTTTTTTGACTATATTTTTGATATTCGGATTTTCACCGACTAGATTATTTAGCTGCTTGGCACATTTATTTCGGTGTGTGCAAGAGACAGGGACTTATTCACCGGACTGTGCTAAAATCCGATTACTACGAATTCCAACGTCATGAGGGTGGGTTGCAACCCTCAATCTGGACTGAGATACGTTTTAGGGGATTAGCTCCTCCTCTCGGAGTTGCATCTCATTGGACGTACCATTGCCGCGCGCGTGTAGCCCAGGGGATTAGGGACGTACTCACCTAACGTAGCCCGCACCTTCCTCCTTGTTGCCAAGGCAGTCTTCATAATGTACTCATTTCTGTAGTAATTATGAACGCGGGTCTCGCCTGTTACTTGATTTAACAAGTCACCTCACGGCACAGGCTGACGTCGGCCATGCATCTCCGCTCAGCGTGTCAGGTAAGCCCTTTAGACTGACCTTCATTCTGCTGTCGCTCCTGGTGAGGTTCACGGTGTAGAATCTAATTGAACCGCACGCGTCACTCGTTGTATGTCTCCCCGCCAATTCCTTTAAGTTTCGATCTTGCGACTATACTTCCCAGGTAGCTCACTCTTCGCCTTCGCTTCAGCACCGAATCCTCCCGAAGAGGG
>JBAZNV010000003.1:0-92356 GCA_041649045.1 Candidatus Pacearchaeota archaeon
ACCACGACGATAGTTATCAAAATAATCAGAACTGCCGCGACGACACTCGACACCCCTCCCTTCCTCATCCCCCACCATAAACCAACGAGATTAAATAGTTTTCTATTTAGCACAAGTAAACTTTTTACTAATAAATAACAATTTCTCGCCGCCAACTATTTCTTTCTCCAATATCTTTGTAAGATTTTACTCTCAATCCTCGTTCAAAAAACGGGCAATTTAAGACGAACGTTTCATATTCTCCTCCTTCCCCTGCCGGACTAATCCCCCACTTGCTCTTTAATTTTTTCATTTCCGAAATAAAACTCTTGTCTATCTTCTTGCCCAAAAAACTTTTATCCAACGGATAAGCAAAAGCCCCAACAACTATTACTTCAAACTTATTATCAATTAAATCAGCAAGGATCTCTACCTGATTCTTTTGCCAAAGAGGGTTAAAACATTCAACCCCAAGTTCATTACAAACTTTTTGTATTCTACTGGACTGATAAACACTTTCAACCGCTCCGGAAACTATTCCTTCAACCCCAAATTCCTTTCTTGCTCGTTTAATAGCACGTTTTAAATCCTCTAATTCCCATTCTTTCTCTCCATCTGTTTCTTCAAGAACTATTGGGACCCCTATCGCCTCCGCCTGCATAGCCGTTTTCCCGATAGAAGGAGTATGAAACATAAAACTATCTTTATTTTTTGACACTATCGTTATCAAACAAGAAATTTCATAACCATCTCTTCGAGCAAAAAAAGTCGCAAGCGTCGAGTCCTTGCCGCCCGAAAATAAAACTCCAACTTTCATAAAAAATTAAAGAAAATCGGTTTAAAATCTTTTGTGATTAAACCCACTATTTGGGATGTCGTTTTCCCATTTGTTTTTTCGGCCTTTTAAAAAAAGCATAAGCCAAAAACACTATCAAAATAATCCCAATAAACAAAAACCCCATCGCTATATAAAACTCCAATGTAAATTTACTCTCTCCCATCTCGTCGCCAGATGAATCCATAATTACTGTGCTTGAATCATTAACTTCTTCGTCATTTTGCCCAGAAACAACTGAGTCATTTAACAAACTCTCGCTGTCTGCATCTATCTCTTCTTCTGTAAAATCCCCCCAATCATCAGCGCCAATAAAAGAAAGGACAAAACCCGCCGCCAATATTAAAATTATTGCTTTTCTCATCGTTTCTCGTAAGTTAATTAAACCCTCGTCCTTTAATAATTTTATGGCATCAACAAACCAATCCCCATTCTATCAAAAAGCCGAAATAGAATATCTTAATGCAACTTCCGATGAAGAAAAAATGGCCTGCCTTGAAATAATGATTAGGGAATGTCCTAAACATAAATCTTCGGAAAATATGCTCAGTAACTTAAAAAATAGACTAAGAAAACTAAAAGAAGATGTCGAAAAAAGAAAAAGCGCAGGGAAAGGCGGGCAACAGGGAATAAAAAAAACTGAAATGCAGTGTGTTCTGGCTGGTTTTGCAAACACAGGGAAAACAACAATATTCAACACACTAACGCAATTAAAATCAAAAACTTCACCCCACCCTTTCACAACAGACAAGCACTGTCTTGGAACTTTTAAATTCGAAGACGCAAAAATCCAGATTATTGATATGCCATCTTTCCCGAATCACGACAAAAGCCTGCTAAACTCGACAGATACATTGCTTCTTGTGATTGACAACTTGGAACAAATCCCAAAATCTGAAGAATTTATTTACAGGACAAATGCAAAAATAATTTTAATATATAATAAAAAAGATCTTTTATCAGAAAACGAAAAAAGAAAAGTGGATGCTACTCTCAAATCAAAATTCAAAAAATTCGATTTCATCTTTTTTTCAAAATCAAGCTCATCATTAGAAATATTGGAATTAAAAAAAAAGATTTTCCTTTCATTCCCGATAGTACGAATTTACACAAAAGAACCTAAAAAAGATCCTACGAAAGACCCAATGATCATGAAAGAAAATTCGACACTAAAAGATGCCATAGAAAAAATAAGAAAGGGGATGTCACAAAAAGTAAGAAGATCCCGAATCTGGGGGCCATCTTCCAAATTCGGCGGACAAGTTATTGGTCTTGACCATATATTAAAAGATAAAGATATTATTGAATTTAAAACCGAATAAAAATTCTCAAGCTCTTTTTCTTCGCTCTTTTCTTCAAAATATTCTGATCAAAATAAGAGCATAAAAAACTTATTCTTAAATCGAAACACTTTTATTTTTATTAACACCTCTCTAATTCGTAAAATAAAATCACATGCAACATTTCATAAACTTCACCACAATAAAAATTAAAACTATGACAACTGAATTTACATGAAATATCAAAAAGCAATTTTTATATTAACAATCCTAAGCATACTAATTCTTATCTTTGTTTCACTAAACATAAACTACGCCGAAACTGGCAAAATAAAATCAATCGCATATTCAGAAAATAAAATAACTATCCACCTCGAAAACAACAAAACCCTGATTATTTTTTCAGATAAATTTCTTCCGTTAAAATCCGGCGATAAAATCTCATACCAAGGAAAAGAAGAACTTTATAAAAATGAAAAACAAACCGTTATAGATAGAATAATTAAAATTGACGAAGTTGACCTGTCGGCAACTCAAGATGATTCTTGAAATTATTCTCGCTCTTTTCATGGGCATTATTGCCGGGACTTTTACGGGTTTAATGCCGGGAATCCACATTAATCTTGTTGCCGCAATATTTCTTTCTGCGACATTTCTTCAACTAAACATTCCTATTTTTCTTGTATTAATAACGTCAATGGCCATTACCCACACCTTTATTGATTTTATTCCGTCAATTTTTCTCGGAGCCCCGGACGAAGACACCGGACTCAGCACTCTTCCTGGACATGAATTCTTATTAAAAGGTCGCGGAAATCATGCAGTTATTTTAACTCTAATTGGCTCAGTTTCAGCAATACTATTGCTCGCATTTTTGGCTCCTCTTTTTATTATCTTTGTCCCCGTAATTTATCCTTTCTTAAACAGAATGCTTGGTTGGGCAATTCTTTGGATTGCCATTTTTTTAATCTTGACAGAAAAATCTTCGAAATTAAAAGCTACTTTAATTTTCTTTCTCGCAGGTTTTCTTGGCCTATCATCACTAAATCTTCCGATAAAAGATCCTCTGATCCCGCTTCTCACGGGACTTTTTGGGACATCCACAATTATTTTTTCCGTCAAAACAAAAACTAAAATTCCCCCACAAAAAAATGAAAAATTCTATATCAACAAAAAAGAATTAATTAAACCAACCGTCGCCACAATACTGGTTTCTCCAATTTGCGCACTTTTCCCGGGGCTTGGGAGTAGCCAGGCTGCAATAATTGGCTCAACTTTGATGGGCAAACTCTCAAAAGAACAATTCTTGATTTTAATCGGTTCTGTGAATACTCTGATTATGGCTCTTTCATTTGTAGTTTTATTCACTATACAAAAAAACAGGACGGGAATCGCAGCAATCGTGTCACAAATCACGATTCTAAATTTATCGTCGCTCAAACTCATTCTAATTACAGTATTTCTGTCCACAATTTTACTCATACCATTAACAATTTTTATATCAAAAACTTTTTCAAACAATATTCATAAAATCAACTACTCAAAACTCTCGTTTCTAATTTTAATTTTTCTTATAATAATTGTATTTATCTTTTCTAAATTTCTAGGAATTCTTGTACTTTTCGCATCAACCCTTCTTGGACTTCTCTGTATAGAACTTGGAGTTCGTCGGAGTTTTCTTATGGGATGCCTTCTAATCCCTACAATAATCTATTATCTACCAATTTAACCGAAATAACACCAGCAAGTATTATTCACTTCTCCACATCGGCTTCATGCCTTGACAAACCCTTTTCTTCCCTTCTAAAAAATTACAACCCGCCTTTGTCGGATATTCCCCATTTAAACACGCAAAACAAAAATCGCTCTTCCCCCCAAGAGCCTCTCTTAACCCTTCAAAAGAAACAAATCCGACGCTATTTGCATGAATTTTTTCGGCAACAATTTTTTCGGACTCCTCTTTGGTCCCAACAAAATTACCTAAAATTAATTCTTCAAAACTCGGAAAATCAACGCCATAACAACAAGGAAATTTAATCGGCATCTCTCCAAGTCTTAAATGAACTTCCTTGGCCCCGAACACTCTCAAAAGTTCGACTATTCTCGCACTCGTCTCTCCTCTCACAATGGAATCATCAACCAAAATAACTTTTTTGCCAAAAACGCTTTTCGGCACCACATTATACTTTGAATCCATTATAATCTTTCTCTGAAAAGAGCTATTAATAAACCCACGACCAACATCACTTTTTATCAAAGCAAAAGATAACGGCAATTTAGAATTTTGAGAATATGCTACTGCAATCGGAATCGCTGTGCTGGGGATTGGGACGACAACCCATTCTTCTCGATTATCAAACTTCAATTTTTCCTCTCTCGCTAAAACTTTCCCGAGATTCGACCGAACCTCATCAACAATTATTCCGTCATTTATTGAACAAGCATCTGAAAAATAAACGTATTCGAAATGACAATGAGCCTTTTTGCAATCGCGCTCACCCATAAAAGAATAAATTTTCCCGTCGCGAACAACAATAATTTCACCAGGCAAAACATCTCTAAATTTTTCTATTCCCGTTTTTATTAACGCCTTGCTTTCAGACGCAACACCTATCATGCTCTCGTTCTCGCCGATAACCAGGGGCCTAAATCCAAACTTGTCACGCGCAACGACCAAATCTCCCAGTGCGTTCAAAAAAACAAAACAAAAACTCCCGTCAAGTCTTTTTATCACATCCCTAAAAATTCTAAACATCCCTTCTGGAAAATTTAAATCGCCATTATTCTGCTTCAAAGAAAGAGAAATTAAATGCATTAAAACCTCAGTATCTACATCTGTATCTAAATAATAACCTTCATTAATCAACTCTTCTTTCAGGTTCGAATAATTAGTAAGATGTCCATTGAATGCAATCGCAAATTTTTTCCACGGACGACCGTGTCTCCTGAGAAAAGGCTGTGCCTCTTCAGCGACAAGTGCCATATCATCGCTAACATTTGAGGTCGCATACCTAACATGTCCTATCCCACACTCCCCACTATTATTCAAAAGAAAATTATTAAAAAAATTCTTATCATAACTCCTGAATAAATTATTAACTCTCCCGACCTCGGAACAAGATTTTAATCTTTTCTTAGAATTAGTAGAAAAAACCGCCAGGCCCGAACTTGTTTGACCTCGATGCTGAAGCTCGCTTAAGAGAGTATAAAGAATTTGTGGAAGAGCAAAAGAATTATTTTTCTTAAGAATACAGGCGCAAACCCCACACTCTTCACCCACCATAAGTCAACAAAAAAATCTTACTATTTAAAGAATATTGTGGTACATTTTAGAAAAACGCTTAAATTCTTTTCAAGAAGTTGGACAAAATCTAAATCCACTTCCCAATCTTCTCATCCTTTCTATCCATCGCTTTGCATACCAAAACTTCTTTAGCGACAAATCCATTCCCAAATTTTTCATCTTCGACAAATCGGCCCCTGACCCTGACTCCATCCCCCTCTTTCAAAATCGTCTCCCTCATTGTATTTTCATAATCTCTTGGAAAAATCGTTACTTTTATTTCCCCTGTCTTGTCCGCGATATTCATAAAACACATATCGTCCCCACTCTTAGTTAATATTTTACTGTATCTCTTGACAACCCCGAAAATCTCTGACTCAAGCCCCTCTCTTAACTCGCAAATAGGTGTAAAATCCATCTTTGATTCAGGAAAAGCATCTGTCTGATGACACGAAACACAAGCACCCAAAAGCTCACATTCAAGTTCAAGCATTTGTTTAATTTCCATTGGTGGCAAATCCGGGTATTGGACTTTGTTCGCAATACCGCCAAATAGAGTCATCTGTTTTTCGTTGCCATTATCCTCTTTTATTATTTTCTCGTAAACTGCCAAAAGAACCGAACGATTGACCCCCAAACTATCAAAGCATCCAACACTAATCAAGCTATGACAAATTCTCTTATTTACTTTAGAAGTGTCAACTCTGTTTATAAAATCCTGATAACTCTTGAAAGGTCTTTGCTCCATAATTTTCTTCAGCGCTTCTTCCCCAACATTTTTAATTCCCGAAAGCCCGACACGGATCACCTTCTTGCCTTGCGAAGCCTGAACCAATTCGCCCAACTCTTTCTTCCCTTCTTTGTTCTCAACGCTAAAACCCTCTTCCGATGTGTTTATGTCTGGATGTAAAATCTCAATTCCCTCTGCTCTTGCCGCCTCAAGATAAAAAGCTAACTTATCCGGGTCAGAAACAGAAGATGATATCGTAGCCGCATAAAATTCCGTAGGATAATATTTCTTAAGATAAGCTGTCCTGTATGATATCAGAGCGTAAGCCGCAGCATGACTTTTATTAAAAGAATATTCGGCAAATTTCACTATATCACTCCAAAGCTTGTCAACCTCATTTTTCTTCATCCCCGAAAATTCAACACAACCTTTCTTAAACTGTCCCTCCATTTTTTCCATCAAATCAAGTTTCTTTTTCCCAATTGCTTTTCTTAAAATATCCGAATCGCCCATGGAAAAATTCGCAAGCACTCTCGAAAGCTGCATGACTTGTTCCTGATAAACCATAATCCCATAAGTTGAAGCTAAAACCTTCTCCGCCTTTTCATGTGGATAAATCGAACTTTCCCTCCCATGTTTTCTATTAGCGTAAACTTCGAGATATTGCATTGGCCCGGGTCTGTAAAGTGCGACAATAGCGATAATATCGTCGAAACAAGTTGGCTTTACCAGTTTTAAAGTTTTCCTCATTCCTTCACTTTCAACCTGGAAAACTCCAATACTTTTTGCTTCACGCAACATTTCATAAACACTATCATCGTCAAGAGGAAGATTCTCGAGCCATGCACTATCTTTGCCCACCATGTCCAAAACTTTCTTTATAATATTTAGAGTTTCAAGCCCCAAAAAATCAAACTTCACAAGACCATAAGCTTCTATATCTGGACCCTCCACCTGCGTTATAATATCCCCGTTCCGAGAATATGTTGGGATATAATCACTAATATCTTTTTTGCCCCAAACAACGCCACAAGCATGGACTCCTTTATGCCGTACACAACCCTCAAGTCTCTTCGCGATCTTGAAAATTTCCTCATGTTTCTTTTCGTAATCCCTTAAACTCTTCGCATCATTCGTAAAACTTCCGCTTTCCGTCTTGGCATTCAAACTTTTCTCAATAGTTTTTTCACTCACAAGTTTTGTTATAAAATTCGCTTCATCAAAAGGAATCTTGAAAACTCTCATTACATCTTTTAGTACAGCTTTTGCGCTCATTGTTCCAAAAGTCCCAATCATCGCGATTTTCTCTTCGCCATATTTTTTCCTTACATAATCAAGAACAATTTCCTTGTCCCCAAAATCAACATCAAAATCCGGCAGACTAATTCTATCTGGATTTAAGAATCTTTCAAACAAAAGTCCGAGCTCAAGCGGATCAAGTTGGGTAATTCCCAAAGAATAGGCTACGATCGAGCCGGCACCGCTTCCCCTCCCCGGTCCAACCTGACAAAACTTTTTTGCATAATTAATAAAATCTGCAACTATCAAAAAATATTCCTCAAATCCCATTTTGCTTATAACGCCCAATTCAAACTCCATTCGCTCGATAGCCTCTTTATAATTTTTTTTGTTGCCATACTTTTCATCGAGGCCAACTTTGCATAACTTATACAAATAATCTTTGTAGGATAAATTATCTGGAGTTTCAAAGTCCGGGAATATCGGTTTCCCTATATCTAATTCAACATTGCACCTATTCGCAATTTCGCACGATAAATCAATATATTCTGGATCTTCAGGAAAAAGTTTTTTTACCTCTTCCTCATTCATGACATAATATCCCGTCCCATCAAATTTAAATCTATTTTTATTCGCCATATCACCATTTGTCCCAATCGCCAACATCACTTCGTGCGCATAACTATCTTCTTTGTTTAAAAAATGCGAATCAACTGTAGCGACAATTTTTAATCCCTTCTCTCTCCCTATTTTCTTAAAATACTTCCTCACAATCTCTTCTTCAGGAATGAAATGATTCTGAACCTCGAGAAAAAAATTATTATTTCCAAAAATATCAAGATACTCGTCTATTAATTTATTTGCTTTCACCTCATTTCTTTCGATTGCCGCCTGGGCAATCTCGCCCGCAATGCACGAACTCATGCAAATAATTCCATTAGAATATTTTCTCAAAATTTCCTTGTCAATTCTCGGACGATAATAAAATCCTTCGCCGTTAGCTATAGAAACAAGTTTAACTAAATTTTTATAACCTTCATAATTTTCGGCCAATAAAATCAGATGATAATCTTTCCCGTCCTTGTCCCTTTTTTTTCTATCATCAGTGATATAAGCCTCAAAACCAAAAATTAATTTCACACCCGCTTTCTTGGCAAGCTGATATTTTTTTATCACGGCCCCCATATTCCCATGTTCTGTGATAGCGACTGCGTTCTGCCCTAATTCTTTGATCTTCCCAAAAAGTTCAGAAATTTTCGTTGCCCCATCCAAAAGTGAATACTCCGTATGTAAATGGAGATGAGTAAAGCCCATTAAAATAAAAATTCCAAAGAGTTTAAAAAAATTATGGGGATGTTTAATATAATTCTCCTATTACTAATCTTCTTATTAAAAATATTGCTAACCTTCCTTGTCAAACTTTGAAGCGAAGCGACCTTATGGGGTGGGTGGGCAACACGCGAAGCTCAAAACATCGCGAAAGTTCGGGTCAACTTTCAGACCCCTACATAAAACCTTCAAATCCAAAAACACCAATCTAACCCTTAGCTAACTTCTCCAAACCTTTATCTACAAACCTTATCCTACCTCTTTCGGCTGCCACATAAGCCATCACATCTTCCTCACACATAGGCTTTACATTATCCCCCAAGCTCTTCATATCATATTTTCTGCCGTACTCGTCTTTTAATACAAATTTACCATCCTTATCATAATCACCAAAAACTAAAACTGTCCCAAGCCCATTATTATATTCATTCCAAGCTTGATAAAAACCAGGTTTTATTCCCATCTAAACCCAATCCAAAAACCTTTTATAAAAATTTATATCATTAATTATAATATATTACAATTTTTCCTGTCTTTCTTCCTTCCCAAAAATACTTTCTATATACATCTTTGTTAATTCCAAAACTTCTCTTGTATAATCAGAAATTTTATAATCCTTCGCCAATATCATCGCAGGTTCCAAATATTTTTTTATAGAACCCTCACTAATAGTAAAAATTATCTTGCCTTTGCATCTCAAACAAACTCCGGCAAGCGGCGGCCTTCGATATTTTTCATTGCAATTAGAACACCTAAACTGTTGTCTTGAAAATTTTCTCAAATTCCCCCTTATATCCCTGATAAAATGTCTCTCTAAAACAAGTCTTGCAACATCATCACAATCTACCGCCCTAATTTTTTTTGCAAGCTCCATCTGCCCTCTTACTTTTTCGCTCATCGTAGGCAAAATTTTATAAGCACCATTCAGCACTCCCGAATTAATATCACTTGTTTCATGAGTAAACCCAATCCCAACAAAAGGATTTTCTTTTTTCCTCAGTCTGTCCCTTACTGTTTCTATCTTACATTCTCTCGAATGTGCCCCTCTCTCAGCCAATTCATAAACTTCCAATGGGTACTTACCACAAACCTCAAAATTTAAAATTTGGTCGTCCACTTCCCCGGCAAAAATTCTCGCATTTAAAACAAGCGGTGCGTCCTGTGTCCCCCCTCTATGGCTTGGTAAAAACTTCCTCGAAAAATTAAGCAAAACATCCATTAACATCATTACCGTACATTCGTCTCCGTCACAATCTCGTCTTACTGCAGCATGCATATATGGACTCGCAACAATCCCCTGCATTTTACTAAAGCCGATTATACGCCCGACAACCCCTGCACAATTATGCGGAGCCATGACAACAATCAGCTGCCCAACCAAATCACTTTTTGCCCGAAAATTGTAATACCCGTCCATTTTATAAAATCTTTTTAACTCCTCATCAATAAAATTTCCTATATTAAAAAAGACATCATCCGCCCTTTCGTCTCTTGTTTCCGGACAAGATGGCAAAATAACATCATGTGGTTTTATTTCCAAAATTTGGTCGCCTCTTGTTAATTCCACATCGTAAATATCTTTATTATATCCTAATTCTTTAAGTTTATCAATTGTGACACCAATTTCAATCGGTTTAAAATGAGTAATCGGAATTTCTGTCCCGTCATATCTTATCGTCCCATCTCTATTCACGCTCAAATTAAATTTCGCCCTTAAAATTCCCTTAGCTAAATGCTCAACATCAAATCCCAAACTATTTCCTCCTTTAATTCCTTTAATTAATGGCGGTATCTCATGATAATCATGACTAAGTAATTTTCTGGCATCATCAAAATAATATCTCGAATCAATTTTTCTCTTCGAAAAACCAAACAAACTTTCTGCGTGATTTTTCTCACATTCGTTGCCTCCCATTTTATTGCATTTCTTGCAAAAAAATTCCTTTTTTGTTTTTTCGCCGCACTTCTCACAAATTGGATATATAGTTTCATTCCCACATCTGCAACGAAAAATGGGGAAAATTGATTCTATATAACCTTTGTTCGCAGCTTCCTGAATCGTTCGAAGCCTCCCACCTTGTTCAGAAATAAAAAAAAGCGAATTCGGGCTGCCCGGCAATTTTCTAAGCTTAGCTTTTTCAGGTCTCCCCATTCTCGCTCCGATAAAACTCCCAGCCTTATCTTTTATTAAAAACTCAGACAAATCATTTAAACTATCTAAGACATTTGGTTTCACTCTCATTTTCTTCGCCTCAATTTCTTTCTTAAAATTATTATCAAAAACATCGACCCCAATATTCGTCATCAATGGACGAAAATCCTTCTCAATAATAATTTTATCCAAAACCCTTTCATGCTCCACCCCTAAAATTTCAAGAGCCCTCTTTGCTATTTTATATCCCCCATTATCCGAATATGGCAAAACAATTTTATTTTGGGAAACCTCCCCATCCTTCAACCAATCCAGCAAACTCAAAAATTCGTCAAATTTTATCTGGCTCCAATAAAAAATATATTTCGGATGTAGCGGCACAGCAAATTCTCTGCTTAATTCAATCGCATCTTCAAGAGAAACTTTTGAGATATATTTTAATTTCTTCCCTGCTTTTTTCTCCACTTCTAATCCCCACCATTCCTCAACATAGCCAACTTTTGGAAGTTCTGCATTTCTATCAATCACATCGCTTAACGGGAACAAAATATCTCCCAAATAAATTATTTCTTCAACTTCATCACAAATTTGCACCGATTCCTCATAACTTTCAATTCTTTTCACGGTACCATTTTTTAATTTTACAATCGGGCCATCAATGCTATCACATAAAGTTATTATACAACCCTTTGTTGGTTTTTCTAACTTTAATTGCGTCCCAATCGACAAAAATCCATTTGTAATACCCATTGTCGCAGGATGAACCGAAACCGCACTAAAACCAGAAGTCCTGCTTCTTCCAAATCTGAATCTAAAACCTCCAGAAACCCCGGGATAACCATAAACCGGCCGGCCGGCCACTAAATCTTTTATATAAGTAGCCTCAACATATTCGTTCCCCGCCTCTCTCTTTTTATGTATTTCTAAATATTCAGACAAAAAGTCCCAGCCGCTGCACACAAGACCATGCTTTTTAACGCTTTCTATTCTCTTTAGCCCCTTGGCTGCCTTTTGGGCAAGCCCCTCACTAAAAGCAAGGCACATCCCGCCGCGAATAAAATTTGTATCAATTCTCGGCAAATCTCTAAAATTCGAAACTTCTTTCTTTTCGCTCGGTTCACCCGAAATTTCAATGGGCATGTTCCGCGCTAAAAATTCAATCTCTTCTTCTGTTGGTAAATACTGTAAATTATTAACTCTCTCATGATAATCATAATTTTCAACTACATATCTTTTTATCTCTTGCTCATTAGGATCGTACTTCGCATAACCAAAATGTTCCCGTAAAAAATCAATCAACATCAGGCAAACACAAATAGCCGTAGTCCCTGCCGATCGAATCGGCCCACTAAAATTTGCAATAAAATAATCCTCCCCATTTTTTGTTTCCCCCAGCCTCAGACCCGTAAAACCTTCAATTGGAGAAGAAACAACACCTAAAGTAATATACGCAAAACCAATACGAACCCCGCAATCAATTGACTCAACACGACTCTTGAATTTACAAAATTTTTCTTCAGCAATTTCCCTCGCAATACAAAAACTCACCATAGAATCAAGCTGCCCATATTGATTCTCAAGTTCGATAATTCTTTCACTAATTTTATCAACAGGCAAATCTGGATAAACCATTTTTATAAGATTCACCGATTTCTCAGCCATTGTTATAGCGAGCGGACACTCTACTTCATCAACCGGATCAAGCCCAATTTTTCTCGCACGATTCGAAACCAAATACTCCTTATCAACATCCGCCTTTAATTTTCTGAAATATTCTTCAACATCCCATTTATTTTTTTGAACAACATCATTACCCAAACCTCCTCTGCCCACTATTTTCTCTACCTGATTCAAAACTTCTTCCCATCCATTGCACCTGACGATATTTTCATGAAAAATATTTTTATTCCAAGGCTTATCTAAAAGCAAAACACAAATACCATTTTGGGCATATCGCAAAGAATGTTCGTCGTTGTCCTCGATAATAACCCCAATCCCAAGTTCTCTGCAAATTTCTTCTTTATTTCTTCCCTGATCAGAATTATAATCACTGGAAAAATAAACAATAGGATTATCAATAAAATAAGTTTTGAGAAACGACTCTGTTTTTTCTTTATGAATCAACTGTCTTGAAGTAATAAAAATGATGTCATGATTTTCATGCAATTTTTTTACAGAATCCGCTGCCCCACTAATTAAATCTATTTGAAATTCATCCAACATTTTTTTATATAACATGTTTGATTCTTCTAATTCAAAACCAAAATTCTTTTTCAAATTATAACTTTTAACATCGTCAAAATTTTTATTTATGCCCTTTTCTCCCATGATAAATTTTAAAAACAGCCTCATGGTATCACACAAAACATCATCAACATCAACCCCAATTTTCATTTACCTCAACCTCGCTCATTTTAATTTCATCGTTAAAATCAAATATCTTTATATCTCTCGTTTTCGGATTTAAGACAGGCACTTTACATGGATCCGAGATATTTCCCATTTTTTCATCAAAAGGAGTTTTTGATTGCCAGCATGACCCCGCAATCATTAATACATTAT
The DNA here is from genome assembly GCA_041649045.1 of Candidatus Pacearchaeota archaeon. GTDB lineage: Archaea > Nanobdellota > Nanobdellia > Pacearchaeales > GW2011-AR1 > JAGVXH01. The sequence continues at coordinate 13,390 of JBAZNV010000003.1, forward strand.
TATAAATTGAAACGTCTACTACATGCTGATCTCCAACCACAAAAACATCTGGCAACTCGCTAATCACTAAATTATCTCTACCCTCAGTCGGAATATAGTCCATAACCCCGTGCAATGGCGACAAATGTCTTCTTTTCAGCATCTCCTTCATTACTTTTGTTGGAAATTTATGCCCAAATTTAGCCCTAATACCCGGTAATTCATCTATAAATCTATTAATACTCGCTCCATGATACATCAAAACCCTAAAACCTCCGGCACTTACAACCGCAGGGTTAGAAACCAAATGAACATTTTTCATTTCATAAAGACCACCCACCCATCTTTCACTAAGTTTTGGCTGAGGTTCGCCAACCCAAACAGAATCATGCTGCCCCGGGCAAATGACTATTTCTATATCTTCCCTTATTAATCTCAATAAATCTTCAAACTTCTTATATTGCCCCTTAGATGTTTTTTCATTCAAATATCTCTCTTGTTCTGGATAATGCCCAACCCCATCAATATTATCTCCCAACAAAAAAAGATATTTTACTTTTTTCGCGATGTTTTTTTCCTCATCCCCCCCCTCTTCCCCATTCAACCATCTAATAAATTTTAAAACCCCTTCCTCAAGAAAAAATTTCGAACCAACATGGAAATCCCCGGAAAAAACCATATATTTATCATCCCCTGTTTTTTTTTCACTTAAAAACGAATCGGGATAATACAAATCTTTAGCGAAAAACATTCCTCCTTGCCCACAACCAGAAATTTCAATCGCGACAACATCATCTTCCAACACACCCTCCCCCTTTTCAAATAATTCTCGTCTTTCTTTATTTATAATTACAATGCCATTCCCACTCAAATCTTCAACCTCAAGGAGAATATTTTTATTTTTAGTTATTTTTTTACTTAAAACAGAAACTATAATCGTCCCATTCCCTCTTATTTTCCTAATAGAACAAAGATTTTGAAAATTTCTTGCCTCCAGGATTTTTTTTATTTCGTCATACCTTGATTTAAAATAATCTATAAAATTTCTTACAGTTATTTTTCTTTGCGAAAAAGATACATTTGAAATTATTTTTATAGAATCATCTCCGCTTTTTATAAATTTAAAAAAACCATCAAAACACGATTTCTTTAAAAGTTTTTCATTTAAATAACTGACATTTTCTCTCAAAATATTTAAATTTACAAATTTCAAATTCAAATCACAAAACAAATTAACTAACTCTAATAAATTTTCCTCACTCAAATTTTTTATTACCCCAAGCACTTCTCTGTCTATTAAAATCCCTTTCTCTAAAAATATCTTTATTATATTATTCATTATAATCGAGGAAACTACGTCCATTAGGATTGTCCTCAAAGACAAAGTGAATCAGTTAGTATTGTTTCTACCTTGTCAAATAAACCAAGTGGAATAGATAATTTTATTTCCCTTGTTCTACCATGCCGTCCCTTTGAAATAACTTTTGCATTAATTATCCCCAACATATCCATCTCTGCCAAAATATCAGAAATTCTTCTCTGGGTAAGTGGCTCAAACTTAATTTTTTCACACAAAAACTGATAAAAATTATACACATCTCCCGTAAAAAACCTTTCAATATTTTTTTCTTTATTTTCCTTTATTAACTGCATTAAAGAATATAAAACAAGTTGAAACTGTTTCGGCTCACTTTCCACAATATCTAAAATTTTATCTCGTTCTATTTTTTGATTAGCTAAATCAATATAATCTTCTGAAACAACCATTTTCCCATCCCGCTCACTTAATTCCGCAGCTATCCTTAACAAATCAAGCGCCCTTCGCGCGTCCCCGTGCTCCCTCGCCGCGTACGCTGCACATTTGGCAATCACCCCATCCACAACAACCCCTTCTTTAAACGCATTTTTACACCTCTCATTTAAAATATCCTGAAGCTGAATCGCATTATACGGAGGAAAAACAAACTCTTCTTCCCCTAAACTTGACCTAACTCGCGGATCAATATTTTCTAAAAAAGTCACATCATTACTAATCCCTATTAAACATATCTGCGCTTTACTTAATTCCTGATTTAAACGAGTAAAAGAATAAAGAAACCCATCGTTCATTTTTTTAACAGCTTGATCAATTTCATCAAATATAAAAATTATTAACTGCTTTTTTCTATCAATTAATTCTATAAACCTCGACCAAACCTGATCAGTTGGAAGCCCAGTCGCCGGAACACTCCCCCCTAATTTTTCAATTAAAGCAGCTAAAATTCTATATTCCGTATCAGAGACTTTCTTTAATTTACAATTCAAATATTCAAATCTAACATCTGTATTCAACTCTTTTGATTTTTTTATTAATTCATCTTGTACATATTGAACCGAAAGCGTTTTCCCAGTTCCAGTTTTTCCATAAACAAACAAATTACTGGGACGGTCTCCCCTTAAAGACGAAGCTAAAATACTCGCGATAGCCTTAATTTGCTCTTCTCTATGTGGTATCGATTTTGGAGTATATCTCGTTTGCAACACCGCCTTTTCCTTAAATAAATTATTACTTACAGCAGAATTAAAAATTTCATTAAGTTCAACTCCCATAACTTAATTTTAACTAAAAACTATTTAAACTTTCATATACTTCCATATAACTCACACCCCCCAACTTCTTCTCGAACAAATTAAATTATTTTTAACATAAAATTTAACCACAAATAAATACTTTCATATAACTATTATTCAAATTTACAATTAATTTAAATACAACAATATTACAACATATATATTATAATTTACTATATCATATTAATATTATTTACATTATAATATATAACAATTATTATTTACATATTTACTATATTACAACATATATATTATAATATATAAAAACTTTTAAACTAAAAATATAAATTTTTTATTTTTATTACAAAAACTTTTTAAATCTTTCCATAAGAAATCATAGGGTCACCTCATATTTTATATACTTATAGAACACACAACCAAATATATAACTATAATTAAATATATTAAAACCAATTTAAAATACTAATAAAATTATTTATATTAATAAAATCACAAAACATTTTATTAAATATTATCAAACTACTACTTTGCATTAATAAAAAACCATAAGAAAAGTTTATAAACAGTTTTCTTATCTTTATAATATGGAAAAAAAACCATTTAAAGCACTTCTTGGTAAGCAATTAGTAACAAAAGAAGGGAAAAAACTTGGAATTGTAAAAGATATAACATTTGAAGCAAGAACTGGAGAACTTTTATATCTTGTATTAAAAGATTTAACAACCTACACCACAAATTTATCTTTAGAAAGAACAAAAGAACGAGAAGCTCTTGTTCCATATCACGCAGTTATTGCCGTTGGTGATTTTATTGTTGTTTCTGAAGAAGATTTATTATAACAATAAATTTATAAATAAATATAATTAGTTTTTAAAATGCCAGAATTAAAATTAATAAATTCAAGATTTATAAAAATAAATGGAGAACGAAATCTCGATTTTTCAGGAGAAATTTCCGCCAAAACAAATATAAAAATTTTAGATTTAAATTCAATAAATAATTCAAAAAATTCAATTCAAATAAAATATTTTTTTGAAATAGATTACGAAAAACTCGGGAAAATCCAACTTGAAGGGATTATTTATGTTTTAATTGACGTAAAAACATATAAAGAACTTTTAAAATCCTGGGAATCTAAAAAAATCGAAACCCCAGATTTTGTAAACATTACAAATTTAATTATACAAAAAGCTTCCCTTAAATCTTTTGAATTAGAAGAAGAGTTGGGTTTACCCATCCACATAAGACTTCCAAAAGTAGATCTAAAACCAAATAATTAAATAATATTATTTTATTAAATCAACTTATTTAAAAAATTTTATAATAATTATTTAAGAATTTAATAATCAAATAGTTTTTAAATTTAAAAAATAAATAATTAAATGCCAATAATATCAAAAATAAAAAAAGAGAAAATTTCTGAACAAATTCTTTCTTTTTTATACACCATTTTTCCTAAACAAATTTATACCTCAGAAATCGCAAAAGAAATAGCTCGCGACGAAGAATTTATAAAAAAAATCCTGGAAGATTTAGAAAAAAAAGAAATTATAATTAAAATCGACAAAAGTCCCAAAGGCTATAAATACTCAAAAAGAGCGAGATGGAGAATCTCAAATAAATCTTATGAATTATATAAAAAACTTCAATAAAATATATGCTTCTTAAAACAAATATAATTATAAACATCATAAAACCAATTTCATAATGGATGCAATAAAAGAGGCCTTTGCGAAGATAAAGGAAGATATTTCTTTTTTAAAAACAGAAATTTTTTCAATAAAAAACCAATTAAACCATATAAACCAAAAAAATTTTCAATTAAAAGAAACCCAATCGTCACAATTTCCAACACAAAAACAACAATTCTTAATAGAAACGCCCCAACAAACAAACACTCCAACAAACAAACAAACAGAAAATAATACTCAAGAAGGCCCAAAAGAGCAAATATTAAACTTTTCCACAGGAAATGATGGGGTTCCAACAAACAAACAAACAAACACTCCAACAAACAAACAAACAAAAAATAATCAAGAAAAACAAGGTATTTTATTAAATTCACAAACAGATTTTAGAAAAGCAAACGAAATATTAAATTCTCTTGATGAAATAAAAAGAGAAATAAGGTTAAAATTTAAGAAATTAACTCCACAGGAAATGATGGTTTTTTCTAACCTATATTTACTTCAAGATACTTTATCGGAAGTAACATATAGAACTCTCGCCCTTAAATTAAGGCTTAGCGAATCATCTATTAGAGATTATATAAATAAATTAATTATCAAGGGCATACCAATCAATAAAACCAAACAAAATAACAAAACCATTACTCTCTCTATATCCCAAGATCTTAAAAAAATAGCCACTTTGGCCACAATTATTCAATTAAGGGATATTTAATTTCGACGATAAAACAAAAATCAAAACATTAATAAAACTTATTCGTTTAAACGAATAAGTTTTATCTCACATAAACCCTTTCTTCTTATTTTCAACCCTAAATTTATCATATTTAGGACAGTTGATATTAAACTAACCCTGATCTCACTTTTAATTTTTTAACTTAATTTTAATTCTCACTTCTTTCTTTTTATAATACTTCTTCATATTTTATTGTACTAATTAACCCTCACTTTTCTCTTTTCTATATTTTTTAGTATCATTAACCTTAATTTTAACACTTTTTATAATCCTATTTTTTATTTCCTCAGGTATAAATATCCTTTTTTTCCCATTTATCTCCCTGAATTCTTCAATTAAAGCGCTACTTTTTTGCCTTATTGTATTAATTTGTCCACGAATTGTACTTTTATCCTTCCCCAATAGTGCAGCTAAATCCTCATAACTTAATTTCATTTCAGAATTTAATAAAGCCCAAACAATTGCTCGTTCCATTACCGTTAAATTATCTAAAATATCTGTTTGGACAGGAGTTTGGACAACTGTTTGAACAGCTACGGGCACAAACTGTTTATCACCAGCAGTTGTTGATTGTTTAAACCCCCCCTGTGATAATTGCGGTTTGAAAAAAGAAATAAGCTCTCGCATTTCATTTATCTCATCTTGCAGAATTAATATATCTTCTTTCATTTTGGAAGTATTTTCATCTTGAACCTTAGTTTTATCGTCGAAATACTTAATCCACTCACCAACTTTATTAAAGTCTGTTTTAACATGCCCAAAAGAATCTTGGATCTCTTCCTTTAATTTTTCGTACCCATTTTTTTTACTAAAAAACCACCACATCTTAATATTTCTTATAAACAACGGTTTATAAATATTTCGACTCTGTTTAAACAGCAAACACTTAAAATTATCAAATCTTTATTATAAATCTATAATATCAAACAAGTAAATATGGGTTGTTTAAAACATAAACAACAATTATATCGACGATAAAGAATTTATTAATAAAACTAAAGTAACTTTAATTTAAACAACATCTAAACAGCAAATAAACAACCAACTCAAAACTAAACAGGGCGTGAGGTCTGTTTGTCCCCACATCTTATAAACTCATTTGCCAAAGATATTCTCATAATTCTATAAAAAGGATTATAAACCCCCTGCCCCTCAATTTAAAATGCAATTAAAAAAAAAGATAATTTATTCAGCGCTCGTCTCCGCAGGACTTTCATTTTTATCTATAATATCGACAATAACGCCCTGTAGAGTCGCCCCAGCCGTTCCAAATCCGATATATAAATGGAAATTATGTACACTTAATCCCGACCAAATCAGTAGCCTAAATTCTATAAAAGAATATTTTGGTTACACCTCATCAATAACAGATGCGTTGCTTATAACAATAATTTTTTCTTTAGTAATCATTTTTTTAATATTACATTTTTTTTCCGGTAAAAAAAATAAATAAAAATAAAATGATAAAAATAAAAACCACCAAAAAAACTCAAAAAACAGATTCATTATTAACCATTCTTTTTTTATTTATGGGGATTACGGTTTCTTTTTTTGTTGGCTTCGGGGCAATAAACAAAATTCTCATTATCCCAGTCATCCCAAATTTAATTACTATAACCATTGGCTGGGCGATCATTATTTCAATCATAATTGCCCTAATTTTAATCGTTTTTAACATAACACATTTTTTCACTAAGTCAACCTAAGTGCACAACGCCGAGGCAACGACAAAAATTTAATAGCTCCGAAACCACATAAATTTTAAAATTCTTCCAGAAAACAACTATTAAAAAACCATTGTTTTATAAATTTTAAACAACAAGAAATTGCACTTTATCTAAATGTTTCCAACCAACTAAAAAGAATTTTTTATTTAAAACAAACATATTTTTTCACTAAGTCAACCTAAGTGCATAAAGTCAAAATTATAAGACAATCCCCCTTTTAAGTTCGCACAATACATTTTAAACTTCAAATTTCACAAAAGTTCGCATAATACAGATTATATGACGTTCTTACATAAAAAAACGAACGTTTTTTGGCTGTTAGCACAAAAATATTTATATGCGAACGTATTTTTTATTGAATGTTAAAAAAATGTTTAAACTGCAACGAAGACAAAACTCATCACGCCAAAGGCCTCTGTTACACTTGTTATAAAAAACTTAAATGGCAGCCAAAAATCGGGAAATGCAAACGTTGTAGCAGACGCATGCCTCTTCACGCCAAAGGCCTCTGTGCCGGTTGTTATAATTATGTTTTTCATCTCGATAACAATAAAGCCTATAGTCATCGAAAAGCTCACAACGTCGACCTAAAAACTTATCAGAAAACAACAAAAGAATGCGTCATATGCGGGTTCCATGAAATCGTTGACCTCCATCATATCGATTTAAATAAACAAAATAACTCCCCAAAAAATCTTATCGGCCTATGCCCGAACCATCATCGCATGATTCATAGTTCAAAATTCCGAAACGAACTCTTCGAAAAACTCAAAGAAAAGGGTTTCGATCTCCCGCTTCAAGAAAATTTTGTTAAAAAACCGCTTCTATCCCCTGAATTTTAAATCAATACAGATAATTACAGCCCATTTAAAACAAAAATTGTAAATTAAAAGGAATTTATTCAACTTTTTTATAAAAATCTCTATAAATCTCTCTAAACAAAACACATTCATTTTAATTCTAAAAATTATTGAAAAATCAAAAAAACAAAGTGAAAAAGTGAGAGTTAGAATTCATTAAAAACTTAGAAATTAAAGAAAAAGTGAGAACCTAAAAATTATTATAATTCATATGAAACAGTTCGTACAATCTGTTAGATAAAATATAAAATAACAAGCAAATAGTTGTTCGGTTTACCGAAAATAAAATTCTAAACATAAACTCTAAAAACCATAAGTTCATACAATCCTTGGAGGTTCAAATGAATTCAGAAGATTTTCTTAAAAAAATAGAAGTAGAATTGAAAATTTCTAAAAATTCTCCATTCACAATAAGAAATTATATTCAATCAAACAAAAAATTTCTTGAATTCATAAACAAAGAACCTTCCCAGATTTCAACCGACGATGTAAAAATTTTTATGTCAGAAAAATTATCGAACTCATCTTCGAATTCAACAATTCTTTTTCTTGCAGCAATTAAATATTCTTATCTGACGATTTTTCAAAAAGACATAACCCAAACAATTAAACGTCCTCAAAAAGAAAAAAAAATCCCAACAACCCTTTCAAAAGAAGAAATTAAAAAAATTTTCAAAATAATGACAAATCGAAAATCAAAACTAATGGCAAGCCTGATGTATGCCTGTGGTTTTCGAGTTTCAGAACTTGTAAACTTAAAAATTAACGACCTAAATTTCTACGAAAAAATCGGCTATGTCCGTCAATCAAAAGGGAAAAAAGACAGAATATTCAACATTCCGGATTTTTTATTGGAAGATTTGGAAATCCAGGCAGCTTCCCAAAAAAATAATAACAAAGAATATTTATTCACAGGGAAAAACGGAAAACTTTCGACAAGGAACATCCAAAAAATTATTTCAATCGCATCAAAAAAATGTGGACTAAATAATATTCACTGTCACACACTCCGTCACAGTTTCGCAACACATCTTCTCGAAAACAATGTCGATATAAGAAAAATACAAGAACTTCTCGGACACGCCGATCTCTCAACAACCCAAATTTATACCCATATCTCAACAGAAGAACTCAAAAAAATAAAAAGCCCAATTGATTTATAATTTTCTACGATCATAATGTCGCCTGTCACAAGGGCTTTCGTCTCCTTCGAAAGAAACTTTCCCATCCCGTGGTATATACAATCGATGATAATAACCACAACTCCTACTTTGGCAAACATCTTCATCCTTAACAATTCCCCAATGACAAAAAAAATCACAAATAGGGATATATCTCCCCCTTCTATCCTGATGCGAAACTCTGCGAGGCAAAATAAAAACCTTACTTTTTTTGCCGTCAGGTTTTTTCCCTTTTCGCCTCTTCCCCATCCCATTTCTCCCTCTTTCGCCTTTTAACTCTTTTCTCTATTCTAATATATATATTAAACAATACAATTATAATCTCAATTTTGCCTTAATTTTCATGGTTTGCAAAAAATGTGGCTATCAGGATAATAAAAAAATAAAAATTTTTGGGAGCGATCTATGTAAAATTTGCGCAATGCACGCACCAGAAAACATTTCTGATTTTCAAAATTATATTTTAGAAAAAATTGATTGGAAATTAATTGATAGTTTCAGAAAATTTGGCCAGACACCAGGGAACAAGCAAAAAAATGGGATGTCAAAAAAAGCAATCAAAGGAAACCTTGTAACTCGCGCTCCACTTGGTTACGACGTCATAAACAGCGGACTCTTCCCGAACGAAGATGCAGTAAAAATCCATTCACTTTTCCGCACTTTTCTCAACAGAAATTATTCGCTTAATTCAATGGCAAAGAATTTTTCTCTTTCGGTAAATGGCTTAAAAAAAATTTTGACAAATAGAACATATCTTGGAGAAATAAAATTCGATGGCAAAATTTTCAAAGGTAACCATAAACCAATAATCTCGCCTGAAATTTTTTACGCCGTCCAAAGAAAACTCAAGACATATTTAAGACCAAAAAAGAAACAATTAACAAATGTTTATATGAAACAGGAAAATTTTTGATATGCACAGGCAAACCCGTTATTTTATCTAAAATCAAATTCATGAACAGGAAAATATTTAGACCCACATTCACACATACCTAAATGTTCCAATAATTTCTGTAGATAATTCACCTTTATCAATCCCAATTTTAAATTAAAATTTTTGTCTAACGGTAAGATGTCTGTCTCTTTGCTCTTGCTTTTGAATCGCCTGGTTTTCTTGCTTCTTTTCTTCGTGTATCAGCAACCAAAAGATTTCTATCATAAGCCAAAAACGCCGCCCTTAGGTTTTCATTCCCCGTGAATTTTACAATAGCCTTTGCGATTGCAAGCCTTCCCGCCTCAACTTGTGCAGAACTTCCGCCACCCTTTACATTTAATGAAATATCAAATTCAATTTTTCCTAAAATTTCTTTAGCAATTATCAATGGCTCATTGATTTCAAGTTGCTGTAATTGTGGCAAACTCAACAAACTCCTTTTATTAAACATCACATTCCCATTCCCCATAGTAATCGTGGCCTTGGCAACAGCTGCCTTCCTCTTCCCCGAAACAACCATTTTATTTATCATCTTAAACCTCTCACTAATTTTTCAACAGTAAAATATTTATGTGGGATATTACATTCAATTTTTCTGGTTTCCTTTAATTCTTCAGCTGTTAATTCGCCAATTCCTTTATAGCACTTAAGTCTCTTGAATGCCTCAACCCCCCTCGTTCTATCTCTTGGCAACATTCCCCGTATCATTCTTTTTAAAATTCTGTCTTCTTCGCGAATATATTTAGGGCCCTTGAGAGAAGCTCCCTTTCCCATTTTTATTTTAGCATTTATTCTTTTTATATAATCATCTTTCTTCCCCGAAATTAAAACTTTCTCGCTGTTTATTACATTCACAAAATTTCCTTTAAGTAATTCTTTCGCAACAACGCTCGCCATTCTTCCGAAAACAGTATTCTCCCCATCAACCACAATTTTTTCGCTCATTTCAAAATATTATAACCATTTAATTCAGGATTTTTTTTCATCTCTTCTGTAAGCAAAACAAAAGTTGCCTTTGCATCCCTGACTTTTTCAACAGCTTTTTCAGACGCAGACCATGCCACAATTTTTTTAGGATTTCTCAAATCTCCAGCACTCAAAACTTTTCCTATCACAAGAACATCGCCGTCAATCATGTCAATATCTTTGAGATTTATCGACGCCCATCTTCTCTTTGGTTTTGCAAGTTCTTTCGCAACAAAGGGGTTTGTCTTTTTTAATTTTATTATCGTCTCAACTAAAACAGGGTCTTTTTTTTGACCCATTCTTTTTTCTATTTTTGATTTACTTATTTCCATTTTATTTTCATGAGGGAAGGAGGATTCGAACCCCCGCAGGCATAAGCCACTAGAGCCTTAATCTAGCCCGTTTGACCGCTCCGGCATCCCCTCGCAGATCGGGCGCAAGCATTACTCAAACACGACATTAGCACACGTAAATACCAATTCCACAGTTTAAACACTTCTGGTTTAAACCAATTCATGATGCGATTATTTGATAGCCTTTAAGACCCCTGAGAGATTTTCCTTTAAAGCCTTGCAAGACTCAATAAATATATTTTTGGCTTCCATTTGGCCCCATGATTCTATATAAAATACAAGTTCATCGCCAAAACTCACAGAGACACCAGGGTAATCTTTTAAATCCTCTTCATCGATATCTCCCCAAACAGCGTTTTTAACCTTTAATTTATCACTAAACTCAAAATTATTTGGATAAAGCTCAGCGAGCTCATGATGTTTTTCTCCCTCTTGATTAATTTTTATTTTTGGCAAATGCTTATAATAAATTGTCCCTGGAGAAAATTTTGTATGAGTGTTTCCTTCACCCATTCTTGCCCTCGCGATAAGCTCTATTTCCTGTCCCTCTTCAAGCAAAACAATCGGCATATTATCATAAACAACAATTTCTCCAAGGCTCCCAGACATAACTTTTGTTACAGCCCCCTTCCCTTTGGCCTTCAATTTTAATTCTATCATCTCGCCTTTTATTTTTTGATTTTTCAATGGTATAAGCCCAAGTCTGTGGGCAATTACTTCATCGTATAATGCAGAATCATTTTTATAGAAATCAACTTCATCAATTGCAAGGGTAGAAATTTCCTCGACACTTCTTCTTATGGCATTTGCAAGACTAATATCAACATCTGCCACTATTGTCATTTCTTCCTTGTTACCATCGATTAATTTCATTTCCATTTATTCTATTTTTAGTTTATAAGTTTATACCCTCCTCCCTCTTCTGCCATGAGCTTTTTTTGATCCTCCTCTCGGGACGCGCGTAACTTCACTCATGCTTACTATCTTGAATCCTTCTTTTGTCAAGGTTCTTGCAATTGCATGCGCACCAGGCCCAAACCCAGTTTCTCCAGTTTGTCCTTTTATTCTTATATAGAGTGTATTCATCTTGTAATCTCTGCAAATTTCTTGAATCTTTTTTGCGATAAACATGGCGATTGTAGGATTTGCTTTCATTCGGTCGTGTTTTGTAATTTGCCCGCCCGAAACTCTTCCGATCGTTTCTCCTGCTAAATCAGTGAGCGTCGCAATCGTATTATTAAAACTCGCATAAATATTCAAAATCCCAATATTCTCTTCATTCTTTGCCATCTTCTTTCTCCTTCTTTTTATTTTTTATTTTTAGCGGTTTTAATGACACTTTGTCTTCAAGTTCTCGAGTTATTAAAAAAGATGGTATATTCACAACGTTCCCGTTGACCAAAACTCTTTTATGGACAATTAACTGTCTCGCTTGATCAGGGCTACTCGACAATCCCCTTTTGAAAACAAATGTCTGGAGTCTTCTTTCAAGTAAATTTTCTTCCGTTAATCCCAAAACGTCTGAAACAACCATTGTTTTTAAACCAAGTTTATTCAGTTTTTCAAAAAATTTCTGTTGCGTCTCCACATCTTTCCCAATAAGAAGTTTTGCTCTTCTTCTAAATCTTGAAATCGCTGACCTCGCTTTCCAAATTTCTTTTTTATTTTTTAATCCATATTTTTTTACAATTACATCTTCGGATTTTATTCTGTTAAGATCATATTTTTTTCTCGGCCTGCTGAATAATTTTCTTCTTCTTTTTATGTCGCCCATTAAAAAATCAGAAACTTGAAAAATTGTTCTCGGCACAACAATCTTTCATTTCTCCCCCATGTTTTATTTCTCATATTATTTTTTAATCCCCCCGGATTTTTTTCTATGTGTTCTAAAATGAGATTTCGTTCTCTGCCCTCTTACTGGTTGCCCATAAGTATGTCGGTTCCCCTTGTAAGACTTAATTTTTTTAAGTCGCTTTATATCAAACTCATTTCTTAATTTTAAATCTGCGCCAGTCAAATGTTTGTCATCACCCTCATCAAAATCTTTTTGTCTGTTTTTTAAAAAAATAGGAAGATTCGGATCTTTAATAAAACTCTCAATCTTTTCAATTTCCTCATCGCTGGCTTCACTAACTAATTTTTCCCCGTCAACATCAACTGATTTTAAAATCGCATTTGAGAAAGCCCACGATATCCCCTTGATTTTCGTAAGACCAACTACCAGCTTTTTATCTCCTCGAATATCTTTCCCTGCAATTCTAATTAAACTCGCCTCTTCCTGTTTTAACTGTTGCCTTTTATCTTCCTGTTTCGGTTTTTCTTTTTCTTCTGCCATTTTATTGTATAAACAAATTTTGTCTTTGCATCTCCGTCAATTCCTCAAATATTCTTTTCTCTATAGTTTTTTGAGGGTCGGGCAAACTGTGAACTCTATTCTTTATATCTTCAAAAGATTCAAAGGGTTTTTCTTCCCTTTCTTTCAGAATCGCCTGAGTATGTTTCTTCCCAAATCCAGGCAATAGCTCAAACTGATGAAGTCGGGTATTTATAGCTTGTGCTTTGTTAAAAAAATCAACATATCTTTGTTCGTTTTCCTTCACAGATTTTTCAATAAAATCTTTCAACTGTGATTTCGAAGTCTCTGTTAATTTTTCCCGAGGGCACCGGCCCAAAATATACTGAACCTTATCCCGTTTTCCTTCCCCAATATAAACTTCTTCCCCTACCTCGAATTTTATTCCTCTTCGAGGTACCAGTTGCAACAAAATAAATTCGTTAGCCCCAATAGCTTGTGCCACAGGCATCATTTTTTTGTCTAAAGGATAACCATACGGAAGGAAATCTAATATTATTGCTTTTTCTTCTTTTGCCATTTTGATTAATATTTCTTGACAACATCCAAAATTTTCTCAACTTCTTCGCTGTCCAAAGAAATTTCAGAAAGTACTTTATTTAATTCAGAAGCATCTGTCGGTTTAAAATCAATTATTTTTACAATAGAAGAATCTTTTAATTTCATGATTTTAAGAGCATTTAATTCATCAGTCATTGCTCGCGCGTCTTTTAGCGAAGTGTCGTTAAATTTTTTTATAAACTCCCTTATTTGCTTTCCCTTTTCGGAATCTCCAGCTATTTCATAAACTTCAGCCAACGATATCGGTTTTTCTTCTTTAATTGCCATTTGACAAACTCCTTAAATGTACAGGGTGGAGTACATAAATTTTATTTTTTCTGCCATCCTTAATTTCAATTATTTTGCATTTCCCTCTTTCCCCCACAACCTTCCCACTTCTCCCCTGGATTCTTTTTGGCAACTGAAAATTCACGCCCTTGTCAATATTTATTGCGACGGAATCACCCTCATTAATTTTTTTAAAGTAACTACTAAGCTTTATTTTCCCCTTCTCTCTGATTTGTTTTCCTTTCGCCATTTTTAATTAAGACAGAACTTATGCGCCATTGCTCTGACTCGGACATTTAATATCCTAACCTAAGAAGAAAAAGTCCATTTAAAAATCTTTTTACTATAACCTTTGCACCAATATGACCCTATTTATTTTCTCCAACCTTTCCCAATTCCAAATTTCCCTTTTCTTTTTCTCTCTGCATGCTTTCAACAATTGCCTTCGCCATTTTTTCGCCCCAAACCTGATACATGCAACGTTCACACATGTCAACAACAGAATCAGATTCAATTTTAGTAGAACAATATATGCATTTTTTCATTGAATTAGATTAACGATTTATTCGTCAATATAGCACCTCCCAAATTTATTTCCCATTTTCTCTTTTCACATTTCTTCTGACTTTTTCTCTTTTTAAATTTTTGTACATTATCCCGCGCAATAAAAAGTCATTAGCGATTATTTGTCTTTAGCAATCTTTAAAAATACTTTTTACTTAACTAATAAATGAAGAAATTGTTTTTGATTCTTGCGATGATGGCATTTATGCTGTTATTTGTTCAGGCAGATTCTTGCGCGCCGAATATAACACTCTTGAATCAGGACCCATATCCCGCAGTTCCTGGAGATTATGTTAAGCTCGTTTTTCAGATAGAAGATATTTCGAGTTCGGAATGTAGCGATATAACATTAAAATTAATAGAAGATTATCCCCTAGTTTTTGATCCCGACGAATCCGGCATAAGAAAATTCAGTAAAGTGGATTACGTTAAAGATTATAATAACAACATACTTGTCCCATATAGGGTAAGGATTGATGAAAATGCCCTGGATGGCTCAAACCCGATAGAAGTTTATCTCCAAAACAAAGGAATTTTTACCGTTACAAAAACATTTAATTTAGAGGTCCAGGATACGAAAACAGCTTTTTACGTCTATATTGAAGATTTCGATTTTACTGCAAACGAGATAACATTGCAAATTTTAAATACCGGAGATTCAAATGTTGAAGCCTTGATGATAGAAATTCCAAAACAAGATAACATAGAAGTCAAGGGTACAAATAAAGTTATTGTCGGTGATCTTGATTCCAATGAATACACAACAGCAACATTCGAAGCACGGCCAAAAGAAGGACAGATAGATATTATTATACACTATTCAGACGAAATAAATGTCAGACGAAATATCAAAGAAACAATAGATTTCGATCCAACATATTTTCAAAATAGGTTCTCGCAAAAAACTTCCGCATCAGGAATTATTTTTTCCATTTTCGTTTCAGTTTTATTAATATTATTAATCTTGGGGATGATTTATCTTGGCTATAAAATCATAAGATCGTTTTTCAGAAAGAGTAAACCAAAATTCTAATCGCATTATTTAATTTTTAAAAACATGTAGCCCTATTCATATCTTAAAGCATCAACTATATTTGTTTTGGAAGCATTTAGCGCAGGTATTACTCCCGATATCGCACCTGTTATTGTTGCGAATAAAACACAATAAATAAAAATATCATAAGGGAAAAGCCACGAATAGCTTGGCGAAAGAAAACCCCAACCCAACATGTCTAATATTAATTTTGCCAATTCCGAAAATCCAAATCCCAAAACAACTCCAATAACCCCCGCTATAAATCCAAGAAAGCTTGACTCAAATAAAAATATGCCAAAGATTTCGCTGTTCTTTGCCCCAATTGATTTGATGACCCCAATTTCTTTTGTCCTCTCAATTACCGAAGTTATCATTGTATTCGCCGTATTAACAGCAGAAACAATTACAGAAATAAAAGCAATCAAAAAAACAAAACCAATAATTATATTCAGAACAGTCATGTACGAAGCAATCATGTCCTGAAATGATTGAACAAAAAAATCTTCCTTGCCTCTTTCCTGATCACGTGCGCTTCGAAGATTCCTTTCAATATTTTCTATTGCCCAATCAATCTGGTCTGCTTCAACTTCCGCAACTATCCATCCATACGAAATATTTTCATTAGAATAAATTTCTTCTGTCGCATCAACCGTCGCATAAATATTAGCGTCATCCTGGGGGTTCCCAAGGGATTCGTAAAATCCCACGACACGCATTTCATTGCCCTGGATAATTACTTTGTCATTTAATCTCAATCCTCTCGGGAAAATTTTATCTTCTATCATATAATTATAGCCAAGAACAACCTTATTTGTGTCTCCGCCTACAAGCTCTCTTCCTTTTTCTATTTCAATATTAAAAACATCCATGATCAGGGGATTTTTTGGATCATATCCGGTTAAATAGCCATAACCCCTATCCTCTCCATACTTGACTTCCGCGATCTTGAAATAAGCGCCGGTTGCTCTAAGGACCCCCGCCGAATTTTCAACTGCGCGCACATCTTCCTCGTCAAGTTTAAAATTCGCGTCAAGTCCCGGAGCAGAAAATCCCCTGCCCTGCACAATAACTTTATTCGCCGACGAACCTTCAAGCATTTCATCTATATAATTGTAAAGCCCGAGCCCAAAACTTATAAAAATAAATACAGTCATTATCCCAATAAAAATCGAAAGCACCGTGAAAAAACTTCTCGATTTTCTATGCATCAAGTTTCGCAGCGAGTATCGGATGCTCTCAATCCCTATCATATTTTTTTCTCCATCTGTTTAACATTTTTTTATAATTTTTTTCTTCCTTTGGGGTACCACTTCTAATAATATATAAATGATATTTCATCCTCTTAATGCCTCCACTGGATTTTGATTAGCTGCCCGCATTGCTGGCAAAATTCCTGAAACGCTCCCAATGATAAAACTGCCGATTAAGCTTCCAAATATAAGTAAAAAATTTATTTCAGGAGTCATCTCTGAACCCAAAAAATTATTTATTCCGACAATCCCAAGGTATCCAATCCCTACACCGCAAATCACTCCGAGTGCACCTCCAACCAAACCGAGTAACCCCGCTTCAATTAAAAATTGGAAAAAGATTTGTGAATTTTTCGCGCCTATCGCTTTCATTATCCCAATTTCCCCCCTTCTTTCTAAAACAGAAGTAGTCATCGTATTTACAATACCTATCGCCCCAACAAATATAGAAATTGAAGCAATAATTATTATGAATGCCTGCACCCCACCAAGAATTTGGTTAACCATTTCAAGAGTCGCCTCCGGGGTCGAAACAGAAAAATCTTCCTTCCCGATATCGACATCTCTTCTTTGTCTCATTACCTTTTCAATTTTTTCCTTTGCTCGATCCATTAAATCCTTGTTTCTCACTTTCGCCAAAATAACGTCAACCTTATCATCATAATCAATCAAATCTCTAAGCAACTGTTCATTTATAATTATAACATTATCAAGGACGAAACTTCCTTTTTTCTTCGTGATCCCAACAACTTCATATTCTTCGTCAAAAATTAATACTTTGTCGCCTGGTCGGACAACTCTTCCGAATTTTCCATCATCATGAAAATTCGCGCCCAGAACAACCTTTTTGCCATCGCTTTCTTTTAAGTTTCTTCCATATTCTATCTCGATGTCATTTATCTCATTTGCGAGATCCCTATCTACTCCTTCTGGAACGGATGTCATGTACACAAAATCAATACGATTATTAAATTCTATTTTTGCCGTAGATATTATCTGCCCGAAGGCAACTTCAACCTCAGATATTCTGCTGATGGCATCAACATCGCCCTCTCTTAACGGGATTGTTACACCTGAACCCGGCGGTCCCATATTTAATCCACCAGCCTGTATAGTTATTACTTCTGTGCTCGAAATGCCAAACTGAGAAATAACCGCCATTCGTAGTCCCGCTCCCAAACTAATCAGCGACACAACAGCAGCAACTCCGATGAAAATTCCAATCAAAGTTAACCATGACCTAATTCCACGATGTCTTAAATTCTTCAATGCGAGGTTAAAATAGTCAACAATCATATATCATCTAAAAGGGAAGCGACTTTTTTAATTGATGCTTGTGAAATTTGAGTGTAAATCTGTGTGGTTTAATATCTGGGTGTCCAGGTAATTTCGAATAACTCTTAGAGAATTTAAGATATTTGCTTACAACAAAAACATAAGACCACATGATCTCTTTAAAATAATTTTCCAGTAAAAGATTTTCTTCCAATCTCCTCAGTAAACTTTCCATATTCAAATAAGTTTCAAAAGTATAAAAAGATTATCGTTTGCTCTAAATAAGGATATGAAAAACTAAAGTTTTATATCTGGCTTATCCAAAAGAATTAAAATTTGTCATCGGTAAAGTTTACACCAAAAATAATTACTAATGTTCAGATACAAAACACAAATATTATTTTAAAAATAAACTTTATTCTCCTGTGCTACGACTACTATAGAGCGCTTCATGTAATATTCCACTAATATCGCATTTTATTCCAGACACGTGATTTTCTGGATAATAATTTTCTCCTTGCTGTTTACAGTGATCTTTATCTTCTATGTGTGGGTTTGGGGCTAAAATAAATTTAGGCAACGCAATACTCTCCCCGTCAATTCCTGCTAAAATAGAACATGCTAATCCTTCTAACTTTCCTCTCGCATCGGGGGTCCCACTCTCTCTTTCCCAATAGTTTATACGGTTATTTACATATTCTATGAAGTGCTTTCTAACTTCCTCTTCAGTATATTCCTTTGTCATAGTATCATCATTATTTAGTAGTATATAAAACTTTGAGATATTTCTAATTTAATCGATGAAACAACATCGTTATTAGAGGAAACTGCTCAAAAATCAGGGCTCAGGAGAGACTGTTTTTTTGTCCTTAATCATTCAGAAATTCTGCCTTTTGATATTTACGAAGCAGAAATCTATAAACAAATTTTAGATTCTTTATTTCAACAAATCGGTTTAAGTCATTAAAGTTACTCTGTAATTTGTTCACAAATCCAGAAGTCGTCTTACAAACCTTTATTCTGTTCATAGACATAATAATTGCTTAACCAGAAAATCCTGCAATATTTTCTCATACTATTACTTTTCTAAATTTGCCATTGATTATTCCTTGTAATAATAATATGAAAAAAATACTCATTAATATTTATAAATTTTAGATTCTTTTACTGATATAAAAATAGTGAGCCAATTATATTCATCTTAAAACTTTTCTTTTCGTCACTTTTTCCAATTCACCGTCTTTCAACCAATAAACAATATCAGCATATTTTTGTGCAAGATCAGGATCATGGGTAACCATGATTATTGTCTTCCCTTGTTTGTGGAGTTTTTCTAAAAATTCAAGTACAATTTGTCCCGTTTTTGTGTCCAAATTCCCCGTTGGCTCATCTGCCAAAATCACCTCAGGATTATTCGCCAGACTGCGAGCAATCGCAACCCTCTGCCTCTGTCCCCCAGAAAGTTGCCCCGGATAATGATCCATCCTATCTTCTAATTCAACAAGATCCAATAATTCCGTAGCCCTTATTTCTCTTTCCTGGACAGAGTTCCCCTGAAACATCATCGGCAACATAACGTTTTCTTTCGCGGTCAAATTTGGAATCAAATTAAAAGACTGAAAAATAAAACCAATTTTTCTGCCCCTTATCTGAGCCAAATCAGATTCATGCAAAGTCGAAATATCATGGCCATCAAGATAAATTGTTCCATGTGTCGGCGTGTCCAGACTTCCAACGAGATTCATACTGGTAGATTTCCCCGAACCACTCGGCCCCATGATCGCCACAAATTCCCCCTCAAATATTTTCAAATTAAGTTTATTCAGCGCCTTTACTATAACTTCACCCATATGATAAAACTTCGACACTTCATGCAAATGAATAATTTCTTTTTTCCCCATGAATAAACAAAACAAAAGAATTATTTAAAGTTAAGTAGTCAAATTTTCATGCCGATTAAACAAAAAACTTTAAATATCCATTTTTCGCCACTTTTATATGATAATACCAATAAGATGTTTCAGTTGCGGGAAACCAATCGCTCATTTATATGAAAAATTCAAAGAACTCGTAGCTGCAGGCAAATCAAACAAGGAAGCTCTCGACGAGCTCGGTCTAAAAAAATACTGTTGCAGAGCGCAGATTTTGGGTCAAACAGATACGCTTGAATTGATTAATAAGTTCAAGAAATTTTAAATCATAGAACGTAATTTTATTTGGTTATGGTTTCTAATTTTCCTACTTTAACTAAATCTTCGAAAGCGGAAGGTAGTTTTTCTTCGAGAGTTTTTGAAGGAATATACCCCATTAAGGTTCGGGAAATTGGCGGCTCATTGCCATTTACATAAGCAAAAGAATCCCCAGTAATTACTGTTCTACCCACAGTTCCATAAACACTACAAAAATTAGTTTTTTGTTCTTGCGGACAGTTGGGTTTATTATCTATAAGTGGCGGGGTAAGGCGCGAGAAACAGCTCTCAAAAGTAGCGGTATTAACACAAACCAACCTGTGCGGCTCTCTCCCGAATCCAAATTCAATATAAACTGGGAGTAGATATTCGCACGTTTCACAATCTAATTTAGACATAATATTTTATAGCATATACCTTTTTATTTATTATTATCATCAAGAATATAAGTAGACAGCTTTGTACTTTCCCATCGTTGACAGTACAGGTACAAACGTCGAAAGCTTAACTTCTGAGTTCGGAATGGGATCAGGTGTTTCCAATCGACTATGGCCGTCTGAAACAATCAGAAATTCCTCTCTTTTAAACTTTGCGTTCTTCACCCCACTCCCCAATTTTCCCGCCATTAATTTTTCTATCAACCATTTCAAGCTCTTCCCAAATCCCTTCGATCAAATCATAATTCTTTGCTTCCTCAAGCGTTACCCATTTGTAATCTGTCAAACTTTTGTCCAAAATAACCGGCGCATTTTTGTCAACAGGCCCGCCCCACATGCTCAAAACCAAAACCGGGACCTTATCGCTTCTCACAAAAACCAAACTCGTCACATAACTAATGTCCTTTATCTTCAACCCAACTTCCTCCTCGCACTCCTGCTTGCACAAATTCTCAACAACATTATACCATTGATATTTCGAATCTTTTTCCCGCAATGCATAATCCAAAACTTTTAGTTTTCCTCCTGGGACTGTCCATCGGCCAGGAAACGCCTTTTCCCAATCAGCTCTTTTAGCAATAAGAAATTTTCCATCACTAACAATAATCACCGTAGCAGAAATATAGTGAGCCAGATTTTTGTCATATACCATAACCCCTCAAATCCCACATACTATAAAAGCATTTATTGCCTTTAAAATATATTTTAGAAACGTCCGAGAAACAGGACCGAGCAATTAGATCTTGCAAACTCGCCAGTATTGCTTAGATTCTCTTTTTGAGCAAGAAATGATTGCGAGCCAGAACCTGCTCGCAGGTTCAAACAAAACGCCCGAGACAGGACTTGAACCTGCGACCCCGGCATTAGGAGTGCCGTGCTCTAATCCAAACTGAGCTACCCGGGCATGTTCACATTAAAAATAGAGAGTATAAAAAATTAAGGGTTAGCGATAATTTTATAACTCTCTATTTATCAGTAATTTTGTGAGGGGATGCCGGAGCGGTCAAACGGGCCAGACTCAAGATCTGGTGGCTACGCCTACGGGGGTTCGAATCCTCCTCCCCTCATATTTCGAACCCACGTACGGGGGTCAAGCAAAACGCTTTGAGCAATTTAAAAATATTTAATTTTTGCGAAATGCATTTTGCGAGCAGAATCCTTTCCTCCTATTATTTTAGGTTCAAATAAAACAGAGGACTTTAGCAAAATTTATAAAAATTAGTTTACCTTGTTAAGTATGAAAAAAATCTTCGTAAGCGGGTGCTTCGATTTGCTTCATTCTGGCCATATAGAGTTTCTAAATCAAGCGGCTTCTTATGGAGAGCTTTACGTTTCAATAGGTTCAGATAAAACTATTCTAAAACTAAAAGAAAAAAAACCAGTATTTAATCAGGATGAAAGGAAATTTATGATAGAATCTTTGAAAGGAGTTAAAAAAGCTTTTATTGCCAAAGGAGAAGGGCTGTTAGATTTTTTGGAAGAACTTAAAGAGATTAAGCCCGATTGCTTCATTGTGAACGAAGAAGGCCATATAGAAGAAAAAGAAGAATTATGCAAGAGGCTCGGAATAGAATATAAAATCTTAAAAAGAATTCCGAAAGAAGGTTTGCCTCAAAGAAGCGCAACAAAAATTCTTGAAGGAAGCGTCCCTTATCGCATAGACTTAGCAGGAGGGTGGTTAGATCAGCCTTTTGTCTCAGAGCTCTCTTCTGGGCCAGTAATAGTAATTTCGATTGAGCCCGAAATTGAGTTTTCAAAAAGAAGCGGAATGGCAACTTCTACTAGGGAAATTGCGAAAGGACTTGTAAAAAAAGGGCTTATACTTCATGATGAAGAAAATGCAAAAATCTTGTTCGGCTTGGAGAACCCTCCAGGCAAAAAGGAAATCGCGGGGTCTCAAGATTCTTTGGGCATTGTTCTTCCCGGGCTCAGTTACTTGTATTATAAAGGAACCTATTGGCCGGAAAAAATTGTTCGGTGCACGGACGAAGAAATCTTAAGTTGGCTTGAAGAAAAAATTTACTTGATTCCTTTAGGAAGTCGGGAAAATGGATTTGATGTGCTTTCGGGTAAAAATCTTAACATCCCTGCAGCAAAAAAATTATCAGAATCTGCGGAAAAAGTTTTTCAAGCAATTTTGAGAAAGGACGTTTTAAGCTTAGGCAAATACTTTACAGAGAGCTTTAACGCTCAAATTAATCTTTTCCCCGACATGGTAAATAAAGAAATTCTTGATGTTATTGAAAAATATAAATCTCGGGCGTTCGGCTGGAAAATTTCCGGCGCCGGCGGAGGCGGATATTTGATTTTAATTTCTGAGAACCCAATAAAAGATGCCCTTAAAATTAAGATAAGAAGAGGTCTATTTTTCGATAGATAACTATGCGCGGGCCGGGACTCGGACCCGGGTCATCTGCTTGGAAGGCAGATATTCTGCCACTAAACTACCCACGCTTTAATATAACTTAATTAATTAGATTTTAAATTTTTGTATAATCATTTCCCCAAAGATTTAAAACCACTTTTTATCTCTATTCACTATGAAATTTAACACCTGGTATAACAAAAATCATAAGAAAATCTTGGTTGTCCCCGCAATTTTTTTAACATTAGCCCTGATTTTTCTTGCAGCTTTTTATTTTCAAACAGGAGACATTATAAATAAAGATGTAAGCTTAACAGGAGGTTCAGTTTTTACTATATCAACAGATATTCCCCCTTCGGAAATGACAAATCATCTTTCAAAAGATTTCACTGATTTTACAGTCAATTCAATATCTGATAATTCAGGGAATCAAATACAATTAATAATCGCAATCTCTGAATCTCAAGCAGGTGATTTAAAAACTTCTTTGGAAAACTTTTTGGGGCATGAATTAAATAGTGAAAATTCATCAATAGAGACTACGAGTGCGTCGCTATCAAAGGATTTCTACAGACAACTGATTATTTCGATAATTTTAGCTTTTTTGTGGATGTCCGCAATCGTATTTATTATTTTCACAAAAGGAATTAAACCGAAAATTTGGATAATCGCGCTAAACCTCCTCTTTGGTTTTTTCATGGGAAAATTTTTCTATAGTTTAAATCCAATAATTTCTTTCATAATTTTTATTTTATTTTTAGCAATCTTAATAAAAATATATATAAAAAAATCAGTCCCGGCTTTCGCGGTAATGCTTTGTGCTTTCACAGATTTAATTTTGACCCTGGCAGTTGTTGATCTTATCGGGATGAAACTTTCCACTGCTGGTATCGTTGCATTTTTAATGCTCATTGGATATTCTGTCGACACGGACATTCTTCTTACATCAAGGATATTGAACAAAAAAGACAATGTGAATACAGCCATGTTCAGTGCATTCAAAACAGGGATAACGATGACCCTGACATCAATAATTGCGATAGCCACGGCCCTTATAATCGTTTTTCGTTTAGAGTCTGTTCTCAATCAAATTTTTATCATTTTAATAATAGGCCTTTGTTTTGATATTTTTAACACATGGGTAACAAACGCGAGCATAATTAAATGGTATGTGGAGAAAAAATGAGAATAACTTTTAGGATGTGGTTGGTTATAATAATGGTCCTGCTATCGTTTATATCAATTTTTTCAATCCCGCCATTATTTTTACAAAAAGGAGTAGAAGTGTCTTCGGTCAACACCGATTCAAAAATATTTTCAGAAGGACTTAGAAAGGATATGATTATCAAGCAAATTAATGGAGAGGAAATTAATTCATTATCAGATTATAACAACGCAATAAATTATATAAAAAATTTGGCAGATAATAAAACAGAAAAAATTGTTATAACAACCGAGAACATAGAGATAATAGGTCTTTATGATAAAAGCATTTTAAATGATATCTCTATTCGGGAAATCTCGTCGACAAAACTAAACTTGGGACTTGATTTGCAGGGTGGCGCTCGGGCGCTTATAAGAGCGGACATTCCAATCACCGACGAACAATTAGATGATTTGATTGCAGTGTCAGAAGAAAGGTTAAACGTATATGGGCTTTCTGATGTTAAATTTTTTAAAGTTATAACTTCCTCACAAGAAAGACTGATGGGAATAGAAATAGCCGGGTCTTCGCCGTCTGATTTAGAAAATCTTATCGCGCAACAGGGAAAATTTGAAGCGAAAATAGGAAATGACACCGTCTTTGTTGGCGGCGAAAAAGACATAACCCACGTTTCAAGAACCTCATCAGAAGGAGCGATGATTTATGACTGCAGGGATTCGGAATCTCAAAGCATATGTTATTTTAGATTTCCTATATCTTTAAGTGAAAAAGCCGCAGAAAGATTTGCCGAAATCACAGAAAATCTTTCGTTGAACGGGACGCACTTGAGCAAAACAATCGATTTCTATATAGATGATAAATTAACAAATTCACTTTCTATATCGTCTGGGCTAAAAGGGAAAATAGAAACAAGGATTTCTATTGAGGGTTCGGGCTCCGGAGCTTCAAGGCAGGAGGCAATAGACGATGCTAAGTTAGAAATGAAAAAACTTCAAACCATTTTAATAACAGGCTCTCTCCCATACCAATTGGAAATTGTAAAAATTGACAAAATCTCTCCAACTCTCGGAAAATCTTTTATTAATCAAATTTTAATCGCCGGGATTTTTGCCTTTGTATCAGTTTCTATCGTTGTTTTTATAAGATATAGAAAAATCAAGAACTTCCTCGCGATGGTTTCAATTTCTCTGTCAGAAATAATAATCACTCTGGGCGTCGCATCGCTTATAGGTTGGAACTTCGATCTGCCTTCGATAGCAGGAATAATCGCAGCAATAGGTACGGGGGTCGACGATCAATTAATTATTTTAGACGAATCAGAAAGAAATAAATATGAGTCAATCGCCAAAAGAATCAAGAACGCTCTTTTTGTTATAGTTACCGCATTCGCAACAACATTTGTCGCCATGATACCTTTGACAGGGTTGCTTAATTTCATGGGAATCGGAGCTGCGTCGGCAGGATTATTAAAAGGTTTTGCTATAACTACACTCATAGGGATTACAATTGGTATCGTCATCACGCGTCCCGCATTTGCAGATATAGCAAAACAGTTACAAAAAGATTAATTATAATTACAAAATGAATAACTTTTTAAAAGAAAGAAGGGGGGACTTTAGAAAAGTTCTTCGGAGAATTTTTAGAAGAGATTTTTCTGGGAATGCCGGAATCGCCATAAAAAATTCTACATATCAATTAGGTTCAAATATGGTAGTCAAGATAGGCTCACTGATATTTACAATCATTCTTGCGAGGCTTCTTCTTCCGGAAAAATTTGGATTATATTCACTTGCTCTCTCGACAATAATTTTATTTTCTGCATTCGCTGATTTTGGCATAGCATCCGCAATAGTTACATTTATCCCAAAAGAACTTAAGAAAAAAAATTTCAAAAAAGCCAAAGGATATTTTTTAATTTTCTTAAAATGGAAAATATATTTGCTAATAATTGTGTCATTGGCGATGGTTGTTTTTGGATATTTTATTTCAAATAACTATTATCAAAAACCAATATATCTGGCGTTAATTGCAGGAATTTTTTATATCTTTTTTAGTGGGCTTCTTGGTTTTTTAGAATTATTTTTAAAAGCAAACGGTAATTTTAAAGCATCATTTTTCAAAGAATTAATTTTCCAAATTTCAAGAATTATTTTAATCGCATTAACTTTTGTTATAATTTTCAAAAATAGTTCTGATTCAGTTTTGACAGCGGGAGTAATATTTGTCTTGAGCGTGTGTTTTCTTCTCGCATCGATTTATCTTTTTATGAAAATAAATAAAATTAATTATTTAAAATATAAAAAACAAAGCCTAAACAAAAAAGAATACAAATCATTAATCAAATTTATATTGCCATTATTTGCCATAGTTTTATCAGGCGTTTTTTTTGGGTATATCGATACCATTATGCTGGGAGGAAATGTTTCTGCCCAATTCTTGTCATATTATAGCATCGCCTTTTCTCTCATCGGTTCAATTGTGGCGGTTCTTGGTTTTTCAGCATCTTCTCTTCACCCTCTTTTTTCAGTAACAAAAGGAAAAGCGCTGGAACACCTGTTTAGGAAAGCAAAAGCGATAACGATTATGTTTTCTTTCTCTGGGGCGGTGGCAACATTATTTTTAGCAGAAATAATAATTAAAATAGCTTACGGATCAGCATATCTCCCATCAGCTCCAATCTTGAAATTATTTTCTGTCCTTGTTTTTTTGCTGCCAATCTCCGCACTTTATGATGCCTATTTCTTGTCTCAAAAAAAAACAAGGAGCCTGGCAATAATTCTCATTTTTGCGACGATATTAAACATAGTTTTAAACTATTTTGGAATTAAATACGGAATTAAATACGGAGAATTCGGGGCAATTGTCGGAGTTTCAATTGCGAGTATTTTCAGTAAAACAACACACCTTGGAGGATTAATTTTATTTAAAAAAATTTCTAAAAATATTAAATAAATTAATCAACATTTAAACACATAATATTATAAAGATATTTTATTTCATGATTTTATGGGGCAAAAAGAGGGAATAAAATTTGATCAGATGCGGGTTGCCTACTTTAGTATGGAAATAGGGATTGACAGCAAAATGCCCACTTATTCTGGAGGACTTGGAGTTTTGGCAGGAGATTTGCTTAGAAGCGCTTCAGATATGAATATTCCAATAATTGGCGTGACCCTTCTTTACAAAAAAGGATACTTTAGACAAAAAATAAACGAAAACGGCTATCAAACAGAGCAGGATGAAAAATGGGAACCAGAGACTTTTTTAAAGAAATTACCAACTAAAATTAGTTTGAGAATCAAAGGGAAAGAGGTTTTTGTCTCTGCCTGGCTATATGAGCTTGAGGGCGTAACAGGAAATTTCAACCCGATTATTTTTTTGGATACTGATTTGCCAGAAAATTCTGAATATGATAGAACCATAACTCATCATTTGTATGGGAAAGACGACGAATATAGATTGTCCCAGGAAATAGTTCTTGGCATTGGTGGATTAAAAATTCTTGATAGCTTGGGATGTAGCATAGAAAAATATCATATGAACGAAGGTCACTCATCTCTCCTGTCCCTTGAGCTTTACAAAAAAGTGCCTGAAAACAAAACAGAGAACGTAAGAAAAAAATGCGTCTTTACTACGCACACACCAGTTCCAGCAGGACACGACCAATTTTCACGAGAGATGGCAGAAACACTATTAGGAGACTATCTGCCGGAAGAAATTAAAAAAGATTTGTTTTTTAATGACAAGCTTAATATGACTTATCTCGGGCTAAGATTTTCGGGTCATATAAATGGAGTCGCAAAAAAACACAAGGACGTTTCCAGGGCGATGTTCCCCGGATATAATATAGAATCAGTTACCAACGGAGTTCATTCCGTTTTTTGGACGTCACAATTTTTTAAAAAACTTTATGATAAATATATCCCGAATTGGAGAGAAGACCCATTTAATTTAAGATATATAATGGGAGTGCCCAAGGAAAAAATTTGGAACGCGCATCTTCTCGCAAAAGAAAAATTAGTAAGTTTTGTGAACAAAAATATAATCTCGATATGAGTGTTGATTCATTCACGATAGGCTTCGCGAGAAGATCAACCAGCTACAAAAGAGGAGAACTTCTTTTGTCAGACATAGAAAAACTAAAAGGCATAGCCAAAAAATTTGAAGGAGGGATCCAGATTATTTATTCCGGCAAAGCACACCCAAGAGATACAGAAGGCAAAGAAATTATAAAAAGAATAATCGATAAAATAAAATTAATTAACGAAAAAATTAAAATTTGTTATATAGAAGATTATAATATTAGCGTGGCGAAAGTACTTGTTTCGGGAGTTGATGTTTGGCTGAACACTCCGCTTCGTCCCAAAGAAGCATCTGGTACCTCAGGGATGAAAGCTGCTCACAACGGCGTTCCTCATTTTTCAATATTAGATGGCTGGTGGCTTGAAGGGCATATAGAAAACATAACCGGTTGGAGCATTGGCGCTCATCCTGAAAATTCTCCTGAAAATAATCAGGAAGAGGATATAGAGGATCTTTATGCAAAATTAGAGTATGTTATATTACCAACATTTTATGAATCAAGAGACAAATGGATAGAAATTATGAGGCACACAATCGCCATCAACGCCTCTTTCTTTAACACTCATCGCATGCTCAATCAATATGTTTTGAATTCTTATTTTGAATAATTTTGGACTTTCCAAAACCTATAAAAACCGCGAAACTCTTTTTCTGCGAGGTGAATATGAAAACAATTTTTTCAAGAGCTCCATCAAGAGTGGATTTTGCGGGAGGGACACTAGACTTACCTTTTTTTGCAGATGCCGAAAAAGGAGCAACCCTGAATTGTGCAATTTCAAAATATGGACACGTGACCCTATCTCCGAATGAAAAAGGGTTGGAAATTAATTCTATAAATTATAATAAAATAATAAAAGTTCCCTTCCCTGTA
Source organism: Candidatus Pacearchaeota archaeon (assembly GCA_041649045.1). Lineage (GTDB taxonomy): Archaea > Nanobdellota > Nanobdellia > Pacearchaeales > GW2011-AR1 > JAGVXH01. The sequence goes on from JBAZNV010000003.1 coordinate 42,801, forward strand.
AAATACAATGGAGATTTAGATCTAATCAAGGCAGCATTTAAATGCACAAACTTTAATCAAAAGGCGACACTCACAACTTATCACGAAATGTGTCCCCATTCAAGACTTGGCACATCATCATCTATTTCCGTGGCTGTTCTCGGGGCGATTTATAGATATTTGGGTAAAAAAATTGACAGATATTTTATTTCAGATCTTGCGACAATGATGGAAAGACGGGAACTTGGAATGGATAACGGGCCGCAAGATCAATACGCAGCAGCATTGGGGGGAGTTCTTATGTTAAGATATAAAAAGGGCAGCAAAAAGACTTTCGTTGAACACGTGAAACTTAAAGAAGAAACAATTTTTGATTTAGAAAAAAACTTTGTACTTTGTTATCTTGATTCAGAAAAAGTCGCCGGGAACGTTAATCATGAAACAGTAATGGGCTACAGCAACGGGAATGAACGGGTTGTAGACGCAATAAAAAACATAAAACAAATTACTTTCAGCATGTATAAGGCACTGAAAAAGTCAGATTTGCTCAATTTCTCTGAGCTAATTAACGAAGAAACTAAAAATCGTGAAAAATTAAACAAGTATATCGTGACTCCAAACTGCAAAAAATTTATTAACATTGGTCTTAAAAACGGAGCAGCCTCAGCAAAAATTTTAGGAGCTGGCGCCGGAGGGACACTTCTTTTTTACGCTAAAGAGAATCAGCGAGAAAAATTAATAAACACCCTTCGCAAAAACAACGGAGATGTTTTTGATTTTAGGTTTGACTTCAAGGGGCTGCAGACTTGGGGGAAAAACGAATAAAAAATAAAATTATTGTAAAACATTAAATAAAAATAAAACCCTATAGATATCTGCAGACAACTTTCTTCTAAAATTATTTTATAATTTTCTTAATTGCCTATTTTCTCAACTAATTCAATGAACATTGCAGCACTAAATGCCTGGCAAGCTGCACCCTCAGACTTTAAAGTTGATGCCGAACTTAACTCAGAATGATTGCCAATTGCACCAGAAAATAAAATTTCTTCAATACTTGCATCCAAAATTTTTTCTATATACTGACAATATTTTTTCTTATTTAAGTCCGACAACACCAGCCCCGCCAAATTATTTATCCAAAACCAGCTATCTCCATTATGATAACTCCCTGCAATTTCCCCAGTATAATCTCTTTTGAAGAACTCGTCCTTTCTCGACAAACTTGAAAGCCCGCCCCAATCACACCATAATTCCACAAGTTCATTGTCGACAACCCTCTCCCATTCTTTCTTTGTCAAAAGTTCAGGATAAAAATAATAAACAATAAAAATATTCGGCCTGATTCTTTTGTCGTCAGCATCATAAAGGAAATTTCCGTCAAAATATTTTTCTCTGACTTTTTGTTTGAATAGCTTTTCTTTTTCACTGTATATATTTTTATTGTCCAGTTTACTCGCTAATTTAAAAATATATAATTTCATTGCCTGAACTTCAATTCCGTTTTTTCTGTAAATCGAATCCATCCAAGATTCATTTCCTGTGTCAATAAATTCCAAATCTAAAAATGAAAAAAATCTCTTTATTTTTTCTCTGTTTTCATGTAATATTTCTGGGAAAATTTCAAGTCTTTTAAACATCCATCCGACACCATCAATTGACCTTCCGTCAAAACTGCCATCAATTTTTTCTTTTGAATTTATCGCAAATTCTCCCCCAATTAAATTAACCCACTTTTTCATTATTTTTTCAGAAAGTTTCTTATCAATTCCGTAAAACGCCTTGAGAGAAATCAATTCATCTCTTGCCCAGTATTGGAAAAACCACGGGAATCCTGCGAAAATTCCTTTCTTTGTGCCAAGTCCATCAAGCATGATTCTCGCAGAATTGTAAGCCATCCGCATTTTGCCTTTAAAAAAAGCATTGCTGTCTTTTTTAATTCGAGTCATTTTTTCTTTTTCGAATTCCTTTCTACGCCTAAAAATTTCCGCAGATTCTTTCATGGCGTTTTCTCGATCATTAGAAAATGAAAAAACAATTTTTTTCGCACCTATTTTCCCCGGAGAATAAACATATCTTTCACAGGGATAAGAATTCCTCCCCTTGTCATAACTATAAAATCGGCAAAATGTTTTCTCATTTTTTTCAAATTTCCCTTCGAAATATGCAACAAGATAATAATTTTCCCCATGATAATTCATTTTTACAATTATCCCATTTTCAAATTCTTCAAAAAAATAATTTGCATAGTCGTTCGCATATGCTTCTCTAAAATCTAAAAAAAATTCCGTATCACTATTAGATTCATAAACCAAGCTATTCTTGAAATCAGGCATCAAAACCTTTTCTCGTCCTTTCTCGCCATCCCCTCTCTCAACGCAAAAAAACTTATTTTCAATTTTATTAAATCCACTTTTCCCAAAAGATTCAATTATCCTAAAAAACTTGCCATCGCAAGGCAAAAAAAATCCTTGATATCTGGAATTTATTTTATCTCCCATCCAAATATACCCGCCGTTTTTATTTGTCATCATAAAACTTGCATCTTCAGCATTTCCTTCGATTTTTTCCTTCCCCAAAGAATGGACTATTTTCATAATAAAAATAAGGAAGCCGCTCCAAGTGCAGGCGCATGCCTCACTTTAGATATTTTTATTTCACACGGTTTAAAATAAACTCTTTTTTTGACCTCTTCTTTCGTCTTATCGAGAAATAAATCCGATGCATGCGAAATACTCCCGAGAATTGTCACAATTTCAGGATCAGCCATCTTTATAATATCACTTATTCCAATTCCAAGATATACGCCAACTTTTTCATAAATTCCCCTTGCCTTTATATTCCCCTTTCTCGCAAGCTGTTCAATCTCAAAAGGAGAATCAGCCTTCAACTTTTCTTCTTTGGCGAATCTCATAATTCCTCTCCCTGCACAATATTCTTCAAGACAACCAGTGTTCCCACAATTGCATTTTCGACCATAAGGCACAACACTCAAATGCCCAATTTCTGCCGCACATCCTCGTCCAATATACAATTTGCCATCAGCAATCATCCCACCCCCAACGCCAGTTCCGACAGTAAGAGTAACAATATTTTTCTTCCCCTTCCCATACCCAAACAAATATTCTGCAACGGCCATGCAATTTCCATCGTTTTCCATTTTTATCGGGACTCGAAATTCTTTCCAAATTCTTTTACCAATATTAAAATTTTTTATATGCATATTCGGCATATCCAAAACAATTCCCTTTTTTCTGTCGACACATCCCGGGAACCCCATCCCAATTCCATGAATTTTTCTCCCTTCAGAAAGCTTCTTTATCATTAATATAAGTTGTTTAGTCATTCCCTTCTTCGTCTTTTGCGTGGGTTCCTTTATTTGCTCAACTATTTTATTTTTGTTGTCTAAAAGAAGCCCGTCAATCTTCGTTGCACCCACATCAATCCCTATTAACATTCATCACCTCAAACCTAATCACACAACTTTCTTTAAATAGTTTTTCAAAATTAAATTAAACTTATAAACTTCTCTTTCTTCCAAAAATCATGGGAGAGGATGATAAGATTGTTTTAAATATTCTTAATGAAATTCAGGACAAACATGGCTATATCTCAGAAAACTTATTAAAACAAACAAGTGAACAATTGAATATCCCTATTGCACGCCTTTGGGGGGTCGTCAATTTTCATACAATGCTCAGAACAAAAAAACAAGGAAAATATATAATCGAACTTTGCGGTTCGCCTTCATGCGTTCTGAGTGAAAGTCGCGAAATAGAAAATTTTTTGAAGAAAGAACTTAATATTGACATTGGTGAAACGACTACTGACGGATTATTTTCCGTTTACAAGACTTCTTGTATCGGTTGCTGTAACGAAGCCCCGGCGATGCTTCTAAACAACGAACCTTACACTAATCTGACAACCGACATTGTAAAAAAAATAATCGAGGAAAAAAGAAATGCAAATTCTAAGAGAAACTAAACTTGAATCTTTGAAAAAAGCAAAAGAAATTGGGAGAGAATCTGCCCTGCAAATTTTGGAAAAAAAAGGTTTAGTTGGCAGAGGAGGGGCGGCATTTCCGACAGCGAAAAAATGGAGAATGGCCTTGAATGTGAAATCAAAAACACGATATCTCATCTGTAACGCAGATGAAGGAGAACCTGGGACTTTCAAAGACAGATTTATTTTAAAAAACAATCCGGAAACATTTATCGAAGGAATTCTCGTTGCTGCTTTCATTCTCGATGTGAAAAAATGTTTTATTTATTTAAGAGGGGAATATAATTTTTTAAGAAAAGATTTGGAGGAAAAAATTTCTGAGCTTCTAAAAAAATCAAAAATGAAAATAAAAATTGATATTGTTAGGGGGTCTGGAGCTTATATATGTGGTGAAGAAACAGCCATAATCCAGTCTATCATGGGATTCAGAGGAAATGCTATGCAAAAACCACCATACCCAACAATAAAAGGCCTTTGGGGGAAGCCGACAGTGATAAACAACGTCGAGACCTTAACGTGCGTGGCACAGGCATTATTTTACAACGATTGGAATCCTAATATCAGATTGTTTTCTATTTCGGGTGACGTTGAACATCCCGGCCTCTATGAATGGGAACTGGGGGTCAAAATTTCGACAATTCTCGACACAGTTAAACCAGAAAACGGGAAGGTCAAGGCGATGTCTTTTGGATGTTTTGGCGGAATAATGCCCGTCAAAAAAACTGAGGCAATCAGCTCCGAATCCATCTGTAAAAACAATTGCCATCACGGAGCATTTACTATTATTTTTATTGGCGAAGACAAAAATATTTTAGATATGTGTTTGAGTATCTCCAAATTTTATACTTACGAATCTTGCGGCAAATGTACGCCTTGTCGCGAAGGAACAATTAGAATACTTAACCTTCTGAAAAAAATCAGGGACAAAAGGGCAATAAAAGAAGACCTGAATTTTCTTAAAGATTTGGCGAATCACATTCAGGAAACCAGTTTGTGCGGTCTCGGCCAATCCTGTGGTAATCATGTTTTAACAGCGATGAACTTTTTCAGGGAGGATTTTGAAAAATTTTTAAAATGAAAATAACATTAAACAACAAACAAATAGAAGCTCCGGAAAGAAAAACGATTTTGCAGATTTGCGAATTAAACGGGATAAAAATTCCAACTCTTTGTTATCATAAAAATCTTTTTCCCGAAGCAAGATGTCGAATTTGTTTAGTTGAAATGAACGGGAAATTAGTAACCGCATGTTCAACAATTCCATCGGAAAATTGCAAGATTTTAACAAATACTTCCAGGGTGATAAAAGCAAGGAAAGCAAACTTGCAGCTGATGAACCCCCAGATTAATCCTAATAAATTAACCGACGATTTTGAAGCGAAAGAAATTTATGAACAAGTTGGTCTCGATTACGAGGAATTTAGTCCGATAAAAAATTACAAACCGGATTTAGGCTCAGCAATTATAAGAGATAACAACAAATGCATAAATTGTGGTAAATGCGTTCAGGTATGCAGTAAAATTCAGGAAATTTATGCAATCGATTTTTCAAGCCGTGCGCATAACGAACACGTGACTCCATATTGTGAAAAAAATCTGGCAGACGTTGCATGTATAAAATGCGGGCAGTGTCTGATTAACTGCCCCGTCGGAGCAATTTCCGAGCGTTCACATCTTGAAGAAGTTGAAAAAGCCTTGAAGGATAAAACAAAACATGTCGTCGCGCAAACAGCTCCGTCAATTAGAGCAGCACTTGGGGAACTTTTCCAGATGGAACCCGGAAGTTTGGTAACTGGGAAAATGATTGCCGCACTAAGAAAATGTGGTTTCGCAAAAGTTTTCGACGTGGATCTCGGAGCCGATATGACAATTATGGAAGAATCTGCGGAATTTTTACGAAGACTAAAAAATAAAGAAACTTTCCCAATGATAACGACTTGTTGCCCTGGTTGGATTTTAATGATGGAATATTTTTACCACGATCTTTTCCCTAATATGTCGACCTGCAAAAGCCCGCACGAAATGTCGGGAATGCTAATAAAATCATTCTATGCCGAAAAGGCAAACATCGATCCAAAAAAAATCGTTGTCGTCAGCATAATGCCTTGTACCGCAAAAAAATTTGAATCCACGCGCAAAGAACTTAATACCGGAGTCGATTATGTTTTAACTACAAGAGAACTCGGACGGCTAATAAAGAAAAAAAATATCGACTTTATTAATTTAAAAAACGAAGAGTTTGATCCCACTCTGGGAATTTCATCCGGCGCAGGAGATATTTTTGGGACTGCTGGAGGAGTAATGGAAGCCGCATTAAGAACTGTATACGAAACAGCAACTGGGAAAAAGTTAAGTAAATTAGAAATCAGGCCCCTAAGAAAAAATAAAGGAATAAAAGAAGGTAAAATAGTAATTAACGGGGAAACAATAAGATACGCGGCAGCCAGCGGCGGAGCAAATATCAGAAAACTTCTCAAGAATAAAGACAAATACCATTTTATAGAAATGATGGCATGCCCAGGAGGATGCGTCGGTGGTGGCGGTCAGCCAATATATTTTGATTCAGATGTTTTAAAAAAAAGAGGCGAAGCCTTGTATAAACAAGACTCGATGAAAAAATTTAGAAGAAGCCATGAAAACCCGATAGTCAAAGAAATCTATAAAGAATATTTGGGAAAGCCATTGAGTAAAAAAGCAGAAGAGCTTTTGCATACGAATTATAAAAAAAGAAGTAAATTCTAATTCATTATTTTATTTAGTGCTTTATCAGGATTTTTCGTGGTTGCAATTGCCGAAGATACGGCAATCCCCGACGCTCCGAGCTCCATTGCTATTTGAACATCTTTAGCCGAATGAATTCCTGCACCAACCAAAAATTCTCTTCCGATTTCTTTTCTTATTTTCTTTATCACTTCAGGCTTCGCCTTTGAAACCGAAATTTTTGTACCAACAAATTCTGGCGGTTCATAAACCAAATAATCTGGATTTAATTTTTTTTCATCTTTTGCTTCACGAAGATTTGAAGCAAAAATCAAAACCTTAAGTCCAATTTCTCGGCACCTTTTTACAGTTTTTTTCAACTCTTCAAAATTTATTTTATGCTCGGAATGATTAAGAAAAACACCAATTGCTCCATTGGCCTTTACTGCCTCAGGTAAAATAAACCCCGTCGCCTTTCCCCTTTCTTCACAATCAACATGTTGGGCAAAAACCATTAATTTCGTTTTACTGCTAACTGCAAAAATATCAGCGGCGCTTACCCCGACAATTATTTTTTTATCGAATTTCTCAATTTTTTTCGCAAGTTCTACAGCACTTTTTCCTTCAACATAAGTTTTAAAATTTACAACAATTATCGGTTTCATTTCCAGATTACTTTTTTTATTTGATTGGATATATTAATTGGATCAGAATCTTGCCAAACATTCCTCCCGACTGCAAGTCCGGTCGCACCAACGTCAATAATCTCCTTTGTCTGACCAAGAAATTCTTTCCTATCTTTTTTTGCCCCACCCGCAATCACAACTCTTGCCCTTCCCGCAGCCCTAACTGCTCTTGCCAAATCATCCTTATTCCCGCAATACCGAATTTTTATAATATCAGCTCCTATTTCAAGTCCAACCCTGCAAGCATAAATCATTAAATCAGGATTATTCTCGTTTCTTACATCTTTTCCTCTGGGATAAATCCATGCGACAACAGCGAGTCCTTTTTTGTGAGCCTCTTCTTGTATCTTCTCAAATTCAGACAGCATATCGCTTTCATTTCTCGAGCCAATATATATTGTATATCCAACTCCCTTAGCCCCAAGCATTATTGCTTCTTCAACACTGCAAAGTTGACGCGACATTGGTTCCCCTTTGTACAAAGAGGTCTTCCCATTTAATTTAACAATCAGCGGCACACCCGCTTTTTTTATTTCCTTGTTATATTTTTCTGCAATCCCTTTCTGAAAAATCACGGCATTATATTTCCCTTTCTTCGCAATATCAATTATAAACAGCGGATCAATATTTTTATCATTAAAATCACTTGGCCCATGTTCAAGTCCCTGGTCGTAAGCAAGCATCATCGTCTTGCCCTTTTTGAAAAACAGATTTAAATTTTTCGGACCTCTCTCCATCTTTTTTAAATACACAAGAAGATTATAAATTTATCTTATATTAACACTTTCAATCTTGCACGAATTTTTCTCAATCGATTTTTTTGCTTCTTCCCATGTTAATATTTTATTAGTAGAACCCTTATACTTGATGACCGATTCCGAATTGGCAACACCGATTCTGATCGACTTTTCAATATCATTTGTTTTTATATATGCTCCAACAAAACCGGAAGCGAATGCATCACCTGCGCCAGTTCTTTCCACAGGCTTAACGTCTTTATTCGGGTATATTTTATATCTTACGCTTTTTGTATAACAATAAAAAGGGTTTTTACCGTCGGTTACAATCACAATTTTTGGCCCCATTTCGATAATCTGGCTATTTATTTTATCAAGACGGTCTGCCTCCTCTTTATTTAAAATGATTATATCACATCTTTTTACAATTTTTTTCACATTAACTTTGTCGAACAAATACAGGCTCGGATTGTACGCAATTTTATATTTTCCAGATTCCGCAATTTTTAGCTGACTTTTGAAACTCTCTCCGTTCATTGCAGAAAAATAAAACCATTCGCTGTTAAAATTTATATTTTTTACTTTAAATTTATCATTCCCTCCCTTAAAGGTTAATATTGTACGGTCATGTTCTTTGCTGTCAAGAACTACAGAATATCCAGCACTACCCCTTCTTTCTCCCATAAATTCCACTTTTTCTTTTTTTATTTTGTCCAAAATTTTTTGCGACAAGCCCCCTTCCCCGATATCCCCCAAAAACCCAGTTTTAAAGCCAAATCTCGAAAACGTTGTTGATGTATTTACTCCACCACCCCCGACGTCAAAATCCATTTCGTTTATCTGTATCTTGCTTCCGATTGGATAAGACAACTGCTTTTTCTTTTCATGAACATCAGTATAAACAAATATATCAATTAGTCCCGACCCAAAACATATCACATCAAATTTTTTCATTTTAAAACCTCTAACCCCGGAAGTTTTTCTCCTGCAACATAATTAGCCAAAGCACCACCAGAAAGCGAAATATAATCGAATTTATTTTTATTTATTTTAGATTGTTTTATTGCAGTGGTTAAATGTCCTCCGCCGATAATCGAGAATGCCCCGCTGTTGCCGACTGCCCTTAAAATTTCAATCGTACCTTTTCTAAACTGTTTTTCTTCAACGAATCCCAAAGGACCTTTCATAAAAATTGCCTTGGCTTTTTTAATTTCTTCCTTAAATAATTTTATTGTGTCGAATCCGATATCAAAAATCTCATAGCCATTTGGAAAATTCTCCGTAGAGATTTCTTTTCTCTTCCCCGACTTTTTTATTGCAAAATCAATTGGTAAAATTGGATAAATTTTTTTCAATTTATTTTTTAAGGCTTTAACAGATGTCGTATCTAAAAGCTTTTCATGTTTCCCAAATTTAAATCCTGAAGCAAGCATGCACAATTGTCCAAATTTGCCTCCCGCGATTATTTTTTTATTCCTTTGCAAAAAAAGCATATTTTCTTCAGCCTTTGAACCTCCGAGAATATAAAGAACATTTTTCATTTTAATTTTTTCGAGGGAGATGAGTTCTTTCTCCATATTCGGACCGATGCAGCTTTTCATTTTTTTCGGAAAGCATGTCACCGAGGCCTGTTCCCGATGACTGACAGAAAAGGCATCGTTTACATAAATATCAGCAAGCGAAGAAAGTATTTTTACATAATTAGAATTTATTTCATTATTTTTTTCATCATCGAGAAAGCGCACATTATCCAGAAGCAATGCCTCACCCGGGTTCAGAGACCTAATTTTTTTTTGCGCCCTTTCCCCATAAATATCATCGACAAAATCAATGCTTGTATACTTTTTTAATAATTTGGCATGTTGTTTTAAATTCGTAAAATCTTTATCTCCCTTTCTCCCCTGATGTGCAAGAACCACAACCTTCGCATTTAGTTTTTTCAATGAAAGAATAGATTTTGCAGATTGCCTAATCCTTTCGTTATTAATTATTCTTCCTTTCACGACAGGAGAATTTAAATCAACTCGAAGCAAGACGGTTTTCCCAGAAAAATTATAATTTTTCAAAGTTTTAAACATCACCATGCTCATTATTATATGTATTTCTTTATAAAGATTTAGAGCTAAAAACGATTTGTGTTTTTTATAATTTTTACAGCATCCACCAGCCTACAGGAATATCCCCACTCATTATCATACCATCCGACAACATTTACCATATTGCCGATTACTTTTGTCATCAAAGAATCAAAAACGCATGAAGATGGATTGTGGATAATGTCCGTCGACACAATAGGATCGGAGCAATATTCTAATATCCCCCTCATCCCTTTCGCTGAAATCCTTTCAAATGCCTCATTAACCTCTTCCGCCGTGACCTTTTTATTCACAATGCATGTAAAATTACATATGGAGCCATCGGCAACAGGAACCCTTAGTGCATAGCCATCAAGTTTTCCTTTTAGTTCTGGAATAATTTCTCCGACCATTTTTGCGGCGCCTGTCGAAGTCGGAACGATATTTATCGAGGCAGTTCTTCCCCTTCTGAAATCTTTGTGAGGAGAGTCCACAATTTTTTGGTCTGCCGTTATCGCATGTGTAGTAACCATATAACCTCTCTCGATAGAAAAATTATCATTTATAACTTTGACAATCGGAGCAATGCAATTAGACGTGCACGAAGCCATCGAAATAATATTATGTTCCTTTTTTAAGTTTTCAGAATTTACTCCCGGGACAATAAAACAATCAGAATTTTTGCCAGGCGCCGTCAATAAAACTTTTTTCGCACCGGCATTTAAATGCATCTCACACCCTTCTCTATCTGTAAAAACACCAGTGGACTCCACGACTAAATCAATTTTTAATTTTTTCCATGGGTACTTTGACGTGTCTTTTTCGTTTAAGAAAAGAATCTTTCTTCCGTTTATTATTAATGAATCTTTTGTAAAATTAATTCTATCTTTTCTTTTCCCGTGAATAGAGTCATATTTCAGCAAGTATGCCAAATTTTCGGAATCGGCCAAATCATTAATCGCCACAATATCTTTCAATATATTTGCTTCCAGGGCAGCTAAAAAAAACTGTCTTCCAATTCTTCCAAAACCATTTATGGCGATTCTCATAAATTATCCTCCTTCTTTTTAATTGCAAGACGGTAAGCCTTTAAATAGTTTTCAATTAAATACTTCCATGAGAATTTTTTCCCGAAATTTTCGGCCATTATTTTATTTTTCATTTTTTCCAATTTTTTTAAGTTCAAATATTCGTGCATCTCGTCTCGAAGTTGATCAACAATCTCATCATCATTTTTATTTTTTCTATTGGCTATGATAATCCCGGTTTCTTTCTTCCCATCGATAAAATCGCCAAACCCCGATAAATCACTTGCAATGGCAGGAACCCCCAGCGATATGCTCTCAAGAGGAGTATACCCCCATGGTTCATAAAAAGAAGGAAAAATTCCAAGATCAAAACCCTTTGTAAATTCATAATAATCAAGGTTCAAAAGCCCATCTCCTTCCTCCAGATATGCAGGATAATAAATTACTTTCACTTTGTCATCCTCTCTATTCCCCAAACCATTCTCTGCTAAAAACTTCATGATAGCATCATCATGAATAAGTTCATGTGTCGCAAGTGGGGGATGTCCCCTTTTTTTAAAAACCCGTATGCTCCTGCTTACTTCATCAGAAAGGCTCATGTCGCTTTCCTTTTTGAACAAAACATAATTAATGATTTTTTTTCTAAGCAATCTGAAATTATCCGATATTTTTTCATTTATTCTTGAAAAAAGCAAGAAGTTTTTGATAACGTCATCATTCACTCTTTTTGTGGCGGCAGGAATTAAGATGAAGGCTATGATATTTTTTTTGCTACCCTCCTCCTTTAATTTTTTATTCAATCTCCCAAGGGATTTTACGAAAACATCAATACCTTTTGACAAAATTTCGTATCTTCCGGAAATAAAATAAAAATCAGTATTTTTTATTTCCAAATAATAATAAGGATAAAAGTAAGACTTTACAAAAAACTCTATTTTTTTTCTGCTTTTTGAAAAATCATATTTTCTTATATCAATCCCATTATAAACCAAAACCTCCGGTTTCCTGCCAAAAATTTTTTCAGCAGATTCAGAAATTAAATTGCTTACAGTAGTAAAAACATCACAATTTAATGCACTTTCTCTTTCTAACGAGTGCTTGTCGATAATTCCTCTTTTGCTTGCCTCGTCTTCCGGATTGCCAGAAACATAAATTTTTTTTTCAGAAGCCATTGCCCTTTCAAGTACAGTTGCGTGCGTCGTGAAAACTGTTGCGACATTGGAATTGAATTTTTTCAAATATAAAATCCCGGCGCCAGAAAGCCACTCATGAAATTGAGCAACTATTTTATCTCTTGTTTTTGAAAATTCCCCAAGAAACATCCCGACGGCCCATGCCCATACCACAGGTTCATCAAATTCAAACCCGGACCTTATAGAATCTACTTTGAAATATTCCCATAAAACAGTTTTGATGTAATTTTTTTCTCGCATTAATTCTTTAAAGTCAATCAAGATAGCATAGGAGTCAATACTCCCCCATCTCCCATAATGAATTTTGATTTTTTTCTCCGTCAAACTTTCAAAAATTTTCCTAAACTCTTCTGGCGGCTCTTCTTCCGAAAAATCTTTATTATTAAAATACGGCCCTATGAAAAAATAATTTTTACATATCTTCTTGGCATATTTAGACTTTGAACTAATGACCGTGTAAATTCCGCCGACTTTGTTGCATACTTCCCACGAAATTTCAAATAAATAATTCATTTCCCAGGTTCCCCTGCGTCATCCATTAATTCTGAAGTTTCATCTTTGGTTAAATTATTATCTACAAGGTATTCTGCGAGTTTCAGATATCTTTTGGAATTTTTATTTCTTGGAAAAGAATGGGTTACGGGCATGAATTTAGAAAAGGACTTCATTATTTTATTGTTGTCTCTTATCTCAGCTATTACAGGCAATCTCGTAGCATTTTCGATATCTTTTCTGCTTAATTCATGTCTCTTTTTTTTGTACTTGTTGAGCAGGACCCCGCCTACAGCGATGTTTTTACTTCTCATGAATTCGGCGGATCTTAATGTGGTTACAAGAGTAGGGTAATCAGGGGTCGTTATAAAAATTACTTCATCAACCGCGGCCAGAATAGCAAAAATTTCACGCGTGTAACTTGGCCCCGAATCCAAGATAATAAAATCATATTTCTTTTTTAACTCGTCTATTTTTGTTTTAAAAATTTTGCAATCCATGTCTCTGCAAAAATTACACGGCATAATATGTATTCCTGTTTCATGTTCATAAATTGCATCTTCAGGGAGCATATCGTATTTTATTATTTCTCTTAGGGTCACATCTGGGTCCAATAGTCCGAGATAAATATGAAGCGTAGGCGATAAAAAGTTCACATCTACAACTAATACCTTCTCTCCTCTCTTAGACAACGCAGCAGCAATATTTATTGCAGATATTGTTTTACCAACACCACCTTTGAACGAAACAATTCCTATTACTTTTCCCATGACTATGAATTTTTCAAAAGATTAAGGATGTTCGACTTTTTTTTGGGAAATTTTATTCGCTTCATTTTGTCAGAAAAATCTTCCTGTTTTTCAGTCTTTCTCCTTTCTCTTTCAAGATGAATCCTAATTGCCCTTGTCATTTTTTTCCTATCCATGCCCCTTATTGCTTTTGCCAAATTCTCATTTCCATAAACATCCTTTATCCAATTACTGAAATCATTTTTTTCAGCATTAACATGATGATCAAATATCCACGAGTCAACCATATCCAAAATTTCTGCCAACTCTCTCAAGCTTTTCACAACTCTCCCATCCGCTAAATAGAAATAAAATTCTGGACTTACTTCTTGATTTATATCCATTTTATCACCTCCTTTTTTAATTTCTTATTTTGAGCAGATAAACTCTATCCACTTTATGAAATCATTTTTTTGGGCATTTACATGCGAATTATAAACCCATTCATCCATCGTTTTTAGAGTCGAAATTAATTCAGGAACACTTTTCACAACTCTCCCATCCGCTAAATAGAAATAAAATTCTGGACTTACTTCTTGATTTATATCCATTTTATCACCTTATTTCATAGAGGCAATCTTATTTATAAATCTGATGTCTTTAACATCTATCAATAAGATTCCGCTAAGCTTCCTTTACCTCCTTTTTATCTAATCTAAGTTTTATGTCTTCAAGAATATTCATGAAATTCATGAAAGCATCATACGGACTGTCATATGGGCTAAAATATTTATGAACATCCCCGTCATTAAACCATTTGGTGCACATGTAATAAAAATGATCGGAAGTGGTCAATTTTTTCCAATCGCTGATTATTTTATAATCTTCGGATTCTAAAACTTTTTTTTCAATTTCATATAAACTATTTATTGCAGAATTTTGCATCGGGTTTCCTGTCCATGCACTAATATCTCGTTCGATATCGGCCCATGAAATGGGATGATGAACATCAATTTCCCCAACAGGTTCATATTTTTCAATCAGTTCAGATGGAGTTTTAAAATTATTATCAGGATGTTTTAATATTTCTTCTGGCAATTTTTTCATGAACTCAAATATCCCGGTATCTTCCCATTGGTGCTCTCCGAAAGTTTCATAGTCCATAAAAAGATTGACATTCGTTCCATTCCCGTTGATAGCATTAACCCATTGTGCAAATTTCTCTGCCTTTAGAGGCCACTCTTTCCATTCTCTGGAAGAAAATCTAAAAGCAATGTCGTCGCTAAGTTTGTAATTTTTCATTAATAATTTTATTTTTTTCGCACCAATGGGAAGATAAACAAAATTCGGACTCCTCCATCCAAGAATATGATCAGCCCCCTCAGTTATTATTCCCTTGAACCCTTGCTGCTCAATGATTTTTGCAATCTCATTATTATAAATTAATTCGGTATTTCGGAAAACTTTCGGCGTATAATCAAAAATCTTTTTAATTTTTCTTTTGTGCTCATTTATCTGTCTCAAAAACTCTTCTTTAGAGTAAAGTGAAGAAATGGAATGATAATAAGTTTCAGATAAAATTTCAGCTCTCCCCGTTTTTATGACCTCTTTGAACAACTCAAGGACCCCCTTGTCATAATTTTCTAATTGTTCAAGAACAGTTCCGGAAAAAGAAAAACAAACTTTAAATCCAGGATATCGTCGCAATAATTCTAAAATCATTTTTGTCGCAGGAATATAACATTTGTCAGAAACTTTTCTTAAAATCTGTTTGTTTTTTTCTTCGTCAAAATAATCACTATTTTTCCCGATATCAAAAATTCTATAATGCTTCATTCGATGAGGCTGATGCACCTGGAAATAAAAACAAATAGAGACCATTACCCGATACACCTCTCATAAGCGTTGATGCATTTTGACGCAACTTCGTCCCAGTTAAATTTTTTGACTTCATTCAAAGAATTCACTTTCAGCGTTTCTTTTAGCCCTGGGTATCTCAAAATCGAAACAATTTTGTTCGCCATTTCCTCGATATCCCAGAAATCTGTTTTCAATGCATGGACAACTACTTCCGCCACGCCGGATTGTTTCGAAATTATTGTCGGGGTTCCATTCGCCATTGCCTCAAGAGGAGTTATCCCAAAAGGTTCGGAAACCGAAGGCATAACATAAACATCGGCCATTTTATACGCCATTTCAATATCTTTCCCCCGAATAAAACCAGTAAAAAGGTACCTATCCAAAATACCCATTTGAGCGGCCTTGTCTATCATTATTTTTTTCATATCGCCGTCGCCCGCGACAACAAATTTCACATTAGGAATAAAATCGGAAACAATCTTAGACATATAAACAAAATAATCCGGTCCTTTTTGTAAAGTTATTCTCCCTAAAAACAAAACAATTTTTTTATTTTCTTTTAAAGGGAAACCATAATATTCGCTCCCAAATTCCTCAACGGCATTATGGACTACGAGAATTTTGTCAGAGCTTATCCCATAATATTTCATTATTTTTTCTCTGGTAAAATTACTCACAGCGATAATTAAATCAGCCTTTTCCATTCCCCTTTTCTCAATTTCATAAACTACAGTGTTTACGCCATTTCCCCCGGTCCTGTCAAATTCGGTTGCATGAACATGTATAACCAAGGGCTTCCCCGATATTTTCTTCGCAATTATTCCCGCTTCATAAGTAAGCCAATCATGAGCATGAATTACATCAAAATCTTCGTTCCTGGCTATATCTTCAGCTTCAGCAGCATAACGCCTCACCTCTTCGATTAACGAATTAGAATACTTTTTCCCCGCACATTTTAATTCTTTCTCATAAGTTTCAGATGTGGCATACGGCTTTAATAAATAATCAACTTTTTTTATTTTCACATTTTTAATATTGTAATTCTTTACGACTTTCGCAAAATCTATTTCACACGGGAAAGGCAAGACAAGAGAAACGTTAATATTTTTTTTTGAGAGAGATTTAACTAACCCATAGCAAGCTGTCCCCAGTCCTCCAGAATTAAAAGGCGGAAATTCCCATCCAAACATCAAAACTTTCATTATACCTCTTTCATTGTATAGAAAACCTTCTTTCTTATATAAATGTTTTTAAAACCGGCGTTTTCTCGGGAATTTTTGAATTTCTGGTTGATTTTAATTCAAAATTTCAATCAATAATTTTATTAATCTATCTTTAGAGATTATTAAATGAAAGAAAAAATATTATTTGAAAAAAAAACAAAAGAAGAATTGGCAGAATTTATTAATAAAAATAAAGAAAGAAAAATTATAAACTTTTTAGATGCGCATACAATTTTTCACTCAGCGAATAACAAAAGTTTCAAAAAATGTTTTACAAATAAAAACTCAATTAATTGCATAGATGGCTTTCCCATTTCATTTTTTTTGTCTATAAAATCAATGAAAAGAATCCCAAGAAATCGTGGACCAACCTTTACCAGATATTTTTTAAATTCAGAATATTCTAAAAATGCCAAGCATTTTTTTATCGGATTATCAGAAAAAGACCACAAACTTTTGAAAAGTAAACTGCCTCACTTAAAATACACTTATTGTTACAACCCACCTTATATCAAAGACATCAGATTTCCAGAATCAGAAATAAATAATATGGCAAGTAAAATCAATAAAGTAAACCCCGATTATGTTTGGGTGGGCATTGGTAGCCCGAAACAAAACATTTTATCAAGAGAGTTATTTGAAACAAAAGCAAAGTATTTCATAAATATAGGTGCGGCCTTGGACTTTTTACTCGGGAAAAAAGAAGAAGCCCCTCTTTTTATAAGAGAAATGGGGATCGAATGGTTTTATAGACTAATTAAGGATTTTAAATATTCTTATAAAAAAGTTTTAAGAGCCTTCATCGCCATGAGATACCTTAACACTATCGACATAGTTGACAACAAAAAATTCACTTATAATTTTTAGAACAAATTTTAGAACAAATAATTTTAAATAAGACCAAATCTCCGTTATGACATGATATTATATTTTGACAATCTGATAACAAACATTCCGCTAAACCCAGGTGTATATACCAAGCTCGATGAGATAAGAGACTCTTGCGCGGCTTATTCAACCAAAGATCGTTATGATGTTACATTATACACTCTTGCAAGTTATGCAGAATTTGATTGGGACGGGGTGGTAATAGTTTATGAATTTGGCGAGGATATGATCAAACGGAAGAAAGAATTCGAAAAATTCGTGAAAAACCTTTGGCCCAAAGCTCACATATTCTACGGAAGAAGCGATAATCAAAAAAAATTTCAGGAAAGATTAAAATTTATTAATTCTTTGAAAAGCGACTGGATTTTTTACGCAGGAAATAACGATCACCCATTCGTCGCATCAAATAAAAAAATTTTTGATCAATGCCTGAAAAAAGCCCAGGCCCTATCAAAGAAACATAAGTTCGTTTCAGTAACTTATTCTCATTTTTGGGAAACGTATAATATGTCAAAAAAAGGTGCTGCATATCGGGAGTTTATGCCCATGCGTCCAAAAATTTTAGAAGAAACAAAAGATTATTTTGTCTGTTTGTTTCATGAAATTTACGGCCATACTATCCAGATATTTAATAAAAATCTGATGAATTTTATGGTCTTTTCCGAAGACCTCGGAGATCAGACTTTTAGAAAGATTGAAGAAATAACCTGGCACGATAAATTAAAACATAAAAAAATAGATCAGGTAACAATAGTTCCCAAAGAAGTTATTTGCGACCATTTTGACGGTTACAATCACACAAAAAAATCCCCATTCCCAGTCCCCATAGAAATCTTCCCGCCACTATTTATTCCTAACGGATTTTTTGAAAATAAAATTAAAATTCGTTTCGGTTACGAAGACTATAAAGAAGGATGGGTAAATATAAATCCTTTCAAGAAAAAATTTCGATTTCAGGATACAAAAAATGGAACTGACTTGAAAACTTTCATAGAAGACCTTCCTCTTTTTTGGAAGGCGCATATCTCAAAAATTGATGTTAATCCTGAATTAGACAATCGTCTTATTGAGAAAAAGAGACTTGAGATATTGCAAGCTATGAGAAATCCTTATGCGCCAATAAAAGAAAAAAGTTTTGGATACCGCTTGAAATATAAAATTGTTGCGGGGAACTACTTGCCCTATTTTTTAAAAAAATCTTTTAGGAATAATAACGTTGTTAAAAAAATCCGCAGAAAGTTTTTTAGTAACTTAAAAAAAGATTTTAGCGAATAGAGAATTGGAATAATTTTCTGTAATCTATTAGTAAACCAAAAGGAAGAATTTCGCGAGGAACAATATTATCATTTTAGAATAACTGTTAAAATATTTTCTTTTATGAATAAAATTAGAAAAGTTTTTGAAAATTCTATGACGTATCATCAGCTTAGAGAATATTTGATACTCGCGCAAGTGTGTATTATTTTAATGGGGAGTTGCGTCAATCTATTTGGGGGAGCAGGGCTCGCCGATTTTCGAATTTTAAACTTATAAATATAATTTTAATTTTAAAATTTTATAAAAATACACATTCAATATTTTTGTTTATTCCTCTTATCTGCTCGTAAACTTCCTGATTGAATTGCACCACATTCAGGAATATTCTTATATTATCACTATTAGATTTTATAATATCTTCAGGTTTTCTGCATATTAAATCTGTCCCGTAAAGTCTTTTGTTTTGTTTTGGTGGGCTATTATCCAATACTCCTTTGAAAACTTTTTCATCCAGCCCATAAGCGAAAAGTTGATGCGCAATAAGGCTCGCACCGAAAAGCCAATTTTCTTTGTCGGGTTTTGCATAAGTCTTGACTTTATTTATTCTCTCAATTATTCTCTGCCCAAATTGATCAATCATCCTTCTTGTGTACTCTTTCAAATCGCTAATCTCAAACATTGCAGGCTCATTTGTCTTTTCGCCAACTATCTGTATTGCGTAATCAATATAAAATGAAATTTCTTTTATTTTAAATCCATGTTTTAAATAAAGTTGAATCCAGTGAAGATTGGTGCATACTGATGTATGCTCGAGATTAATCACATTTCCAAAACCCTTAGAAAAATTATACTCTTGGTTTGGGACTGTAGTTATTAGTAACCCGCCGTCCTTCAACGCTTTTCTCGCATTAATAAAATATTCATTATAATCCATGAAATGCTCCAAAGTGTGGCACGAAACTATTGTGTCAAAAGTCCCCTCAAGTTCCTTTGCGGTCTTGCTGTTAAAAAGACCATTATGAACAACAACATTTTCTTTGGGACCAAAATATAATGGGTCAAAAACTTCTACTCCAGTCTTGTAATGCTTCAAAAGTCTTTCAATGACTTTCCCCGGACCTGCGCCAATTTCTAAAAGCCTTCCTCCCTTATGGTATTTTTTTATAAGTTCAAACAACGAATTGTACTGACCTTCCCAAAGTTTTCCTATTCCGTCGGCATGAAAAATTTTATATAAAACCTCAGGATCAACAATATCTTTTAGAGTTATCAGACCACAATCTTCACAAAGACATATATTCATCGGCGCAAACTCATCTTCCTCCTTTGGCGTGTCGACACATACAGGCAAAACTGGCATCATTATATTTGCGTGCGGCGGTATAGCCTCGGAAAGATTTTTGGAATGACAAAAAGGACACTCTATTCTTCTTGTAAGATGTTTTGCTATTTCAATTTTCATACCATTAGAAAATTGAAAGGTTTATAAGTTTTATTATCATATAAAGAAGGTATTAAATATTTTAGATATAATGTAATAATATTTTCATTTAATGATCTATTGAATAATTTCATATAAAAATATTATAAAATATCTTTTTAAATCTTTTGACTTTATATTAATTATAAAATGGTATCAAATTAATATACAAATCCTTTTAAATTACATATTTATATCGAAAATATGAAATACGAGAATACTCCTTATTCGTTCGAGGGAAAGACTATGCTTGTAACGGGTTCTTCAAGAGGCATTGGCGCCGCAACAGCAAGGTTGGCAAAACAATATGGAGCAAAAGTTATTCTACACGGGAAAACAGATTCGCAGCCACTTAAAGATTTGGCAAAAGAGTTAGACTCGGGATATATTTTTTGCGATGCTGCAGATGAATGGGCTATCATAAGAGAAGTGGGTAAACTTGGAGGGATTGATATCTTGGTGAATAATGCAGGTATAAATCCTTCAAAAAAATTTATGGATTTAACTAACGATGATTGGTCAAGGATTTATTCTGTAAATTTGATGGGTCCCGTTAATTTTTCAAGAGCTGTTATTCCTGGGATGCAAGACAGAGGGCATGGAAGAATAATCAATATCTCTTCCGCTAAAGGTTATAACCACGTTACTGGCAAACCTGCGTATGCAGCTTCAAAAGCGGCACTTATGAGACTGACTACAAGCATGGCTCAGGAATTTGCGCCACATATATTAGTGAATTCTGTCGCGCCAGGTTTTACTAAAACAGAAATGACTGCAGGCACAATGTCCCCACAAATTCAGGGGCAAATAGATAAAATTCCACTTAGAAGAATGGCTAATGCAAGAGAAATCGCCGAAGTAGTTTTATTTTTAGCAAGTGATAATGCAAGTTATATCACCGGTCAAACGATTGCGGTTGATGGAGGTTTTAGTATAATTAGCGGATAAAATGAAAATTAATTTAATACTTGATGTTGATGGAGTCATGACCACGGGACAATTTTTATATTCAGAAGAAGGTAAAAGATACAAAATTTTTGGCCCACACGATGCCGACGGACTTAAGTTAATTAGAGACAAAGTGAATATAACCTTTATTAGTGCTGACAAAAGGGGCTTTGCTATCTCAAAAAAGCGAATAGATGACATGGGTTACAAATTATTGCAAGTTTCAGAAGGAGACAGATATAAGTTCATAAAAGAAAATTTTGGTTTTGAGAACACAATCTACATTGGGGACGGCATATTCGATGCCTTTATTATTAGAGATTGTAAGTTCGGAATAGCACCAGCAAATGCACGCATTGAAGCCCGAAAATTCGCAAAATTCGTCACACCATCTAAATCCGGCGAAGGAGCAGTATGTGACGCCTGTATAAAGATCAATAAAACTTTTTTCGGTGCAGGAAAAATATAATGTCATTTTAAAGTAATACTTTAAGAAAAGGTTTATATAGAGTTTTAATTTTGAATTATTATGCGAGAAGAAGTAAAAGGTTTGGAGGAACGCCTTAAGGACGCAACTCTCTCAAAAGCCCAAAGAAGAAGATTGTCAAGAAAGATTGGAATAATGAAATATCGCGAAGGTGAACATGATGCTGAACATGCTTCATTTGAAGGGGCGAGAGGGATGTATGTTGGCAGTTTTAGTATGGCTATCAAAAGTTATGAAAGCGCGGCAAGGTATTTTATAAGAGCAAAAAAACCAAAACGTGTGTTAGATTGTTATAGGTCTGCTATTGCTATAGCAGAGCAAATTCCTGTTTCTAATAACACCTATAATCAATTAGGTGCCTATATGGGTAAAAAAAATCTCCTGGAGAGGATTAATAGAAAGGCTTTACGAATAGCAAGGGTTGCGAACCTGCGATTTAATCCTGCAGAGATTCCTTTTGATGAAAGACTTGAAGAAATGGAAGAGAGTTTTCATTATGGAGAGAAGATATCGGATAAATTTAGTAGAAAAGAAAAACCCTTTGAAGAATCACTAAGAGAACTTTTAGAAAGATTAAATGAAAATTACGATCCTTCAATAAAAATCCATCTTTGGGGAACAACACCTGACGAATTAGGGATTAAATTAACCCTTTATAGCTCTGTTTTCTTGAATAGATCAAACTTACCCAAAGAAGGGGACAGTAGAAGAGTGGAGTATGCTAAGATATCGTCAGGGAGCGATAATGGTGTTTTTAGCTTCGTAAGAGTACCTGTAAGAATTGTTGAATTTGAAACATACATCCCGAAAGAAAAGTTAAGAGAAATATTCGGATAGAATATCGTTTTTCTAACAATTTGGTAGCAATCTTATCACTTGCCAAGTAAATGAGTATAAAACAAATAATAACCCATACATCCGTAAATAATTTCTAAATAGCAATTCTTTTTCGACGGCAAAATTTAGTGTCATTATAATATTACAACAAACAAATGTTTATAAATCAGTATAATCTGATAAAATTATGGCACAAATAGACAGTACAAAAATTCAAAAAATATTTGATTACGTTTACTCGCCAACTTCTCCCTTAACAAAGGCGAATGGGAATTTGGTTTTTGGAAGATGGGATCCCTTAGTTGCACAAAGAGCCGGAGAAATTTATAAACAAGGATTAGTAGATTATTCAATGTTTGTTGGGGGCATAGGAAAAGATTCAGGAGTTTTAACCCAGTTAAATCTACCTGAGGCTACTTGGCAGGCAGCGTTAGGAAATATTTTCTATGGCATTCCTGCAAATACAATTTATACCGAACCAAGACCAACTAATGGGGGAGAGGCCGCAAGAATGGTGATCGAGGATTTGGTAGAATTAGAATCAAATAAGGGCCTAAAACATGACGGATTAATAATTCTTATACACCCTACAGCATCAAGAAGAATGAGGGCGATAATGGACTTAACCAGAGATCAAAAGGGATTTAATACTTCTTATCAAAATGCAGGAAGTAATTACATTTTCAATTCAAAAAATCCAGTTGATCAAAAAGAAGCTGTGATGGAATTAGTAAAGCTCGCCGATTGGCCTGCAAAAAACTGGTGCGCCAAACAAAATGATCTGCCTGAAGATTTAGTTGCATACGCAAAGGAAGTATTACCGGTCGTAACTACGTCAGATTTTTGTTAAACTTTTATTAAATTTATAAACAGTAGTGTTTTTCCATAACCGCTACAGTTAAAGAGATTATTAAGATTAAAATATATTTTTATTCACCAGTATAACTTTCGCCATCAGGATAGTTCTTCATTGCGTGGGAATAAGATTCAGGAGTTCCCGTATCAAACCAAGAAAAAGTTTTTGATTTCAAACCTTCCTTCAAAAGAGCCTGCAAACCATTCGAAACCTGAATCTCTCCTTTGATTGCAGTTTTATTTTTTTCTAAAGCATCCCAAAAAATATCATAATCTTTTACGCCGAGCAAACCAATATACGCATGTTCATTATCATTTTTTACCTTATCATCAATTCTGCTTATTATTCCCTCTTCATCAATTTTTACTGAACAGAACCTTTCCGGATTTGCTACTTCAGCAACACCTAACCAGTTCTCTTCAGGTTCTGGGATTTCTTCAATTACTAACGTGTCCCCGGCAACATGTATAAAAGGACACATTAAGTGATTCTTGCAAGAATAAAGAGAAAAACCAGGTCCAGAACCTTCGCCTATGTAAGGATTAACTTCAACAAAAGTCAATTTTCTTTCAGGGTAAGCCGTCTTAAGATAGGTAACCAACCCTTCTTTTTTGTAACCTACAGCAATTACAATCTCGATCTCATCTGGAAACATTTCAATTATATGACAAATTGTTGGTTTTCCTTTTAGAGGAAGCAAAACTTTGTTAAGATGTTCACTAAATTCTTTCATCCTGCCGCCAACCCCTGCCGCAAGAATGCATACTTTGTATTCCATTAATTTTTTTATTTAATAGAACTTATAAAACTTTCGACATATAAACCTATATGTTACATTATAACCTTTATATAATAGCAATCTTTATAAAAGCTCTTCATATAAAATTTTTATGATAAACTATCAATTTAAGTCTCCTTGTAGTTACGATTCTGCAGTTTCACAGTTAGCAACATATTTGTCTGAACGTAAAAGTACAGCAGTAACTCCCCACGTGATATTAGTAGGTATTTCAGGGCTTTCTCAATCAGGAAAGACTACCTTTGCAAATTCTTTGGAAGAGGTTTTAGGAAATGTTGTTTCTATCGATGGAGATAAATATCAACCCGGAAGAGAAGTTGGAATGCCGATCTATAAAGAAGCGATTGAAGCAGCAAGACAAGGAAGATTAGATCCTAATTTTCATCACCAGGTTTGGAACTATCAAGCGATGAAAGAACAAATTTTTGATCCAATTGCTCAGTTCAATCAATCCCCGGATTATAGAATTACTTTGCAACTAAGGAATGTAATGAACGTTGCAACAAAAAGGAGTGATTCAATGCACGATGAAACAGTCGAGGTTAATAAAGATCAGACACTAATTATGCCATTTATGTATCAAGGTCACTTAGGAGAACAGTTTGACTACAGGATAAGGCTGTTAATCACTCCGCAAACATCTGTTGATAGAAAGATTGCAAGAGATTTAGCAAAAGGAGTTCAAAGAGATCCAAAAACAACAATGGAGATGGTACAGTTAGTCGAATTCCCTGCAATGCAACATGAAGAAGAAGAATTCCCCTTAAGAAATGTTATAAAGCTTGACACGAACGATTTTACAAACATTAAGTTTCTTTAAGAATATAGTTAATTGGATTTAATTTTATTCTCTTACTGCAATAGCAACGATGTCTTCCAATTTTTTCAAATTTTCATTACTATTTGCCCCTATCACCATATCTGCATTTTCTATATCTTCTGGACTTTCTAATTTATATAATTCTCTTTCTTTAGAAATACCATAACATCTTGCAGCTCCTTCAGCTTCTGTAATATGAAGCATGCTTGCAACATCCCATGGTCCTCCTATCGCTGTAGATATGCATCCAACAAGTGTCGGTCTTCCTGTAGCAACCAAAGCATATTGTACGCTGCTGTTTACGCAGCCTTCCTTTCCCCCAGCATCTTCAATCTGATCACTTAAAGATCTTCTTCCTGATTGAGTTAAAATCTGCTTTCTTGTTCCATCTTTTAATTTTCTTTTGAACGGATGAAAGACATCCACTAAAACTCTCGAACCATCCAAACCTTCTTTCTTATTTACGCCAATTTTTTGATCGTCATAAAGCCAGTTATGCTCGTCATAATCATAAACATTAAACCACGCACCTTTTTCTTCAGAAGAAAACCAAAATCTCCCAGTAGAAGGTTCCATCGTAGCCACAGCCAAAATTTTTTTGCGGGAACTGTCATATAAATCCAAAACTATTGCAGGTCCAGATCCACCGACCAAAAAAATTCCGGTTCCATCAAGAGGGTCGTGATGAATCTTTATTTTAGACCCTAGACCTCCCGAGTCTTCATCAGATTCTTCTTGGCTCAATCTTATCCCAGGATATCCATCTAAAATTATTGACTTTGTAATTTTTTGGCTTTCTCTATCAACTATCGTAACTGCAGTTTTATCTCCTTTAATGAGGTATTCTGATAAATCAACTTCACCTCTTATTGCTCCAACAATATACTTTGCTGCAGGAATGAGAGCTCTTGCCGAAACTTCTCTAAAATGTTCATAGGTATTCATTGATTTTTTATTTAGAAGATCTTTTTAAATATTCGTATGTTTTTATTTTATGAATAAAATTTTTTCTTCCAATCAAAGATTGTTTTTCTTGATACTCTTACTTTAAAAGTTCGGTTTAAATTATAAACTACTTGACCTA
The DNA here is from genome assembly GCA_041649045.1 of Candidatus Pacearchaeota archaeon. Lineage (GTDB taxonomy): Archaea > Nanobdellota > Nanobdellia > Pacearchaeales > GW2011-AR1 > JAGVXH01. The sequence continues at coordinate 68,960 of JBAZNV010000003.1, forward strand.
AGCTATATCCATTTCGCATAAGACTAACCGCTGTTTTTATTATAATCGCCGGATGTCTAAATCTTTTAAAACCATCATTTGGTGTAAATTTTTTGCAACAATTTTTACAGAAATATATTGGTTTTTCTATTTTTTTATTTTTGCGGAGTTGTGCAATCCGAGTCTTTTCCGAATTACAATAAACACATTGAGCTGTAGATCCAAATATTTCCATGTTAAGCAAATCAGTCAAATCTTTATAAAAATATCGTTAACTAAACACAAGTTTATATAGTAAAACCTTCCTTTATCCCCAGCAATAAAAAAAGTGAAAAAAAGATGGATTACAAAGTATGTATTTTGGCAGCAGGAAGAAATAATAGAGTAAGTTGTGCTGAAGATTTTCCAGTTGCATTACTTCCGATCGGAACAACCTCGTCAATAAGTAAAATTATAGAAAAATTTCCTCTTGAGATAGAAATTGTCATTGCAACAGGATTTAAACAAGATTTGATTATTGATTTCTTAAAAATTGCGCACCCTGACAGAAAAATAAAAGTTGTAGAAATCTCGAATTATCTTGAGGTCGGTTCTGGGCCTGGTCGTTCACTTTTAGCATGTAAAAAATATTTACAATGTCCGTTTATCTTTACATCGGCAGATACAATTGTTTCAGACAAAATCCCAGAACCTTACCAAAACTGGATAGGGGTATCGCAAGTTTCAGATACAACGAATTACTGTATGGTCGAAGTAGAAAATGACTATGTTATTAAGCTTCACGACAAAGTTCCTATGCAGATACTTCTAAAAACATGCAAGAATTACAAAACGATTCTCAATAACGCTTTTATCGGAATGGCAGGAGTTTACAATTACGAATCTTTCTGGGAGAGTTTGGAACAGAATCAGGATTTAATTGAAAAAAAATTACAGGTTTCTAACGGATTGTCAGGACTTATAGATCAAAAAATGAAGGTGATAAACTTTTTTACATGGTTCAGTATAGGCACTGAAGCCGGATATAACCTCGCAAATAGATTTTTCGAACAAAATAAAGTTATTATAAAACCTGATGAATTTATTTACTTTGAAAATGGAAAGGTAATAAAATACTTTAAAGAAACAGAAATTGTTCAGCAAAGAATTGAACGATCAAAAAAACTCAAAGGAATTGTTCCGGAACTTTTGGACATCACGCCACATTTTTACTCTTACAAGTTTATTAAAGGGACTACGCTTGCAAAAATAAACGATGTTTTACTTTTTAAGGAACTGCTTTCAGCTTGCAAAGAAAAACTTTGGAAATCGGTAACGAAAGAAGAACCCCAAAAGTTTAAAAATTTATGTTACAAATTTTATCACGATAAAACTTTAGAACGAGTAGAATTATTCTATAAAACAAAAGGCATAAAGGACGGCAAAGAAATAATTAATGGAGAAAAAACCCCTTTCCTGAAAGAAATGCTTTCTCAACTTGATTGGGATAAACTTTCAGAAGGAATCCCTGTAAATTTTCACGGAGATTTTCAGCCAGAGAATATTCTAATTTGTGACCGCGGTTTTCAGTTGATAGATTGGAGACATAATTTTGCAGGAAACTTGGAGCACGGGGACATATATTACGATTTCGCCAAGCTCCATCATGCTCTCATTGTTACACATCAGATAATAAGAGATAATCAATTTGAAATTAGAATTAATAACGATGTGGTTCATTTGGATTTTCTAATTAAGAGTAATCTCGCCGAATACAAAGATTTATTTGAAAACTTTGTTTTGGAAAATGGTTACGATCTTGATCGCCTTAAAATTCTTAGTGCTCTTATTTTTCTAAATATCGCACCATTGCATCACGAACCTTACGATCGTTTTCTTTACTATTTAGGGAAATATACCCTATTTAAGGAATTAAAAAATAAGAATCCTTATAGATTAAAAGAGGAGGTATTGCAATGGGTTATAAACTGATCGATGACACTGGATTTTATAAGTTTGAAAGACTGCACCTTAGTCCACAAGAGTTTATCGATTGTCCCCCAAGCAACCGTGTTTCAACAACCTATATTCATAAAGGCAGATTGCTTTTTGCCTTTGATGCAAAGGAGTTTCTTCTTTCTTTAGGACAAGGTTTTATTGTTGCTCCCGGAATAGGATACTCTCTTTCGTCCGTCGAGGAGCTTGTTGCATACAGGGTTTCTTCAGAAGTTAGAAGGGATAGACCTTTAGTCGAAATTGTAGACCTTGGGACTTGCAAAGAAGAGATTCCTCTCGTAGCCCCCAAAATAATAACCGACCCAAAAAGAGTTGAAAAACCTTGGGGTTGTGAGTTATGGATAGGTTATAATAATTATCATGTTTTAAAAAGAATTAGCAAGATGAAAGGGCGAGAATCAAGCTTTCATTTTCATCGTCAGAAAGTTGAAACAAATTATCTTGAATCTGGAACTTCAAATGTTATTGAACACAGACTCGATTCAACGCTTTCAATAGAAGAAATTATTGCTTCTGCTAAAGAAAAGGAGCATGAGGCCCCTAGAAATATTTCTTCGGGAGACTTTTGGACTTCTCATCCTTATATTGCTCATAGAGTAATACCTCTTACCAACTACATAGCTTACGAAGCATCAACACCTGAATTAGATGATGTTATTAGAATCCAGGACGACTTTGGAAGAGGTTCAGGAAGAATAATAGAAGAACATCGAGGGGGTATAAAAAATGGATAGAAATGAAACAGAAGAATTAATAAGATCCTATTTTGATGAGAAAAAGGATGCACTTAGTAGGCTTCCAATTTCTAGATTAACAGATGCGGCGGATTTAGTTTGGAGAGCTTATGAAAACAAAGGGACAATTTATGGTTGCGGGAACGGAGGTAACGCAGGTGCAGTGTCAAATTTATTAAATGATCTAGGGACTCATACTTTTGTAACTGATGACAAAACAAAACCCTTGCCAAGAGATGTTCCTAGGTTAAGATGTCTAGATCTATGCACAAATACAACTGCTATAACGGCATTCCTTAATGATTTTGGTTCATATTATATCTTTTCCAAGCAGCTAGAGACCTATCGCGTAGGAGAAAACGACATTATATTTGGATATAGCGGAAGTGGAAGCTCTAGAAACATCATAGAGGCTTTCGAAACAGTAAAAGGTGCAGGAGGAAAAACTGTTGCAGTTTCAAGGAACCCTGAAGGTGCGATCGTCAAAATAGCAGATGTTCCTGTAGTATTCACTTTTGGTAGACCTTCAGAATTTCCCGGTCAACAGGCAAGCAATGATAACAACTTCCATTATGAAGGGTTTGGTTTTGATTTAGGGCACGTAATAACTGGTATAATGAGAAAAAGAGTAATGGAGAAATATTTATAATAAAAATGGAAAAGCAAGAAGTAATTAAATCATTGAAACGTATTGCAAGAGAAATCAGAAGCCGTACGATTGATTCAATTTATATAGCGAACTCCGGGCATTACGGTTCTTCTCTATCTTGGGCAGATATTGCAGCAACACTAATTTTTTATGAAATGGACTTAGGTAAGAATTCTTTAGGACAACAACTAAAAACGCCCCCTGTAGAAGTTGCCCCTCAAACTGAAAGAGATATTCTAGTTTTGTCGAAAGGGCATGGAGTTCCGGCCTTATATTCTGCCATTTCACTCTTAAATCCGCGTTATCTCTCTGGATATTCTTTAACAACTCTGAGAGAGATTAATAGTCCTCTGCAAGGACATCCAGTTAGAGAAACATTGCCTATGATAGATGTAAGCACCGGTTCGTTAGGGCAAGGAGTTTCGATGGCTGCAGGAATAGCTTATGCAATAAAACATCGGGGGCAGAATAGAAGAGTTTATGTAGTAGTCGGTGACGGAGAATGTCAGGAAGGACAAGTATGGGAAGCGTTTATGTCAGCTCCAAATTTAGGTTTAGAGAATCTGACTGTTATTATAGATAGTAACGGTTATCAACTCGAAGGTTCCGTTAATGGTAAGTCTCCACAAGGAGATCTCAAAAAGATTTTTAATGAATTTGGATTTTATACTCAAGAAGTTGACGGGCATAATATAAGGGAGTTGGCAGATGCATATTCAAATGCAAGGGTTAATTCAAGAGATCTGCAAAAGCCTTCAATGATTTTAGCCCAAACAATTAAAGGAAAAGGGGTCTCATTTATGGAAAAGGAACCTTGGAGATGGCACGGAGGTTCTATGACGGCCGAACAATATGAAACTGCAAAGAAGGAGTTATCATGACTACTGATTTAGAAAAGAGAGCAACTAGGGATGGTTTCGGAAAAGCTTTGCTTGAAGTTGGAGACGACCCCAGAATTATAGTCTTAGGAATTGATCTATCTGAGGCAACAAAAACGAAAAAATTTAGAGAAAAATATCCTCATAGATTTTGCGAAGTCGGAATTCAGGAACAAAATGCAGTTGGTATGGCAGCAGGAATGGCTCTTGAAGGACTTCGGCCAGTTGTTCCAAGCTTCGGAGCTTTTTTAACTGGAAGAGCATATGAACAACTTTTGATTTCTGCAGGTTATAATCGTGCAGGGATTTTAGTCGTTGGGACTCACTCAGGGTTAGCGATAGGGAAAGATGGCACAACACAAATGGGGATAACAGATATAAATGTAATGCGAGGGATTCCAGGCATACAAATATTCCAACCTGCCGACGCAAGAGAGGCAGAACAAATAACTCATTATCTTGCCAGGAACAATCAATTAGCTTATCTAAGATTATCAAGAACCCCTCAGCCTCAGATCCTCCCCAAAGATTATAATTTTATATTTAACAAAGCAACGGCTCTTAAAGAAGGAAAGGACTTGGTCTTTTTTGCAACAGGAGATAGTGTTTATAATTCTTTTGTGGCTGCAGAGGAACTTGAGAGATTTGGGGTGAACGCCTCTGTAATAAATGTATCAACATTAAAACCGGTAGACGAACAAACAATATTTCAATATGCAAATTGTTCCAAAGTTATAGTAACTGTAGAGGATCACTCAATTATTGGTGGACTTGGTTCTATAGTTTCTGAAGTGGTCGCAAAGGAAGGGATTGGAAAGAAAGTGCTGAAGATTGGGATTAATGATTGTTATGGGGAAAGTGGCGACCCGAAAGATTTGTACAGAAAGTACGGTCTTGATTCCGAAGGAATCATAAGAGCAACAAAAAAGTTTTATTGTGATTAGATTTGCAATAATTTTTAAATAAATAAACTTACTAAACTTAATGAAAAAAGTTCTATTCTTGTCGCCCCTTCCCCCACCAAATTACGGCAGTGCACTTTCGAGTCAAATGTGTTTGTCTATTCTAAGAAAGAATAATTACGATACCAATACCATCAAATTAAACTTTGCAAAAGAGATGTCCGAGATTGGAAAAATAAACTATTCTAAATTTTCGCAGTTCTTACGGATAAAAAGACAACTGCAAAATTATTTTAAAAAGGAAAAGCCCGACCTAATTTATATGGTTCCTGCCACATACGGGCTGGGACTTCTCAGAGAATATTTTATTTTCAAGATTATCAAAAGAAATAATAAAGAAAAAATTTTATTCCACATGCGAAGCAGAATGACAGAAGAAAATTGGAGAAATCCCATTTATCGTTTTGTTTACAAAAAAATGTTCAAAGATCAAAAAGCAATAGTTCTGGATGATTCATTAAAAGGAGATTTGCACAACTTGGTTTCTAAAGAAAATTTATTTGTCTTGCCCAATGCAATAAAAAATGAAGTAACAGATACAAAAATTAAAAAAACGATAAATAAGAGAAAAAAGAGAAGAACTTTTAATTTGCTGTTTTTATCTCATATGGACGAAACAAAAGGATGGTGCCAACTCTTATCTGTGTGCAAGATACTAAAAGGTGAAGGCATAGACTTCAAATGTAATTTTGTAGGCGATTGGCCCTCAAACAAAGAAAAAACAAAGTTTGAAGATTTTGTAAAGATTAATTCTCTTGAAAAAAATGTAAAATATCTTGGCCCAAAATTTGGGAAAGAAAAAGACACGGTCATGGAAGATTCAGATGTCCTTATTTATCCCAGCACTCTTGATACATTCGGGAGGGTTATTATTGAATGTATGATGTGGGGCTTGCCCGTTATTGCTAACGGAGTCGGTGCGATTCCCGCAACGGTAAAACATAACAAAACAGGATTTGTTTTAAAAGAAAATTCTCCTGAAGAAATTGTCGCGTATGTAAAAAAATTAAGAAACAAAAACTTAAGAATAAAAATGGGAAGACTTGGAAGGAAAAGATTTTTGGAAGAATACGAAATCGGAGAATATGAAAAGAAATTTTTGAAAATTATCAATTCCAATAATTAAACCATTTCCAAAACAAGAACATTCTTATCTTGTAATTGTTGCTGATTAAATCCTTTCTTTTTAAAATATGATCTTCATAAAAATTTTTCCATTCCTCTGAAATAATTTTCTTTTCATATAATTTTTTTATTCCAAACTCTATATCTTTAATGAATTTATTTTCTAAAATCCACCGATCTACAGGAGGAGTAAACCCCTTTTTCTTTCTATTTATTATTTTGTCAGGGATCAATCCTTTTACAATTTCTTTTAATAATATTTTCTCATTAAAAATAGATGCTTTCCATTTGGAAGGAATTTTGGCAGAGTACTCTAAGAAACGGTAATCTAAAAACGGGCTTCTAACCTCCAAAGAAGCCCCCATTGAAGCACGATCAACTTTACATAAGAAATTGTCAGCAAGAGTATTATAATATCGATCCATAAGAATTGTCGACTCTATAAGATCATTATTTGCAAGTCTCAGGCATTTTTCAAAATTTTTTCTATTAATTTTTTTGTATATTTCTGGTTTGTATATCTCTTCTCTGGCTTCGGAAAAGAATTCTTCCTTTGACAAAAGACTTAATTTAAGCCCATCTAATAATTTAGATAAATTTTTCACGCAAATTTTGTCAATGAAGAAAATCAACATTTTTCGAAATATTTTTGGAACTTTTTGTAGTAAAACCATCTGCGCGGCCATTTTATGTCGAGGATAACCGCCAAAAATTTCATCCCCTCCATCCCCACTCAAAGATACAGTCAAAGTTTCTCTGGCAAAACGCGAAAGTGTCATCGTGGGAAACATAGAGTAATCAGCAAAAGGTTCATCGTAATAATAAAAAATATCCTTTAGTCCTTTTTCAAAATCTTCCTTCTTAAAATATTTATGATTATGCTTCACTTTTAGATAATCTCTCATTGTATGGATATAAGGCGTCTCATCATACTCTCCCTCAAAGCCTATAGAATAGGTCTGTAAATCTTTTCTTTTTGTTTGAATAGCCATCTCAGAAGTAATTGTAGAACTATCAATCCCTCCACTCAGAAACGCCCCTGTAGGGACATCAGAAATCAATCGGAGTCTGACCGCGTCTCTTAACAATTCTCTTCCTTCAGTAATTAATTTTCTCTTATCAAAAACAGGATTATAATGAGGGCATTCGTAATAGTAAAATTTCTTTAATTCTCTGGTCTTAATATCAAAAATCAAACTTTGCATAGCCTCAATTTTAAAAACCCCTTCATAAATTGAAAAAGGAGATGGAACGAACCCCATAGAAAAATAAAGATCAACAGCATCTTTTGATAGCTTCTTCTTTACCTCGTGTTCTAAAATGCCCTTTATTTCAGACGAAAAAATAAATTTCTTTCCGTCAAAATAATAGTAAAGAGGTTTTTTCCCAAACCTGTCTCGACTAAGAAATAATATCTCTTTTTGCGGATCATATATGCAAAACGCCCACATCCCATTAAATTTATTTACGCAGTTATTTTCCCACTCCAGATAACTTGCAACTATTACTTCAGTGTCAGAATTACTTCGAAACAAATAACCTTTTTTCTTAAGCTCTTCTCTTATTTCTTGAAAATTATAGATTTCGCCGTTAAAAACGATAATAGCCTTTTTCCCTTTATGACTATATTCCATGGGCTGATTCCCATCTTTTGTCAGATCTATTATCGCAAGTCTTCTATGTCCTAAAGAAATGTTTTTGTCAAAAAAAGTTCCTTCGCTGTCTGGACCCCTATGCACCAAAACCTGGTTCATCTTTTTTAGAATTTTTGCATTCTTAAAATTGAAACCATTTATCCCGCACATAAGAAGGATAGGGATAAAGAGTTTTTAAGATTATCAATCTATAGTTTAACGAATTCAGCAACAAGAAGCCAGCCCCATTTTCGTTTCATCCATTCAACAATATTCTTGGGCAAAAAAGGGATCATAATAGTATTCATATGCGTGACAGTTATTTTATTGCACTTAAGTCCTATAGATTCTAATATTTTCTTCAATTCTCGTGGTGTAAAATGTCGGTGATAATAGCCATCGGTATAAAAATCTTGCACCGATTTTAAATTGTATCCTGAAAAAAGTTTTCCTTTGAACAATAACCAATATAAACCATTAATATAATATCTAAGACTATTTTTATTATACACCATGATTAATCCAGACCCATTCTTTTTCAATACCCTATATACCTGCTTGAAAGCATTTATTGTATTGTTTGAATGATGCAAAACTCCCCACGAAAAAACATAATCAAAATTCTCGTCTTTAAAATCCAACTTTTCCGCATCCTGTCTTTGAGCATTAACGCTTAATCCTTGAGCTTTGGCGTTCGTCTTTGTAAGTTTTATTGCATTTTCTGTGATGTCTACACAAGTTACTTCTGCGCCTCCCTTGGCGAACAAACAACTTGCAGCACCTGAGCCACAACCTATCTCCAAAACTTTCTTTCCTGCAAACGCGTTGAAATTAAATTTATTTTTTAAAAACTTACTTCCATTCAAAAGTAAAGACTCAATTTCCAAAAAATCTTCTTTTGTCTCGGGCGTTCTATTTTCCGAATCCCAATCAGCATAAGTCATCGGGAGAGTTTCCCACCAAAGCCTATTTTTTTCCTGCTTGTTTGAAATTTTAGATAGATTATCTGTGTTTGCCTTTAAGCTTTTTGCCTTATTTTTCATTGTTAAATTCACAAAACTATTATTATAAATTTATGCAAACACGATATTTAATTTTATCTTCTATTCCTAATATCTACCATTTCTCTTTTGATCTCAAATAACAATTGTTCATATGCCTTGGAAAAAGTTTGATTTTCAATTACAAAATTATTTCTATAGTGGGTCGCTTCAAGAACTACTCCCCCGTTTATTTTAGAGCCCTTGAGCCTGCCTCGTTCCAAGTATTGCCCCATAGTACATGAGCCAAAAGTCAAACCTCTCCAAATAATTGCCCCAGAACCAGTCCCCCTAAAATAAGATCCAATCCTTAATCCGGTTTTTGCATTTTCTGCTATTTGTTCAATACAATCTTCTGCATCTTCACCAGAAGAGCAATGGTAACCATCAATCTCACCCCGTTTAATTTATCAATGACTTCTTGGTCTTTAGAAAAATCCTCTAGAATTTCTGAATATTTGTTAATGAACTTTTTTACAATTTGTCTCCTTCTGCCAGAATAGGTAAGCCTTCCAAGAAAATCCCAAATTATTGAAGACTCTTTACTTATCCTTGTTCTTACTGGAGAGAAAGAATACGGCAATAGGGTAGCAACCCAAAGCATTTTATTTCCGCTTCTTCTTACCTCTAACTAATATTTATCTAATAATTCATTAAATGCTTCAACTTTAGGGTCAAGATATTCTCCGCTGTTCCATCCATTATCCAATCTTTTCCCCTTATCAAATCTACTCATAATTTCTATAATGGTAATTTCTTTAAAAAGTTTTGCATAGATTATCACTATAAAATTAAAACATAATTAAATTTTCCAGTATTTACGGGAATCAAAATTTTCTCTTTTTGTAAAAAGTCCTATAAAAATTCCTCTAAAATATTCTTTAAGGCATAGAAATCGCTTTCCTTGTTTCATTATTTCATAAATATTCTTTGGGAATTTTATAAAAACCATATTAAACAAAAAAAATAAAAACTCCACGCTTGACGCGTGAATTCTTTCAAGCCAAATCATATTTCTGGTAGAATAAAAAATTCTAAAACCCGAAATTTTTTTTGAAGAAGCGGCAACCTTATGCCACATTCTTGTTGTAGGATCAACCGCAAACTTATACCCGCACTTATTTATTCGTATTGCTAAGTCAATCTCTTCCCCGTATGCAAAAAATTTTTCGTTAAAAAGCCCTGCCTTTTCAAAAGTTTCTCGCCGTAATACCCAACAAGACCCACCCGTATAATCAACAAAAAAAATTTTTCCCCCTTTCAAAAGATTTTTGCTATTTGGCCATTTCTCTCCCCCGCCTTTTTTTAAATTAAACTTTCCAGGGTTGTCTTCCAAACTTAATTTTTTAACATCATAATAATTAAAAACTGCCGGTGAAACAACTCCAATTTTTTTATTAGAATCCAAAACTTTTATCAGTCTTTTGAAGGTATCTTTTTTTACAATTGTATCGTTATTTATTATAGAAATATATTTCGGCTTGTTTTTTTCTTTCAGGATTTTTCTAAAAAGAAAATTATTTCCTCCGGTAAAACCTAAATTTTTATTACTTTTTAAAAAATGAACTTTTCTATCAACATTCCAAGCCCCAATTTTTTTAACAGATTCATCGTTAGATCCATTGTCAAGTACCCATATTCGACAATCTTTAACCCTCCCCTTTTGAATACTCTCAAGACATCCAATCGTATCTTCCCAGCCATTCCAATTCAAAACTATAACAGCGAGTTTATACATCTTATAATAAAATTGTTTTTACTTTTAAACTTATATTATCTTAAAACTTAATTTTATAAAGTTCTTCTGTCACTAATTCTTATGATTAAAAAACTCCGCTACCACCTTCTTAGATTCTACGCAAAACTCAAGAGAATTGCAAATCCCAATATTCAAATGTGCGATGATCCCCTATATAAAAAATACGATATAGGAAGATTCACATATGGCGCACCAAGAATACTTGATTACAGTTCAGAAAAAACTCTTAAAATAGGGAAATATTGTTCAATCGCAGAATCAGTAAAGATTTTTCTTGGAGGAGAACACAGAATAGATACAATTTCAACATACCCCTTTAAAGAAAGAATGAATCTTGGTCTTGATAATGCCTTCTCAAGAGGAGATGTAAAAATAGGCAACGATGTTTGGATCGGATACGGAGCGACTATACTTTCTGGTGTAACAATTGGAGACGGTTCGGTTATTGGAGCTTATGCAGTAGTCGCAAAAGATGTTGAACCATATTCCATTGTCGTCGGAAATCCCGCAAAAGTTATTAAAAAAAGATTTGATGAAAAAACAATCAGTAAACTTTTAAAAATGAAATGGTGGGATTGGAACGAAAAAAAAATTAAAGAAAATATAGACGTAATAACCGGTAAATTTGAAAGGCTAAAATAAAAATTTAATTTTAAAGTAATAACAATAGAAAAGCTTATAACTCACATTTTGGTAATCTTTTATAGGAGTTTCAAGACATAGTGTAAGACAAAATGGTGTCGTTTAAAGAACAAAATTCACAAAAGAAAGGAATAACAAGATTAGGTTTACCCATATTAACGGAACAAACCTATAATTCTTTCTTAGAGGAATTGGGAAAAATTAAAAGTAATGAAGAAAGCATAACGTTCCTAAGTCGTTTATTTAAAAAAATAAGAGATCAGGATGGTCTTTATGCAAAGTGGATTAGAGACACAACAGGAATGTATCCTCGTGAATTACAAAGTATTGCGTTTTCAGAACTTGTATTTGGATATGAATTTTTAAGAAGAGGGGGGGAATTGCCCAAGATAGACCCTATAAAATATCAAAAAAGGTGGGACGGAACAAGCGACAGAAGTTTATCAACTCTTAATGTAGGATTGAATTTAGGCATCATCCGTGATGATAATCCGATTTTTTCTTGTGTGATAACACAAAGATCTGCAGCGTATTTTTCGGGAGAGTTTATAATACATGCCATTTCAGATTTATCCTCCGGTTATATGTATTTAGTGGATAATGCAAAAAGAGAAAAAACGTGATTATCTCTTGAATAAATTTTTAATTTTATAAATAGCTAGTTCAAGCAATTTCTTCGGGATATTGACTCTATAAAGATGAGTGAATGCATCCCAATAATCCCAGTTGTTAACCATTATTTCAGGATGGATTAGCGGAAATTTAAGAGGCCTAATTTTTATGCGTTTATCATCACCATAATTTGTTGTATGACCTCCTCCTCCTGCTTTTCCAAGACCAAGGTTCGTGATCAAATTTGATTTCGGGACTATTGCAAGAGCATTATTAATTCTGCATGTAAATTCCCATGGGTAATCATACCCCTCTACTTTTTTTGCATATAATAATCTGTTTAATCTTAACGCCCTCAATGTGAAAATAAATCCCCTGTATCCAAGAATTTTTTGCCCACGATAACTATCAAATTTAGGATAATTTTTCATTTCTAAATCACATTTCTCCCACGCCCTTCTCCATGAAGCCCATCCCCACACCCCGACAATGTTCGTAAAAAAATAACTTCCATCACTGTCTGATACCCCTTCAATATTAGTTCCATTTATATGCATCACTCTTTCGTCGTCTTTATATTTCTCAAGAATCTCTTGACAAAATCTAAAAAAATCAGGGGAAGGTAGACAGTCATCTTCCAGCACAATTCCCCGATCAACATGCTTGAAGAACCAGCTAACAGATTCGTAACTTCCATATTTTGTACCTTTATTGACGTCCCTAAACAAAGTTTTCACTTCACATTTCCAATCAATATTTTCTAAAATATACTTTCTCACCGCATCTGTTTTTTTCTTTTCTTCCGCATTTCGGGGCCCATCCGCTCCGATAAAAAATTTTTTAGGCTTAATTTTTCGTATCTCTGCAAAAACTGCTTTCATGCTATCCATCCTGGTAAACGGCAGAAAAAGTATCGGCGTGTCGAATTCAAATTTTTTTTCTTTCATTACCAATAACATCCCCCTTCAACTTTTTTATAATTTTCTATTACATCTTCTTTCATCGGGGATACCCAGTCTTTTGTATATTTAATTTCAGAACTATTGTCCCAACGTTTGCCCCTTATCCCAAAAAGAAGCTGGAGTCCCCCTCCAAGATGTATCGCCTGTTTTCCTTTTTTTTTCACATATGAAGCCAATGGCAATCCGTAAGCTCCACAACCGATCAGGGCAACGTCAAATTTTTTTTTATCTATTTCTCTTTTCATATATTCCAGCGCATCAAACCAATTTTTAAATCGGTCATCTTTTGTGCCGCCCTGCGTCTGAACAGATTTTATTATCTCAAGACTCTTGACTTTTGGGAGAATCCCCAGTTTCTCTCTTTTTTTCATCTGTTTCTCAATTGTTTTTTTAAACGGATGTATGACCAATATTTTTTTATTTTTCAATTTCTCTATCCATGAATAATATCCGCCACCAGCGACACAAAGAGGAATAATATACTCAAGGCTCGTAAGGTTTCTCATCAGTTTAACCTTATTTCTGAAATGATTAAGATAATTCCATGCCGCCAAGATATCAATATTTCTTGAAGCTTCAAAATAAACTTTTCTAAAATTTTCCATTAAAGTTATATCATGAGGGAAAAATCCTGCATTATTACAAAGGGTGTCAAAATTTTTTTTGCTGAACAAATTTCTAAATTCCACGCTGCCAAATCTCGCAAGCATAAACGGTTTTTTTGAATCCAATTTTTTCGCAATAATCTCATTCGCCCTTGAAATAGTTTGTAGCGTTATCCTCCTCTTGCCATTATAAAAACCAATATACTTAACAAAAATCATTTTGAGAGGCCATAGACCCAAGGTTTTTTCGTAGACCTTTTTCAGAAAAATATACAATCTTGAGCTTTTATTCAATTCCATAAAATTAATTTCTAAGATAGTATATAAGATTTACTAATTAGTTTTGATTAAAATTAATAGCAATATAAATCCTCTTCCGAAAACTTATTTAGTCTAACCGAATAATCTTCCCTTATATTTTTAATTAACTCAGGCAACTCTTTTTTATCTGAAGGTTTATGGTAAGCACTTAAAGAAAGAATTGGCTTAAATTTTTTTATCGTTTTCTCGGCCCCGATTAAAACTTTCGCTTCATACCCCTCGGTGTCAATTTTTATAAATTCAATTTTTCCTAAATTTAAATCATCAAATCTGCAAACATCTACACTCTCACTTATCCACCCATTTTCTTTGACGAATTTCGGGTTTATTTGCCCTCCGCCGTCTCCAGTGTATCTATATGATATTTTTTCAGAACGATTTTCATCTCCCAAGGCTTTTCTAAACAAGATGATTTTATCTTCCATTTTGTTTAATCTAATTGTTTTTAAAAGATTTATGTTCGAACGGCTAACGGGTTCAAAGGAATAAACTTTCTTTGCTCCTAAAAGAACAGAATAGATACTAAAAACACCTTTGTTCGCTCCACAGTCAAGCACTATCTTATCTTTTATATTTTTTTCAAAAGCAAAATATTGGTTTTTATACATAATGTCCTTTATATCTTGAAGAATATCCACCTGGGGTATATCAGAAGTATCAAATATAGCAGACTTCCCATTAGAAAACACAACGCTTACAAAACGGATATCTTTTTCTGAATATTTATTTAAATAAGGCAAAAGTTTGTATTGCATTTTTTTTGTTATACTCACTTTCCCAATAAATTTTCTCAAAATACTTTTAAATAATACACTAAAAACATTAAAGTTACCGATTTCTCTCCATGAAGATTTTAGAATTGTTCGGATAGAATTACATTCCAAACACCTGAAAAGTTTTTTAATCTCTAAACCGCCAAGGGTTACGGCTTTTTTTGACATAATAAATTTAATTTCTTTTATTTCCATTTTAATTTTTATTCTATTTCTTTAAAAGTTGTCTGTAATAATCTATCGTTCTTGTAAGCCCCTCTTCTAACGTAACTTTTGGCTCCCAGCCAAGAGATTTCAATTTTTTTACATTCATTGATTGAACGGTGGCCTCAGTAAATTGCATGGGTTTTGTAAAACTTTCAACATCTTCAGGAAATCGTTTCCCCGTAAGTTCACATATTTTTTTAATAAGATCTTCCAAGCTTATGGGAGTTGTTCCCCCGCAACAATACACTTCCCCACTCTTTCCTTTTCTTGCAATTGTCATAAATGCTTCGATCGCATCGTCAATGTAAATAAATTCTTTTTCGTATTTTCTCACTGCATCTCCTAACTGAGCCTTGTCCCCATTAAGAAGCCTGGTAATATTATTTGGAATAACTCTTGTTGTAAGATTCAAATCTCCGGGCCCATAAATATTCGTGCAAATCATCACTTTTATCGGAAGTTGAAAATCATGAAAATAACAAAGCGAGACAAGTCTTTGACAAGCCTTTGTCGTGTCATAAACATGCTTTGGTTTTATGAGAGTTTCTTCATTATAAGGAGCGGGCGAGTCCCCAAAAATTTTATTACTATTTGAAACTACAATGCTTCTTATGGATCGCGAAGTTCGACAGGCTTCAAACAAGGAAACAATCCCCATTACATTTATATCAAAAGCGCCATATGGATTATCAAAACATTTCCCCGCGATAGCTTGCCCGGCAAAATGGTAAACTTCCTGAATTTTATAATCTGCCACAACTTTCTTTAAAAGATCTGTGTCTCGGATATCTCCATTCACAACAACATCAGGGGTATATTTTAAATTTTTATTTTCTCCTTTATCGAATCCTACCACGAGATTTTCTAAACTTTTTAATCTCCCTACTAACGAATTCCCTAAAAATCCTTCGTATCCTGTGACTAAAATATTCATATTCGTATGACGTCAGCACATTTTTAAACATTTGTCTTTACAACTCTAAGCGTAACGCTTAATTCTTTCGCGGGGAACCACCAACAAAAAAACTCTTGGTAAATTCTCGGGCATAATCCAAAAATTTTTTCTAAAAACCAAAGTTGCTTTCTCCATGATATTTTTTTGTTGATTATTTTAAAATCTCCAAATCCCTGCCAATGACACACATGTTCTTTTTCCAGAAAATCAAAAGTAGTCCAACTGAAAAAACTGTAATGATCCATCATTGAAAAAGCCGACTCAGAAGAAAAATAAGGTACTCTTATTCTGATTATAGCGTCATTTTTACACACACGATATAATTCTTTCATGATTTCTATTGGCTTTTGGAAATGCTCAAGTACATGACTCATTAAAATCTCGTCAACACTGCCGTCTTTAAACGGGAGCCTTTTATTCAAATCAACAATTTTGTCGGGGTTCACATCGGGAGATATATCGCAATTGATCCATCCCTTTTTGTGATCTCTGCCGCAACCCAAATTTAATTTCATTTATTTGCCTCCACGATTAATCCGGTTCTTTGCTCAAGTCTTTTAACTTCTGGCAAATTACCTTTTTTAAACTCTTCTCTCCTAATATTTTTGAATCCAATTTTTTTCAATAAAACCTCCAGATCTTTAAAACTATATATTTTTTGATGAAAAGAAAAACGGTTGTGGTTGTACCTGTCAACAGTTAAAAATTCCTGAATGGGGTCACTGTCGCCCAATTTATATTTTTTTATTGCTGCTTCAATTCTTTTTGTTTCTTCTTCCAAGTCGGGTACAACAATTCTTAAAATACCCTTATTTTTTAGGCATCGATAACATTCTTCCAATATAGCGGCCCCCTCTTTTCCATTAAGATGTTCCAAAAAATGACTTGTATAAATATTTCGGACACTATTTGAATTAAGGGGAATTCCATAATCTAAGTTAAAGTGCACTATCTTTTTATTTCCCAAACTTTTATAAAAATCTTCAAACCCTTTATAGTTGGAGGTACAACTTTTCTTGTAGATATATTTTTTCAAAAAGAGAGGCAAACAAGACTTCATAATGTAAATCAAGAAACTTCCATCAATGCCAATATATTCTTTGATTGTATTATTTTCGCTTCCAAGATTTATTCCTAAGCTTTTATCATTTAAACTAATTTTTTTATTTTTCTTTAATTTTAAAATAAAAAAATTAATCTCTTCAAATATATCAAACCAAATTCTTCTCATTTCATAAACTGCAGATTATCAAGACCTGCATAATCTCCATCAAAGGGTGCGTAAAATTCATTTCTTTCAAGAATATTCTCCGGAATATTTTCGAGGTCCCATATTTTTATCGGTCCTCTAAATCCATTGTAATACAAAAAACTTCCCTCAAAATTATTCCCGCCCTGTTTTATTAAATCAATATAAACATCTTCTTCGGCATGAGCCAACTTGATTGTTTCATAATTATCAAAAGGATCATCCATTAAGTACAATTGCGCGAACAAACTCTTGCTTACTTTTGGGCTTAGATAAATTGTTGCTCCCGTGGGATTCATTTTCTGCCCCTGAGCATCACTTTCTATTGATGGGAAAATCATCATTATTGCGTCAAGCCCGGTTCCAAAATCGTGAATTTCTCCATCGACAAAAAGATATCTAAAAGGAATATTGTATTGTTGCCCGTTATAATAAAACACCCCTTCCGGAGCCAAAACCCTACTCCCCTCATTTGTTAATAAAATTCCGGCAATTCCAGCTTTATAATTTGGGACACCTTCTTTATCATAAGTTGGACCAGGTAAAAATATTTCTTTTCCATTCAAGTTATAAGTTATATCTTCATCAACCGCACCATTAATTCGGTAAAGTCGGATTGTGCCATTCTTGCTTTCAAAAACTTGAGTTGGGTCGACTAATCCGATAGGCAAAAATCCATATCTATCCCAGGACTCATCACTTCCAATTCTTGAATACGCAGGATATTTCCCCAAGTCAGTCGGGTCAATTAATAAATAATTTGTATTCATGCTTTTAAAATAACTTAATGCAGTTTCTGGGTTAGGCGTCGTCAAAACATATCTTCCAATTCTATGAATCCCCTCTTCTCCTTGAAAATGTCCTCCATCAGCGACAGCCCTTCTCTCTCCCAGGCTTTCAACCCAATATCCATAATCCCACCAATGAACAAAAATACTATCCGTAGAGGTACTATTTCTTACCCACCCCATCGCCTTCTGCCATTGTAAATTTGCCGAAGGACCTATGTATTTTGATTGTTCAGAGATTATATCGTAAGAATAATAAATAAATAAAATTGATGCAATCAAGACGAGAACAAAAAACACAATTGCAACTACTTTAAAAATTTCATCTTTCGATTTTTTCCAATTTTTAAATAAACTTATAATAAAATAAGCCGACATGAAACAAACAAAGGGAGTAATTGCAAAAAACATCCTTGCCGCCGCTCTCCCCATGACAATTGTAAAAAACATCCAGGCAAAAATAAAAAACTGAGTATAACTAAAACTAAAATCTTCCTTGAAATAAATCCATGCCAAATATGCCCAGAAAAAGATAAGAGGAATAAAATAAAAAGCGCTGCTGATTATATTCTCTCCATTTAAAATAGAAGTTTCAGATATTTTAGAAAAAATAATCCCCAAAATCATTAAAACATAAGAACCAATAAAAATAAAACGTCTTTTTAAGCTTTTAATATTTTTCCCAATTTCAAATCCAAAGTAAACTACTCCCAAAATAAAAAGCCAAAATAATACCATCCCGGTTTGTCCGATCCAATCACTTAAATATGGCGCTTGATTTTCAGCAACCGTGGCTCCAAATCTTCCCCCACCAAAAGGCACGATAAATTTTTGTATAACACCAATAATCATCGAGAAAACATTTTTCCCAGAAATAGTTAACCCTATAATCCCAACCAATATCGTGATAACAAAACTGTATAAAACGCGATAATTCTTTTTTATTGAAAATTTTTTTTGGAAAATTAAAAGACTATCGGCAACAATAAAAATCAAAATAATAGGCGCCAAAATTACTTCAGTTCCAAGCAAATAAATATTGATTATTCCCGAAATTTCATATTTAAAAATAGGTCCCAAAATAAGTGTAAAAATAATCCAGCTAACATAAAAAACCAATCCTTTAATCATATAATCTTTAGAATTTTTAGTTTTGAATATCCAATTCAAAAAGAAACTCAGGGGAATAATTAAAAATATGGAACGCGCAATCCCTCCCCATGTCGCAATCGTGAACACTGTCGCAAGCCCCGTCAAAAATCCAAATATTAAGGGATAATAATTTTTATTTTTTTTATCAATCGTTTTTAATGATAAATAATAAATTAAAAAACAAATAAGAAGAGCCATTATACCAACAGCATCATGATCTGTGAACCCACCCATTGTTCTCATTAAATAAGCCGGCGTAAAACCCAAAAATGCAGAAGCCAAAACTGCCGCTAATTTACTTTTCGTGATAATATAAGTTAGAATAAATAAAACGATTAGAGTAATCATGAAAAAAATTACAGGAGAAGCAAGGAAAACATCTCTTACCTCATACCAGGGCGAAACAAATTTTTGCATGAGTATAATAAGATTGGGCATTATTTCAGGATGCCATCCCGTTTGAAAACCAGGAGAATATCTAAAATTATCATATTGGGGCAAACTCCCATTTTCACTCAAAGTTTCCGTAATTCTCAAAAAATAAAAAGCATCAAGATCAGAAGGGATTTTTTCGCCGGTTGTTTGATCAACAAGTAAATCCCAATTCGAAATTCTGATAGAAGACGAAACGTATAAAATTATTAAAAATAAAACTATGGCAACTGCCCATTGAAATCGCCTGTTTTTTAGAATTCCCAAAATTTCTTTATCCATATTCCTTATTGCAAATCTTTATTTAAAAACATTCTCCTCGCAAACTATTATAACATCAAAAAAGCAATTAAAATAAAAATAATTTGAAAAGCAAAAATAATATAAGTTACTTTCTTTTCTGTTGCTTTTCCGAATTTATTTAAAATAAAAATTGCAAGATGCTCAAGTCCGTAAATTTTATTATAAGGCATTTTCAAATTACCATTCTTATCAGGAATCCCAAAAGAATGTTTTTTGAGGCCGCCCCTCGCTTTCAAAAAAACTTCAATTATATAAGGTATAAATATAACTACCGCGATTTTTTCAAAATTTCCCAAGATAGCCATTCCAGATATTAATGCCCCTATGGAATAAGTCATTGTATCTCCCGGGAAAACTTTTGCCGGGAACTTGTTAAATATATAAAAAGAAATAAGTGCTCCAACCATGCATAATCCAACAATTGAAAGCCACGGCGAACCCACATAATAAGCAACAAAAGATAAAAAAGATAAAATTAAAATTCCTTGTCCCGCCTCAAGCCCATTAAAACCCGCCAAAAAATTATAAGTAGTAGTAGCTCCTGCAATCCCCAAGGGAATTAGAAAAATAGGATATATCAATCCAAAATCAACATAACCCAAAATAGGGAGACTCATTACGTGATTTCCTGCATTTATCACCACAAGTGGAATTGATGCCATAAACGCCAGTACAACTCTGACTTTGATCGGAAGTCCATGGTTATGCCAGCCAAGTAAATCATCAGTCAATCCCACAATCCCCAAAATTAAAATAACGCCAAGAAGTGAAAAAATTTCAAGCGCATTATTTGTTCCGCTAAAAATAAAAGTTTTAAGAGCGATATAAAACAAAACCCCCAACACAAAAGCCATAATCACGACAATTCCCCCGGAAGAAGCGACATTTTTTGGGTGTCCATATTTGTTCATATCTTCCCACGTTAAATCAATATTCCTGCATTTTTTTATCCAACGCGGGAGGATTAATATTGCTAAAATAAAACTTACAAAAATTGATGTCAATAATAAATATTCCATGAAAAATCTTCGAAATTAAAGCTTAAAAATTTAACTAACATTATCAAATTTAGAAAAGCGAAGGAGTAAGATAAACTTCTAATAGTCCTGCAATAATCAATATAAAAATCGCAATAATTACAAGAATCAACGCATCCTGTAAAATTTTCCAGGTTCCTTCTCCCCTCAAATCTTTTCTTATTATCGCAACCGAAACAATTCCTCCTGCAAGAGCCCCAACAAAATATGCTGCAATTTCTGGAATCCCGTGAACCATATATCTCATGAGACCGATTGGAAGTCCACTAAGACTTCCCTTTGCGAAAATCCCCACCGCCGATGCAATTACCGAAGCATTCCATACCAAAATAAAAATCGCCCCCGCTCCAAAAACAAGCGAAAAAAGTAATGTAAAAATAAGCACGTAAATATTATTTGAAAATATGGCAAGAAAACTAGTCACTCCCGTTGCCGATCCCGTAACCGAAATCCCATGTTGAGAAAGACATCCGTCATAATTTGAAGCGCTATTAATTGCACAAAAAGTTTTTACCTGAAAATTAAAGTTTTGTCCTGCTGTTTCTGGCATGACAATATACCAAAATGAAAACGCTACAACAAAACCAAGAAAAAGCCACATTAAAGAAACAAGCGCCTTTGAATGTTCTTTTATTAATTTCCCAGAATCATTTATCTGGACATCTTTTCCCTCCTCAAGTTTTATAATAAAATAAATAAAAGGCAAACAGGAGATAACAGTAAAAATGACAAGAAGAAGCCCCGAACCTCCGCTTAAAACAAAATCTTTCCCAAAAACAAATGTCACAAGCAAAAACGAAATAGACGCATAAAACAATCCTATGAAAAACATTTCCCAAGGTCGCCTTTCAGCCTTTCTTGGTCTTATTAACATTTCAATCATTTTATCACTCTTACATTAACTACTTACAGTTATTTTTAAATGTTTTTGAAATTCTTTAAAAAAATTCTATTATTTTTCTTATTATATCTCCGGTAAAAAAAGTTTTTAAAAATCCCGGACTAACAGAAGTCGCCCCAACTCCCTCAGAGTATTCGTAAGCTCCGATATCAGGAGCATCCCCGTACCATTCGCGGCAATTTTCACCTGGATGAGCACCAGAAGTCGCACAATGATAACCCGGAATAATTGTACCTGCGTCGATTAATTGACTTGATTCGTTTAAGTTAAACACAGTTCTTACCTGGCTTCTTATATGCTCAAGTTTTTGTTCAATAGTCCAATTTGGAAGGAAATCTGTATTTATCACTGGGTTATCATCTGCAAAATTCGGATCAGTACCAGAGTAAGAATTTAGGTCTATCCCAGCTGCCTGATTAGTCGCAAGATTTGCCGCACTCATATAATTGTAATTGCTATCTACTGCCGTCAACGCAGATGCTCGCCAATCTCTCGACGCTCCGTTGTCAATATTACGCAATCCAATATTATTCCGAAAATATTCTAATTCGTAACCAACAGGGAAATAATTGAAACTATATCCGTAATTAAATCCACGTCTGCCATCCACGGCGATATTATGAATGATCCTGCTTGGATAATACCAGCGATATCGATGGTTTGAGTCTGAACCCTCAAAATTATACCCAGCATTATCATATGCGATATTCTCAAGGATCTGGTGTCTGCCTCCGCCGCCTGCACTAAATTTCAAGCCCGCTCCATTACCTGTGATGACAGCAGGATGCCCAAAAATAATATTTCTCCGTGCAATGCATTCAATAGACCCATACAAATCAAGCCCATCATCTCCATTGTTGTAAATAACATTATCTTCCACTATCGTCTGATATGCCATATGAAGACTCATACCATCTGTATCGCCCCCATATGCTGGATCAAAATTATCATGAGAAAGACAGTTACGAATGGCACAATTATGGGCAGTAGACATTTTATCATCATCCGAATACGGAAGTGACGGAACCGTTGTATCCCCGTCAAAATTTTTTTGTATCCAGCCCCATTCTATGCCATTACCGTTATTCCCGTAAGCTTCACAATACTCTATCACAGAATTTAGCACCGTCCCTTTGCTGGAAATCCCCTTGCCATAGCCGGGACCATAAACAACATTGATCACGTTTCTTGCTGTTACATGACTAATCGTCACATATTGAGAGGGATAAGTTGGCGGATAATCCACTCGATCACTCCCTCCGCAAATCAATATCCCATAGGTTGTGCTCTCCTCTACAATCAAACCATAAATAGTTACATAAGAAACTCCGGAACCAGAAGCATTGTCGGCATCCGCAGGTGGGACTCCTAATCGAATTACAATATCCTTGTATGGGTCACCATCAACATCAGCCCCAGAAATAATTACAGTTTCGTTATTATAATTCATGAAAGTAATGGGATTGCCAACAGATCCGCTGCGTGTAATTATCATAGTCGGAATATCATGATCCCTCACCATATCTTTATACACCCCTCCTCTAAAATAAACTGTGTCACCAGGCTCAACTATATTTGCTGCTTCCTGCGGTGTATTATAAGCATCTCCATCACTTCCTGAACAGTCCCTGTTTGTTATCGAGTAAGTCCCGGAACAATCCGACGACAACTGGGCATCGACAAAAATAACATCGTCGCTGACT
>JBAZNV010000004.1:0-78836 GCA_041649045.1 Candidatus Pacearchaeota archaeon
ATTTCATTTTTTCGATTTTAATTTTCTTTTTGATAAATATTTTTTTAAAAGTTTCAAGAAAAAGGGCTTATTTTTTCGTTTTATATTTTGTTTTTGTATTTTTACTTTTTTGGGTAGGTTTAAGTTCGGCATTCTACTTTCTTTATGGCTCATTTATATCTTTAACCGGGCTGGTTTTTTTTATTTCAACTAGAAGTTTTATCATTAATTTTTTATTTCTTTTTTTTGTTATTTTAATAAATGTCTGCATAACTTTATTATTTTTTTTGTATTCCAATAAGGTAAAAATCAAAAGGTTCCCTTTTGATTTTATACGAAGAAATCAGAAATTTTTCGTTTTATTATTTTTTGTTTTCGTTTTATTATTTTTTGTTTTCGTCCCTATAGAGCCTATTTACAAATCTAGTCCAATATTAAACTTTTTGAAGAATTTAAATAATAATGTGTCGCTTTCAAATCAGGTCAATCAAAGTTTTGAGGAAAATAAAATTTTTAATAATTCTTTTAATTTAACTAATCCGAACTACATAGTTATAATGCTTGAATCAGTTTCTGCGGATCATATTGGATATTATGGCTATGAGAGAAGCATTACGCCAAATATCGACTCTTTTGGTGAAAAAAGTTTTGTGTTTACAAATGCATATTCTGCGTCATCTCATTCTGATTATTCGCAGCCTTCTTTTTTGTCGTCCAGATATTGCCTGGTTAATGATATCAGAAATGGTTTTGAAGATTATCCGAGGGAGTTTATATGGGATATTTTAAAGAGAAAAAATTACAGTACAGCTTATATTTCTTCGCAAAATGATTTTTGGGCGGACATGATAAATTATTATAATTTCAAGAATTTAGATTTTTACAGTCATTCCGCCACAGATGGAATTTTTGATTATGGCATCGGGAATGCAAAAAAAGATTATGATGAAAAAACGGTCAATCTTTCTTTGGCGTATTTAAAAAATGTTTCCGAGCCGTTTTTTTTATATATTAATTTTCAGGCAACTCATTATCCTTATTCTTATCCAGAGGGGAATGGCTTATTTTTGCCTGACAAAGACGATTCAATTTATACACATCTTTTTTATATTGCACCCGAAGATTACGATTCTAATTTGAATAGATACGACAATTCTCTTTTTTATGCAGATAAGCAAGTGGGGAAGCTTTTGAATTATTTGGAGGCAGAAAGTTATTTTAATAATAGTGTTATTGTGCTGACTTCTGATCATGGAGAAACAGTTGAAAATATTCGAGGGCATATACGACATGGTTATGGGGTTTATGAAGAAGAAGTAAATGTCCCGTTAATGATATATGTTCCAGGAGAGAGAGGAGAAAATATTGACGGGAGAGTGAGCCATATAGATGTTGTTCCAACTATTTTGTCTTTTGGGAATTTTTCTTTGTCTGCTGAATTTCAGGGGCGCGAGATGAGAAAAGATAGAAATATTTTTTTTGTTGCACAAAATCAAAATTATGATATTGGCTTAATTTTGGAAGATGTAAAATGCCATTTTAATTTTTTGAATTTTGAATTTGAAGTCTACAATCTGACTGCAGATCCCTTTGAAAAAAATAATTTAGAAGGAGTTTTAGACGAGGAAATTTTTGAGGAATGCAAGAGTATTTTGTGGGAGTGGCATAATTGCCAACTTGATTATTACGAGAATGAAAAGTATTTGCAGGGCGAATTAATTAATTGTTAGATAAATTTTAATAGACTGTTATTTTTATTTGGTGATGAGTAAATATCGGAGAGGATTGACAGATGTGATAGTGGTTTTTGGTGACTGGAATGACATCTGCTCATTTATATTTTCCCAATGATGTTCAAACCAAACAGCGCAATTTATTCTTATGAAATTATTCGTGAATCTGGAGAAAATGTAATGTATATCAATTATCTCGGAGCTCCTTTTATCCCGTCACTTGTGGATTCGCCAGAAGTTATGTCGAGAACCATAGATAATTTAAATGAAGATTCCAATGTCAGCAGAATTGTTTTTGTTCAACAGAGAAACTATTCCCATGATTTTTCTCAGGTCAAAATTTTGAACGAAATTGCTGCGTTGTACGATTTCTTGATAAAACAAGAAAAAATAACTTCTCATGAAAAACTTTCGGTGCTTTCTAATTATGAAGAGGCATATGCTTTCTTGAATCACGAGATACATGAAGTTTTGAAACAAAATCCAATCAAAGCCTATCGAGAGATAAAAAGTGTGCTTTATGAAAAGAAAGCGGTTTTTGAAAAAACCGGGAAGGGTGTTGATTATGTGAGATTATTGGAAAAAATAATTTCTTATTTTGATAATCTTGAATTAATAAAAAAATTAAGGAGCGTTCTTGATTCTTATCAGGTTAATGATCGAGGCATATATTTTGAAATTTTTCGACCGGATATTATGCCAAATTTTACGTTTACGAGAATGGTCTCAAAAATACCCGAGGATGCGATTATTTTGAAACAATATAATATTTCTAAAGATCAGGACAGAAGCGTTGTAACTATTTTTCAACTTCCCGGGAAGTCTAATCCGATTTATCATCTTGCTCCGCCGGAATATTTAATCGAAGAGGATCATCATATGCTTCTTAATCTTGCGAGAAATGTTTTAATAGAACATAGGCCCACCGCAGAAGAATTTAGCGATCCTGAAAGAACGAGGCAGGTTTTTTTTAACGTTGCGAGAGATTTAATTTCTGATTTGGCAAGTAATAAAAAAATTGCTTTGAATTATTCTGACTTGACAAAGCTTGCGAGAATTTTGGTAAGGCATACAATTGGTTTTGGCGTGGTTGAGGTGATTCTTGAAGATGAAAATTTGCAGGATATTGTGATTAATGCTCCGGTTTCTCTTTCTTCTATTTTTGTCAGACATAATGATTTTGGGGAATGCGAAACGAATGTAATTCCTTCTCAAGAAGATGCGGATTCGTGGGCGGCGAAATTCAGAATGATTTCAGGCAGGGCTCTTGATGAAGCAAATCCTATTTTGGATACGAATCTTGAGATTAAGGATATTGGAGCGAGAGTTGCAATAATTCAACAGCCTTTATCTTCTGGGGGAATTGCGTATGCGATAAGGAGGCATAGGAGCAAGCCATGGACACTTCCACTTTTTATAAAAAATAAAATGATTAATTCGCTGGGTGCGGGGCTGCTTAGTTTTATGATTGATGGGGCGAGGACAATGCTTATTGCAGGAACGCGATCTTCCGGTAAAACTTCCTTGCTTGGTTCACTTTTGATGGAGATAATACAGGGGCATAGAATAATTACAGTTGAAGATACGCTTGAACTTCCAGTTGTCGCGATGAGGAATCTGGATTATGATATTTTGTCATTAAAGGTTCGCAGTGCTTTGATGGGCGAATCAGCTGAAGTTTCGGCGGAAGAAGGGATTAGGGCTTCTCTTCGTCTTGGAGATTCGTCTTTAATAGTTGGGGAGATAAGAAGCCAGGAGGCAAAGGCGCTTTATGAAGCGATGAGAGTCGGGGCTTTGGCAAACGTTGTTGCGGGGACTATTCATGGCGGTTCTCCGTATTCTGTGTTCGACAGGGTCGTTAATGACTTAGGGGTTCCGATTACTTCGTTTAAAGCTACGGACTTAATCGTTGTCGCGAATCCCATAAAAATGCCGGATGGATTGCGATCGGTGCGAAGAGTGCTCCAAATTGCCGAAGTGCGGAAACATTGGGAGAAGGATCCTTTATCAGAAGGAGGATTCGTGGATTTAATGAAATATAATGTTGAGACAGATAGTCTGGAGCCAACGGATGATTTAATTAATGGGGATTGTGAGACGATAAAAGAGATTGCTGCGAACGTTAAAGGGTGGGCAGGGAATTGGGACGCGGTTTGGGACAATATTGTTTTGAGACAGAAAATAAAACAGGAAATCGTTGACTATTCTGAGAAAATAGATAATTCTGAAATTTTGGAATCCGAATTTACTGTGAAATCAAATAGCGCCTTTCATAAAATTTCTGATGAAGTTTCAAGAGATGTGGGATTGCCGATTAGTGAGGAAGTTTTCCCTAAATGGAAGAGATGGTTAGAAAAAGAAGCGAAGAGAGTTGGATTTTAATTTTCCTTTGGGGTTTGCTCCGCAGAAAAATCGCAGAGTTGTGAGAAGGCCGAATTTTAATTTTAAAGATGGCACTTCAGGACGGCGGGAACGCCAGAAGTTTTTATAATATTCCAGATTGTCGCTGTCGTTTTCGCAAGTTGGGGGCAGTAGTTTAAATTATGCCAAATATCTTGATTAGAGTGATAATAATTATGTTTGCTAAAAAGAAAATTAAACCATAAAACAAAATGTAACTAACCAAATCATAAATAAATCTTGATTTAAAATTCTCAGCAGATTTTTTCTTACTAGAGAAATAATAATATATGGCAACAACAATAATAAAAGTAATTGCTGATATTATTAACCACGCCCCAAAATTCTTCAATGGGTCAATAGCAAACGAAATCAAAGTGCCTGGTCTTTTTCCATACATTGTAGAATATCTTGGTAAGATGTTTAGAGTTGATAAGAGAGTATAGGAATAAAGTAAAAGCAGCCCAACAAAGGCTATCTTTTTTATATAGCCCTTACCAGTTTCAAGTTTTTTCTTGGTTTCTTTATCCATTTTTTCAAATTAATCCAATTATTGCTAAAATTAATACTCCAATAAATCCATATTTTAACCATGGCTTCATAGATTGACTCAAAATTAAGATTATTATAAATCTTTTGTTTCTTGTTTCGCCGTCTGTCCCCAACCGTTAATTTTTGAAAAAATTTGGATGAAGCGAAGCGTAATCGTTCATCCTTTGTTAGACAGGATTTTCTGCGGAAAATTGGGTTTTCTTTTTTGTGGTCGGATAAACTAAATTTTTTCTTTTTAGTTAGGCGATAATCTGCTATTTGGGGGTGGAAAATTTAATAAGGCACTTCGGCTTTCTTTCTTTATGCAATACTCAAAAAGTTTTGAAGAGCAAGTCGCAGGTAGGACGAGAATTTTTTCGAAGAGAAAACCCTTTAGAGAATTTAATTTTGTCGATTTATCGACGCTGAGAACAAGGCGTACTGTTGAATAAACTATATCTTTTGTATCTCTTTGGAATGTAAACATAAATTATATAAAGAAACTGTTCTGCAGTATTTTATGTTGTAAGAAATGATAGATAAATTTGAAAGGGAGCTGAGACTGAGGAATTTTTCAAAAGAGACCGTTAGGGGATATTGCTATTCTTTAGAAAAATTTTTGAATTATTCAAAAGAAAGGGGAATGAACGAAGAGGTTCTTAAAGAGTATCTCTTAAGGAATTTAAGAAGTAATAACCCTTCTTTTGTTGCAAAAGAATCTTTTGCAATCAAGTTCTTTTTTGAAAAAGTCTTGAACAAGAAAGTAGAGCTTCCTTCAATTAAAAGGAATAAAAAAATAACAAAGGCAACAATCCAGGCAATCTTAAGAAATTTAGCTAAGAAGGCAGGGATAAAGAAAGGGGTTTATCTACATCTATTAAGGCATAGCTTTACAACTCGCCTCCTTGAAAATGGAACTGATTTAAGAGTAATTCAAAAACTTCTTGGGCACTCATCAATTAAGACGACACAGATTTATATTCAGATTTCTCAGGCGTCAATTAAGAATATAAAGAGCCCTTTAGATGAACTATAAGGTGAAAAGAGGTGAAATGGTAACTAGTGATGAAATTTTGAGAAAATATGGCGCGAAGATAGAGAGCCAGATGAAGGGGTACAATTCAGGAGATAGGGCGAAGTATAGTCAGAGTTATGAAAAATTCAGGGAAGCGATGTCGCCAGAATTTTCACGGTATGAAAAATGGTGCAAGAGTTTTGGCAATTTATTTACAATGAAAGTTGGAGACAAAGATCGAACCAGAATTTCACGAGCAATCGAAATTGCCCATCTGAATGTGACACCCTCGGAAGTTGTGGTTTTTTCTACGGTTTTGCTTTTTTTAACTTTATTTCTGGGAGGACTTTTTTTTACGGCTATATGGATGATTACGGGTGTTTTTTCGTTGATGTTTTTATTTTTGATTTTTGTTTTGGCGATTTTCCTGTTTTTTTATTCTTCAAAAATTCCTGAAAGACTTTCTATGAAATGGAGGCTCAAGGCCAGCAGTCAGATGGTTCCTGCGATTTTGTATATAGTGATTTATATGAAGCACACCTCAAATCTGGAAAAGGCGATTGCCTTTGCCGCAGAACATTTACAACCTCCTCTTGCGCTTGATTTTAAAAAAGTTTTTTGGGATGTTGAAATTGGAAAGTTTTCCACGCTAAAAGAGAGCGTTGAAAATTATCTTGCGGGATGGAGAGATTATAGCATGGAGTTTATCGAGGCATTCCATCTTATTGAATCAAGTCTTTATGAACCAATTGAAGAAAGGAGAATTGTTGTATTAGAAAAATCATTGCAAGTAATTTTAGACGGTGTTTATGACAAGATGCTAAAATATACTCACGAAGTACGTTCTCCGCTGACTAATATTTACATGCTTGGGATAGTTTTGCCCACACTGGCACTTGCAATTTTGCCTCTTGCTTCGACGATGCTTGGCGGTTCTATAAAATGGTTCCATTTGTTTTTGATTTTTAACATAATTGTTCCTTTTTCAGTTTTATACTTGACGGAGAATGTTTTAATGAAAAGGCCAGGCGGGCATGGAGAGGCGAATCTTTTAGAAAAAAATCCTCTTTATCCGGAGTATAAAAGTAATCGGGCATATTGGAGTGGAGCAATAATAGCGTTGCCATTTTTTATTCTTGGGATGATTCCTTTTTTATGGAGATATACAAATTTGCCTTTGTGGCTTGGGATGGCAAGAGATTATACGTGGGAACAGATTGGGCTGGGTTTCATGGGCAAGTCGGGGATATTTGGCATTGTTGGTGCTGATGGGGTTTTATATGGGCCTTCCGGAATTTTTTCTTTAGTATTAAGTTTATTTGTTCCTTTGTCGGTTTCGATTGTTTTTATTGTTGCATACAAGATGAAGACAAAGGAATTAATCAAAGCGAGTGAAAATTATAAAAATATGGAGAAAGAATTTACTTCTTCGCTTTTTCAACTGGGAAATAGGCTTGGCGATGGGATTCCTGCGGAGATTGCATTTTCTAAAGTCAGTAATTCATCGAGAGGAACTGCGACGGAAGGATTTTTTAGAATTGTAAATGAAAATATACATCAGCTTGGGATGAGTCTTGAAAGGGCCCTTTTTGATCCAAAGAGGGGTGCTGTTGTTTTTTATCCGTCTCAGTTAGTTGCCACTTCCATGAAAATTTTGATTGAATCTGCCAAGAAGGGACTTGGAGTTGCTGCGAGAAGTTTAATGTCAATTAGCGATTATGTAAAGAATATCAGAAAAATAAATGAGCGTTTAAATGATCTTCTTGCTGAGATAATTTCAGACATGAAATCTAATATGACTTTTTTAGCGCCATTACTTTCCGGAATTATTTTGGGTCTTTCGGGGATGATTTCGAGTATTTTGGGTTCTTTATCTGCGATGTTTAATTCTGCGGGTGCGGGGGAAGTAATAGGGACGGGAATTGAAGGAATTTTGGGTTTTTTTGATCCTGTTTTGATGATTCCAACATATTGGCTTTCGATAGTGATAGGATTTTATTTGGTTGAAATTGTTTTTATTTTGACTTCGACGCTTGTGACGATAAAGTCAGGGCGAGATCCTTTGCAGACAACTTCAGAGATTGGGAAAAATCTTAAATACACAATTGTGCTTTATTTTATTATAGCTTTATTTTCTATTGTGGGTTTGAGTTTAATCGGGGCCGTTGTCTTGACGGGACTTGGATAAATTCAAGAGATTGTTCAGAGATTTTGGGGAAATATGTAGCAATATTTATAAACTAAAGATATTAGTATTTTTGATGGTGATGAACAAAAGAGGGCAGGAGTTGACTCTTGGGACCGTAATCCTTATCGTTTTAGGGATAGTTGTTTTGGTGTTTTTGATTTTTGGTTTTTCGACGGGATGGAGCAATTTGTGGGATAAAATTACAAATTGGGGTGGCGGGAAAGTTAACCTTGACACAGTGAGACAGGGTTGCGAGCTTGCTTGCACGATGGGCAGTGTTGATGATTTTTGTACGTTAGAAAGAGAGGTTAGATTTTCTATTGAGTTAACCAGTGGTGAACATAAGGGTAAAAAGGTTGCGAATGGAACCTGTGACTATTTTGAGAAAAATAAAGTTAATTATTCTGGTTTGAATATTGAGCATTGTGCGGGGATTACTTGTTCTGCTGCATAATATTTATTAACTACTTTTTTTATTTATTTTTATGGAAAGAGAGGAGATAATCAAGATTTTAATTGTGGTTATTGTTTTGATTATAATGATTAGTGCCGTGATTTTTTTATTTAAGGGAAAAGGCGGAGAGGTGCTTGATTCTATTAAAAATATTTTGAGGTTTGGAAAACAATGAATGGGGAGGAGAAATCTTTTGTGGTTAAAAAAGGAAGTGTGGAATGGACTATTGGAAAACTTTTGAGTTCTGTTTTATTGATACTTCTTTTAGTGCTTGTTGTTTACGGAATTTCTACCGGTGGGTTTAAGCCCCTTATAGAAAAGGTTTCAGGGATATTTGATGGTGTTTTAATCTTGTTCAATCTGGGTGGTGGCGATGCCAATATAGAATGTTTTAGTGATAATGTTCATGTTGATGGCGTCGGCGAAGGAATAATAAATCGGTGCGTTGATTATTGTAATTTAACAATTTTGGATTCGGTTTCGGGGATAGATGATTTTATAGGGTTCGAGTATTTTGATGGGAAAATGCAACCTTTGATTAAAGGAGGAAAAAAATATACGGGCACGATTTTTCTTGACATAGAAAGAGGAGAAGAGGCTAGAAACGCATACGATTCTTTAAATAAAGTTTTTTATGATTCTGTTTTTTTGAGCGGGAATTGGAATGATTTTTCTCGGGACCAAATTGGGAATATTTTTGGGCATATGTCGTCTAATTTTTTAGTTTTTAAAATAAAAAGTGGCGGTTATTTGTATAGGTGGGACGGAGATGTATGGAAAGTTGTACATGGAAGATATGATTATATTGAAAGCAAAGAAGTAGGAATAGATTCTTTATGGAAGGCCTATGTATCCGGGGATGGTGTTTCGTGGGGATATCAGTGGCCAGATGGAGCTAATAAAATTCCATTGACCGAAGAAATTGGAGAATCCAAGGGCGGATGGTTCAGGGAACTTTTCGGTGATAAATCTATTGTAAAAGATGAAGAAAAATTCAAGGAATGGATGCGGGATAAAATAGATGGCTGGAGTCTAAATAATTTTTTAAACAAGAAATTGATTGATGAACTGTCAAATAATTCGAAAAAAATTTTTGTTAATTTTAAAGGGACAGATTTTATCAGCGAGAAAGATTTTCCCTACCATGTTTCTGAGAAGTATACGGTTATAGTTAGTTCGTCTGGCGTCGGCGAAATCAAAGTCCATTCAATTCCTGTTTTGTATTTCGATAGTTCAAACGACAAGAGATGGGGAATTTTTTTTAATGTAAGTTCAATGCATTTGTCTTTTGGAGAGAATTTTGAGGATATGAGTTTTGACGCCATAGTCAGGCTTAATGAAGAGAAATGGAATAGGATGAAGGTTTTGAATTTAGTGAATAATTATATGGCGGAAAATTGTTAGTGTTTTTGCAGGTAAGTTGCTTCGGCTTTTGTAGTGTGGGATGGTCCATCCTCTATATATGTTTCCAACCTCATTTTTTTATCATCCGGAGTTAAAACAAAATAGCCGATATAACCATTTTTTACGCGATCTTGGAGATCTTTCTTAAGTTCTTTTTTCCGTTCTTCTGTTTGAGTTTTATCAGGTATCAAATATTGATTAAAAAAGCCTACGTCTGGGAGCAATATCCTTCCTTCAACCTCAAATGCATCTGATATGAACGGCGAAGAATAACTTTCTGTAGACAAGGTTAATTTATCCACAAATTCAAATCCAAAACCTTTATTGTTAATTGTGATTTGCAATGGAAGATTTGTACTGGGATCGTTGGCGTCTTTTATCCACGTACCCTCAACTTTTTTTAATGAAGGATTAGAATGGATTGCATGATCTGCTCCGACAAGATATTGGTTATCTATCTTGAGAAGTACCCCTTTTGAAATTTCAACAATTCCATGACCTATCGATTCCTCGAATTCATAGTTTCTTGGTTTATTTATTAGTTCGCCTGTTGTAGTGTTGCGTGCAATAATCGAGTCTTTTGTGATCGTTAATTTGTCTGTGAGTTTCGCCATTTCAGTATTTGGCAATGGTCTCCAATCTCCTTCTAAATTTCTTGTGCCCGAGAGATTATTAATTTTGGTTGGGGTGTTGTTTGTGGTTGTGTTGTCATCTAAATCTAATTGAAGAGAAATGGGATCAAATGCCAAAGTATTATAATCTGCTGTTTTTCGAGAGAAAGTGAGTCCCTTTAATTCAAAGTATACGTGTCCGTTTGTTGGCATACCTTCGGTTATAATTTCAAAAGTCGCACCTGTCCTTATAGATTTGAAAACTTCAGCAATTTCTCTTCCCTCTCCGTGATCTAAATAATAAATATGGCAATTGGGATATCTTGCTTGCAGATCTTCTATATCTCGTTGGTTAATTTCTTTGACTATTTGTCGGATTCTTTGTTCAGCTTTTTGAACATTTCCTCCGCATTGCTCTAAAATATTGCTCCACAATTCTCCGATTTCATTTCCATTTTTGGCCGAGACATGATTTGGATCAATTATTTTGTTTGCGAGCCTGGATAGTTGACTAATTTCTGTTAAGTTGTGAGGCACGGCTTCGAGGACGTCCCTTTCCCCATTTTTGTTTATAATTTGAAGTTGATAGCAATTAGAATATACACTTGTTCCTTCTGGTACGACCATATAAAATCTTGGC
Source organism: Candidatus Pacearchaeota archaeon (assembly GCA_041649045.1). Classification (GTDB taxonomy): domain Archaea; phylum Nanobdellota; class Nanobdellia; order Pacearchaeales; family GW2011-AR1; genus JAGVXH01. The sequence goes on from JBAZNV010000004.1 coordinate 10,956, forward strand.
GATACATTTTCTGTATGATAGAATTTTGCCGGAGGGGAAAGTCTTTCTTGAAATTTTTCTTGGCTTGGCTCTTGATCTATATTGTATCTTAGATGAATTTTTTCCCCATTTTGCCCTACCGTTATTTTTAAAGAGGTTTTTTCAGCTTCTTCAACCATTTGCGGGGTTAGATTGGAGTATGAAAAAGGATGGCTTAAGGGAATGATTTTTTTACTTCCACTTTCTCTGATAACTGTCGTTTTTGGCGGGTTTAATACTGCGGATTGACGCGCTTGTCCCCTAACTTCATTGGTATAGAGCTGCAAAGTTTTTTCTATTGTTGTGCCGCTGGGCACGAAGCTAATGGCAAGAATCGAGGCTATAAGTTTAGAGCCTATGTCCACAAGGTTTTCTAAGGGTATCATAAATTTTAATAGAAAGATGGTATTTAATTTTTTCTATGAAATTTTATTCTGTTTTTATAGCTTTATGTATTAGTAATCCCAGAAAATTTTTACAAGTTTGTTTTAGGTAATTTTATTAATCAAATATACGGATTATTTTTATGAAAAAAAGAGGTTTATTGGGCCCAAAAGAAATTTTAGAAATTTTACTTGCGGGGGCGGTGGTTATTTTGTTAGTAATGCTTTTATATTCGATTATTGATTCGAGGTTCAATAAAAACGAGAAAACTGCGGAATCATATTTTAATAGTTTCGGCAAGGCTGTTGAATTTGCAAACAGTGGAGGAAGGGGGAATTTTTCCATGTGGCAAAAAGAGAGCGAAACAAAATTTTATCTGATTTATTTTGAGAAGAAGACTTCTTTTGATTTAGATAATATAAAATTTAGTTCCGTGGGGGCTAATGAAAATCACATTTGTATTTGTTATTATAATGACGGAAAATCATCCTGTGATTTTTGTGAGAATCTGGATTATCCCGTGAAAATTGAAAATCGAGACTTTGAACAATTTGCGATAGAAGGAGGGCGGGAAATAGAAATAATAAAAGTTAGCAATGAAAATTTTTATCATTTTTTAATACAATGAAAAAAGGGCATATAACATCGGAAGAAATTGTGAGATGGATAATTTATATAGCAATTTGCGTCGCTGCAATTTACTTTATAAGTTCAGTTTTTTAGATTCAGAGTCGGACTTAAAAAGTTGTCGGAGATGATTAATTTTTTCATTCTTTTTTTGTGGATTAATGAGATATCAAGAATTCCGTTTGAACGTTTATTAGTTAATTTTATTAATATGATTAAACTTTTTATCGGATGAAAAAAAGAGGCGAATTGATGCATCAAGTTATAATCCATGTGGTTTTGGTTGCGTTTATTTTTGCTCTTTTCCTTTTAGCTACTTCGGAAAAGGTTAATGCCCGGGGGGTGAGGCAGCAAGTTTTGGAAAAGCAAATGGCTCTTTTAATTGATTCTGCGGAAAGCGGGATGAGTTTTGAAATTGGAAAAAATAATTTGAATGGGTTTGTCAGTAAAGTAAAAGTGAAAGACGGGAGAATTTTTGTAGATGTTGCGGGGCTTGCGTCGATTAAAGGCTATCCGTATTTTTCGAAATATTCTGTGAGCGTTGTAGAATCTGCTAATAAATTCATTGTGATGGTAAAATAATGCTGAGTAAAAATGGAGCGATTGGAGAGGGAATATTGACATTCTATAGAATTATCCTGGTTGCTTTTATTGCGTTAGTTGTCCTGGGAATTTCTTCTGTTTTTTATTCTCATTATATCAATGTCAGAGATTCTGAAGCCAAAATCATGATCAGAGAAATTGCGGAATGTTTGTCGGAAGAGTATGATTTAAGTTCTGATGTTGAAATTTTGAAATATTGCGGATTCGAAGACTTTGAGACTGAAAGATTTTTTGCAAGAGTTAGTTTTTTTGATTTAGCAGGAGAGGGAGTTGCTGTGTTTTTTGATGGGGATTCTGGCAGTGAATGGATAAAAGAAATTTTTGATGAGGATTATGAGAAAGTTGAAAATATTAAAAAGTACAGGCCGGGTTATTTTGAAATAATTTATCCTTTCTATGATAGGAAAAATGACAGAGATTTAAATATGAAAATAGAGGTTCTGGTTTTGGATGATGAATAAACAAGGCATTGTTGGTGCTTTTATTGCGATGTATGTTTTTACAATTGCAATAATTATACTTCTTATAATTTTTATTTTTGGTTCTTCTGCCATCAGAGAAATGGACAAATCTGGAGGCGGGATTAAAATCTATGGCGAATCGGATAGCGGGCTCATGAATCTGAAGGATTATATGGAAGATTATAAGGAAAAAATTGAATTAAAAATATTGACAGATAGGGAGATAAATATGGATGAAGCGAGGAGGAGGATTTATGAAAAACAATAAAGGTCAGATTTACGAGTTCATAATTTTCATTATAACTTCATTTATGTGTGGCTCGGTAGTTTTGCTGTATTTTATTCAACAAGAAAATGCGGAAAATTCGCTTGTCTCTCCCAGAATTGTTCTTGAAACGAGAGATGATTTGAAAATTTTTGAAATCAGGGAAAAGGAAATTATTTTAGAGTCGTTGAATGAAGTCACAGAATCGGATAAATTTGGAACGAAAGAATTTGATGAAAAATTTAGAGGAGTTTTTTTGAAGAATTTAATGGACGATTCGGAATCAAAAGAGTTTATTTTAAAAAATTTAACTTGGGAAGAAGAAGCGAGAGATCTGAGCCGAGAGTTTTTCGAGAGCATTTATTTGACGGAAATGAATGACGACAAAATGATTTTTGAAAGGGTTAATATTGAAAAAAGATTCAGGTTGAATGCCGATAAAAAAAACAGGATAAATTTCCCTGTTGAGTTTTCTTTTATTTTTGGAAAGAAATATTTAATAAGTTTGGGGGATGATAATTTTATCATGGAGGAATATTGATAATGAACTACGGCGGGGTTGATAAGCGAAGAAGCAAAAAGGATTTGAAAAGAAAAAGATTGGCTCGCGGATATAAGCGGGGAGGAAAATTTAGAAGTCAGGAAGTGAAAGAAACCGAAGAAAAAAAGAGAGCGGGGATGTGACAGAGGAAAATGGATAGTTTTCTTTTCTGGGTTTTTTTGATTGGGATAATAGTGGCTACTTTGCAGGATTTGAAAAGACGAGAGGTTGATAATTGGTTAAATTTGCTTTTACTTTTGATAAGTTTTTCTTATGTTTTTTTTAGGGCTATTTTTGAAAAAAATATTTTTTTGGTTTCTCTTGTAACTTTTGTCCTTATAATAATGTTTGTCGTGATGAATTTATTTTATTATGGAAGAGTTTTTGGCGGGGGCGATGCTGGATTACTTTTTGCCATGAGTGTTTTTTTTGTTGGAACCACTTTTTACGAAAGTGTAATAAATATAGGAATTTTTATCTTGCTTTTGATAGTTTCTGGTGCTGTCTATGGTTTGGCGTTTTCGTTTGTCCTTTATTTTAAGAATTTTAAAAAAATAAATAGTCAGATGAAAAAAGAGTTTGGGAAAATAAAAAAAGTTGCGTTATGCTCGGTTGCAATCGGAGTCTTGTTTTTTTTCTTTTGTTTTTTTTCTTTTGTTTTTTTTCTTTTCTCAATATTCTTTTTTCTTTTTCCCTTCCTTTATGTTTTTGCAAGAGGTGTGGAAAAAATTTCCATGACGAGGGATATTTCTGGGGAAAAACTAAGAGAGGGAGATTGGCTTGTTAGAGATGAAAGGGTGAAGGGCAAGATAATTAAAGCTAATTGGGAAGGAGTTTCTTCGGAGGAAGTAAAGATGCTGAGGAGTAAAAAGAAGGTAAGAATAAAAGAGGGGATACCGTTTGTTCCGGCGTTTTTGGTTGCGCTTATTTTATATGCTTTGATAAATTTAACGAATATCTTTGGGATTTAATTATGGTATTCTTGCCTTGATTTTGACAGTTTCTTCTTTCGGAGTTTCTTTTTTTTCAATTTTTGTTTCTTCTTTCGGTTCTTCTTTTTTGGGTTCGGGTTTGATTATTTCTTCCTGAATTTTTTTCAATTCTTCTGGGTTTGCAGGAGATCGATCTTTTTCATCTCCGAAAATTGGGATTATTTCCAGTAATTGGTGTCCCATGATATTGAGTTCTTCTGTCTGAATTTCATTCGGGCCAAATCTTTCTTTTATTCTAATTGCTACTTTTTGAGCGAATTCTTTTGATTGGACAGTAATTTTATCGTCGTGTTTTTTTGGGACGATTAGGGTATGTGCCTTGCTTATGGGATTGATTTCGAGAATTGCAATATTGTTTTCGTCTTCGGCGATTTTAAATGAGGGATTTTTGCCGGAAACAATGGAGCAAAAGATGCAATTTTCTTTTCCTTCGAGATGGGAGAGTTTATTTTCTTCTATAAAATTTTCTACCTGAGAAGTTGTCATTGATTCAACCTGGTCTTTGATTATCTCTCTTTTTTCTTCAGGAAATTTTTCGAGTTGTTTAAGAAGATGTTCTTTTATTTTTTGTGCTTGTTCTTCTGTCAGTGGCATGATTAGGAAAAGTTATGAGGGGTTTTAAATTTTTGGGGTTAAAACGATTTAGAACTAAATTTGTTTACCCTATCGCTCTTCTATAATCAGTCATTTCTACGGATGAGATTCCTTTGATTTTTTGTAATTCATTTCCGAGTAGGTCGATATCCTGACTTTCTGGATATGCAAGTGAAACCATTATTGCTTTAAGTCCAAAGGCAATCGGAATTTCTTCAGAAGAAGAAAATTTGCCGCCCATTCTTTCTATTTCTTTTTTTGCTTTTTCGACTATTTCTTTTAGGTTTTCGTCTATATTTTTTGGCATTAATTTGAATTGTACGGCAGAAGTTCCCATTTTAAGGTCCTTTGTAATTACACTTTTTGCATTTAAATTCGATAGAGAGGCTTCTGCATTTATCGCATCTTAATATTTTTTCTCCGCATGAAGGGCAGGGGAATTTTACTCCTTCTGCATTTTCTTTTTCGCAGCTTATGCATCTCATAATCTTAGATTTGGAAAATGGTTTATAAATGTTTTTGAAAAAACGAGAATTCGCTATCTTTTAGAAATCCATTCATAGAGTTGTCTTCCCAAAGAATTTTTTTCTCTTGATATTTTTCTCCATTCAGTATATTCATCAAAAGTCATTTCCCCAGCGGTTTTTTGACTTCCTTCTGGTATGAAAATTAAACCCAATTTAGACCAAAGGTGTGGTTGTATTGTTCCCCTTGGTTCATCAAATAGCATCCCTTTGACATTTGCTGAAAAGAAGATTGGTCCACTAAGTTTGGTATCCATATACGCGAGACATTCTCTAAATTCACAATTTCTTGGTTTTTCCTTGACTAAATTTAATATCCCCTCAAGCCCTATAGTTTCTAATGCAAAATTTACAAATGCTCCTGGAAATCCATTTAAGCAGTCAATATAAAATCCGGCGTCAACAACTACAGTGGGATTCTGGATTATTTTGTAAGCTTGTTGAATTTTTGCACTAGCAATTTCTTTGACATCGCTTGAACGAGGCTCTATTAAATCAAGCGGGCATTGGATAATAGAAACGTTATGTTTCTCTAAATCTCTTTGAAGTGATGCAACTTTTCTCGAATTATTGGTAGCAAAATATATTTCCATAAAGCCTATGAAATTTACGGATTATATAAGGTTTTTTATTATTAAATGATATTCTATTCTATTCTGCTATTTTATCCCAATAATACTTAAATAGGGATTTGGGGTTTCTTTTTAATGATAAAATATTGGAGGCAGAATGCAGAATTATACGTTATTGATAGAGCGGATTTCTAAGTCGTCGGGGCTTAGTGCCGAAGAAGTTGAGAGAAAAGTTGAGGCAAAAAAGGCGAAACTTTCTGGCTTGATTTCGAAAGAGGGGGCGGCGCAGATTATCGCGGCTGAACTCGGGATTAGTTTTGAAAATCAGGATTTAAAAATAAGCGAGTTGCTTCCGGGAATGAAGAAAATAAATATTATAGGGAAAATTATAAATATTTTTTCTGTTAGAGAGTATGATAAAAATGGACGGAGCGGCAAGGTTGCGAATTTTATTTTAGCTGATGAAACCGGGAATTTAAGAGTAGTTCTTTGGGACAATAATCACATTAGCATGATAGAGAGCGAAAAATTGAAGGCAGGTGATGTAGTCGAGATCAAGAATGGTACAACAAGAGAGGGTGAAATTCATCTTTCTGCGTTTTCGGAGCTTTTGAAAAGCGATAAAAAAATTGACGATGTTAAAACAGAAAGAGAAGTTTCCGAAGAAAGTCTTGACAAGATAAGACAGGGACAAAGTGTTACAGTTAGAGGAACTATTGTCCAATTTTTTCAACCAAGATTTTATTTAATTTGTCCTCAGTGCAATAAAAAGGTTGTTCAGGCAGGAGAGAAAATTAGTTGTGCTGAACACGGAGCAATAAAGCCTAAAGAAAGAGCGATTTTAAATTTTGTAATTGATGACGGAAATGAAGCAGTCAGGGCAGTTTTATTTTCGGAGCAAATCAATTTATTAATTCCGGAGGAGGATTTAAAGGATGAAGTAAAAGCTTCGCAGTTTAAAGATGATATTTTAGGAAGTGAGGTTTATGTAACAGGTGTTGTAAAAAGAAACCAGTTATTTAATAATTTGGAAATTATTGTGAGCAATATTGAAAGAGTGGATGTTGAAAAATTGATTGAGAGACTGGAAGGGAAAAATTAAATAATACTATTTCTAAATTTTATATGCTATTTCGAACACATCTCGCATTCGCGGTTTTGGTTTTTTTTGTTTGCAACTATATTTTTTTAATTCCGAATAGAATTTTATTTTTTATTTTTGTTGTGATTGGAGCGGTGATTGTTGACATCGATATAAAAAATTCAAAGGTTGGCAGGCGGTGGTATTTGCGACCTTTCCAATTTTTTATTAAGCATCGGGGGGTAGTTCATAGTTTATTGTTTGGATTATTTGTTTCGGTTTTGGTTGCTTCAGTTAGTCAGTGGGCGGGTTTTGCTTTTTTTGCGGGATTTATTTCTCATTTGTTTTTAGATTTTCTGACCGAATCGGGAATAAATTTATTTTGGCCATGGAAGAAAAAGTTTGGGCTTTGGATAAAGTCTGGCGGGTTAATTGAAGAAATATTTTTTGTGCTTGTTTTGCTTGGAGATTTCTGGATGGGGCTGAGAATGGCAGGAGTGATGTAATTTGATTTAAGTAGTAGCTTAGATTATTAAACTTCTTGGAATGGAGAATTAAATGGCAAAAGATGACGAAGAAAAAATAAAAGAAGCTGTTGAAGAAGAGGGCGAAGAAAAAAAATCAAAAAAAAGTTCTAAGAAAAAGGAAGAGAAAAAACTCGAATTAATTGATATCCCTGGAGTTGGCCCGGGAGCTGTCGCGAAGCTTGAGGCGGCAGGAATTTATGATTTAATGGGGATTGCGGTTTTGACGCCGCCACAACTTGCTGAAACTGCTGGCATGGGAGAAGCAGCTGCAAGAAAGGCGATACAGGCAGCTCGTCAGATGATGGATTTGGGATTTTCTGATGGTCTTGCGTTTGATGAAAAGAGAAAGGAGTTGTTTCATATTACAACGGGGTCAAAGAACCTTGATAACCTTCTGGGAGGAAAAGGGATAGAGACGAAGTCGATTACTGAGGCTTTCGGGGCCTTTGGGTCGGGGAAGACTCAGTTAGCTTTGTCTTTAGCCGTTCGTGTTCAGTTACCAATTGAGCAAGGTGGTGCAAATGCGAAAGCTGTTTACATAGATACAGAGGGAACGTTTAGACCTGAAAGAGTAAGGCAATTTGCTGAGGGGATAGGCGCGAATCCAGACAAGGTTCTAAAAAACATCTTGGTTGCAAGAGCATTTAATTCTGATCATCAAATGTTACTTCTTGATAAAGTTTCCGAAATGATAAAGGACGGCGAGCCGATTCGTTTGATTATTGTAGATTCATTAACGGCACATTTCAGAGCGGAGTATAGTGGACGAGGACAGCTTGCAGATAGGCAGCAGAGATTGAATCGTTATTTACATAATTTAATGAAAGTTGCAGAGACAAATAATCTGGCGGTTTATGTGACAAACCAGGTAATGTCGGATCCTGCGCAACTTTTCGGCGATCCAACAAAGGCAATCGGTGGGAATATTGTTGGGCATGCGTGTACTTACAGAATGTATTTACGAAGAGGGAAAAAAGATTCGAGAGTTGCAAAGTTAATTGATAGCCCAAATTTGCCAGACAACGAAACGGTGTTTATGGTAGAGACTAATGGGCTAAGGGATATCGAACTTTAGTAATTTTGATTTTTATGGATAAATTCTTGGTAAAATTTTTCCTCGAGTACGTGGTGAGTACACTTCGGAAAATTTTTCCGTCGAATTTCTCTCATATAAATCAAAATTGGTGGGAGGAGAAAGGGAGAAAAAACTTAGAAGCGGCGAAATTAACTTCGCATAAATTGAAATTAGCGGGGAAAGAGAGAGAAGGGTGGAAAGAAGAACCCATATTCTTATAAATATATTCTCTATCTTATTTTATGCCCTCATAGTTAAACGGATAGAATGCAGCGTTGCGGTCGCTGAGATCGAAGTTCAATTCTTCGTGGGGGCGTAATTTAAGACAATATTTAAATATAACAATTTCTTTGCTGTCTTAAGATGGTGAAAAGAATTATAGGATATACATGGTGTCTTGTTTTGATTATATTATTATTTTTATTATGTTTTGTTATCGCCGACTTGGCATCAAATGCAGGTGGCCCATATAATGTAAATGAAAGTGTCACCCAACTTTATAATTTTACAATAAATAATACACATGCTTCGGCGAATTTCACGCAAGTAAATGTTACTTTCTCCGTAGGGTTTATTGTTAATGTAACTTCAAATGGCACATCTTCAATTGGCAATTTTTCTATTTCTTCCGATAATCTAACACTTAGTTGGACGAATACTTCAGGCATTGTAAGATTTAATACTACTAAATATTTTTGGATAAATGCCACTGCGAATTCTACTGCAGTGGGGACATCAAATATAACAATTTTGACAAATGATACAAATTTTAAAACTAATACAACAAATGTTACAGTGACGGTAAATGATACAACTGGGCCAGTCATTTCAGTCTTGTCTCCTTTAAATGGCACAACATATGCTACTTCAACAGTTTGGTTTAATGCGACGGCGGATGAAACAATTTCGGCGTGGGTTGTAAATTTTAACGAAACGAACATAACGCTTTCAGCAATAAATACTTCGCTGGCTATCGCAAATGGTGTGTATAATTTGTCGTTTTACGCAAATGATTCTGCTGGGAATTGGGGGGTAAACAATTCTTTTTCTTTTACCGTGAGCGTCCCAATTGAAACAACAACTACAACAAGCACTGGCGGCAAAAGTCCAAATTCGTATTTAGTTTCAGAATTTTCTCTCGCGAGAGGTTATTTGAGAATACTTAAAGCTGATCAGCAACTTAATTTGACGTTAAGAGGCGAAAAACATTTGTTAAAAATAAATGAAGTAAATTCGTCGGGAGTTTTGATTATAGTAGAGTCTGCTCCTCAAATAAAATTTATGGCAGTAGGCGAAGAATGGAAAATAGATGTAGATAATGATGGTAAGTTTTATGATTTGGCATTGAAGTTAGAAAAGATAATTTCGGGAAGAGCCCAAATTCATGTCATATCAATAAATGAAGAAATTCCTGCTTTGCTTCAGGTATCCAATAATTCGAGCGTTGTGCAGTCAGGAGAAACAAGTCCTCAATCAATATCGCGTTTATTAGTTTGGATTTTAATAATTATTTTGATCATTATGGTTATAGCGGTCGTGGTGATTTTTGCTTCAAGGTTCAAAAATAGAAAATATCTTGAGATAAGAATTAGAAATAAAAGGTAAATTTATTAATTCTTTTTTGTTATTTTTTTTATGACGAATAAATTTGATATATTTGATTTTCCTGAGGCGGAGCTTGTTAAAAATTCGGATCTTTTCAGGAGTTGTACAAATATTGTTATTGGGAAGGGGAATCCGAGAGCTGAAATTTTGTTTGTGGGTGAAGCTCCTGGAAGAAACGAGGATCTACAGGGGTTCCCTTTCGTCGGGGCGGCGGGGAAAAATCTCGATAAGCTTTTGGAGAAAGTCGGGTTGACTTTAGATAATATTTATGTTGCGAATATTTTGAAGTGTCGACCTCCTGAAAATAGGGGTCCTCAACCTGAAGAGATCAGGGCTCATACCCCGTGGCTCATTAAACAAATTCGTGAAATGAAACCGAAAGTTGTTTGTTCGCTTGGGAATTATGCTACAAAATTTTTTCTTGCAAAAGGCAATGTTGATGAAATGGAAAATCAGGCAGGGATAACTTCTGTTCATGGGAAGGTCAAGGAAATTGTTTTTGATGGGTTGAATATAAAATTAATTCCGCTTTTTCATCCAGCCGCGATTATTTATAATCAAAAACTTTTGCCGTTATGGGAAGCCGACATGGAAGTTGTGAAGAGAGAAACGGAGAATAAGAATGTTGACATAGATAAGGAGAAAGTTGAACAGCAAAAGAAATTATTTGGATAGAAACATTTATATTAATTTAAGTTGTATAAATTTAGAGGTGATGATTTTTGGCGAGATTAGAAGAGGTAGTATTTGAGGTTCGGCGTGAGGTACAAGTTGGTTCTGTCATGAAATACAGAGATTGTGAAGCTTTCAGAGAAGAGAATATTAAAAAAATGGAAGATATTGGAATTGCGGGTTTGATGTGCACGATTGGCGCAGGATGTTTGGCGGATATGTTTGGTTATAATATTGTAGAAATGGCGATGAATTTTTATGAGTTGGGCAAGCTTATCTTTTGAAGTTTTTCGGTGCGTCCCTGATTTTTACGAATTTGTAATGAGCGTCAATAGTTTTAGTTTTGCATTTAGGGCAATTTTCTTTCATCGTGTATGTGCCGTCTTTTGGGCATTTTTTAAGTTGTGCCATGGCGTTAATAAGGTACCTGAGTTTTTTAGTGTTTTTATTTAAAATTGGAGAGCGTCCTGAGTTTTCGCGGCCTTAGTATTTTGCATATATTTTATTTTTCTTCCGTTGCTTCAAATTCACATTTACTTTCTTTGGCTCTTTTGCCGAGTTCCTGAATTATTTCGGTCATCTTTTTTTTACCTTCTTTGAAATCTTCTACCAGCAATTTTAATTTAAAATTTCCAGCTGAAATATAATTGACTGAAATTTTTTCGTTTTTCAAATCAAATATTTTTTTAATTCGAGAAAGTCCATCTTCTTCCAAACATTTTATTTTTATATCGAACTTTAGTTCATGGCTTTTCTTTTTTTTATCGAGGATTTTTTTTATAGCATCTTCTTTTTCTTTTGGGATATATTTTTTAATTAAACTTTCGCTTTCTTTGACTTTTTCTACAAATAATTGAAGATTTTGAAAATCTTTTAAAATTTTTTCCTTGATGTTATCAGATTCTTCCTTGAAAAGTTGTTTGAATGCGACGTTTAGTGCTTGTTCTTGCTTGTATTTTTCGAGAACTTCTTTTTTTTCTTTTGATGTTACTCTCCTAAGTGAAAGTTGGATACGTCCTCCTGACATTCCCAATATTTTACAGACTATTTTTTTATTTGGAACAACATATTGGCGCATGTGTTTTATTCTTCCGGGCGCAATTTCTGATGAAACAAGTGTCCCTTCTTGTCCATTTTCGAGTGTTACAGACGTGACAGTATTTGTGACATTTTCTACTGTTGCTAAAACTAAATCTCCTTCTTCCATGTTTATAGATGAAAATTTGTTTATTTAAAGGTTTATTCGCTATTGAGGTTGTTGAAAATGTGACCCGAATTTTCGCGTTCGTCGGTATTTCGCGTGTTGTCCGCACCAACATTTGTTGTTAATCGTAAATATGAAGGTAAATACACAGAATTGCTGATGATTGCTTTCATAGTTTGGAAATGAAAACGATTAATAAATATCGTCGTATTACGTATTTACAAAACTTCTTCGACTCTGGATCTGATTTTTGCTTTTCCTCCTGCGGGCAAAGCAAGTATCGCATTACATTCAAGACATCTTACTTTTGAGGATGCTTTTCCGAAAATTGTCTGAGAATTTTTGCACTTTGAACATTTTACTCTTACAAATTTTCCTTTATTATTTTCCATGAAAATAGGATGAAAAAATGGTTTTTAAAGATTACGGGGGTAAGGCTCTGTGTAAGTCTGGAAAAATCTGTTTTTACGAAGAAGTTTAATCTTGATACAATTATTTTTATGATAAGCCCGAGTAGTGTATCGAAATATTATTACAGAGATAATCGTGCTGTGATTTTCTTCCTACTTTTAATGTTCGTCTGATTAAAATATAAAGTAATAAATACGAATAAAAAAATTTGAAAGAGTAAACTTTATTAAACGATAAAGGAAGTTCTGAATTTTATTTTATAATTTTATTTTCCCCTTGAATTTTTTGGCCATTTTTTGCAGAGTTTTTTGGTCAATTTTTCCTTCGGAGATTCCTGATTGCATGTTGATCATTTCTTTAAGCATTTTGTATTGTTTAATCAGCTCTCTGACTTCGGTAGTCGTTGTTCCAGAACCTTTGGCGATTCTTGCGATTCTTGTTGTTTGTTTCTCGAGAATTTCTGGGGTTTCAATCTCTTCATTCGTCATTGATGAAATGGAAGCTTTCCAGTGCTTCATTTTTTCTTCTTGTTTTTGCAAAACATCCTTTGGCATCTTTGTTGCAGAAAATCCCGGAATCATTCCAATTAATTTATCCATGCTTCCAATTTTATTCATCTGTTCAAGTTGCTCGTAAACATCCAAAAGCGTGAATTTTCCCTCCTTTAATCTTTCTTCAATTCTTTTTTGTTGTTTCTCGTCCGTCGCAGATTTAACTTTTTCAATTAAAGAGTTGAGATCTCCCATTCCTAAAATTCTTGAAATGAAAGATTCTGGATCGAAAGTTTCTATTTCATGGATTTGCTCTCCGACACCGATGAAAAAAACTGGAGATTTTGTTTCTGCACAAGCTGTCAGTGTCCCGCCAGCTTTGGATGTTCCATCCATTCTTGTTATCACAACTCCATTGATTGAAAGAGCTTTTTGAAACTCTTCGGTCTGTTTTTTAGCAGCTTGGCCAACGTCTGCCGGCATTACAAGAATTCTTAGATTTGCATTTATTGCCTTGTTTATTTTTTCTATTTCTTTAATCAAATCTTTATTTAGTCCGTCTCTCCCGGCAGTATCGATGAGAATCAGTTCGTATTTATCAAGTTCTTTTTCGAATTTTTTTATTATTTTTATCGGATCTTTTTCTTGTTTGTCTGTGAAGCACGCTAATTTTGCTTTTGCGGCCATTTGTTCTAATTGTTCCATTGCCGCTGGTCTTTGCGTGTCCAGTCCCAATAAGGCGACCTTTTTTCCTCTTTTCGAAAAATAAAATCCTATTTTTGAAATAGTCGTTGTTTTCCCTGCCCCATAAAGGCCAAGAAATAAAATTTTGGTTTTTTTCTCTAATTTTAATTCTTTCTTTTCTCCCAATAGAATCAGTATTTCATCGTGAATCAACTTGATTATTTGTTCTTTTTTGTCTATTCCCTTGATGTTTTCATCGTAAGCGAGTTTTTTTATTTTTTGAGACAAAGCGAAAACCAATTCTACGTTTACGTCAGCTTCGATCAATGCTCTTTGGATATCTTTTACGATGGAATCAATTAGAGCCTTGTCTACAAAAATTGCGTTTGAGATTTTTTTAATGCCCGAAGTTATAGCATTTCCAAGTTTTTCCAGTACCATATAAAGGATATGACTATAAGGTTTTTAGGTTTTGGGGTAGGTGAACTTTGCGAAATTTTTTATCATAAATTTTTTCAAATTTTTTTGCTGGGCGCATATAGTTAATTGTAGTAATACTTTTAAGCGCGAGAGTTTTCTTTTTTTGATGAAGAGAAGAAAGGCATTTTTGATTTTGATTTTTGCGATTTTCTTTGTAAATTTTATTTTTGCTTTTGGAGTCGATAAGTTTAAGATTGATGGGAAAATAGAAGAAAAGGTGCGTGAGGCGATTGATTCTGGCGAAGAAAAAATAGAGGTAATTGTTGAGTTGAAAAATAAGACTGTGAGTTTTTCTGAGTTTGACAAGCCTGAGGTTGCTCAAGAAGTTAATGCGGAAAAAAACAATGACGTTTTTTCTTCTGATGATTTTTATTCGATTGAATTAACGGGGAGAGAAATTTATGAATTGGAGAGAATGGATGAAGTTGAAAAAATTTATTATAATTATCCGGTAAAAGTCTTTTTGCAGCAGTCTGTGCCCTTGATTAATGCGGATATGACGTGGGATTTAGAAATTAATGGGTTGAATTTGACAGGGTCGGGACAAACCGTTTGCATAATTGATACAGGAGTTGATTTTACTCATCCGGACTTAATAGGAAAAAATTTAACTTGCAATATAGATTGTTATAATAAAGAATGTGTTCCAAATTGTTCAGTTTTGGATGACCATGGGCATGGAACTCATGTTGCGGGCATTGTTGGGGCGTTCGGAGGGATAAATGGGACGGGTCCTGATGTCAAAATAGCTGGCGTTAAAGTATTGAATTCTGCGGGAGGAGGATCCCTTGATGATGTTCTGGATGGAATTGACTGGTGCATAGATAATTCTGATTTATACAATATTTCCGTGATAAGCATGAGCTTGGGGGTTACATCTTCGAGTCCTCCTTATAATGAAATTCCTTTTGATGATTATTGTGATGATTACATCCCCATTCTTACGAATTTAATAGATTTGGCTACATCGCAAAATATTTCGGTTATTGTAGCGTCGGGGAATGAATTGGGCGCGGGTTATATTACGAATCCTGCTTGTGTAACAAATGCGATACCAGTTGGGAGTGTGAGAAAAGATGATGCGATGTTAGATTTCAATCGAAATTGGTTATTGAAGTTAGTTGCTCCCGGGTATAATATAAATTCGACTTATGATGGCGATTATGCGTTTGCTTCGGGGACCTCGATGGCGACTCCGCATGTAGCTGGTGCGATAGCGATCATGAATCAGGTGCTTGATTTGACAGGACAGGCAAAAATTCCATCACAAATAGAAACGATTTTGTATGATAGCGGGAAAAAGATTCCGGAGGGCAACGATGTATATTCTCGCATTGATGTTTGTGATGCGATTCTTGTTCTTGACAATATAGATCCAATCATTAGCTTAGAAGAATTCGGCGACGGTGCAGACAGAAGTTTTAACTGTAATTTTTCTGATTGGCAGCTCAAAAATGTTACGATGAAAGTTTGGGAAGGAGAAAAAATTTATCATAATGAAACCTGGAATGTTAGCGGGAGTTTTGGTTCAAAGGGTTTTGACCTCAAGAATTTAACGGCTGGAAATTATTCTTGGAATTGTTATGTTTATGATGATGTCGGTAATTTGGGCTCAAATTTATCTAATTTAAGTTTTATTGTAGAAGGTGTTTCTTCGACGCTTTTGAGCCCGATTAATAACAGTTATACAAATGCGAATATTTCAAATTTTAGCTGCAGTAGTTTTTCTGATGAAAGATATGAATTAGAAAATGTGAGTTTTTATTTGTGGAGAGGAGAAGAGTCTATAATAAATGAAACAAAAAATTTGGAAGGGCATTCTGATAATTCTTATTTTAATTTAAGTTTTGCGGAATTGAATTTGTCGGATGGTTGTTATAGTTGGAATTGCGAAACGTCAAATAATAAGAGTAACTCTTCTTTTTCAATTTATAATTATTCAATCGTTTACGATGTTACTTCTCCTGAAATTTCGAATTTAAGGGTGAGTACCGATTTAGATAGCGCTACAGTTAGTTGGGACACGGACGAAGATTCTAATTCTTCGACGAGCCTTGGCGGAAGTTCCTCGGATTGGGTCAGGAATCACTCAATTTTAATTTCGGGGCTTGTTCTTTCGCAACCTTATTCTGTTGATGTTATTTCGTATGACAGGGCGGGGAACTTTGCCGTTGATTCGGTCGATTTTATCACGACGGTATTAGCAACACAGGCAAGCAGTCCTGGTGGAGGAGATACGGGAGGGTCTTCGACAAGTTCTGGTTCAGTCTTGAAGTTAGAAGAAGGAGTTTATATTAATAGAAAGTTGGCGGTTAATCAAACCGTCTCTTTTTATTTAAACGGGGAAAATCATTCGATCAAGGTTGTCGATATTGATATGGATAAAGTTGTTTTCCTTATTCGTAGCGATTATTTTTATTTTCAGAAGGAAATATCTGAAGGAGAGGAAGAGAAAATGAATTTGAGTTCAAATTATTTTTATGATTTATTGATAAAGGTAGAGGATGTGACTGCGGATGGGAAAGTGAATTTGACTCTTAGTAAAATAAATGAAAGAATAGAGGTTTTGAATGTCGATGATATAATGTTTCGAACAATGGATAAAGGAGATAAAGTTATTGACTCTGATGAGAAATTTTGGATAAAAATATTTATAATTTGTTTGGTTGCGTACATAATTTTTATTATATTTTTTGTATGCAAACTAATTAAAAGTAAAAGGTCTGGTAATATTCATGAAAAAAGAAAAAAAACTTAAGCTAAAAGCGTCACAAAAAGATAGCCGAAGATATTTTTTAATTTTGAAGAATGAGAGGGTTGAAAAGATAATTTTGGATTATTTGGGAATTTTTGGTGCTGCCAAAGCGAGTTATGTGGAAGTTAGTGGCAAGAATTTTTCGGGGAAAACTGTCGGGAGTGTATTAAGAGAATCTCTTGATGATGTTCGTGCGGCGTTAGCTTTGAATGGAATTTCCGTCGAGAAAGTAAGCGGAACAATAAAAGGACTCTCGAAGTAGCTCTAGAGACAGCAAATATAGTTAAATATATTGAATAAATATTTATATGAATATTTTTGAACATGGAGCTGTTAGCTTGAGTTTTGATGATGGATGGCTTTCGGGGTATGAGAATGCCTTGCCAATTTTAGTGAAGCACGATTTTAAAGGAACTTTTTATGTAGTAAGTAGTTATCTTGATGGTAAGCAATTCCCTAGATACATGAATAAAGAGCACATTAGAGAATTGGCGGTTAAGGGAAATGAAATAGGGTCGCATACCGTGTCACATAAACATCTCCTGGCAGAAACTTCGACAATTGTTTGGGATGAACTGTCAATCGCAAAAAAATATCTTGAAGAAATTGTTGGAAATGTAAGAACATTTGCCTATCCTTACGGAGAATATACTTCTGAAGTAATTGATGCGGTGAAAAAAGCAGGATACTTAGGAGCACGAAGCACTATAAGAGGATGGAATAATAATTCGGCTGATCCATATTTATTGAAAGTCCAGGCAGTAAGAGTGGAAGTTGAACCTGAAGAAGTATATACTTGGATCGATATCGCGGTGAAAAAAAATGCGTGGCTAATTTTGATGTTTCATCAGGTAGATTACGAAGGAAGAATTTGGAGCACTACTCCGGATAAGCTTGAAAACATTGCAAGCTATATTTCCAGAGAAAAAGTAAGGGTGATTACTATTGATGAAGGTTTGAGGCTAATAAACGGCTTTGCACGAATTTAAGACCTAATTCCGTGCAACCTACTGAATTCTCGTGCAGAATCATTTTATCGTGCAAAGCCGTGTGAATAGAAAATCTTAAAAAGGATGATTAATTTGATATTGTATCTAAAGTTCTTTTGAAAAATGGAAGATATACAACACCAACAGATGGGGTATGACCGTGCGGCGACGATGTTCGCTCCAGACGGAAGGATACTTCAAGTTGAATATGCAGAGAAAACCATAAGGCTTGGTTCGTCTTCGGTGGGAGTAGTTTGCAAAGATGGCGTTATACTTGTTTCAGATAGAAGGCAGAGAGATAAATTAGTGGTTGAAGAGTCAGCCAATAAAATTAATGAGATTGACGATCACATAATCGCGGTTGCTTCTGGGGTTATGTCTGATGCGAGAATACTTGTGGAGAAGGCGAGGATTCTTGCACAACAGCACAGGGTGACTTATGATTCTCCTTCGAAAACAGAGAGTATCGTCCAGGATATTGCGGATGTTAAACAGCAGTTTACGCAGTATGGCGGGTCAAGGCCGTTTGGGGTTTCGATGATGTTTGCGGGGATGGAAGAAAAGCCATTACTTTTTGCAACTGATGTCACTGGGAATTATCTTAGATATAAAGCAAATGCGATTGGGGAAAATGACGAGAAGATAAAAACCAAATTAAGAGAAAAATATAGAGCTGATTTGACGGTAAAAGAAGCAATTAAAATGGTTTTTGAAATTTTTAAAGAAATTCAGGGTGATGAATATAGTGTCGATAGGTTTGATGCAGGAATTTTAGAGAAGGGGAAAATTGTCAAGTTGAGCGGAAAAGAAATAGAGAAATATTAAGATGGAAAATTTATCTTTAGAAGAGATTGAAAGAGAAATTGAAGGGATAGAATGCGGGAGAGATCGTGTTTTAAATTTAGGCAATACAGACATTTTACAATACAAGATTGGAAGATTAATTGGAAAGACAAAAAAGGCTTTATCAAGAATCGCAAGAGAAATCGATAACGGGGAAAGTGATTTAGAAATTGATATTTATTGGGCGAGTCGATTACAATTTTCAAAACAAGAAGTTTGTTACAATAGCCATTCTAGATAATAATTCTATACCAAACTATAAAAACCCTTTTTTATTTTATTAAATATGACAGAGACAACGGCGAGGATAAAGAGGGGCGGGAAGCATTTTGAGATTCTTGTAGATTTGGACGAGGCGTTGAAAGTTGCGAAGGGCGACAAGAATGCGAATCTTGGCGCGGCGGTGGTCGCTGACACAGTTTTTTATGATTTGAAGGCCGGAAAACGTGCGTCGGAAGAAGATTTGATTGCTAATTTTGAGACAGTAGATTTTATGAGTGTTGCAGAGAAGATTATAAAAAGCGGAGAGGTTGTAAAGACGACCGAATCAATTAGAGCTGAGCAGGATAAAAAATATAAGCAGGTTGTTGATTTTTTGTCCAAGAATGCGGTTTCTCCAGAGGGCAGACCATATACACCTGATAGAATCATGAAAGCCTTGAGTGAAGCGCGTGTCAATGTTAAGAACAAGGCAATTGAATCACAAGTTGACGAAATACTTGATCAAATTTCCAAAGTTTTGCCGATAAGAATAGAGAGGAAAAGGGTGAGGTTGGTAGTTCCGGCGATTCATACAGGGAAGGCTTATGGGATAGTAAAGGAATTCATGGTTTCTGAAAGTTGGAAATCCAACGGGGATCTTGAGGTCGTAGTTGAAATGCCGACGGCGTTGCTTTTTGATTTTTATGATAAGATTAATGGCGCAACACATGGGAGCGTGTTAAGCGAAGAAGTAAAGTAAGATTGTTGGCCGCAACATTTATAAAACCATTTTTTGTAGAAATATTGTATAGAGAAAAAATTGAAAATATTATAGATTTTCTCAATTAAAAAAATGGATAAAGAAGAAAGACAAGTTGTTGTGCCTGGAGAAATGATAGCCAAAGGCAGTGAGTTTTTGCCTGGTGAGGGTGCTTACAGAGATGGTATGGAAGTTGTAGCGGGCAGACTTGGAATTGTAAATATTTCTGAAAAACATATTAGAGTCATACCTGTTTCCGGTGCTTATTATCCGCGAAGAGGCAATACGATTATTGGAACAATAGTTGATATAACTTTTAATGGATGGCTGATTGATTTTGGCGGTGCGCAAAATGCGTTTTTATCGGTTGCTGAAGTTCCACGGTATGTAAATAAAAATGAGCTTAGGGAATATTTAGATTTTGGAGATTCGGTTGTTGTTAAGGTTTGGGATGTCAAGGCAAGAGGGATTGATGCTTCAATGAAAATGAGGGGATTTGGGAAGATAGAAGGAGGAATGATAGTTAGTGTAAACCCAAACAAGGTTCCAAGGATAATTGGGAAAGAGGGTAGCATGGTTAAAATTATAAAGAGTGCGACAAAATGTGATATCACTGTTGGGCAGAATGGGAAGGTGTGGATTGCCGGAAATTCGATAGAAGAAGAGTTGGCAACGAAGAAAATCATAGAGTTTATAGTTGAAAATGCGACAATAAATGGATTGACTGAAAAAGTTGAAAAATATATAAAGGGTTTGGGGATGAAGGTTGATAAAATAGAAATCGTGGCGGAGAATACTGATGGAGAAAGCGGAGGAGAAAATGATGGCGAGTAAAAAATCTGAATCAAAAACTGAAAGTTTATACACTAAAAGAACTGACGGAAGAGGATTTGAAGAGTTGAGACCGCTGAAAGCGAAAGTTGGGATTGTGCCGTCGGCTGATGGTTCGGCGATGTTCGAAACTGGTGGGACGAGAGCGATTGCTGTTGTCAGGGGTCCGAGAACACTTCATCCGCAACATATGCAAAATCCTGAAACTGGAATTTTAAGAGTAAATTATGGTATGATGCCATTTTCAGTGTGGGAAAGAATAAGACCTGGTCCTTCAAGAAGAAGCGAGGAAATTTCGAAAGTAAGCGAGTGGGCCTTATCTTCTGTTATTGATTTATCTGGTTTCCCTAATACGGTTGTTGATGTTTTTATACAGATTCCTCAAGCGGATGCAGGAACTCGAGTAGCAGGGCTTAATGCGGCTGCGATGGCTTTGGCTCATGCGGGAATACCAATGAAAGAAATGATTTCGGCGATTGCTTGTGGGAAGATGGACAGGACTCTGGTTGTTGATGTTAATAAGGACGAGGAAGATTTTGAGGAAGGCGAGGGTGCAACTGATATGCCAATGGCATTTACTTCGAGAACAAAGAGCTTGGCTTTATTGCAACTTGATGGGAAAATTTCTCCTGAGGAATTAAAGAAAGCTATAGAGATGGGGAAGAAAGCATGTGAAAAAATACTTGAAGTACAAGTAAAGGCTTTAAAGGAAGCGACGGGAGGAAAGGATGAGTGAGAATGTTATACCTAGGTTACAAAAAGAGAAGATTGTCGAATATTTAAGGAAGGGAAAGAGGCTTGACGGAAGAGGAATTAGTGATTATAGAGAAATAATTGTTGAAAGGAATGTCAGCAAGAACGCTGAGGCTTCGGTTATGGTAAGGGTCGGAGAAACGGAAGTTTTTGCGGGAGTGAAGATGGAAGTGACAGAACCCTATCCTGATTCGGCCGACGAAGGAACTTTTATGACGACGGCAGAACTTCATCCGATGGCATCCGAACAATATGATATTGGGAAGCCGGGAATTGAATCAGTTGAGCTTGCAAGAATTATCGATAGAGGGATAAGGGAAAGTGGATTTATTGATTTTAAGAAATTGTGCATCGAGGAAGGCAAAAAGGTTTGGCAGATATTTTTGGATATTGTCGCGATAAATGATGACGGAAATCTTTTGGATGTTGCCGGGCTTGCAGCTTTGATTGCTATAGGAAGCGCGAAGATGCCGGTTTATAACAAGGAGGAAAATAAGATAGAACACGAGTTGACCAATGAGAGTTTGCCGATAAATAAAGAGGCAATGTCATTCAACATGACTTTGCATAAGATAGATAGCTCTTTATTGCTTGATGTGAACAAGGAAGAAGAGTCGGTTTCGAACTGCAGATTGAGTATCGCTATTGGTGAGTTTGGGGGAAAATTGAGAATTACGGCGATGCAGAAAGGGAAAGAGGGTGTTATTACTGCGGAAGATATGGAAAATATTTTAAAGATAGTAGAAGACAAATGGAAAGACATGTTTCCGAAAGTAAAGAAATTGGTGTTTGAATGACAAGTAAAGACATTGTAGGAATTGTAAGAGAATCGTTGGTTTTAGGTGATGAAATAACGATAAATGAAGATACAATATTGGGTCAATTTGATATAAGTCGAGCGGATGTTTTAGATATATTGCATAAATGTGGATTTCCCTATCTTCAATATTTAACAGACGGCGAGGTAAATGATCGAGGAAGAGATTTATTAAGATTAGCAGGGCAAGATGATTCCAGATTTAGGGGGCATTTAAATGAATTATCCCGACAATCAACAATCGATATAATGAAAAGTTTAAAAATTGGAGAAGTAGCTTTAATAGTTAGTTATGTAATTTAATGGCAGAAGAAAAGAAAAAATTTTCGAAGTATGAAAGGGCGAGGATAATTGGAGCAAGGGGTTTGCAGATTTCGATGGATGCACCAGTGCTTTTGAAAATAAAGAAAGAGGAGATGGAGGAAATGAATTACGATCCTTTGAAGATAGCGGAGAGAGAACTTGATGCTGATGTTTTGCCAATTTCAGTAAATAGGCCGATGCCGAAGAAGAAACAGGAAAGTATTGAGAAAATAAGAATTGATGAAGATAGTGGTGCGGACGAGGAAAAGATCAAGACTGAAAGAGAGGAAGAGAAAGATATGGTTGAAAGCGGCGGAGAAATTTTGGATCTTGCGAATCCAGAAGAAGAACTTGAAGAGATGGGCGCCGAAGATTCCGGGAATGAAGATTTAGAGTAAGTTTTATTAAGTCTTTTATTTTATTGTAGTAATGTTTGTTAAAGATGTGAAACCGAGAATAATCCGGAATTTTCGGGGTGAGAAAACGATAGAAATTATTCTTAAAACTTATGATGGCAAATTTGTTTCATCTGCGCCTTCTGGAAAGTCACGAGGGAAAAATGAAGTTGAACCTTACAATGTGAAAGGAATCAAGAAGAGCTTGAAACTTTTAAAAATTTTTTCTAAAAAACTTGTCAACACAAATTTTATCATAAAAAAAATTGAAGATTTGAGTGGGCTAATCAAGCTTACGAAAAAATTTGAGGCAAGATATGGACAGATGGGGGGGAATGTTAGCTATGTTCTACAGACCGTTTTTTTGAAAGCGGCGGCAAAAGAAAGGAAAAAAGAATTATGGGAATTTATTATCGAGAACGGTTCGCTTAAAATTCCCATGCCTGTTGGAAATTGCGTCGGTGGCGGGCTTCATTCCAAGAAAATAAAAGGGAGAAGGCCTGATTTTCAGGAATTTTTATTTATTCCGAATGAAAAAACTTTTTCAAAGGCGGTTACCCTTAATTTAAGGGCGTATAATTATGCGAAAAAAATTCTTCGGTCCAGAAAAAGAAATGATGAGAATGCCTGGATGACGGATAGGAGCAATGAGGAGGTTTTGGAAATTTTGCACAGGGTTGCTGAAAAATATGGCTTGCGGATAGGTTGTGACTTTGCAGCATCCACGTTTTACGAGAAGGGTTATTATAAATATAGAAATAAAGAATTAATAAGGGACAAGGTAGACCAATCGGATTATGTGGAAAGAATTATAAAAAAATATAAATTATTTTATGTTGAAGATCCGATGTGCGAAGAAGATTTTTCCGGATTTAAAGAAATAAAAAATTTGTGTGGGAATAGTTGCCTGATTGTCGGTGACGATTTGACAGCAACCAATCTTGGACTTGTGCGAAGGGCGGTGAATTCCAATTCGATAAACGCAATGATAATAAAACCAAATCAAATTGGAGATATTTTAGAAGTAAAAAAAGTTGTTGATTTTTGCAAAAAAAATAAAATAAAGACGATTTTTTCACATCGGTCGGGCGAGACAATGGATGACGCCATTGCTGATTATTGCGTCGGTTTTAACGGAGATTTTATCAAATGCGGGATTTATGGGAGAGAGAGACTTATCAAGCTTAAAAGAATTATGGATATAGAAAGGAAAATGAAATAAGGGTTTTGTTGGAGTTTTATTTTGTAAATTTATTATATAAATCCTTAAATAATCCGTAGAATAACTTTTTTCATGGAATTAGTTGCATTGCTTTCGACAGGGAAAGGCTCTTGGGGGCAGGTGGCTGGGCTTATGCAAAAAGGCGAGTGGGAAAAAATAATTATTGTTGGTGCGCCATTTGCCAGAGAGTTTACGGTTCCTGGGATACCATTTGATTTTGTGGAATTTGATCCTGAAAAACCGCTTTTGCAGTTAAAAAAAGATTTTGAAAAAAAATTAAA
Organism: Candidatus Pacearchaeota archaeon; assembly: GCA_041649045.1. Lineage (GTDB taxonomy): Archaea > Nanobdellota > Nanobdellia > Pacearchaeales > GW2011-AR1 > JAGVXH01. Next base: position 34,917 of record JBAZNV010000004.1, read on the forward strand.
GGATAAAGTTGATGGCATGGAAGTTGCGCTCTCGATTGCTTCAGGAAATGGGAAAGAGCATATGGCTTTGCAGTCAGCTTTGCTTTCTGTTCCAGTTGGTGTCCGTTTTACTGCATTGACAAAGGAAGGGGTGGTGATGTTGTGATTGAAATAATTGAAAGAATAAAAATGGAATTATACGGGAAATTTTATAAGAAGGGATTGGGATGTAAAAAGGTATAAATAAAATCTGCTTTTAAAAAATGCAAAAATTGGAGAACTTATCAGGTCATAAAGTAGCCTGGACGGAATCGACTACTGGCAAGACTGGCAGGGAAAGACAAAAAATTGCAGCTCGAAATTTAGAGAAAAAGGGTTACGGATTTCTATCATACAACTCTGAGAAAAGAATTCCAATAGGCGATATAAGAGTTGTTTTACCTGATGGTAGAATTTATGAAAGAGAGGAATTATTTAAGTTAGAAACAAATGAATCATTAATAGAGAATGCGAAAAGATATGTTTTAATTTGCTATCCCTAAACCTTTTCAATCTTCATTCCTATTCCTTTCTTTTTGAGCATAACTACGCAGCTTCTTTCGTCTTCGGCACCAAACTCATAGTTGCTAAGTTCTTTCAAAAGTTTAAAACTAAAATTTTTTACTTCGCTGAACCACGGTTGTTTGTCATATCCAAATCTTTTTCGTGCGTGGCCGACGGACATAAATCCCTTGATATGAATGAAATCAGGTTCGGCTTTTTTGATTAAAATTGTGTATTCATCAATGTTTTTAGCTGACATATTAGTAAGATTTTTATAAGTGCCGTTTTTTCCTTTTTGTACGAGAGTTAGTCTGATTACTCTTCGAACTTTCCCCTTGAGATTTTTTATTACGTCCAAAGTTTTTAAAAATTCGTTCCACGCATTTTTCTTACAAGAGCGATGCCAGGTATTGAATAAATTTTCATTTGGCGCATTTGTTGAGACAGTGATTTGAGTCGGAAGTTCATCTGTTTTTAGATTTTTTATGGCTTGCGAGTTAAGTCCGTTTGTGACCAGAAAAGAAACTGCTCCTCGTCGACGAATTTCTTTAAATATTTCTCCGAGTCGCGGATATAAAGTCGGTTCGCCTGAAAGACTCATTGTATAAAGTTTTGGATCAAGGCTTTCATTAAATTTTTTTTCATCAATTTCTTTTCTACCTTTAAAACCAATAAGTAGTTTTTTTCGTTCTTCTACAATTTTATCCAAAATTTTTTTGGGATCATCTATTTTTGGCAATTCTATTCCGAGATTCATTTCGATGGGTCGCCAACAGTGAAGACATTTATTTTCACACCACATTACGGACGGGGTCATTTCGCAACACCCAGCAGATGATATTCCATAAAATTTTTCTTTCCAGCATCCACGATCGCCCCTAAGTGAATTTTTTGTCCAGCGACAAATCTGAACCGCGCTTGTATTCCCGACGAGTGCGTAATTCATCTTCTTTAATGTTTCTTCCCAGTTTTTGGGTGGGTTTTTTCTTTTGGGATTTGTTCTTGCCATGGAAACAAAATAAGAAACGAGGATTTAATAATTTGTGGGGATTGTTAGATTATTCTTATTGCCCAGAAAAGCATTATAAGTATAAATATTGACAAGATTGCGTATGTTGCGAATTTGTAGGCTGATTTGGCGAATTTTTCTGAACCCGTAATTGATAAAATTGCAAGGTAGAAAAATTTGCCGCCGTCGAGAATTCCAAGTGGAAGCATATTGAATAATGCCACAAAGAAATTAATCAAAATTATCCACCATAATAAATGCAGAATAAAGTAGACTATTTTTTCGTTCCAGATTGGGCTATAGCTTGTATTTACGTCGCTGTTGAAGTTTTTTACAGTCATAAAATTGTAAGTAAATTTTTGTATGATATTTGGATTCATATTCGCTGATGAAACTCCCAGGAAGGGGATGCTATTATTCAAGGGATGTTCGCCTAAAGTGATATTGTAAGTATTTATTATTTTATTTGCGTTTATCGTAGTTAACAAAATCTCATCTTTTGGGTTTTTATTTTCAAGGAATTTTCTTAAGTCATTTTGGGTTTTTATTTTCACATCGTCAATTTGGGTTATTGCACCTTTTATTTGTGATTTGAAGGCGGGAGAATCGAAGTATGCGTTGTAATTTTTCAAGGTCGTGTCGTTCAATTGTCTTGCTAAATTTTCGTCGAGATAGAATGAGCTATTTAATGCGGTAATTTTGTATAAATTTCCTTCTTGCTGAATGGACGAAATATTTTCTATCGGGATGGTTGTAGCGGCGTAATTATTGAAAATGTATCCTGAAGGCGCGAATGAAACTGAAAAGAAAAGCGCGTAAATTAAATAAAATATTATTGCCATGATGACATTAGCGAAGACGCCTGCTCCTAAAACACTCATTTGATGGAGTTTTTTCTTTTTTTCGAATTGTGTTTTTTCCTCTTCGACGAATGCTCCCAAAATTGGGCCCAAAAAAACAAAGCCAGTAGATTTGATTTTTATTCCGAATAGTTTCATATATATTCCATGACTAAATTCGTGAACAATCGCGACTATTGCCAGGGCTATTATAAAATAAGTAAAATAAAATGAGGGGAAATAATTTGTCATTCCGAATATTTCGGGGAAATATGGGATTAGTGGCGCGACAGGGGGAGCTTTAACGATTTTTGTTATCTCTGGAACGAAAATATAAATTGCAAGAGCTTGTGCCAACATCCAAATCATAATTCCCATTAGAAATAAACCGACGACGATAATTACATATTTAAGTGCGTTGAGAGTTTTTTTAAAGTTGTTGCCGACGTAGTTTATTGCTTTAATTCCCAGTTTTGTCCTGTACATGAAGATTATCCCTTCTCTTTTTATATTTTTTTTGTGAGTTTTTAGAAAAATAAAAACTCCGAGAGTAAATAGAATTAATAATGCGATATCAAAGACGTAGAAATTTACCATTTATTAAATAATCAAAATAGGTTTTTAAATTGTTCGGGAGAAAAATAAATTTACTTCTTTTTGATTACTCTAAAATCGTTGCCGCCGCATTTTCGACATCTTGCTTTTCCAGAAATTACTTTTAGCGGTTCAATTTTTATTTTTTGCTTGCAAACTTTGCAGACGAATGCATTTTTGAATAATCTGTTTTGTGCTGCCGGAATTTTTGTTCCCATTACATTACTCTCCTAACTATTTTTTCTCCCTCTACATTCCAATATTCAACTTTTTTGCCTTCTTCAATTTGGTCTTTTAATTCTTCCGGTACAGGCAATTCAAGACTTTCGAAGCTTTCGCTATCCATTATGTTAATTGTGCTTTCAGTTGCGGATAAAATTTGACCCTCTCTTTTGTCTATCATTGGGACTTCGAATTTATCGTGACCAGGGATTACGGCAACTTTCTTTTTTCCTGTTAATAAGGATATTGCTTCAAATCTAACTTTGGCGTGTCCGTGTTTCCCTGTTTTGGAAATATCCATTTTCTTTACTTGCCAAGCCGTGCCGTCAATCATTAAGAATGTGCCAACTCTCATCTCTGTTGCATCGATAACTTTTGCTACCATTTCATTCTAAAAAAAATTTGATTTATAAAACTTTGCAAAGGGAAGGCTAAGTTAATCAACAAACTTAAAAAGTGTCAATTCTGAAATCTTGGATGGCAATAAAGAAAGGAGATTTTATAGAGATTGAATTTACTGGAAAGACGGAAGATGGACAGATCTTTGATACGAACATAAGAGTTGATGCAGAAAAGGCAGGTTTGGACGCAAAGAATTTGAAACCATTTGTTTTGTCTGTTGGGCAAAAGATGCTGCCTTCGGGATTTGATGACGATTTGGATGGGAAGGAAGAGGGGAAATCATATTCTTTGAGATTATCACCAGAAAAATCATTCGGCAAAAGAAATTCTCAATTTGTGAGGATGATACCGACAAAACTTTTTTATGAGCAAAAAATTAATCCTCAAAGAGGGATGCAGCTTGCCCTTGATGGCCAGCTTGTGAAAGTTTTGTCGAGTTCAGGGGGGAGAACATTGGTGGATTTTAACAATCCTCTTGCAGGAAAAAATGTTGTTTATGAATATAAAATAAATAGAAAAATAGAAGATGAGAAAGAAAAGATTGATGCGGTCCAAGATTTTTTGTTCAGAAAAAAATTTGATTTTGAGAAGAGAGATGGGAAAATAATTTTTAAGATAGAGAAGCAATTTGAGCCTTTTGTGAAGTTATTCGGTCCCAAGTTTGAAGAAATTTTAGGGATGAAGATTGAGGGAGAAGTTGTCGAGAAAAAAGAAGTTGGCAAAGAGAATTAATTCAATAATATTCTATATCACAATATTGTTTAAAAAGTCTTTTTGCTGAAAACTTTTATGGAAGATGTGTTGAAAAAAGAGAGTAGTCATTCATATAAAGGGTATGAGAGATCGAGTTCTGAAATTGATAAAGAATTGGAAGAAATTTTAAAGAGACAATCTGCTAGAATAAAAGTTGTTGGAGTCGGTGGCGGCGGGAATAACACGATTTCGCGAATGAGGGAAATAGGAATTCGGGGCGGGGAAATAGTCGCTGTTAATACTGATGCGCAGGATTTGCTTTATGCCAACGCCGATCAAAAAATTTTAATTGGCAGAGAAATTTCAAAAGGGCTTGGAGCGGGTTCAAATCCCAGAATTGGTGCCGAGGCTGCGAAGGAACAGGAACAGGATATTAAAAAAAAGCTTTCGAATTCGGACTTGGTTTTTGTAACGTGCGGTCTTGGCGGCGGGACAGGAAGTGGAGCGGGTCCTATTGTAGCGGAAATTGCGAAAAAACAAGGTGCGCTTGTCATTGGTGTTGTTACACTTCCTTTTACTGTTGAGGGCGCAAAGAGAATTGAGAATGCTATGGAGGCGCTTGAGAGAATGGAAGGAATTGTTGATACGTTGATTGTTATCCCAAACGATAAATTGCTTGATCTTGCTCCAAATTTACCACTTCCAACGGCGTTCAAGGTTGCTGACGAGATTTTGACTAACGCAGTGAAGGGAATAACGGAGCTAATAACGAGTTCGGGTCTTGTAAATTTGGATTTTGCTGATATAAAAGCTGTGATGTCCAATGGAGGGGTTTCATTAATAGGAATGGGCGAGTCAAGTTCTAACGACAGAGCGGTGGAAGCTGTCGAGAAAGCCCTTAATAATCCGTTGCTTGATGTGGATATAAAAAATGCGAAAGGGGCATTGGTGAATGTAATTGGCGGGAATGACCTTGCTCTTGATGAATATAAATCGATAGTTCAAAAAATAGGAGATCAGCTTTCTCCTGATGCTAAAATTATTTCCGGTGCTCAAATTTCGAGGGACATGGAGAAATCGTTGAAAGTCATGGTTATAATTACGGGGGTTCGTTCTCCTCAGATTTCTGGTGATAAAATGAGTTTTGAAGAGGCTAAAAGGAAAGACATGGAAGGAGAATTGGGAATTGAGTTCATAGAGGAATAAATATTTAAACTATCGAAAGTTAATTGGGTAATGAGAATAAAAACAAAAAGAGGTATTCCTTGCGGGTGTAATTGTGGTGGTGCGGTTTATGGCTTAGGATTTTTAGGCGCACTTATTTATTATGTTTCTTCGGCGTCGGGATTTTGGGTTGGGGTTTTAGGAGTTTTAAAATCAATTGTTTGGCCTGCATTTTTAATATTTGAATTGTTAAAGTTTTTGGGAGCGTAGATATAGATTAAAGATATGTGGGGATGAGTTTTATTTTAGGTAAAACATTACTCTTTTTAAAGAATTGAGAAAGTAATAATTTAATTGTTGTTGCATAATATACTATGAATTATCAAAGGAAGCAGGCGGGAAGCTGTGAGAATTATGATGAACAATTTGGCCAAGGTGACTGCAATATAAATTTCGATTAAATTGTTTTGCGAACTTTTTTAGAACGAATAACAAATAATTTAAAAACTATTATTTCTATCTTAAGTAATGGGGAAAATTTCATCTCATCTTTCTTCGAAATTTCAACAATATTTGCGTGTGTGGAGACTTTTGAGAAAGCCAACTTTTTCAGAATTTAAGACGGTCTCCAAGGTTTCTGCTGTTGGATTGTTAATAATCGGGGCGGTGGGTTTTGCGATAGCTATAGCTATAAAATTGGTTTTTGGATAGTCGGTTTTGTAGCAAACAAAATATTTATAAACTAAAAATTTTTAAGTATATTACTAGTTCTTAGATTTTAAGAGCTTAGCTGGAGCAATATGGCGATAGGGATTGAAGACGAGTTTGAATATCTTGATGATGAAAATAGTGAAACGGCTGAAGACGATTTTGCTCCAAAAATAAAAGGTTCCAAGAAGGCTTTGTTGCCTGAAGAATCAGCGGAAGAACTTAATAAAGAAGAGGAAGAGATTGAGAAAAAAACTGAGGAAAAACTTCCGTCTATAATTTTTAATTCCTCTATTTTTGTTGTTAAAGTAACTACGAATAAGGAAGAGAAGGCGCTTGAATTAATATCAGACAAAGTAAGAAAAAAGGGGATTAACATTTATGCAATTGCAAGACCGCATGGGCTTCGAGGATATATTTTTCTTGAGTCTCCTGATAGAGAGCATGCAGAGGAAGCAGTTTTTAATTTGCCTTATGTGAAAGGTATAATTGGAAAAACTTTAAGGTATGACGAAGTAAAATCCATGCTTGAGCCTGTAGCTGCTGACATCAAGATTGAGAAAAACGATATCGTAGAAATTATTTCTGAACCGTTCAAGAACGAAAAGGCGAAGGTTATTAGAGTTGATAAGATAAAAGGAGATTGTGTTGTTTCTTTGCTTGGTGCTGCGGTCCCAATTCCTGTTACGGTAAAATTGGATAATTTAAGAGTAATAAGAAGGGAGGAAGAAGAATAAATAGTTTTTTAAACGGATTAATTCAAAAATAAAAATGACGTTAGTGAAATTGCTGGTTGAGGGTGGGAATATGACTCCGGGTCCAGCGGTTGCTCAGCAACTTGGTCCCATGGGGATAAATATGGGGCAGGTAATAAAGGAAGTAAATTCTGCCACAGTGATGTTTAAGGGAATTACGGTTCCGGTTCATGTTAATGTTGATGCTAAGACAAAAAAGTTTACAATAAGAGTTCTTTCACCTCCGACTTCCGAGCTTGTGAAAAAAGAGTTGAAGGTCGAGAAAGGTTCTGGTGCGAGAATGAAACAAAAGGTGGGGAATCTTGCGATTGAACAGGTAATATCTATTGCAAAGGCAAAACATGATCATATGCTTTCGAATAATTTTATGGCGACTTTGAAATCGATTATAGGAACGTGCATGGCGGTCGGAGTTTTGATTGAAAGTAAGGATCCGAAGGAGGTTTTAGAGGAAATTAATCAGGGAAAATACAAAAAGGAAATTGAATCTCAAAAAACTGATGTGAGTATCGAAAAAAGAAAAGAACTTGATGTTTTCTTTGCGAATATACAAAAGAATCAGGAAGAAGTCAAGAAAGCCGAAGAAGCTGAAAAGGCCGCAAAAGAAGAAGGCAAGACAGCTGCTGCGCCTGCAGCAGGAAGTGCTTCGGCGACAAATCAAGCCAAAAATGCGGGAAAGAAATAAATTGTTTGAATATGAAGGCTATAGAGTTTCTTTTTATTTATAAACAAAGATTACAACATAAGCAATAATTCTGCAAAAGTTTTTAAGTCGTTATTCACAAATAGTTTTACGGGGTCGTAGTATAACTTGGTAGAATTCGAGGTTTGGGACCTTGCGATCTGGGTTCAAATCCCAGCGACCCCATATATATTTCAGATAATATAAATTAATATAAACTATAAAATCAATTTCTTTTTATGTTAAAAAAACCTGAGAAAAAGCTTTCTAAGCCAAGTGAAGAATTTGTCAGAGCGTTCGCTGATGCAGGCAGCAATTATGTTGTTTGTGAATTTTGCGGAAGAAAACATTATGCTCCAAATTCAGATTTAGATTGGGAGGATGGAGAATTGGAAAGATTAAATAGACTTAACATGAAAGATCCAGAAGCATGCGTAGCTCATGAAGAAGAATCTATATTTTTTGGAAGAATTGACGGGAAGCAATTTGTAGACGGATGTCCTTGTAATTTAATAGGTCAATATGAAAGATTTATTATTGATAATCGGTATGCTATCGTGAATTATCTCCAAGAAAGGGCAGAAAGAATATCGAGAGGATCAGCAGAAGAATCTCAGCTTGCTCGAAGAGCTGCACTTTTAGAATTATAATTATCCGGCTTTGTGTAAATAGTCGTTAAATTGCAGGACTTTCTACACAGAAGACTGACTATTTAAATACAAATAATTAAAAATATGGCTTTTCTTACTTTTTTTAATGGAATCTAAAAAGAAAGAGTTCCCTGAACCTGAAAAAAGGACAGTTACTGATATAATTCAAGGATTATCTTCAAAAGATAGAAATAAATACTTCGAGAAATATGTTTTGCCTCCATTTCAAAGAGGAGAAGTCTGGGCTAAAAAGTCAAAAGAAGACCTAATAGATTCTATACGAAGAGGATGGCCGATAGGCTGTTTAATGCTTGCTAAAGAAAAAGGAAAGGAAAATTCAAGAGATTACCTAATTATAGATGGTCAACAAAGAGTTAGGACTCTTATTGATTATAACAAAAATCCATCAAAATATATGGATTTTAGAGAAATTGCTAAATCGCTAAAATCTTTATTATTGAAGCATAAAGCACTTTCTCCAGAGTTAATTGTTGATCAGGATGCCGTAGAAGCCAGAATTGAAAAACTTTTAAAGAAACTTATACTTGAAGAAAGAGACTTACAATTGGAGGGTGCAAATCTTATTACTTATTTTAAACAACAGAGTAAAAACTCAATCTTATGTACAATCAGCGAAGAAGTTCTTTTAAGTTTGATTACAGATTTAAATAAAACTTTCAAAGACTATTCGGAATCACAGGATATTAGTAATTATGTTATCCCAGTTATCATTTTTAAGGGAAGTATGGCGGACTTACCAGATATTTTTGCATTGCTCAACAAAACAGGTACTAAGTTGAATAAATATGACATTTTTTCAGCCGAATGGCATAATTTTAGATTTCACATAGAAGATCAAGAGATAATGAAAAAATTAAAGGAGATGTATGAAAATAGAATGCATGATAAAAAAACAGGAGAACAAGACATTGAAATTGCAGGTTATGATCCTGTGACATTTCTTCAATCAGAAATTACTTTAGCTGAGTATCTTGTGGGATTTGGGAAGAAAATGCATAGCAGTGGCAATTACCAGTATTTATTTAATAAACCTGAAGACTTAGGATTTAAAATCTATTCCGTAATATTCAAAAATCATCTTCATGAAATGGATAAATTAAAAGAACTCTTTGAAAAATATAATCTTACTGATAAAAAGAAACTTTCCACCCTTCAGTTAAAAATTGAAAAGTCAATAGCTTTTGTCTATAGTTGCTTAAGTAGACAATTAGCATTTTTTGGAAATAAAAAGAAGGATTCTTATACAGTATCCCACAGCCAAACCCAAATGATGGCGTTTATTGGAACTGTTTTTCATGAGATGTTTGACATTGAAAATGATTTCGGAGATAAAACTTCTTGGAGAAATGCAAAAAGACAATTAGAAGAAAATTTACCTTTATACTACTTGCGGGATTTATTACAAAATGTTTGGAATGACAAGCACCCAGAAGATATAGTAGAAGAAAGAATAAATCAAAGATATTATTTAGAACAATTAGACAAAAAGAAATGGGATAGTGCATTTGAAACTTACAAGGAAAGATCCATGGAAGATACAGAAATAGATTTCGATAAAAAGACAAGGTCAATTAGACCCGAAGATAAAATTTTTATTAATTATCTTTATTTAAAGATAATTAATCAATTAGATAAGATTTATGAAGTGGATCATTTAGTCCCGTATGATCGGTTGTTAAAGCGGTTTAAGGAATTAAAGGTTAGTTTGGCTCCAATAAATAGCATTGCCAATCTTTGCTTAATAACTCAGTTTACAAATAGTAAGAAGAAAAACCTTACAATAGGAGAGTTCAAAAAAGGAGAAACTTACAGTAAACTCGTAGTAGAAGAAAAGAATCAAATTGATTATGATGAGAAAAATATGCTCTGCTTAGACCTAAATATCCCCATGGATAAAAATGGCAAGGATAGTTTTGATTATAAATGGTTTCGTGATTTCTTAGATAAAAGGTTTGATTATTTAAAGGAAAAGTTCTATAAATTGTATAACATTTCTTAGAAATTCTTAATAATGAGGTGTGTTACTTTCCTATCATTTCTGCCTCGCATATTACATAAATAAGTTTTCTCAAAAGAAGCGATATTCACAGAAGGAATCTTTTCATACAATTTTCTTATGAATGAATCCTCTTTGATAATCATAATAAAATTTGTTTTTAGGTGAGAAAGATATTTTGCTAATCTTTTATGATCATTTTCATTAAAAGAGTTGTTATCATACTCACTAAATTCACAATAATAGGGTGGGTCTAAGAAAATAAAATCTTTGCTTGTAAGAGAAATTTTATTAAGAAGTTCTTCAAAATCCAAATTATAAATGCTTGTTCCGTTAAATATCTTCTCAAGCTTATCTGAAAATAACTCGTCTATTTTTTTCTTCCAATTTTTATTATTATATGCAATTCCTCCATAAGGGATATTGAAGTCACCATCTCTATTAAACCTAAACATTGAGCCATAACAAAATTCCCTAATGAAATAATAATTGGCTATTTCCTTTTCCTTAGAAATATCTAGCCTCCCCTTTTTTGAAAGATTTAAAATATCTCTAAAGTGATTATAAAAGCCACTTCGGAAAGCAGTTTCGATATGATTACTTAACTGTTCATCGGAAAAAATTCCAAATTTTCTTTCAATCTTTTTTATTCTATCAATTTTATTTAGTAAACTTTTTCTTAGATTCGCTGACAAAATCTTACTATTAATGCAAAAAGATTTTTTGAAGAGACCATTAAAAGAGATAATCTTATTCTGAAATAGATCTAAAATTCTGTTTGAAACTTCTTCTTTATTTAATTTATCCGAACGATATTCTTTATGAAGATAAATAAAATCTCTTCCAAAAAATTGCATATAAATCTTTACTTTTTCCCACGAGGAGACATATTTGTATAGTTCAATTTTTAACTTTTCTCTGGATTTGTTCCCTTTTAATGTTTTATAAAAGTCAATTAAATCTTGAGAAGTATCATTGATGACTGCTTTAGAAGGTTCTAATTCAAAAAATAGAGCTCCCCCCCCGAAAAACGGCTCGATATACCTATCAAATTCTGGGATAATCTCTTTTATCTTTTTTATTTCTCTGGATTTTCCTCCAGCCCATTTTATTAAAGATTTCATTTTTCCTCGTCCTCAAGTAATTTAAGAACAGCGACATTGACAAATTGCCTTCTGTTTGAGTATTTTATCTTTTTCTCTTTTCTTCTTATAAGCTTCTCAACCTTGCTTAATAAATCTTTATCAATTTTAACTACATCTGACATAGTAACTATAAGTTACTTAAAGTAACTATGTTTATATACCTTATGTTTTTTATTAGATCTGTTCCAAAACAAACTCTCCTTTCAATCCCAACTCATTTATCTCTTGAATAACCACACAAATATTATGACAGAGAATTTTTAATAATAATTCATTAATTTGTGCCGTCGATGATTTGCTTCGAAGATTATCTTTAAATTTAGTTTTAATCATGTGGAAAACGGTTTCAACGTTGCTTCTGGCATTATAGTGTTTCTTAAATTCGTCGTGCTTATATAAAAAATAATGATACATTTTTTCCCACAGCGACGAGCTTCCTTTAGAATGAGAACGAGGATTTGAGTTAGACTTGAACGGAATAAATGCTGTTGCTCCGACTTCTTCGATTATTCTAAAATTTTCCTTTGATAAATAAGCACGGTCACAGCTTACCTCGCTTAAGGCGAAGTTCTTAGAACACTCCTGAACTAAGCGAGGTAGTTGTGGACTATCATTTGCGTTGCCTTCAGTCACCTCTACCGACGTAATAATATTTGTTTTTATTCCTGCTATAACATGAGCCTTAATCCACATCCTATATTTCAAGTCTTTCTGATGTTTATAAGAAAAATATCTTGCAAAGCGAGAAGTTGAAAACCCAGAAGAGTCAATTGCGAATGAACTCTCAACTTCTTTTAATGGAGTGGCACTTATTTTAATTAATTCTTTTAAAATTTCAGTCAAATCTTTTCTTTGGATAAAATGCCCGACGGAAGCATAACAAGGTTCAGAATCAATTAATCCCATTTGTTGCGATATTTTCAAATCGGACATAAATCTTCGTAACGAGAATGTCGAATAAATCTTAAGGGCAGAAGCAAAAATTAAATCTGAAATTGGAATTTTTGGTCTTCCAAATTTATATTCTGGCTGTTCTGCAAAATCACATAAATCTCTTAGTAATTTAAAAAAGAAAAATTTTTCATTAGTTTGAGATTTGTCGTAAGACTTCCAATCTCGTGAATAACTAATTTTCACACCCTTCGTTTTTCTTATATTTCCTTCTTGGTCAATTTCCTGTCTGATATAAAGTTCAACTGCGTAAATGTGTTTGCATTTTTGGTGCCTCATTCTGCAATCTGGACAGTTACATTCTGGTTCATGTCCGTTGAATTTTACTAAATAGGAACCATTGCCAGATGAAGATGGAACTTTCCAGCCCTCAGAAGTTTTAAATATCTTTAATCTATTTAGTAATTGTTTCCCACGTTCTTCTCTTGTCATTAATTTATATGATTTTTGTTCCATTTTGTTTTAATTATAAAGTAGTATAGTAATATATATTACTTATTCTATTTAAATGTTTCTATATGACAAAATTTATATATTACTTTTTCCTCCTTTTATTATGACTGATAAAAAAGAGACAATAAGTCTCAAGATTGACCCAACAATTTGGAAAGAGGCTAAAAAGCATTGCATTGATAAAAGCCTGAAATATTCCGATTATGTTGAGAGTTTGATTCGAAAAGATTTAGGGCTGAAATAAATTTATGTGATGAAAAATATAGGTTATAATATATTTATTTTTTTGCTCTCTTAATTAAAGCCCAAAAAATAACTACTATTAACAGAAAAACAAAATATATTCCTAGAAATAAAAATTCTTTATTAATACTATTTAAAAAATAAATATATTCTCTATTAAAATAAAAGAAGAAAATTCCAAATACTAATAAAGCATATGCTATCCAATATGAAATAATTAATTCTCTTTTTTTCATCACATAAACCTCCCTAAAATTAAACCAATTACTCCACCGATAATTATTGCAGTTATCCCATCGATAATACTTCCAAGTAATACTCCAAATACCATAAATATTGCTTGATATTTACTAATTACCATTTTTAACTAAACTCCTTCCTCCTAATAAACCTGCGAAAATTAAAATAATTTTTTCTATTAAAGCAAATATCTTATCAGGCGTAGACCAACAAGATATAACATAAAGAATACATAAAATTACTACTAAAAAGGCTATAGAAAGAGAAATTACGTTAAAAGTAAAGTTTGACTTTGGGTCTTCAAGTTTTTCAAGAAATCCTTTCTTGCTTTTACTCACCATAAAAATAAACAATTTAAAGATACTTTTAAACATTTTTACTTTTTACACAAGACTGACTTTTTACACAAAGCCTAATTATCCCAAATCTTTAAAAAGCAACTTTTGATAAAATAAACATGGGAGTAAAAAGGAAAAAAATCGGAGCGGCCGGAAGGTTTGGTGCCGGTTACGGGAAAATCAAGGAGAAATTTTCAGAGGTAGAAAGCAAACAGCGAACGAGACAGGAATGTCCTTTTTGTCACGGTCGAGCCAAGAGAAAGGCGAACGGGATTTGGAATTGTCAAAAGTGTGACAAGATTTTTGCCGGTGGAACTTTTTACCTAAAGAATTAAAAATACAAATAACTATAAAATAAAATGACATCGTATAAGTGTTTTTATTGTGGAAAGAAAATCAAGTCGGAAGATTTGAATAAGCGATTTGTTTGCCCTGAATGTGGCAGCCGAGTTTTCTTTAAACCAAGAACTAAAATGAAAACAGTTAGTTCGGATTAAATGGAAGACGAACATAATCACGAACATAATCACGAAAATCCATTTGCAAATTTAGATGAAGAGACTCAGGCAAAAATCGGGGAACTTCAAATGCTTGAACAGCAGTTTCAGCAACTTTTAATGCAAAAAAATGCTTTCTCGATGGAATCTAATGAAACCATTTTGATAGTTAGAGAAGTTGAAAAGGCGGATGGTGAAGTTATGAGAATCATTGGGAATCAGGTTGCGATAAAATCCACTAAAGAAAAAATTCTCGAGGATATGAAAAGGAAGAAAGAATTGATTGATGCAAGACTTAAAACAATTGATGAGCAAGAAAAAGAGATGTCTGAAAAAATAGAATCTCTAAGAGAAGAGATAATGAAGAAGATAAGAGGGTAGATTAATTATGATGGAATTTTGGTTTCAAATTTTTGTTCAAGGTTGTTTATCATAGAATTTCGTACTTTTTTTGTTTCCTATTAGTTTTGAGAATCAAAAAGTTTCAATAGTTAAATTTCTATTTTAAATAGTTTGTTTGTTGCTTGGTTAGTGGATTATATTTTTTGGACAACATAAATATTTAAATAGTGAATTGTGAAAATACTATTATGGCATTTGAGAGATTCAAAAAAATGATTGGTGGAAAGAGCGATGGTTCCTCGACGGAGTTTATCGAAATTGACATGGAAAAAGAAAAATCGGAGTCGAAGATTTTGGTTAAAACTTTCGTGTTGAAAGTATATGAGGATATAAATCCAATCCTTAATGCTCTAAGAGAAGGTTATACGATTGCTATCATAGATATCAAACCTTTAAAGTCAAAAGATGTTGTAGAACTGAAAAGAGCGATTTCAAAGGTGAAAAAAACAGTTGAAGCTCTTGAGGGAAAAATCGCAGGGTTTGGAGAAAATGTAGTTATTGCCACTCCATCAAAGGTTTTTGAAATTCAAAAAGGAACGATTGAACCCGAGCAGCCAAAGAAAGACGATTCTTTTGAAAGATTTTAAAATTTAAGGGATTGTAGTTGTTGATAATAATAATTTTTAAAAAGAGTTTAATTTTATTTGTATATGGCAAAAAGAAATTTAACAGGATTTATTGGATTTACTACTTCTCCAAGACTTCATCTACGAACATATGTTCATGAGTTTGGGCTTTGTGCATTTAGGAAAAGAGAATGTGATGCGGTTGATATTGCCATGAGCTATGTGGAAAGAATTGTCCAGGCAAATTGCAGAACTATGAATAATAATTTTACAGATGAAGATGGGGTTATTGCGTTCACGTGGGGCAATAAGGGAATCAGGATGATTGATTTTTATAAAATGACTTATGGAAAAGTGTGGCAGTTAAATCCAACAGCGAGGGCTTTTGTTTATAAGGATGGACTTTATCAGCCAGATTGCGAAAGTGATACTTGTGGAGATGGGCTTATAATACTTGGTGAAGAAGAAAAATTTAGGAGAATGACGACGAGTGGGCAAGAGTATTTTAATTCTCCGTCTCCGATTAAGATTAGACATTTTTTCGGTATTGTAAGCAACCATTAAAAACTCAGTTTTCTTTATGAATTTATGAAGATTTTATTTGTGGAGACGCGGAAGAAAATTAGGGATTCGGAAATAGATTTTTCTGTTTTGGATAAGATTGACGGAAAGAAAATTTCAGTCGGGGCGACTGTGCAATATCTTGGCTTGATTTCGAAGGTGAAAAATTATCTTGAGAAAAAAGGGAAAAAAGTTTTGGTTAAAAAAGGAGTGAAATATGCGGGTCATGTTCTTGGTTGCAATTCGACTGCTTTTGATGTTTCGGCTGATACGTTTTTGCTTATAACAGATGGGAAATTTCATGCGATTAATAATGCGGTTCAGTTAGACAGAGAGATAATTGTTTTTAACGGTAAGAAATTGGAAAAAATAGAGAGAAAAGAGATTGATGAATACAAGAAAAAAATCGTTGCCAAGAAGAAAATTTTTTTTTCTTCTGATGTTGTTGGGCTTTTGCAGTCGACGAAGACAGGTCAGAAAAATGATGCGGTTAATTTGATAAAGAAAAAAATAGAGAAACTTGGGAAAGAGGTTTATATTTTTGAAAGCGATGTGGTTAATATTAGCGAGTTTGAAAATTTTCCGCAGATAAAAATTTGGGTAAACACGGCGTGTTTCGGTTTAGCAATGGATGATAAGAGAATTATTAATTTGGTTGATATCTTGAAATATTTGAAGTAATTGTAAAGGGGTGATATTTATAAAGTATTGATGACGAATCTTTTTATGGAAAATAATACTGAGGAAAGAGCACTAACTTTTGTGAAGCCAGAAGGACTTATTATATGGAGAAACTTGTATAGTTATTTAGATGGAACATTAGATGCATTTAGGCAACCTTTCCAGGCATCAAAATTTTGCGGGCTTATACTTTCAGAAGAGGTGGTAAGAGGACATTATTCCCATGTTTTCCCGAGAATATTGGATGAGTATGTGAAACAATTTGTTGGCAAGGAGTTAGCGGCCAGGATTTATACCGGTGAATTCGGGCTTATAGGTTGTATGAGAAAAATTTTAGGGGTCACCGATCCATCGAAATCAGAGTCTTGGACGATAAGGGGAAAGTTTTTTGGCAAAAATTCTCTTGACGAAGCTTTGTCAAAAGGAATGCCAGTAGAAAATGGGATGCATATTTCAGGGGGCAGAGAGGAGGGATCATTAGAAATTTCCAGATTTTTGCCATATTTATATCAATGGGATTAGATATAGTTTATAATTTTGCCATTGCGAAAACTGTTTTCAAGGAAACAATTATTGTTGCAGGAACAAACATGATAAGAAGTGAGCCAAGTATATTTCTTAAAGCGGTCGCAACGATATTACTAATTTGAATATATTTTAAAGGTTCGTTCCCGAGTGCTCCAACAATAACCAACGCGAGGCTTGCCATCAGAAACGTGCTTGAATTTTTGTCGCTTACATTCATGTAGCCCACAATCAGTCCGATTATTACAAGTGTCAGATAGAAGAAAACGCTTTCTTGTCCTAATGATTCGCTAAATGTTCCGAGCAGACCAAGAATTACCGCGATTACGACGCCGACAAGAAATGCATAAGCTCCGAAAAGATTTTCTCTTGATTTCACCATAAAAATAAAGGTTGTATAAAATATTTAAATGTTTGGAAAGGATATTTGATTTTCGATTCGATTATAGCCCCGCCCTGTTCGCAAAATGCATTTCGCAACAATAGCATATTTGTTTAGGTTGCTCAAAGCGTTTTGCTCAATTCGAACGGTTCGAATCCGAATAGCCCCGCCCGGATTCGAACCGGGGCCTCAGCCTCCAAAGGGCTGAATCCTTGACCGCTAGACTACGGGGCTACAAATAAATCATAAAAAGAAAGTTTAAAAGTATAGCGATTGTGCGCTGAGAGATAAATTAATGTTTATATCTTCCGCGTTTTTCTACGGTTTCAAGTTTTTTTATTATTTTTTCTTTATCTTTTGGTGCATATCCACTAAGAAATTGTTCAAAAAGCTCTTTGTAGTTTTTATAGTGTTTTGCTTCAAGCGCTTGTTTTATCAAATGAAGGTCAACTGCTTTATCCTCAATTTTTGGTGAAAAAAATCCGAGTCCAAAATCTATTATAAATAATTTATTTTTTTTGAATATTGTGTTTGAAGTTGTTAAATCTCCGTGAATAATTTCGGCGTCGTGCAGCTTTGCAGTTTGTTCTCCGAGCATTTTCATCGCAGTTGACTGTTTTTGTTTAGAGAAGTAGTTTAATTTTTCTGATAATTTATCACCTTTAATGTATTCAATTTCGAGATTGAATTTTTCTGTTTTAATTACGCTTGGAACATTTATTCCCAAAGACAATGCTTTATTCAGAATTTTTGCTTCCGATCTTGTTCGTCTTATTCTTATTTGTTTATCAATAATTGGGTGTCGATAAGATTTTGAAATGCGAGATTTTAGAATAAATTTTTTATAAGGTGTTTGATTTAATATTAAAGGCGATTCCTTTTTTGTGGCAGTTTTCTTTTCAGGATTTATTTGCTCATTTGATTGGAAGTCAGTGCGTAAAATATTAATTGATTCCTTATCTATGGTTGTCGAGTCAACTAAAAATATTTTTGCTTCTGCTCCTTGGGCGATCAATTGTTTTCCCATTATTAAATTAGGATTATGAGGTATAAGAGTTTTGGCATTGATAGGCTGAAAAGTGTAAATATTTAAATACCTTAAAAAGTATATTTAATGTATAAAAAAGGTATATAAAAAGTACATGAATGAAGTTATTTTTAAGGGCGTTGGTATACAAAAGGGGCATAGAATTAAAATTCCAAAGGCGATAGTCGACACGATGGATTTAAAAGAAGGGCAGGGAATAAAAATTAAGTTTGATGTAAAGACAAAAAAAATGATTATTGAGGTAGAAAATGGGGAAAAGTAATTTGATTTTTTTGACTTTTTTTATTAGCGTTGCGATTTTGGAGCTGGCTGGTGCGGTAGTATGGGACCCTGTCGCTTATCAGACAACGTATTGGTTAAATGAAGATGCGGATTATTATCATAATTTTACTTCTAATTTAAGTGATTATTCAGATTTAGGATATTTTTCCATACTTGATATTTCGTGGGTGGATGGGACGCTTGGAAGCGCACATTCTTTGTATTATTGGATGCCGTGGAATGATACGCAGTATTCCAATTCAACGACGGGCATTTTAAGAATGGATACGGCAAATGATAATGAAACAGGTAATTTTACAATTAATGTTCATGCTCAAAGCACGGGGCAGACAGGGACTTCTGCAAAATTTAATTTCATAGCCAATGCGACGAATGATGCCCCAATTTTTACAAATCTTGAGGATAGTTATAATTGGAGCAGTGATTCTTCTAATTATACGATAACGATGAATGACGAGGAGGGGCACTATCCCCTGAATTTTACCTTGACGCCTATAAATTGCACTCATGCAGGATGGTCTGGATTGGCCGATGACGAGGATTGCGAGATTTTCACAATTGAAAATATTTCCGATTCATCGGCGAGTCTGGGAGTTTCGTGGGATGCTAATAAAGTAGGGACTTATTCTTTTTGGATAAATGTTACAGAACAAGATCATAGTTGTTCGCCACTTGTTTATTGCACTTCTGATTATGAAGACAATTGGGTGGTTAGCGAAGTTGTGACCTTAGATGTTTTATCTTCACTTACAGTTGACGTGACTAATTGCACAAATCAGTTTTTAATTGAAGGCGAGTTGCTTAGCTGTGTTATTAATGTGACTACGGTCAATTCCGAAGATGAATTAAATTTGTCCAGCCATGCTTCGTTGCAAAGCGATGAATATTCTCAGAACCTCGTGAGTCTAAGGGAATGGTTCTATAGCAATAGCACAAATTCTTCTTCGGGGAATTTACTTTCAATTCCAATTTCAATTAATTTAAACAAGTCTTATGTGGGAAATTGGACGATTGATTTTAGTGTGAATGACGGCAATGGAAATTCGGCAACTGAAGAAATAAATTTTTCAATTGATTGGGTGGAAAGCGATGTTACAATGAATGAATTTTATCATGATGCTTATCTCCCGGTTTTTGAAAATTATAGTTTGAATATCAATGCTTCGGATGATGATTTATTGATCCCAGACAAGGATGTAAAAATGGAATATCTGACTTTTTTGAGCAATGTAAGTTGGATAAAAATTGTTCAGCCAAATATTATTTTGGCGAATTCAAATGATAAAAATTACATGAGCCCCGTTTCGGTTGTTATTGATTATGTTTCTGGCAAAGGCGAATGTGGAGCAGATGTGAATTGTACTTCTATGATTAATGTTACTGATGGCGCAGATAATGTTGACAATATAACTTTTATTGTTAATTTCGGGGATGACAGTGCGCCCAGATGGAATGACTCAAATTATACTTTTGCGAATTATGAAGGTAATTTAACCTATCTGAATTTGACGGAAGATTTTACTTCGGATGCCGAAAATGATACATTAGTTTTTAGTTACGTGAGCGATACAGAATTTGACGGGTTTAATTTAACGAGCGGCGGGATAATAAATTTTACTTCGACTGATGTGGATATTGGCCAGCACTTGGTCACGATAACGGCTTCGGACGGTAAATTGAGCAATTCGACAGTTTTTAATTTCACGATCAGTAATGTTAATGATGCTCCAAATATAAGTTCGCTGACAGGAGAGAACACAAGTGTCGGGTCGATTTCTTTGGATTCGGCGGTAAGCGTCAATGAAAGTTTTTTTATAACACTATCTCTTCAGGTTTTTGATGATGATCTTCTTGTTCCAACTGAACAGAGCAATTTTTATCAGGAGAATATTACAATAAATGCAACTTTTCATAATTTAAGTTACGTGGCGGCTTCCCCAAATATTTCTTTTTATCTGGAAACTCCTGCCGAAGGAACAAATCCTGCAGTTTATGCTGCCAATTTTACTCCCAACTATCTTAATATTGGTCTGTATAATTTTACAATTAATCTGACAGATTCAGCGGATGTAAGTGATATTTATTATTTTAATTTGACAATAAATGAAACAAATGATTTTCCAGAAATAACTGATTTTAATAATTTAACTGCAAGAATAGATGATGTTTTCTTTTTTGACGTAAATGCGACGGATCAAGAAGATGGCGACGACAGCTCAGGAAATTTGACTTTTGTTCTGGAAAACCTAACTGTCGGTGGAAATTTTTTGACGATTGATGAGAACTCTGGTGAGATAAATTTTCCATTGAATTCCAGTCATGAAGGCGAGTGGGAATACAGGGTTAAGGTGAATGATACGGGCGAAGCAGAGACGGTCAAAATTTTTAAGTTGTCAGTTTATGGTTATCCGAATATAACAGCACCTCTTGGTAATTATGTTTTTAATTGGACGGAAAATGTTTCAACAGGAGAGCTTAGCTTTGGCGTAAACTATTCAATCAATAATACAAATTTAACTTATAGATTTTATTTGGACAGGATTGTTTATTTAAATTCGACCTTTTTTAATTATACAGAATTAATAGACGATTTGAGTTTGAGAAATGAAACGAATTCCAGTTGGATAGATGGCCAAAATTTTTCATGGTATTTTACACCTAATTTTACTGATGAGAGTTACGGAAAACACAAGAACCTTACCATGGTAGTTTTTAATCCGGTTTATCCCGACTTGAATGATAGTGTTAATTGGAAGGTTAACATTAGCCATAAGAATAACAACATATCTTTTAACGGAGAAATTTCAGACAAAGGACCGATAACTGTTGGGAGCACGGCGTATGTCGATTTAACAGAATATTTTGAAGACGAGGATTATTTGGATTATGGAACGAACCAAACTTTTGTGTTTGAGATAGAAACAGTTTCCGGAGCCGGATATATTTCAATTGGTTCTTCTTTTAGCGGATGGAATTTAACAATAGGCTCGGGGACGGCAGTTACCGAAATAATAAAAGTTGTTGCTCATGAATATGAGTCAGGAGTTTTGGTGGGCAATGCTTCAAGCAATGAATTTGAGGTTGAATATATTGCTCCACAGACAACGCCTTCGCCTTCGCCTGCGAGTTCCGGCGGTTCAAGTTCGGCCACTACAATAAAGATTTTTTCAATGAGAATTATTGTTCCGCAGGATATTATTTTAACGGAAGATAATTATATTGAAGTTCCGTTTATGCTCCAAAATAATGGACAGATTGATATTTTGGGAATTAATTTAAGTAATTTAGTTTTATATAATAATGAATTTTCGGAAGATGTTAAAATTTTAATGGAGCCAACTTATGTTGACAAATTGTCTATCGGAGAGTCGAGGGACTTTGTTTTGAAAATTGCTGCGAATACACAAAAGTCCGGGAGATATAAGGCGACGATTTATGCGAATGCGACTTCTCCGAAGTTTAGCGATTGGGGAGATTTTTTTATTGAGCTGAAAAGGATTAATGACACTGTCGCAGAACAGATAATAATTTTTACTGAAAGATTGATCGCGGAAAATCCAGAGTGCATAGAACTTACAGAATTGTTTAATGGCGCCAGAGATAATTTTGAAAACGGGAATTACACAATGGCGGCAAAAATTGCACAAGAAGTTGCGACTGCGTGTGAAAAGGCGATAAGGTCAAACGAGCAGGTAAAAAATAAATTCAGCAGCTTTTTAAAAAATAATTTTTACTATTTGTCGATTGCAGTTTTGATGGTATTATTGGGCGGATTTGTTTTTTACATATATAAAAGAATAAGATTTAATAAATATAGGTTTGAGGATATATAATGAAGAAGGGTGAGAATAAGGTGAAGAAGGGTGAAGATAAGGAAGTGAAAAATGTAATTGAAGAGATTGAAAAAGAATTGTCGAGAGTTGTTGTTGGGCAGAAGGAGATAGTGAGAGGAATTATAAGAGCAATATTGTGCAATGGTCATGTTTTAGTTGAAGGTGTCCCTGGTGTTGCAAAGACTTTGATAGTAAAGGCATTTGCTGAAGTAATGGGCTGCGATATGAAAAGGGTCCAGTTTACCGTAGACCTCTTGCCTACAGATATAACAGGGATTGTAAGTTACACTCCAAAAAAAGGATTTGAAGTAATTAAAGGACCTGTTTTTACGAATTTTTTAATTGCTGATGAAATAAACCGAAGTCCTCCAAAAACTCAGTCTGCTTTGCTTGAGGCAATGCAGGAAAGAGCTGTAAGTATTTCGCGTGAGACGTATAATCTCCCAAATCCATTTTTTGTCATGGCCACGGAAAATCCGCTTGAAGTTAGTGGCGTGTATTCTCTTCCTGAAGCTCAAATTGATAGATTTTTATTCAAATTATTGATTTATTATCCTACGCGAGAAGAGGAAAAATCCATATTGGACCAGAATGTGACCATGAAAGATTTTGGAGATTTCAAGTTGAAAAAAGTTTTGGATGCAAAAAAAATTATGGAATTGCAAGGCAGAGTTAAGAAAGTTTTTACATCAGAGGTTATAAAGGAGTACATAGTAAAAATAATAAATGAAACCAGAAGAAAAGACCACGAGTATTCAAAGTATATTTCATGCGGGGCGAGCCCCAGAGCTTCAATTGCATTATATGTTGCTTCTAAGGCAGAAGCATTAATGAACGGGAGGGACCACGTCATTCCGCAAGACGTCAAATCTGTTGCCTATCCGGTGTTGAGGCATAGAGTTATTTTAAATTATGAGGCTGAAGCAGAACAAGTTCATTCAGATAAAATAATAAAATATATTTTAGCGAAAGTAAATGTTCCTTAAGAGCATGGGTTCAAATTATAATTCCAACTTAAAGGGCAAGTTTTTGATTAATTTTCCAACGGCTGTAAACGAGTTCGAAAAGATTTTGCAGAAATTTCCGATAAAAAAAATATTATATAAAACAATTTTTAGAGGCAAGGGATTGGAGTTTGATGCGTATAAAACTTTTGAACAAAATGACGATGCGTCTGTTATTGACTGGAAAGCCTCGCTGAGGTCAAACGAAATTCTTGTAAAAAAATATGTTGAAGAAAGGGACTTGAATATTTATTTTATTTTGGATGTGAGCAGTAGCATGCTTTTTGGTTCTGGGGATAAATTAAAATCCGAATATGCGGCTGAATTAATTGCTGCATTGGGGCATTTAATTTTAGGGTCGGGGGATAGAACGGGTCTAATCATGTTTTCAGAAAAGATTGTTAAAATTTTGTATCCTTCGGGCGGGAAGAATCAATTTTTTCTCTTTACAAAGTTTTTATCTGATGTGAGTTTGTATGGCGGAGGATGTGATTTAAATGAAGCCATAGAATTTGCTTTACAACATGTTAAAACTTCGCATAATGTTTTCATAATAATTTCGGATTTTATAAGTGCGAATAAAAGGATTGAAAGGAACCTTGTTTTATTGGGTTCAAAGTATGAAACTATGGCAATAATTTTAAGGGACCCAATGGACGAGAGTTTGCCAAAAAATTCTTTCCAGTTAGCAATTCAAGATCCTTTTTCTTCGAATCAGATGATTTTAGATACAAGCATTGCATATAAAAGGTATAGAGAGAGTGTTGTTTACCACAAGAAAATGCTGAGCGAAATTTTGAAAAAATCGCGGATAGATTCGTTAGAGCTTACCATAGATAAACCTTTTGCAATTCCCCTGGTTTCTTTTCTTAAGAGAAGGGCCATGGGAAAGGGGAGAATATAATGGAGATATCTTTTTTATATCCGAAGTTTTTGATATTACTTTTTTTAATACCATTTTTCATCTTTGTGTATTTTTTTAGTTTCGTGTATAATAAAAAAAAGTCCATGGTTTTTTCGAATTTTGGTGCGATGAAAAGGTTTTATGATATAGAATTTTTTTCGAGAAATTTTGTTGCGCTTTACCTGAATCTTGCTGTTATTAGCATGGTTATTCTGGCGTTAGCAGGGATGGGGATTACTTTTAATGCGACCACGAGTTCTTTTTCTTATGTCATAGCATTGGATAGTTCGCAAAGCATGACTGCCGAAGATGTTTCCCCGAATCGTTTTATCGTTGCTAAAGATGAGGCAAAAAATTTTGTTGATTTGTTGCCAGTGGGGGTGGAGATCGGGATAATTGGCTTTTCGGGTGATGCGACCATATATCAAAATATTGACAGTTCCAAGATAAAGGCAAAGCTTGCTTTGGATGCAATAGAGATTGGAGATGTTTCCGGCACGAATATTTATAATGCGTTGCTTGCGGCGAACGACCTTTTTGAAAATCGTCAGATGAAGTCTGTTGTTTTGATTAGTGATGGTCAGCTAAATATCCGTGAAGCACCTCAAATTATTCGTTATATTAATAGAAATAATTTGATTGTAAATACGATTGCTGTTGGGACGATTGAAGGGGGGACGGTTCCGGAATTTAATACGATTTCAAAAGTGGACGAGGATCTTTTAAAATCAATTGCTTTCAATAGCGGTGGCAAGTTCTTTAATGTTAATGATTTGGATGAAATGAGAGATTCTCTTGAATCAATTTTTCTCGAAACTAATAAAGATGTAACTATCGATTTGAGCATTTATTTTTTAATAATTGTGGTAGTTATTTTGACATTCCTTTGGGTGATGTATAATTTGAGATTTAAAACGATTCCCTGAGTAATATTTTATTGTACGCCCTGAGTATTATATGTGATGAAAGGGATTATATTCGTTTAATTTTTGTATTTTTGTTTCATTTCAAAATTTACTTTCATAAAATCTTTCTCTGTATAATTCCCTGTTGATCTTTTCCTTTTGAAAATTTTTCATAAATCTTTCAATCAGGTTTATTTTTTCAGGATTTCCAGAAATTGCTGAGGCGAATCTTTTGATTTCTTTTGAAACGTAATTTGAATTGTCAAGAATTGTCATGGGTTTTTTTTGGTAGATTGCTTGAGCCATTTTTTTGTGATCGTAAATTTTTGCCATGACGGGAATTTTTGAAATTTTTTCAATTTCTTTAAGATCGTATTCGTGTTTTGGAGATCTTATTCTGTTAACTAAAATTCCGACGATTGGGGTATTTTGTTCTTTGGCGAGTTTTGCGGCTTTTAGAGATGTTGTGAGCGTGACGTGATCTGGTGAAGTTACGATGAAAATTTTATCGGCAGCTGCGATTACGGGTTTTAATTCTTCGTAATTTGGAGAGGAATCAATTATAATGAAGTCATATCTTGATTTGAATTTTTCGAGAATTTTTTTCAATTTGAAAATATCGACTTCGTTTTTATAATACATTGATGCCGGGATTATGTCTATCCCGTGACTTTCGTAAATTGCATTATGAAGAGGTGTTCCCGAAAGTGCGTCATGCAGTGTCAGATCGCTTGTTAGATCCAAGTAGAGTCCGATGTTGGGTGCGGAAAAATTTGCGTCGACAAGAAGAATTTTCTTGTCAAAATTCTTCGCGAGTGAACATGCAGTCTCGAGTGCTATCGTGGTTTTTCCGACGCCTCCTTTTATCGAAACGAATGCGAGAATGTTTGACATGTTATTACCTTTGTTGATAAAAACAGGAACTATTTAAGATTATCTCTATATGATGATTTGTTTCTATTGTTTGCAAAATTGTCTGGGAATAGGATGCTTGCAAGATTGCGTTACTTACTATTGTAAAAATAATATTATTTTTACAATTTTTCGAATTTGATTTCTTCGTTGATTAATTCTCTTAGAATATTTTTTAAGTTCGAAATTTTAATTCTTTTTTGTTGTCCGTCATCTCGATTTCTGATGGTTACGTCTTTATTTTTTATAGAATCTCCGTCGATTGTTATGCAAAAAGGGGTGCCGATTTCGTCATTTCTTGCATATCTTCTTCCGATGGAACCTGATTCGTCATATGAAACATAAAATTCTTTTTTTAGGTTTTCGAAAACATTTCTTGAAATTTTTATGAGTTCTTCATCTTTTTTTACAAGGGGAAAAATGGCGGCTTTATATGGGGCCAAATTCGGGTTTAATTTAAGTATGGTGTTGTCTTTTTTGTCTTTTGAATATGCATCAAAGAGAAAAACAAGGAAAGCTCTTTCGACTCCGAGTGAAGGTTCAGCTACAACCATCGGCAGAATTTTTTGATTTGATTCTTCGTCTGTAATTCTTAAATCTTTTTTTGAGTGGTTTTGATGCTGCATTAAATCGTAGGTTCCCCGATCTGCGATTCCCTGAAGTTCTTTCCAGCCAAAAGGGAAATTGTATTCGATATCCCATGTGTCAGTTGCGTAGTGTGATTTTTCTTCGGGTAAATGCTGTCTTATTCTGAAATTTTCTTTTTTTGCTCCAAGTGAAAAAAACCATGAAAGTTCGTTTGATAGCCAGTAGGCGTGCCATGGGAGCATTATAATTTTTTTCTTTAAAGCATCTTTTAATGACATTAATTCCGGTTGCTTGTTCTTTTTTTGCATTTCTACTGAGTAAATTAGTACTTCTATATTTTGTATTTCGAATGGGCAGTCATTTGTTTTAGTTGGATTGATAAAATATTCTATTTCCATTTGTTCAAATTCTCTTGATCGAAAAAGAAAATTTCTCGGCGCTATTTCGTTTCTGAACGATTTCCCGACTTGTGCAATTCCGAAGGGAAGCTTTAATCGCGCGTTTTCCTGAATTAGTTTGAAATCTGAGAAAATTAGTTGTGCTGTTTCAGGTCTAAGGTAGGCTATCATTGAATCTTCTTTGATTGGTCCGACAGAGGTTGTGAACATGGGATTAAATTCACCTTTTGATTCCAATTCTCCTCCGCACTTTTCACACACTGCTGTTTTAAATTCATGCTTGTCGATTTTAGATTTTGTTTTACATTTTTTACATACAGTTGCTAAATCAACAAAATTTCCGACGTGGCCCGAAGCTTCCCAAATTTTTGGGTTTGTTATTATTGAACCGTCTAGCCCTACAATGTCTTCTCTTTGTTGGACATGAAATTTCCACCAACTGTTTTTAATATTTTTCTTTAATTCGGTTCCGAGTGAACCAAAATCCCAAAATCCTGCGATTCCTCCATAGAGTTCCCCCGATTGATACACAAAGCCTTTTCTTTTGCAAAAGTTCGTCATTTCATCAATTGATAATTTTTCCATGACCTCTTAGGGAAGCTGGAGTTTATAAAAATATCTTAGGCGTATACATTAGGTATTTAAAGATAGAATTATTGTAAAAAGCGGAGGTGAGAAATGGCCAAATTAACAGCATGGTTAGTAACTCTTATTGGAGTTCTACTTGTTCTTGCATTGCTTCTGCCAACCACTTTTTCTGGTGTGTGGTTTCAATGGGTTCTTGCTATCGTGGTCCTCGTAATAGGTATCGGGAAGCTTGTAAGAAACTATAGTCCAAAGAGATAATTTCTTACTCTTGCTTTTTTATTTTTTATTTTTTATTTTTGTTATGAAGTTTAGAAGTCAATAACTTTATATATGATTTTTATAATAGATTTTTATGCACCCGTAGCTCAGCCTGGATAGAGCACTGGCCTTCTAAGCGTGAACGGTTCGTTCATTTTTTGAAGGAGAAAGTCAGGGGTCGCAGGTTCAAATCCTGTCGGGTGCGCTGTGTCAAAAATTGGATTTGAAACTGCGACGGTCGCAGGTTCAAAAATTCGCAAAACCATTTTCTCTTAGATAGTTTTGATTTTTAAAGAAAGTCGAAAATGGTTTTGCTCACCTGTCGGAATGTGCGCTGATCTGAACTCGGAGGTTACAGGGAACATCTATATACAAAATTTTAAAAGTGAATGATTTCTATTATCGATGTGCAGGTATAGCCAAGCAGTAAGGCAAGCGGCTGCAACCCGCTCATCCCCGGTGCAATTCCGGGTACCTGCTTAAAGGTTGCAGCCTGCAACCCGCTCATCCCCTACTCACAAAACGCATTTTTCTCTAGTTAGTTGATTTTTAAAAAGTCGAAAAATGGTTTTGCTCGGCAACCCCGGGTACCTGCTTAAGCAACAAATAAAAAGTCTTCTTTTCTATATATTTCATGTTAGAAGATTTGAAAATGTTTCTTGAGAAAGAAAATGTTCCGTGTTTTATTTTCTTAGTCAAGGGCAAAGATAACGAGCCAAAATTTATCGAAGTAATTGTGAAGCGACCGTACCGATATACAGAGAGAGGAATTATAAAGAAAGTACCTAAAATTTGGAAGGGGGTTCGTGTGAAAGTTTTGTGATGGCGGAAAAAATAAGGTTGACTTTTTTGGGGACGGGTTCGGCGATTCCTACGTCACGAAGAAATCATCCATCGATTTATTTGCAATATAAAAATGAAAATATTTTAATTGATTGCGGGGAGGGGACACAGAGGCAGTTTAGAAAGGCGAAACTTAATCCATGCAAAGTAACAAAAATTTTGATAACGCATTGGCATGGGGATCATGTTCTTGGATTACCAGGACTTTTCAAGACTTTGATGTTAAATGGATACAATAGAAAATTGGAAATTTATGGACCGCGAGGGACAAAAAAAAGAATTGATTTATACTTGGAACTTTTTGCACATAAAGGTACAGAATTAGATATAAAAGTTCATGAAATTGATAATGGAATTTTTTTTGAAAATGAGGAATTTTATATTGAAAGTGCGGTGATGGAACATGATGTGGTTTGTATTGCATATTCTTTTGTTTTGAAGGAAAGGAAAAGACTGGATAAAGAAAAGTTATCCAAGCTGAAATTACCAAATTCTCCTTTGATAAATGAGCTTGCCGAAGGGAAGGTTGTTGAAATTGCGGGTAAAAAAATTGATGGGAAAAAAATGATTTATATTGAGCCGAGCAAGAAGATTAGTTTTGTGCTTGATACCAAAATGAATACGAGTGCGATAGAAATTTCGCGAGGCGCCGATATTTTAGTTTGTGAGTCTACTTATTCTAAAGAAGATAAAGAAGTTGCCGACGAACGAGCTCATCTCATAAGTACGGAAGCTGCGACGATTGCGAAAAAAGCCAAAGTTAAAAAGTTAATTTTGACACATCTAAGTCAACGCTATGATGAAATTCCAAAGGTAATTGTTAAAGAGGCTTCGGAGATTTTTAAGGAAGTAGTCGTTGCAGAAGATTTTGATAAGGTTGAACTTTGATTTCTATGGATAAATTCTTGGTAAAATTTTCCTCGAGTACGTGAGTACACTTCGGAAAATTTTACGCTGCGAATTTCTCTCATATAAATCAAAGTTGCGAGGAAGGAAAAAAGAAAGAGGAAAAGAGGGAGAAGGAGAAAGGAGAAAGAAAGGGGAGAGGAAGGAAAGAGGATGTTTATGGTTGGGTTTTTGATTTGATTTTTTGAACAAGGAAACCAATTACGAAAATTATTATTAATGCGATGAAGAAAGTTAAAATAAATGCGACAGTCGGGTTTGTAGTTAGATAATAATATTCGTAGTGAGGACCAAAGCCATAAAAAATATTACAAGATGTATGATGCGGCACTAAATCTTCTCTCATTCCGCCTTCTGAGGACCAAGATATACATGGGATGGTTTTTAGAAATAAAGAACTTAATGTAAGCAAGATTGTTACTCCGAATACGACTATTAAGGATTTCCATTTCATCTTTCCCTAAATATTTTCAATTTAATAAACTTGCCGCTAACTTCATCATTTTTTTAGAAACATTGCCTTAGCAAATTAAACAAGGCTAATGCTCAATTCAAAATTTAGCAGCTGACGATGGCGAGATAAAGATTATTGTATCTCCACGCAAGAAAGTTAATCCGTAACTTCTTGTTTGTTCGCCGTTCTCGATTTCCTTTGCGTTGTCAATAACCACGTTAATGTGGATATCGAAAGCAAGCAAAGTTCCAACGAGTTGCTTTCCGCTTTTCAGCTGTACTAAAATCTCTTTACCTTTTGCTGAATTCAGCAAATCCAAAGGTCGTTCGATTCCATTTACCATAATCTATCTTGAGAAATGCGCTTTTTAAAACTTTATATGATAAAAATTCAAATGTTTTTGTGACGATTATCCCAATAAGTCAATTTTATCAGAACCTTTTTATATCCTTGGATACTATTATTTTTATGAGGTGGGAAAGCATGAATTTGTTTTTATCTGATATAAGAATTCAAATTGTTTTGGCGCTTGTTGTCTTCGCTGTTTTGATGGCGGCTTTTTTAACTTACCTGGAGTTTAGGGTCAAGAAAAAACGAGAAAAAAAGAAGATTAATGTTACAAAAGAATATTTTATAGAGAAGATACAAAAACATATTAGATCTGGGAAAAATCCCAGGGAAAAGTTGGACTATATTGATAATGTCAGTAAGGCTTATTTCCATAAGACTTTTAAAAGTTCAGTGAGTGCGGATTTTGCTGAGTTGACAGAGTTTTTTAAAAAAATTAAACGTCCGGATGTTGCCATGTTTTGCAAGTCAATGTTTGATGCTTATTATTTATCGGAAGAGGTTAACGATGCTTTGGTTCGTTCTTTGGCGGAAAATTTTACTGAGATTTTTAGAAGCGTGGAGATAAGAAAAGTAAAACAAGAGGAACATTCCTTTTTAGATAAAATTGAAGGTTTA
Source organism: Candidatus Pacearchaeota archaeon (assembly GCA_041649045.1). Taxonomy (GTDB): domain Archaea; phylum Nanobdellota; class Nanobdellia; order Pacearchaeales; family GW2011-AR1; genus JAGVXH01. Next base: position 66,047 of record JBAZNV010000004.1, read on the forward strand.
ATTTTTAGTGAAGAGAAAGAGCTTTCAAAAAACAAGGTGGAAGAGTTTTTATTTGTAAAATTTGAAGTAGCGAGAGATTTTTTGGCTAAAAAATTGAAGTGGTTTTTGGGAATTTTCAAGTTTGAAAGAGTTGACGTGCCAGAGAGAAAATGGGAAGAAAATTTTAAAGATATAGAAAAAGAGTTTCTGGTGAAAAACTCTGCTGAAGATAACGTTCATAGAACAATGAAAAATTCCTTGATTTTAAAAGAGCGAGAAATCGCGAATAAAAAAATAAAGAAATTGAGAGAAGAAGAAAAAAGAAAGATTTTTGAAATGAAGAAGTCGGAAAGGGGAGGGGATAGTTATTTGATGTTCCATAGTTAATGAAAAAGTGGTTCAGGTTATTTAATTTAATTGTTCTTTCAGTTTTGAGCTTGGCTGTTTTTTATTTTATTGTTTCTAATTATTATAGTTTTGAACCAGATGACCGTGAAGATGATTGTATTGAGGTGGGACTTGGTTCTGATTTTTCTTATGAGTCATGTTACGATGCTTATACAAAGACAATTTTTTTTGGCGTGAAGAGGGGGTTTGACCCTTATGAAATAAACTCAATGAGAGTTTCTTTTTTTGATTTTTCCGAAAGATTTTATGATGTTGAGGAAATTCCTGAAGCGGGTGGTGAAGAAATCTATAAAATTTTGGCTGAAAAAAATCCTAAAAACATCGAAGTATTTTTGAAAGTTAGCGGCAAAAATGTTCAACGAGTCTGTTCTGAACCGCGAAAAGTTTTTGTAAGTTATTGCCCTGATCGAGGAAAGGATATAGAGGCAAGCTTGAATCCTTTAAAGACTGTTAATAAAAGCGGTTTTGTAGAAGTTGGAAATTTTAGTTTTATTGATTCAGATATTCTTTCTTTAAGTCTTGTCGACAGGGAAAGGATATGGGGATCGAATTGTAATTCTGATTGGGATTGTTCAGAATGGGAAGCGTGTTACAACGGAGTTCAAAAAAGGGATTGTCGTGATTTGAAAAATTGCGCTGTTCCGACTTCGATTCCTGAGAATACAAGATATTGTGGTGAGGGCTGCAAGGAATCCTGGGAATGTGAATGGTCAAGTTGTTCTGGCGGGTTTACGGTTCCGAGTTGCAAAGATTTGAATAATTGCGGGACAAGTTACAATATTCCTATGAAAATAAAATGTGTTTCGGATGGCAAATGCGTTCCAAATATTCGATGCGGCGAATGGACAGAATGCGGGCTTGACTATGATTTTGTTTTTTTAAATAATGATCAGCTGGCAAATATGAGTGGAGAGAAAACGCGTCTTTGTGAAGACAGAAATTCATGCACGGCGACAGTTGAAGAAAGCGCCAGATGTTCCTTGAGTATAGATATTTACACTAAAATTTTTAAGAAGTGTGGAATAGAATTTATAGGAATATATAATAATTTGGATGATAGCTTGATTGCAAGAATTGATAAGGGAACAAGCAGTCAGCCTCACTTGAATATTAATTTGGATGATGGAGAGGAAAGTAGGTATTGCGATTATTGTTTTGATAGTGTTTTAAATGGCGACGAAGAAGGGGTTGATTGTGGAGGAGGATGCATGCCCTGTGACGAAAAGTATTAAAAAGTTTAAGATGTAAATATATATGGAAGATTGTATTTTTTGCAGGATTGCCCGAGGGGAAATTCCTTGTCATAAAATTTGCGAAGATGAAAATTTTTTAACATTTTTGGATGCCAATCCATTTACTAAAGGGCATGTTCTTGTAATTCCCAAAAAACATATACGTTGGGTTTGGGATGCGAACGATGAAGAATATGTCAATTATATGCTATCTGTAAAAAATGTTGCTGAACTTTTAAAAAAAACTTTCAATACGGACTGTGTTCAGCAGTTAATAATTGGCATGGAAGTTCCGCATGCTCATATTCATCTTTTCCCCCGAACTAAGGACGATGGTTTTACCGAGTTTCCCAAGAAGCCTCTTGATCCAAAACCTTCAGAATTTGAGATGCATCAAATTGCGAAAGGGATTATTAAAAATATAGAATGATTAGGTATTATGATATTCTAAAACTTTAAAAGTCAAGAAATGATTTATTTTTAATGGCTCTGTAGCTCAGCGGTAGAGCGCCGCTCTCATGAGGCGGAGGTCACGAGGTCAGCACTCGTCAGAGCCATTAAAATCCTCATGAGAATTGTAAATGAATTGATAGAATTGGATTATTTTTTTAATTTTATGTTAGATTTCAGTCTTGGAGGGTTGTAGAAAAAACTAAGATCGTATTCGTTTTTTGTTTTATGGAATAGATAGTTATCTATTTGAGCGAGAATTCTTTTTGTCAGCGCAATCGATTGCGGTATAATATTAATTATAAAGGTTATAGAACTCATTTTTTATTTATTTGTTTAGATTAAAATTGCTTGCACGTTGCCTTCTTGCGAAGGTCTATTTGTTATCTTTGCTTTTCCAAGCTCGGTTTCGATAATTGCACCTTTTACGAGAATGTTTTGTCTTGCTAAAAATATATTTGACGGCGTTTCGATGACGTTTTTTATTGCGGTTACTTTTGTTTTTCCGTTGGCATTTAAATTAACGATGTTGTTTTGAAGAGAAACTATTTTTTTGTTTCCGCCTCTACCCTTGAGAGTCTTTGTCTTTCTTTCGCCAAGTTTTACAATTCTTGGTTGTCCTTGTCTGCCGATGAGTTTCTTTTTCTTTACTTTTTTGTACTTCCCGCCAGATGCTTTTCTTGCCATAACAAGGAGAAAATTTGAGGCTTTAAATAGGTTTTGATTAGACGGCTCTGTTTCAAATCAAGATTTTTGTTCATCATTATTATTTTTACTGAGGAAAACCTCTGCCCTTAATTTAGAATTTTTCTAGCATAAAATTAGTGAATAAAGCGATTAAATTAATTTGAAGTGGAGTCGATTAGGATGGAGTCGATGTAATTGTAAAATTTAAAAAGATTAAAGTTCTTAAAGAAAAATGAAAACAACAAGAAGAGATTTTTTGAAAACAGGTATCGGTGGGCTATCTGCAATTGTTTCAGGAATTCTTCTGGACGGTTGTTCGAAGCGTATCGGGCAAAGTTCCAACAATGATTCTGAAAGTAAGGGTGGAGCAATTTCGAAGTCTTCTGTATCAAAATCTTTGCAATCTCGTTTTTTAATCGGTGATTATGCTCATTATTTAGCAAGAGGGAGTCCGCTAATTTATCAAATTATTGCTGAGAATAATTCTCTTTGGGAGCATGTTAGTTCAATGAGCATGTATGAAGGGGATGAAAGGATTGGGAGTTTTTTTAACATTCCAGATGGAAGAGTAATTTTCGGATACTCTGACATTATAGAATCTTTGGGACAAGAGGAGATTGTATTAGAAGAATTAATAAGACAACGGAGCATAATACCTGTAGTTTTTACTGAAAACGGAAACGTAATTTTTATTGGGAATAGAGCATATATTAGAGGGAAACCAAAGATTTCTGATGAAGAGGGGATGAGTGACGAATATATGATAGATGAGAATCCCAGAATTTCCGATGTTTTTAATGGTGAATGGATACGAGAGGATATGGATTTGAGGGATTGTTTTTTCCCCGAAACAATTGAGTACAATTATGGGAGCATTAATCGCAATTCAATTTTATTATATGATAAGATTAGTAGTTTTCATGAGCCAATGCGAGTCAAGGGGATAGTTGGCAAAGACGGTACAACTGAAGGGTACGCATTAATTTTTTATGACGGTTTGATTTATGATGACAAAGGTATGAAGCTTGGAAATTCAAGTTTTGAAAATCCTCCAACAATGATTCTCTCGTATACTTACAATGAATTAGTTCTTTCCAATCAATTTGGGAGTAGACGTTTTAAGAAATCTATGCAGGAATAGTATTCTGTAAATAGTTGTAACTCCGATAAAATAGTTACAACAGAAAGATTTATAAATAAAGGATATCTTATATTTCAATGAAATTAACTGATTTGGTAATTGGAGCGGCATTGGCACTTGTTGCTGTTTTACCTAAAATTGGAATTTGCCCTGAAAATAATTATCATGTTTCGACGGTTGAGACGCATTATAGAAATTTAAAGGAAAATAATGTAGATGCAGTTACTGGGCTTGATTCGGAATTTTGCGAAAGAATTTGTCAAGAAATAAGAATTATGCAGGAATAGTGAGGAATTCGTCGCAACCAATAGAATTAATATCCGATTGGGAAATTATTATTATCGCTTTTTTATCTGAAATTTTATTCCATAAATCTTCGAAATTAAAAACATTTTTATCAGCGATTATACTCAATCCAATTCCCCCTGCGATTGCGACCGGAACCGAAATGGGAAATGCAACTATTCCGATAGAGCCGATTCCAATTCCTGTTACAATATTTCCAATTATCGACTCTCGAGCAGCAGAAGTTTTTGGAATTCTATAAACAAATAATAAATCATTTTTAGAAGGGGAAATCTCCGTTTTGAACAAAACATAATCGGTTTCGATTGAACTTGAAAGGAGAGGCAAGTAGTTATTGTAAGTTTTTTGTGAGTTCTTTATTTTTGTATTTATGTAGTATTTAAAAAAGTTGGTATTAAACTCTATATATTTTTTAAGTGGTTCGAGGTATGGTTGGTAGTTCATTCCAGTAACGGCGTCGGCATTTGGCGGATTTAATATTTTTTTTAAAACTTCAGTTTCCATTCCTAAATTTTTATCTAAATTATCGATTGATTTTTGAGTGAAATGAACTCTTGCGAAAACCATACAGTAGTTTTTTGATTTAAGAATATTTCTGGGGACAATATCAAATTTTCCTTCACCAAATAAATACCATCCAGATGCAATAGTATCCGAAATTTTTTTATAAATTTCGTCGGGCTTGGCAGTGTCGATTTCTATTACCTGGGTTTTACATTTCAGTGGAATAGCATCTTTAAGGTCAGTAATTTTATGGAAGTCTGGTGATATGGATCTTAAATAAACACTTTGTCTGCATGTCTCCCAGTCGATTTCGTCTTGATTAAAATATTCGTTGAAGATGAAGTATAGCGAAATGGCGAGGACGAGAATCCCCAAAATTAGTGATGTCAAAATGTAATATTTTTCCGAACCTTTCTTTTTCATTGAAGTTTGAATAGATGAGAATTAATAAATGTTGGGGGAAGGCGACAGACGAAGGGGAAATTAATTTTAATCATAGGGCTTCTTTCTGTCACTCCTACAAAAAGACCAAGTAGAAGAATATATAAGGCAATAAATATTTAAATAATGATGTCTGGATTAAAATATCCTATAAATGTTCAGATTGAAGTTACAGAAGATTGTAATCATAGGTGTTTTTATTGCTATAATTTAGGCAGAAGCGAGTTCTCAGATTCTAAAAAAATGTCTGCAATAGATGCTGTGGCAATTGGTCGAAAAATTATTGATGAGGTCAACCCTTTTAATGCTACAATAACGGGTGGAGAACCAATGTTAAATATGCTGGCATCTATTTCCTTATTAAGAAACTTGGGTAGGCGAGGTATAAAATGTTCAATGAATACAAATTTAACTATTGCAAATCAAGAAAAATTACAAGAAATAAAAGAAGCGAATTCGCATACGAGATTTTTGATTTCTGTTCCTTCGGTAGATATAGATATCTTTGAAAAATTAACAGGCAAAAAAACTCTTCCAAAACTTTTTGAGAATTTAGAAAAAATTGTCTCATTGGGATTTGAATCTTCAGTAAATATAGTTATGAATAGTATTAATATAAATTCAATTTATGAAATCGGTAAATTTCTTCATCAGAGATATGGAATCTCGGCTATTGCAGCAACTCCTGCCCTTAGACCATCGTCAGTAGATAGTGATCGTTCATTATTTTTGGATAATGAAGAAGTGGTTCGAGGAGTTAGACAGTTGATAAAATTAAAGGATGATTTTGGTATAAAAGTATCTGTTTTAACTTTACTCCCTTATTGTATTCTCCCAGAAGATTTGCGAAAATTAGAGTTTCTTAGAAGAGGGTGTTCGGCGGGAAGGACCGGAGTGCAAATCGGGTATAAAGGAGATGTAAGAAGTTGTGGTCATTCGCCTTTAAACGAAGGGAATATATTGACTGAAAAATTTACAGATATTTGGGAAAGAATGAGGACATATAGAGAAGACAATTATGTCCCGAAAGAATGTGATGGTTGTGGAGAAGTCCAATATTGTAAAGGTGGATGTAGATATGAAGGATTAAAAACTTCGGACGAAAAAAATAGTCCAGACTCAAGGATGGTTCAGAAACTAGAGAAATCATTGGCTCAAACCACAGAAGAAGAATTTTTAGACGGGAGTAGAACATATAAAGTATCGGCTTATAGAATAAGGGAGGAGTCTTTGGGTGTTTATACTTTGTTCAATGGCCATCATATATTAACTGCTAATGATTCAATGCTTTTGTTTATGAAAGATATAAAACATTCGGGTTTTAGATTAAATTCTTTTCCAGAAGATGTAAGACCAATCGCAATAAAGATGGGGAAAAAATTAAAATTGAAAGGATTCTTAAAATGATTAGTAAAATAGGAAGATTTTTGGTAAAGTATGAAGGAATAGATATAAGCTATGTTTCTAGTTTTAATTTTGAAAAATTAGAAGAAGAATATCAACGTTTAATAGCTCTTTATGAATTTAAAAAAGAGATAGAAATAAGGATTTGTTTTTTATATAGCTCAGAAGAATATGTGTTTTTTACAAGTAAAAAATTTGAAAATAAAGAGTTATGGGGACGTGCCGTAAATGGAAAAATTATTTATATTTTTTCTCCGTCGGTTTGTGAAAAATATACTTCGCATAAAAAAGAACAAATTTTTAATACATTAATTCACGAAATGTGCCATATTATTTATTATAATGCAAATCTTGGAGATTCGATATTCAACGAAGGTTTGGCGTATTATTTTTCTGGAATGAATAAAAAAAATATAAATAAAGAGAAATTAAAATTAAAATTAACTTTAGACTATAAAATAGATTCAGATAACGGATTTTTTTTATCTAAATTAATTATTGAAAATATCGAGGGAGGAAAATCCAAAATATTTTCTTTTTTAAAAGAATCAAGAAATATCGTTAATGAAGAGGAGGTCAATAGAATTTTTTTTAAAAATTTTAATATGAGGTTTGAAGACTTGATAAAGTTGAAAGGAGGTAATGAAAAATGAGTATAGATAATTTAGTTTACTCAGCATCAACCATAGCATCTCTTGGGCGTGCGTATCTCCAATGTCTACCAAATTATGCCTGTGACAATAATTGTGATAGTGGAGGATGTGATTCTGAGGGGGACGCAGATAGCGGTTGTGATCAATGTGATTGTGATAGTAGTGATTAAATAAATTTAATTTATTTTTATTTTTATTTTAAAGGGGGTAATTTGTATTCTCTATCTTTTCTTTCCTTTTCTTTGTCACTCCTACAAAAAGACAATAAACGAAAAGTTTAAAAAGGCGGAAATTTTTTATATATTAGTTAATTAGAGGCAAAGCTTTAAGCAGTGAAATAAGTGATCCGAAAGGGATTCCCTAGAAATTTGCCGAGTATTTTTTTGTTGTACTTGGTAGTTTCATTGGAGAAATGGGAATTTCGTGGTATTCCGGATATTTTGGTATAAATCAGCGTGCGCTGATTGGCAATAGTTTCGAGGAATCTTGATTGAAAGGGTAGTAACATGTTGACGAGTGTGAAAAATTTGGTTGCGGTTATTGCGGTTATCGGCGGGCTGACGTGTGGGTTGGTCCATGCTGTGGAGCCGATTCCGGCGGTGGTCGATGGGAACGAAGTTTGGATGATTACAGAGGGGAATGTTGATCCGAATACAGGAAACGCGGTATGGCTATTCGCGAGCAATAGAAAATATATGCTGGCGAATGACGTTGTGTGGGCAGTGTCTGTGGAAGATGTGAACAACGTAGAAATCCAAATGAACAATAAGGCAATTCGGGGGAACTGGAACAAAGAAAAAGAAAGCCAGGGAATAAGTTTCACCAATTGCCACAATATCTCGGTTTCAGACGGGCGGGTTGTCGGTTTCTCTATAGGAGTCTGGTCCGCTTATTACTCGACAGGTATTCGTTTTGATGGTGTCACATCAATTGGGATAGAAGAAGGATTGTTCCTTATGTGTAGTAGGGGCGCGGTGGAATTCAACGACTGCGTCTTCGGGGCTACGGAAGGTGATGGTGTTATATCTCACCTTGTTGTAACATATGGAACGATACTTGTTAACGACTGCGTCTTTGTGGGCGGCACGGTTTCTTCAAACTCAAAAGACGTTGTCTTTCAGAATTGCGAGTTTGATTCCGCGGTGGGATCTGACTATACTGAAATCAATGAATAAATGGCTGAGGTCAGTGATTTGGTTTCAGTAGAGAGAAGAGATAGAGTATGAATAAAAAGGCTGCTTTGGAGTAGCCTTTTTTTGGATTATGTTATGTTATTTCATAAAAATATAACGAATTTGAGAGGGTTATATTATTTTGTATCACAAATTTCTTTGCCATAATCTTTAAAAGTCAGTTATTCTACAAAATAGCGGATTATGAGCTATAAAAGAGTGGTAGAGAAAAGGGGGAAAAGTTATGGGCCATATATTTATGAAAGTTATCGGGACAAGGATGGTAAAGTCAAAAAAAGATATTTAGGGAAGGTCGAATCGAAAAAGAAAATTTATGGTTTTTTATTTTTTATATTCGCTGTTTTTTTATTTTCTTTAATAGTGGGAGTTGGTTATTCTACAATTTTTCATGATAATTTTGATGAATTTTCTAATAGTTTTTTTGAAGGTTCTATAAAATCTATAACAGAGTTTTTTTTAGGATTAACAGGGCATAGTATATCCGAAAATTCTCTTGATGCGGATTCTGATGAATCTGTTTCTGTGGTTTCTGCGGACTTGGAGGGTAGTACATCATCGGAATTTGTCGAAGTTGAGGTAGTTTCTGAGACTTCTGAAGAGAGTTTAATTGTTGAAGATAAAGATATCGAGAATTTAGAAGGTGAAGATTTAGTTTTTGTTGAGAATGAAACTGTTGATGAAGAAATTGTTTTGGAGGATTTACAAAATAAAAGTGACTTTGCCGGAACGGATAATGAAACAGAGTCTGTAGGCAGTCAAAATATTTCCGATTTTATGGGAAATGAAACCATGGGGAATTTTTCAGAGGATGTGACAAACGAGAGCGAAAATAGTTTGGGTGAATTGAATTTAAGTTTGAATGAAACAGGGCTTGTTCTTTCAAATGTTAGTGTTGATAATTCAACTGGTTTTAATGTTTCAACCTACAATACTAAAATTGTAATTGGCAAACCTGTAAAGTGGGTTAAAAGTTTTACAGTAAATAAGAATGAAAATATTGATGTAAAAATTAAAATTCCAAAAAATGCAGAGAATATTTCTATTAAAACCGAGGATGAAGCGGGAAAAGCTATTGAAGAACTTGAGGATGTAAATGTTGTCGCGACCGGGGAAGTAGTTGGTTTGATTTCAGAGAGAGGATTGATTTCTCGTTTTATTAGTTGGGTAAAGAGTTTGACAATAAGCGGGAGGGTTGTGGGAGAAAGCGAGCTTGAAGGCAAAATAAAAGAGGTTGGCGATAGAAAGGAGGTTGATGTTTCGGAAATAATTGAAAAATCTAAGGATGAGAAAATTGACGTTGCCATAGAGTATTATACTGAAGCGCCTGTTTCATTCGAAGAGGAAATTGTTAATGGAAAGAGAATTATTATTTCTGCGTCAGATGAACTTGGGTATAGTGATGTTGTGGCGTATAGCGTCTTAGATGATGAAATTTCTTTGGATAAAATAAGATTGTATCATTTGGTCGGGAAAGAAAAGGTGAGTTTTGATTTTGAAAGTTATGATATTGATGGTGACGGAAATGCAAACATGATAGAGTGGGTTGTTTCGCATTTGTCTAATCAAACTTATGAAATAATTTATATTACTAATGCACAGCATTTAGATGAGAATCGAGAATTTATTGAGGATGTTTTTGGTCTTGTAAACAAAGTGGATGGCGAGTATGCACTGATTCCTTCTGGGGATTACATTAGAGTAACGTTTGAGTATAATTTAACGAGCGATAGAGATATCACGATTTATGCAAGAGCGAATAATTCTCAAGTTGAGGTTTATACGGAAAATGGTGAAGATTTAATTGCGGTGTTTGAGAATATTACAGAAGGGAGATACACTATTTTTCTGGGGGAACTTGTCGGTAGCGAGGATGTTTTTGATTTGAGAAGCGTCGGAGATGTGGAGTACGATTTTGTAATTGATCCTTATGAATGTACTGGTACTGCGACATCATGCAGTACTTATAGTACAGAAGGAGGATGCGAAGGACAGTTGGGATGTGAATGGAGTTATTGTTCTGGAGGGACTGTAAGTTGTTCAAGTGGTACTCAATATTCTTGTGAAGGATGGGGTTGTGTTTGGGATGGATGTACAGGTACTGCAGAAAATTGTAATGTCCATATGAGCCAGTCTAGTTGCGAAGATGATTATTGTACTTGGATTGGCTCAGAGTGTACAGATGGTGAAACATTATCTTGTACTTCTAGAGATGATTATAATTGTGAGTATAATCCAGGATGTACATGGGGAGGAGGTTGTGAGGGGACTATTGATTGTTCTAACCTAAATTTTCAATCCACTTGTAGTTCTTGGGGGTGCACATGGTATGGCTCTAATCCAGTGGAGGGCTGTGATGGTACGGCAGATCCATGTTCGAGTTTGGACGAAACTGATTGTAATTCGCAGGATGGATGCAGTTGGAGCTATGTATCTCATGAGCCCACCCTTTATATGACTTTTAATCCGACGTCGCCTCGGACTTATGGCACTGCAATTAATGCGTCTTGCAGGACTGGCGGGGGAAGTGGTTATGGAACTTTGAGCATGTGGAGAAATGGTGTAGATGTGACTTCTCAGAATAATATATTTGTGACGATTCCTGCGGGCAGTCATTTTTATTCGTGTAATGTGACAGAGGGTTCTTATTACGATGCAGGTTCTTGGACGAACACTTTTACAATGAACAAGGCGACCCCGGCTTTTTCAACTTCAGTAACAACGCCAATAAATTATAAGACTGCATCAAATTATGCAGGCAGCGAGTCGAATTCTGGTGATGGCGGATGTACCTATACATTAAAGAGAGGTTCAACAACGATCGATACTGGAAGTTCTGTTTCAGACAATTCTGTTCTTGCTGCCGGAACATATACTTATAATTATTCGACCAGCGGATGCACGAACTATACGCATGGGTATAATACCCGGAGTTTAACAGTGAATAAAATTTCTCCTGCGGGTTCCTTGACTTCGTCCGGAGGATGGTCAATCACAGCGGGAACTGAGGTCACAATAGGGCTTTCCGAGAGCAATACGGGCGATGGAGATGTTAGTTATGTTGTTTATAGAAACGGGACAAATAAGGGGACGGGTGAAACATGGACGCCGTCTGCGGGAACATATATATATGTTTTAAATACTACGGGTGGAACAAATTATTCGGCGAATTCAAACATGGATAGTGAAGTTTTGGTCGTGAGTTCTTCTCCAGACACGACTTCGCCAACTTATTCCAATGCAGGGAGCAATAATAGTTATGTGGGATTATCGACTAATTTTTCAATCTTGTGGAATGATGATAGTGCTCTTAATTCAAACGGTCAATGGATTTTTTCTACAAATAACAGCGGAACATGGGCGAACGACAGCGCTGTGAATTTTACTTCAACACCCTCGTGGGCCAATGCAGTCAAAACACTTAATTCTACTGTCGGAATTTCCATTGGTTACAGATGGTATGCAAGAGATAATGCGGGCAATTGGAATGTAACCCCAGTTTATGTTTTGACTACGACAAGTTTGGATGACACGACTTCGCCAACCTATTCTGGAGCAAGTCATAATACTACTTTAAGTGGAACTTCGATTGAGTTTTCTTTAGATGTAAATGACGATTTGGCTTTGAATAATAACGGTCAATGGATTTTTTCTACAAATAACAGCGGAACATGGACGAATAATTCGGCAGTAAACTTCACAACTACTCCCGAAGGTGTAAGTGCAGTCAAAACACTTAATTCTACTGTCGGAATTTCCATTGGTTACAGATGGTATCTTACAGATAATGCAGGTAATTGGAATGTAACTGTTGTTTATAATCTTATAACATCACAAGAGTCCGAAGCGGGGCTGGTGGCGTTATTTTTTATTTCTCCTCCCACTCCTTCCGATGGTGTTGCAACTATAAATTCCTATGTGGAAATGAACACATCAATTTCAGCAGGCAATATTTCTGAAGTCAAGTGGAATTGGAACGGGACAAATTATACTTTATACAATAACAGCTTGGTTTTGATGTACAACTTTGAGAACAGGAGTTTGCTCGGGGAGAATTCCACGAAGGTAGTTGATGCTTCAGGCGGAGGAAATAACGGAAGCGTTGTGGGAGCGACGTGGACGTCTTCGGGAAAACACGGAGGAGGATACAGTTTTGACGGATCTGGTAATTATATTGGGATGGGGACAAATAAATTTGATTATGAGGACATTACTGTTTGTGCATGGTTCAAGGGTACGTATACGGGGGCGCATAGGATTGTAACATCAGGCAATGAGAACACAAATGATTGGATTTTTTCGGTGTTTAATGGTTATTTGTATATATCGAGTTCTTCAGCTTCGCATTCTACTCGAAGATCGGATTCTACCTTGAGTAATGATGTCTGGTATTTT
>JBAZNV010000005.1:0-43994 GCA_041649045.1 Candidatus Pacearchaeota archaeon
TTGAATGTATGATGAGAAGTCGCAAAATGGAATTCTCGCTCAGGACTTGTCCTTCGTTCAAATCTCTATATGAGCTCGCTGAGATTTTACTCAAATTTCATTTTGCTCTAAATAGTGTTGAATGTATAATGAGAAGTCGCAAAATGGAATTCTCGCTCAGGACTTGTCCTTCGTTCAAATCTCTATATGAGCTCGCTGAGATTTTACTCAAATTTCATTTTGCTCTAAATAGTGTTGAATGTATGATGAGAAGTCGCAAAATGGAATTCTCGCTCAGGACTTGTCCTTCGTTCAAATCTCTATATGAGCTCGCTGAGATTTGAACTCAGGACCCCCGCCTTATCAGAGCGGTGCGCTACCTGGCTGCGCCACGAGCTCACATAAACACTAAAAAATAATTGTTTATAAAATTACGCCTTGACCCGAAAGTTTGGGAAAGGGGGCCATAGAGAATTTTTCGAAGGGCATAAAATTTAGCTACTGCAGAATATGCAAGATTACAGAAGGCAAATTGACGAATGGGCAAAGATCAACCTCAATATTTAAAAAGCAACTTTTTTTAGTATAAAAATGGGAATTGCGCAATATTTAAGAGAAGCATGGAAGAAACCAGATGTAAAGTTGCTAAGAGAAAGAATGATTGAATGGAGAGCGGGCAAGGCAATTGTTAAAGTTGAAAAACCGCTAAGATTGGATCGAGCAAGAAGTCTTGGTTATAAAGCAAAAAAGGGAGTAATCGTAGTGAGAGTTCGATTGATGAGAGGTGGGCATAAAAAATCAAGACCAGTCAAAGGAAGAAGGACGAAGAGATTGCACATTAGAAAAAATTTAAAAATGAATTACCGAGAAATCGCCGAGCAGAGGGCGGCAAGAAAGTATAATAATATGGAAGTTCTTAATTCTTATAATATCGGGCAGGATGGAATTTATGGATTTTATGAAGTAATTCTTGCAGACAGGGCGTCGCCTGAAATAAAATCTGACAAAGAACTTTCTTTTGTGACAAAGGGCGGGAAGGGAAGAAGTTTGAGAGCATTGACTTCGGCTGCGATAAGAGCAAGAGGATTGCGAAACTCGACTATTAAATCGCCAAAGGTAAGACCGAGTTTAAGGGCGAATAGAAGAAGAGGAAATTAATTATGGCAAGAAGAGAAATAAAAAGATTGTACAGAGCCCCACAAAAAGATTCTGTATTCGGAGGGGTTTGCGGCGGCATTGCAAATTATTTTGAAGTTGACCCCGTATTAATAAGATTGCTTTGGGTAATCTTTACCGTAATAAGTTTTGGCGGCGGAATTCTTGCTTATCTGATTGCATGGATAATCATACCAAGAAGATAATTAGAAAATTCATAATCTAGAATTCAGCCATTCCCGAATTCTTGATTCTGGCAAAACCCCTGTAAATTCATCTATGATTTCTCCATTCTTGAAAAGTTTTACGTTTGGAATTGACATTATTCCGTACTCTGAAGCTTTTTCCTGATTTTCCTGAACGTCTAATTTTGCGAGAATTATTTTGTTCCCAAATTCTTTTGCAATTTTTTCCAAAATTGGTTTAAGCATCATGCACGGTCCGCACCAATCTGCCCAAAAATCCACAAGGACTGGAATTTTGTTTGATTTTTCGATAACTTCTTTTTCGAAATTTTCATCGGTAATATTAATTTCCATGCCAGCATGAATAAAAACTATTTTATAAATATTGGCCATCACTGTTAACAAATTATAAAAAGCTTATATCATTGCTTATCTCATGGATTATTCAAAAATCTGCGATGTCTATGAAGAACTCGAATCAACAACGAAGGGGCTTGAAAAAACAAAAATATTGTCCGATTTCCTTAAAAATATCGAAAAAAGTCCTGAGATAATTTATCTTTTGAAAGGAAAAGTTTTCCCGGATTGGGATTCGAGAGAATTTGGAATATCTGAACAACTCGCAATAAAAATTATTTCGAGAGCATCCGGATTAAAGGATAGAGAAATCGTCGATGAATTCAGGGAGTTGGGAGATTTGGGGAAAGTCGCAGAATCTATTTTTAAAAAAAAGAAGCAACAAACTGCGTTATTTTCTTCGAAACTTGAAATCGACAAAGTAATAAAAAATTTGAAAAAAATTCCTGCGATTGAGGGCAGGGGTGCTGTTGATGTAAAATTAAATTTTGTTGTTGAATTGCTACATTCTGCCTCGCCAAAAGAAGCTAAGTTTTTAGTAAGGACTATACTTGGAGATTTGAAAATCGGGGTTGGCAATGGCGTACTCCGTGATGCGATAACTGAATTTTGTTTTAAGCCACAAGATATCAAGGAAAAAAAGAAATATTCTTTGATTATTCAGGAAGCATACGATAAAACGACGGATTTTGCTGAAGTTTTTGAAAAATGCATGAACAAACAACTTGAAAAAATATCTCTTTCTCCGGGAAAACCCGTGAAGGTCATGTTATTTCCCAAGGCAAAAGATGTTGAAGACGCATTCAGGATAGTTGGCAGGCCGGCAGCTTTTGAATACAAATACGATGGATTTAGAGTAATGATTAACAAAGATAAAA
The DNA here is from genome assembly GCA_041649045.1 of Candidatus Pacearchaeota archaeon. Classification (GTDB taxonomy): domain Archaea; phylum Nanobdellota; class Nanobdellia; order Pacearchaeales; family GW2011-AR1; genus JAGVXH01. The sequence continues at coordinate 2,555 of JBAZNV010000005.1, forward strand.
ATGGAAATATAAAAATATTCACGAGAAGGCTTGAAAACGTGACGAAGCAATTTCCCGAAATTGTTACATATGCCAAAACACACGTGAATGCAAAAAATTTCATTATCGACGCAGAAGCTGTTGGTTTCGATTCAAAAACTAAAAAGTATACGGAGTTCCAATCAATCAGCCAGAGGATAAAAAGAAAATATGGCATTGAAGAAATGGCGAAAAATTTTCCGATAGAGCTTGAGATTTTTGATATTATTTATTTTAACGATGAAAATATTATTGATAAACCTTTTTCGGAAAGGCGAAAAATCATAGAAAAAATTGTCAGGGAGGAGCCCTTTAAAATTGTTCTTGCCAAGCAAATTATCACGGATAACTCTAACGAAGTGGAAAAATTTTATCAAGAAGCGCTTGAAAATAATCAGGAAGGACTGATGGCGAAAAATTTGAGCGCGATATACAAACCAGGGGCGAGAATTGGATTCGCTGTAAAGTTAAAACCGCAAGCAAATGATTTTGATCTTGTAATCACCGGGGCAGAATGGGGGACTGGAAAAAGGGCGGGATGGCTTACCAGTTATGACGTTTCATGCAGAAACGACGACGAGCTTTTTGAAATAGGGAAAGTCTCTACCGGACTGAAAGAATTAAGAAAAGAGGGATTGAGTTTTGAGGAAATGACTGAGAAATTAAAAAAAATAATAATAAAAGAGAATGGAAGAAATGTAAAAGTGAAACCAGAAATTATCGTGACGGTACAGTATCAAAATATTCAGAAGTCTCCGACTTATTCCAGTGGATTTGCGTTAAGATTTCCCCGAATAAAAAACCTGAGACCGGATCGAGGAATTGACGATATAGCAACCCTTGACGAGATTGAGAAAGAAGCAAATTAACATGGTTTACCGAAGCCTTTATAAATGATTTTTGCTTATAGGTAAAATGGAAGATAAGAAAGATACTTCTTTAAATGTTCAAAATATTGTAGCAACAACGTCGCTTGGGAAGGATGTCTCACTCACAAAACTTGCGAGAACACAGCCAAACACCGAATATAATCCAGATACTTTTCCGGGGCTTGTTCTTAGAATTAAAAAACCCAAGTCTGCAGTTTTAGTTTTCTCTTCGGGGAATTTGGTTTGTACGGGCACGAAATCGATAGCGCAAGTCAAAGAAGTTGTCCAACAGGTAATTAAACAACTTAAAAAAATTGGGATAAATATAACGACAAAACCTAAAATCACAGTCCAAAATATCGTGGCTTCGGGAGCAATAAATTTAGACCTGAATCTAAACACGCTTGCGTTGGAACTTGAAAATACAGAATACGAACCAGAACAATTTCCGGGGCTTGTTTATAAACTTGAAGAACCAACGGCAACGTTTTTGCTTTTTTCAAATGGGAAATTGGTTTGTACGGGCACGAAGAACAAGGCACAACTTGAAGATTCCATGGTTCAACTTAATAAAAATGTAAGGGCTGCCCTTAAAAGGATAAAAGAACTTTCTGAAAAGCAAGAAAACGATTTTTAATTTATTCAACGCTTGTTATAGCATTCTTCGCAAATCATCTGGTTGTTATCTTTCATTAAAATATCGAACTCCCCGCATTCTTCACATATTCCTTGTTTTCTTGAGGTGTTCATAATTTTTCTATTTAATTTTTCGGTTTCTTCACGAATTTTTATTGTTTCGGCAATCATTTGGAATAATCCTGGATCAATTTTTAGAATGTCTTTTTCTGTGAGCAATCCTATTAATTTACCATTTTCAACAACAGGAAGTTTCCTTATTTTTTTCTTTTTGAATTTGTTCATTGCTTCGATAATATCGACCGATGGTTTTATTGTAATTACTTTTCTTTTCATTAAATCTTTTACAAGTATATCTTCAAGCCCGTGCTTTGTTTTTTTGACAACCGCCCAAACAATGTCTTTTTCCGTTAAAATTCCCCTGAGCTTGTCATCTTCTTTGATAATCAAACTTCCAACTCTTTTTTTAACCATTGTTTTGGCACATTCTCTTAGGTCGGTTTCGGGTGAAACATAAATGAAATTCCGAGTCATAATATCACCAACCTTTATCCCTGTTTCCATGAATTTTAAAGACAAGAGAAGTTTATATAATTTTTCAACCGTGAAAAAGTGACAAAATAAAAATGTTTTTATACATCTGTATTTTAATTAAGATATGGGTGAAATAGACAGTTGGTTTTTAAATCTTGATAAAGCGGTAATCAATGCTCTTGAGTTTTTCATGGAAAAAGGTTTGCCGAAGTTAGATTTAGGAAATTTCAAAAGACCGCTTGTCATCGGGAGTGGAAACGCAATAGAAACTGGGAAAATACTTTTTAGTGACGTTGATGCTGTTTTTGCAAATGAATCAAATTATGAACATGCATTAAAGGTTTACAAAAATATTGATGGTGCGATTTTAATTTCGGCTTCGGGGAAAAAGGATGCGCCACAAATTGGAGAAAGATTAAAGAAATTTAAATTAAAAAAAAGGTTTCTGACTTGCAATCCCGATGCTCCTGCTGCAAGATATTTTGACAAAAAAGACATTTATGTTTTCCCGAGTTTGCCCGAATTTTATACCTATAACACGTCAACTTATATGGGGATGATTATAGCTAAGACAAAAGAAGACCCGAAAAAAATTTTGGAATTCATAAAAACAAAAGTTGATAAGGCAATGCCGAAATATATAGGAAAGAAAAAGGCTTACACTTTTTTAGTTGATAAGGACCATGCTTTAATTATTCCGATGCTTCAGACAAAGTTTATAGAACTTTTTGGACGAAAATTTGGACGAGATGTTTTTACGAGGCAGTATGCGGAGGTTCATGCTATAGACGTTGTGCCGACGACAGACGAACTTTTTGTCAGTTTCGGTTACAAGAATGAAAAACTTGGGGAAGAGCGATTAACTATTCCTTTGCCGCAAAATGCCAATTATGGGACTATAATGGCAATTGGATATTATGTGATTGGCAAAATACAAGCTGGGAAAAAGTCTTATTTTAAAGATAATTTAGAAAATTGGGCGAAGAAAAAGGGGCGAGAAGTAGTGGTCAGGTATTGAACTCGGTCACAATAATCCTTAAAAATTATGGCTTCACTCTTTCTTTATGATTGATAAAATTGCGGAGGTAGAATTTAAGGATGGACTTGTTTTCTTGTAGAAAACACGAGAAAAATCAGTATCTTTAAATTTCTAATTTTTAATGGTTGATAAAGTCATGTCAGAAGAAGCGCAGAGGGTTTTGGGACGGGACGCTCAGCGGAATAATATTTTGGCAGCGCGAGTTGTTGCCGAGACGGTGAAAACGACGCTTGGCCCGAAGGGAATGGATAAGATGCTTGTCGATAGAGTTGGGAATATTATTGTAACAAATGATGGCGTGACAATTCTTCAGGAGATGGAGATTGAACACCCGGCGGCGAAAATGATAGTTGAGATTGCAAAAACGCAAGAGAGTGAGGTAGGAGATGGGACGACCACGGCTGTAATGCTTGCTGGGAAACTTTTGGAAAATGCTGAAAAACTACTTGATCAAAAAATTCATCCTACGATAATCACGCGTGGCTATAGGTGGGCAGAAGAAAGGGCCCAAAAAATTTTGAACGAACTTGCTTTTGAAATTAATTCCGAAGAACAACTTAAAAAAATCGCGCAAACCGCCATGACAGGGAAAGGAGCAGAATATCTGAAGGAAAAATTTAGTGAAATTATTGTTGATGCTGTGAAAATTGTTTCCGAAAAAAACCGTGTTAATATGGAAAATATAAAAATTGAGAAGCAAAGGGGTGGCGGGATTGAAGATACGGAGCTAATTAGGGGTGTCGTTATTGACAAAGAAAGAGTTTCTATCGACATGCCGGGGAAAGTTGAAAATGCCAAAATCGCCCTTATTGAGGAAGCTTTGGAGATAAAAGGCCCAGAGACTGAAACGAAGATCTCAATTTCTTCACCAGGGCAACTTCAAAGTTTTTTGAGTCAAGAAGATGATATCTTAAAATCAAAAGTTGAGACGATAAAAAATTGCGGAGCAAATGTTCTGGTTGTCCAGAAAGGAATTGACGATTTGGTTCAGTATTATCTGGCAAAGGCAGGGATTTACGCAGCCAGAAGAGTTTCAAAAACTGACATGCAAAATTTGGCGAGGGCGACGGGTGGGAAAATTGTTTCGAAGTTAAGTGAAATCAGTTCGAGCGATTTGGGTTTTGCAGCGCTTGTCGAAGAAAAAAAATATGGGGAGGAAGGAATGACTTATGTAACTGGCTGTAGAAACCCTAAGGCCATAACAATTTTGATCCGAGGCGGAACGGAACATGTTATTGATGAAATTGAGAGAGCGATGCGTGATGCCTTGGGGGATGTGTCGGCTGTTGTGAAAGATTCCAAGGTGGTCGCCGGTGGAGGAGCGATTGAAATTGAACTTTGCAAGAAACTTAAAGAATTTGCAACGACACTAAAGGGGAGAGAAAGGCTTGCTGTTGAAGAATTTGCTTCGGCGATGGAATTTATACCAACGACCTTGGCTGAAAACGCGGGGATGGATCCGATTGACGTCTTGACGGAGCTTAGGGCAAGTCATGACGCAGCCAATAAAAATGCCGGGTTAAATTTATTTACGGGAAAAATTGAGGACACGCTAAGACAGGGAATTATTGAACCCTTAAAGGTCAAGACTCAAGCCGTGGCTTCGGCAAGTGAGGTTGCGATAATGATTTTAAGAATTGATGATGTTATAGCTGCAAAAAAATCTAAGGGAGGCGGCGGGAAAATTGGCGAAATGGGAGATTATGAATAAGCAAACTTTTTAGAAAGAAGGTCCCTGGGACAAAAACTTGTTTTGCGAAATCTTTGATTTCGTATTTTATCGTGAAAACTAATATTCTAAAATCTTATAAACATTGATTAGATAGATTTCTTATGGCACTTAAATTATATAATACTCTCACGAGAAAAAAAGAGCTCTTCAAGTCGATAAAAAGGGGGGAAGTCGGGATGTATAGTTGTGGACCAACAGTATATAATTATGCACATATCGGAAATTTAAGAACTTATATTTTTAATGATTTTTTAAAGAAATTCTTGCAATTTTTAGGATACAATGTTATTCATGCGATGAATTTAACTGATGTTGATGATAAAACGATAAAAGGAAGTCAAAAAGAAGGGATGTCCCTTAAAGATTTTACAGAAAAATACACAAAAATTTTCTTCGAAGACTTGCATGCACTTAATATCTCAGACCCGACTTATATAATAAAGGCAACTGACTCAATAGATTACATTGTAGAATTGGTAAAAATTCTTTTAGAAAAGGGATATGCGTACAAAGCCGAAGATGGGATTTATTTTTCTATTGAAAAATCAAAAGGATATGGGAAACTTGCTCAATTAGAAAAGATAACTGAGAAAAAAGAAAGAGTAAAAAATGATGAATATGACAAAGAAAATGCACAAGATTTTGCACTATGGAAATATTGGACAAAAGAAGATGGGAATGTTTACTGGGAAACTGAAATAGGGAAAGGTCGGCCTGGCTGGCATATTGAATGCTCGGCAATGTCTATGAAATATCTGGGAGAATCAATTGATATTCATACGGGGGCGGTTGATTTAATTTTTCCTCATCACACAAATGAGATTGCGCAATCAGAAGCAGCAACAGGAAAAAAATTTGTGAATTACTGGTTACATGGAGGTTTTCTAAATATGGGCGAAAAAATGTCAAAATCGAAAGGGAATGTTGTGTATTTATCTAATTTGAAAGAAAAAGGATATAATCCTCTTCACTATCGTTATTTCGTACTATCTTCTCATTACCGAATGCCCCTAATATACAACGAAGAAGCATTAACTTCTGCAAAAAATTCTTATCAAAGATTAAAAAACATAATAAAAGAATTTAAAGATGATGGCGATATAAATAAAAAATACTTAGACGACTTCAAAAGGGTGTTGGAAGATGACCTTAATACGCCTCAAGCATTAGCTGTTCTGTGGCAATTAGTTAGAGATGAAAATGCTAAAGGGAAAATTAAAACGATTGCAGAGATAGATAAGGTTTTTGGGCTTAATTTATTAAAAAAAGAAAAGATTGATGTTCCAAAAGAAATTGAGAAATTGGTAAAAGAAAGACAGAAGGCACGAGAAGAAAAAAACTGGAAGAAGTCGGACGAACTGCGAGATAAAATAAAGGAGATGGGTTGGAATATTAAAGATGTGGAAGATGGTTGGGAAGTAGAGAAAAAATGAAATACAGAATTCTAAAAATATTTAAAAAAAGAGTTAATGGGTTGTTATGCATATAATTATTCATGCAATTATTAATTTTATTTTTGGTTTGATTTTAAATCTTAATAGACTTGAAATATTTGCGTTAGTGATAGGAGGAATTATTATTGATATTGACCATATTGTTTACATGGTCTCACGAAAAATATATACTCCAAAAGAAATGCTGAAATTTCATATACAAGAATCAAAAATCATGCGACCCCACTTTTATTTCATGCATTTTATTGAACCGATTTTATTATTAATGATAATTTTTTATTTTGTAAATATTTTAATGTTTTACTTTTTTCTTGGATTTTTGTTTCATTGGATTTTTGATGCAATCAGTTATATTTATTTTTACAAATCTTCTTGGCCTTGGATAAAATATTATTCGCTCACAAAACTTTTGATAAACTATAAAAAGCTCAGTTAGTTATTTTGTGCATGAAAAAGGGGCGGAGTTTTTGGGATATTTTAGCCTGGATTGTTTTGGCGGGAATAATTTTATGGTTAATTCTAAAAGTTCTGGGAATAATCAATACGTCAATTTTATTGGAATATGCGCCTTATTTTGGAGCCGTTTATCTCGCTGGATGGTATATGCAAAAATTAGAAAATGTTTGCAAAGAAGTTGAAGGATTGAAAAAATTCAAAGATGCTACGATTCAAAAAATAAATAATATCGAATCAAATTGCAAATTTAATCACAATGAAAAAGCTTAAGACATTAATAAAAACTTTGAACGATAAACAAAAGGCTTATGTAAATTTTAATTTGAAAAATCCGAAGAGCGGCGAATACATGCTGGGAGTTTTTCATATATTGCCGGGAGAAAAATTAAATATTTTGCAGGCGGCGGCGGAAGTTGCGGCTGAATCTTCTACGGGAACAAATTTCAAAGTAAAGACTGAAACGGCTTTTTCCAAAAGTTTAAATGCGATTGTCTATCAAATTGATTTGAAAAAAAATTTGGTTTGGATTGCTTATCCGTGGAGAATTTTTGACCGCGGGGGGAACATACAAAATATTTTAACTTTTATCGTAGGGAACGTTCTGGGGATGAAAGAAGTTAGTGCTTTAAAATTACTGGATGTTTGGTTCCCGTCGACGATGCTTGAGCAATATGACGGCCCGAGTTACACGCTTGAAGACATGAGAAAATATCTGAATGTTTACGATAGACCTATTCTTGGAACGATAATAAAACCAAAAATTGGGCTAACAGCAGCAGAATATGCTGAAGTTTGTTATGATTTTTGGGTTGGCGGCGGAGATTTTGTCAAGAATGATGAACCACAGGCTGATCAGGACTTTTGTAATTATGAAAGAATGGTTGGTTATGTGAAAAAGGCGATGGAAAAGGCGGTTAAAGAAACAGGAAATAGAAAAATCCATTCATTCAATGTTTCATCCCCTGACTTTGATATAATGATAAAAAGATGTGAACTGATTAAAGCTGCGGGTTTTGAGGAGGGAAGTTACGCGTTTTTGATTGACGGTATTACTTCGGGTTGGACGAGCGTTCAAACTTTAAGGCGACGATATCCTAATGTTTTTATTCATTTTCATAGGGCTGCACATGGAGCTTTTACAAGACCAGAAAATCCTTTTGGTTTCTCGGTTTTAGTTTTGTCAAAATTTGCAAGACTTGCAGGAGCGTCGGGAATTCATACGGGGACAGCGGGCGTTGGCAAAATGAAAGGAACATCCAAGGAAGATGTGACTGCAGCGAATAATATTTTGCATTTGGTTGCAAGGGGTCATTTTTTCGAACAGTCATGGTCGCAAGCTCCTGAGAAAGATGATGATATTTTGAGATTGGTACACGAGGATAATGCGCATCATTTAATATTGGAAGATGACTCCTGGAGGGGATTGAAAAAATGCTGCCCGATAGTTTCTGGAGGTCTTAATCCGACGTTACTCAAGCCGTTTATTGATGTAATGGGAAGCCTTGATTTCATAACGACGATGGGTGCGGGGTGCCATGCTCATCCAAATGGAACGAAGGCAGGAGCAAAGGCACTTGTGCAGTCCTGCGAAGCATATCAGAAAAAGATTGATATTGAAGAGTATGCAAAGACACATAAAGAGCTTGCCGAAGCGATAAAATTTTTTGGGAAAAGAAAGTAAAAATTGATTAATGTACAAGCCCCGAACGTCGTTCTTCACAACATTAATAAATCATTTATTCTTTACTTTTTAAAGAGGTAAGATGGCTGATATAATTTTGATTGAAAAATGGGTTAGTTCTATGGAAGAGGCTGTTTCTCAGCTTGAAAAAGCAACGGAGTATGGCAGAAGAGATGAAGTGAACAGATTAAGAATGGAAATTTTTATTCTTTATCAAAAAATTGACAGTGCCATTAGCGGTAAAAATGTTTGAAGATTTGAAAAAAAATATTATTCAAGAGAAAAAAATAATTGCTGATATAAAATCCGTTCTTAGTGGAATGCAAAATGATTCTTATACTCGTCCTTTTTATAAATCAACTTTGATAGCACTAATCCAGCAATTAAGAATTTTAAACAACACTGTTCCAGAAATGCTAAAAGAAAATTCGCCATTGAAAAAATTATATGAAGGCGGGACTAAAGAGAAAGAAATTGTGAAAATGACTTACGTTTCTCCGATAACGAGCGATAAAAACTTTATAACGCTTGATAAAAAAGACAAAAGGGAATATCTTGAAAAGTTAAAAATATCGTCTGATAATCTGAGAGAAATAAACAAAATTAAAATTAACGAAAAAGGTTTGGACGGCCAAAAAATAAAACCGAATTTTTATGCAAAAATATCCAATCAATATTTCAGGAAATATTCGGATAAGTGGGCTCCTCATTTTGGAAATATCGCAAGAGATTTGAAAAAGGGGAATATCCCGTTTTTATTATCTTCTTATATTTCTATGATGTTAATGTCAGTTACTATTGCTTTTTTGTCTGGAATTATTTTGTTTTTACTTATCTTAATAATGGATGTAAATAATTGGACTTTTTTTTGGATTCCTTTCGGATTGGTTGCTCTTGTTTTTGGGTTATTTTATTTATATCCATCGAGCGAAGCGAGTTCTGTCCAGAAAAAAATAAACCAAGAGCTTCCTTTCGCAACTATTCATATGGCGGCGATAGCGGGTTCTGATATTGAGCCGACAAAAATTTTCAAAATCATCTCCAAGTCAAAAGATTATCCGAATACCGGCATAGAAATAAGAAAAGTAACAACTCAGACTGATGTTTACGGTTATGATCTTGTGACTTCCCTGAAGAATGTTGCGAGCAGGACGTCAAACAAAAAACTTTCAGAACTTTTTTCTGGTCTCGCCACAAATATTAGTTCCGGAGGTGAACTCAAAAATTATCTTGAAAAAAAAGCGGAAAATTTTCTTCTTGATTATCAACTTGAAAGACAAAAATATTCTGACCTTGCCGGAACTTTCATGGATATTTATATTTCCATTTTAATCACGGCGCCACTTGTTTTGATGATGATGTTTATAGTAATGAATGTTGCAGGGATGGGGATTGCAGGGATGGGGATTGAGGTTTTGCTTTTTATTAGTGTTGGAGCGATTGTAGTGATTAATATAATTTTTATCGCAGTATTAAATGTGAAACAACCTTCGGTATAATGAAATTTGAACGAATGCATTGGTTTGGAATAGTTTTTGGATTAATTATCGCTATTAGTTCATATGTTGTTTTTGGATTAAGTTCTTTATCATATTTTTTATTGGTGATTTCTTTGCTTATAGTCCTGTCTCCTTTTGTGTTGGGCGCCATACTAAGTCAGAATAAACAAAAAGAGAAAGAGGAAATGTTCCTGGCTTTTTCAAGAGATCTTGTTGAAAATGTAAAATCCGGAACGCCAATTAGCAAAGGAATAGTTAATTTAAGGACGAGAAACTACGGGGCATTAAGTCCTCATATTATGAAATTAGCAAATCAACTTTCTTTGGGGATCACTCTTACAGAGGCCCTCAACACTTTTGCGAAAGAAACAAAAAGCAAGGTTATATCCCGAGCGGTCGGACTCATTTCTGAGGCAGAGAGGGCGGGAGGAAAAATAGAAACAATTCTTGAGTCGGTTGCCATATCTGTAAATCAAATTGATAAATTAAGAAAAGAAAGAAAGGCCGCAGTTTCCAATCTTGTAACTCAGGGCTATATTATTTTTATTGTTTTTATAATTATAATGCTCGTGCTTGAATTTAAAATACTCCCAATGGTTACAGACCTTGCGGGGAATGACGGTTTGTCGGTTAATGTAAAAAAAATTGATCCCACTGAATTTTCAATGCCTTTATTTGTAACGCTTTTGGTGCAATCTTTTTTTGCCGGACTTGTAATCGGAAAAATTTCTGAGGGGACAATTAAAAGCGGCATCAAACATTCTTTTATTCTGCTGGCTATTACACTTCTTGTAACGACAGGAGCAAAAGTATTATTTTAATAAATAATTGTTTACTTTTAAAATAGACAATAACTTATTTAAACTGCGAAACTATTTAATTTCATGATTGGGAAAAGGGGGTTAAATTTAAAGAGGGCTTCTGGTCATCTGGAAATGATTTTCTCATTCGTATTTTTTGTCGGATTTGTCTTTTTTCTTTTTTTGACACTAAATCCTTATGATTCAAAATCGCTTTTGGAATCTGTAAATATTGGGCTCAAAGATTCTTTTTGGGAAATGGGAGAGACAAATTTAACTACTTTTTTTCTGAAAGTTGATAGTTCTGATAATGATTGTTTTTCTTTGCAAATGCAAGAAAGCGAAATGTTATTTGATTTTGATTTTGCGAGATCTCATGTTGAAGACTTAGACGGCAATACGTTTGATTCGAAATTTGAGGCGACAAATAATCCGAGATTAACAATCAGGAATGGTTCAATTTATTATAGGGTTTTCATGTCGCCAGAATTTGAAAACGGACCGTCAATAAATGGATGTGAAGAGATGGAAGACTATATTATTGGCAATATTATCGAGCGAAATGTTTTATCCAATAAATCATTGACGGAACTTCGACAGAAATATTATAATAATTATGGCGCATTAAAAGTTGACCTTGGTGTTCCTGAAATTTTTGATTTTTCCATTATTTCGGAAGAAATTCCTGAATTAAACATGGAGAAAACGGCTCCGAGTTCCGGAGAGGTTTATGCGAAAAGTTATCTTTTTGAAGTTTTAAACTCTGGAGGAGAAATTATAAATTCGAGATTTATAGTTAAAGTATGGTAAATAAAAAAGGTTGGATAAGAATTCTTGAAGCGACGGTGGCCGTAATGATCGTGAGCAGTGTTTTGGTAATGGTTTACTCCAACCAGCCGAAACGGGCTGATTATTCTGAGGAAATTGCGAACCTGCAAAAACAGATATTGATGGACATATCCTCTCAAAAAAATTTAAGGTTGAACGTATTATATTCTGATTCCGGGAATAATTATTCGACCTTGGTAAATTTTGTTGATGACAAAATCCCAAGTCATTTAAATTTTTCCATAGTGATTTGTGCTCTTACAAATCATCCGACCCCATGCAAACTTGCTTCTAATTTATTTGTAGAAATTGCAGATAAAGAAATTTTTGTAGACGAGATGATTATTTCTGCAGAAGTTGAAACGTATAATCCGAAAAAAGTTAGATTGTTTATTTGGGAAAAGTAGGAGAATAATTTCGATTTTATTCGGCATGCTATTTATGTTTTGTATTTGTAGTTGATAGCTTTAAATAAATAACCGAAGAAAGCAGATGTGTTTTGTAAGAAAATAATTGAACAACCGCTTGAATTTTAGTTATGACAAAAGAAAAAGAATTTGAATTTTGTTCTGAAAAATGTTTGAAGAAGTTTGTGGGGAGGATGTAAAAGTCATTGTTTTGGTTTGTAAGGCGTTCCCTTGATTTCACAGTCAAATATATGGTAAGAATGATGATAATTTGGATTTGGAATAGTTTCGTATTCAACTTTAAAAACATGAGAGCATCCTTGTTCAAGAGCAGTGCTTCTTAATTGTGCAATTCCTGCAGATATTGCAGATATTCGTCCTCCATGCTCTTCCCCGATAGCTTTGCATACAATCATATCCTGAATCTCTAAATCTGGAAATGTTTCTAATCCACCGGCATCTCTAAAAGACTGATTAGTAATAACTACTCTTTGTTTTGCCATCTGCAACAAATTAAAATCTTCTTTAAAAGAATTTATATTTTCAAATATTATATAATAGTTTTGTTATAAATATCTTTTTAAACATCTTTAATTTTATTTTGGAATGCAGTATTAGTTAAGTGGCAGAATGCATCGTTGCCAACGATGAGACACGAGTTCGATTCTCGTATACTGCATAAAAAGAGAAGAATAATGAAAATAATAGTAATTTATGGGATGTCTGCCGTCGGAAAATTGATTGTGGCAAATGAGCTATCTAAAATAACAAATTTTAAAATTTCTCGCAGGGCTTTTGGCCCCGTGAGTTACACAACCAAGTAATAGAATTAAAAATTAATAATCTTTTAAAGCTTGTCCGGATTCTATGGCTTTCATTGCATTCGCTTCCGACATCATTGCGCACATTGTCGTTTTGTTACATTTAGAGCAAACTCCTTTCGCCATAAATCCTCCTTTCGCTGTTTTGGTTATTTTCGCGTCCTTCATTGGGACACCCTTTTCTTTACAGACAACACAATATCCTTCGACCATTTCGCCTCCTTTCAAAGTTTATGAATTTCATTTTTAGTTCCACAGGCAAGACACTTTAAAAATAATTTGTTTCCTTCTTCTATGAGTTCCGTGTCCGGTTTTTTGCATTTTGGGCACAAAACAAATTTGTTTACATATTTTTCAATCTTCTCGTTTACTTCTTTCGATGTTAATTTTCTTGAAAATATCAAACGTTCTCCTGAAAGTTCTGCGGAGCTCGCGAGGTCTTTGCTTAAAAATTTTATAATATGCTCAGGATTACGACGAAGGCAGGAAACAATTTTCATAAAATTCGTGATGATTGTTCTTGTGCCTTCGTGATGACCGTTTACTTTGAGTATTTCAAAACGATCTCCGCATTCGATAACTTTCACATTTTTATAAGCTTCGCTTAATAATTCTTCATATTCCATAATAGCGTGAAGAAAAGTTCATTTATAAAGGATTTGAAAAAAACATTAGACCAAAAGGCTTTTAAATGAAACTATCTAAGAAAATATATAAATTCTGAATTTTAAGTTTTAAAATGGATGAAGATTTGAAAAAAAACGTTTTGAAAACAGGAACGAGCATAGTGGGAATTGTTTGCAAGGATGGGATTGTGATGGCTGCGGATAAACAAGTTTCTGCAGGACAGAGCTTAGTCATGTCGAAAAATGAGCAAAAGGTATTTCCAGTAAACAAATATTTGGTTGTCGCCGGGTGTGGTGTTGCAGGAGATATACAGAGAGTTCCTAAATTTTTGGCGGCTGAATTGAAATTGAAAGAGCTGAAATCCAAATCGAGGCCGACGGTAAGACAGGCTGCAAGTTTGTTAAATAATATAAACTATAATGGAATAAGACAACCTTCGACAATTCCTCAGCAAGCTGGTTTTTTAATCGGGGGATTTAATGAGGATGGTTCTACGGAATTATTTTCGATTGAACCTGCAGGCAGTCTGATAAAAGTTGAAGATTTCGATGCAAACTTCGGTTCGGGGATGCCTTTCATCCTTGGTTATTTAGAAAGGAACTGGAAAAAAAATTTGACAATAGATGAAGGTGTCAAGCTGGCAATTGAATCGATCAAATCTTCGACACAACGAGACATGGGTTCTGGTTATGGGATTGACGTTATAGTAATTACCAAAGATGGAATTGATCATCGGGTCAAGCAAAAAATAGAATCAAATTATATTGAACAGTAATAATGGCAGATATCTTAAAAACAATTGAAAACCTTTTGCCGAGAGGCGTGGTCAGTTCGACAATTTTTGAAGGAGCGAATATTGTAGTGTATACTTCGGATGTGGCTTTTTTTAAAAATGGTGAGGCGGCCATCAAAGAGGCTGTGAATTCAGTGAAGAAAAGAATAGAATTAAGGGCAGATAAAGAACTCCTTTTGGGCCAAAATGAGACTGATAAAAAAGTCAGAGAAATCATACCGGTAGAGGCGGAATTAACTCAATTAATTTTCGACATTCAACGAAGTGTCTTAATTATTGAGACAAAAAGGCCTGGACTTGCCATCGGGAAAGCGGGTTCTCTTCTTAAGGATATAAGACAAGAAACAATGTGGACCCCACAGGTGCAAAGATCGGCGGCCATTAAATCAAAGATTACTGATAAAATTCGGGAGGTTTTATATCAGGATAATTCGTACAGAAAAAAGTTTTTGAATTCTATCGGCGAAAAGATTTACAAAGAATGGAACCCAGATAAAATTGAAGAATGGGTTAGGCTAACGGCTCTTGGAGGTGGAAGGCAAGTCGGAAGAAGTTGTTTTTTATTGCAGACGCCTGTTTCAAAAATTTTGATAGATTGCGGGATAGATGTTTCTTCGAATGGGAAAGATAAATATCCTTACCTTGAGGCGCCAGAGCTTGACTTGTCCGCGGTCGACGCTGTTATTTTGTCTCATGCGCATCTTGATCATTCTGGGTTAATTCCATATTTGTACAAGATGGGATACAAAGGACCGGTTTATATGACTGCACCGACACGGGATATTGCCGCTCTTATGGCTCTTGATTTTATTGGTGTTGCGTACAAACAAGCAGCTACTCCTTTGTTCAAGTCTACTGATATTAGAAACATGGTTAAACATTCGATTACATTAAACTACAACGAAGTTACTGATATAACTCCAGATATCAGAATAACACTTTATAACGCAGGGCATACACTCGGTTCTTCAATGATTCATTTTAATATCGGGAATGGTCTTCATAATTATCTGTATACTGGTGATATAAAATTTGGAAAATCGAGGTCGCTTGAGCCTGCTGCGACTTTTTTCCCGCGACTTGAAACGATGCAAATTGAGTCGACTTACGGCGGAAAAGATAATAATTATCCTCCAAGAAAAGATTCCGAGCAACAGCTTATTGATTTTATTAATGAAGTAATCAAGAATGGCGGGAAGGTTTTACTGCCAGAACTTGGGACGGGACACGCTCAGGAAAAAATGCTTTTGCTTGAAGAGGCAATAAGGACAGGGAAAATTCCGGAAGTGCCGATTTATATTGACGGAATGATTTGGGATATTAATGCAGTTCATACAGCTTATCCGGATTTTTTGGCGAATGGAATTCGTTCTTTAATTTTTGCTGACAAAAATCCTTTTACTTCAGAAATTTTTAAACAAGTAGGTTCAGCGCAGGAAAGAAAACAAATTATCGAGGGAAAGCCTTGCATTATTCTTGCGACTTCTGGCATGCTTGTGGGTGGAGCTTCGGTTGAATATTTGCGTGAATTTGCGGATAATCCGAATAATGGATTGTGTCTTTCGTGTTATCAACCTGCGGGCGGGCTTGGAAGACAACTTCAAGAAGGACTCAAAGAAACGGTTTTTAATGTGAATGGAAAAGATGAAGTTGTGCCGATAAGATTAAAATTTTTATCGATTGAAGGATTTTCGGGGCACTCTTCAAGAAATGAATTAATGGCTTTCATGAGTAATATAAATCCGAAGCCGAGAAAGGTTATTATTAATCATGGCGAGCAGTCACGAGCATTAGACTTGGCTTCGAGTATTTACAAATCTCAAAGAGTTGAAACGGTTGTCCCGAAAAATTTGGAAACGGTAAGATTAAGGTAATTATTTCTAAAGATTTAAGAATGCACTTTTTGTATTTTGGCTCATGAAACATGAAATACCTTGGATTGGATACAGGAATGATTTGAGTCACGAGTCTTACATCTATGACTTTTTGTCTACGCAGATAGAACGGGCTGGGCATAAAATATTAAGAATACCAGACTCCCGATCAGGAATTGAATTTTTAAGGGGGCGACATTATTCGAGTTTGATATTGAGCGATTTTCTTCAGACCGGTGGATTGAGGGTTCCAATAGGAATAGACCATTCTAAAGATCCCATGATGTTTGCCGCATATGTTTCAGAAAGCATCGGGGAAATTTCGGGTTATGAGAATTCTCAAATAATAATGCCGCACTTATTGATTTATGACGATATTGGATTTCTCAGGCTGGTTAATCCAAAAATTAGATTTGTTGACTTTTATGACAAAGAATCGGCGCTGAAAGAAATTTTAGAATTAATAGATGATGGCTGATTATTTTCAACTACATTTAAAAAGCTGTGAGAATTAATATTGTATCTATGAAACATAAGATTTCGATAACAGTTTTGCTTTTAGGAATGTTTTTGGCGACGCAATTTATAGGCTTGTTTATCGTTGGATCTTATCTTCCTGAAACTCAAACTATTGTAAATCCCGCGACGGGAGAAACTGAAGAGATTGTTTTAGAAAAACCTCTGCCCTATAATCTGGGCGGAACAACTGAAGACGCACCAAATTTTATTTCTATTGTTTTTTCTTTTGTAATTGCTTTTTTCCTGATTTTTTTATTAATGAAATATAAATGGAAATTTATAATTCGCGTTTGGTTCTTCATTGTTGTGACGATTGCGCTCTTAATTTCTTTAAATGCTATTTTGAACAATTTTATTGTTTCGGCTGCGTTAATTTCTTTAATTATTTCAATTCCATTAGCATATTTGAAAATTTTTAGACCTAATTTTATTGTTCATAATGTGACCGAGCTTTTGATTTACCCCGGAATTGCAGCGGTGTTCGTTCCGTTACTTAATCCTATTTCTGTGATTATTCTTTTAATCTTAATCTCGATTTATGATATGTGGGCAGTTTGGAAGTCCGGAATAATGCAAAAAATGGCAAAGTTTCAGATGGAAGAATTGAAATTATTCGGTGGATTTTTGGTGCCATCGTTGTCAAAGAAAGACAAAATTCAAATAAAAAATATAAAACAAAAATACAAGGGAAAGAAAATTCCTGCAAAATATAAAAACAAAAAATACAAGGTAAATCTTGCCATTCTTGGGGGCGGCGACATTATTTTCCCGATAATTACATCGGGAGTTTTTATGAAATTTTACGGGATTATCCCTGCTTTATTTGTGATGTTCGGAGCGCTCGTTGGCTTGACTTATTTATCTCTAATAACCGAAAAAGAAAAGTCTTACCCGGCGATGCCTTATATCACTGTAGGGATTTTTTTAGGAATGATTTTGGCAAGAATTGCGGGAATAATTTAGTATCTTGTCATACAACATTTTTATTTAAACAAATGGTGCATTTATAATTTATGAAAAATGGACTCGTTATCATCGGAGCGATTCTTATTGTACTTGGAATTTTTGCTTATGCGTACACTGTGACTGTGACAGACGAAGGGCTTGGCGGATTATATGAAGATGAGGATATTGAAACTCCATACAGGACGTATTCTTATCCCCTGATTATTGTTGGCATTGTGCTTGTGATAGTGGGCGTCGTTTATTCAGACAAAAAAGTTTATCCTTCACCATAGTATTCCTATTGTCAGATATTCTATATCGTCGAAGCGAATTTTTTCATCTTTTATTATATTCGCGTCTCCTTTTGTTATAAAATAAATTCCTTCGTTGTCCATCCCTTTTTCTGCAACCCTATGAACCAAGAGTTCACCTGATTTTCTGAAACTTATTATGTCGCCTACGTTTATTTCATCAGATGAGTTTGGGACGATTCTTATTCCGTGCGCCTTGTTGTCGAAGATTGGAATCATGCTCCCTGAAGGTTCGTAAATTGCAATTGTTGCGTTTGGAATTTTTAAAATAATTTGATCGTCATATAATAAAATTTCATCCTCCGAAACTTTATCTGACGGGGCCGAAAGCTGAGATGCAAAAAAACCAGTTGTCGAAAAAGTCTGCGAATATATAAATAAAAGAATCGCACAGGTCAAAAATCCTGCAATAAAAATGAGGATGGATTTGATTTTCATATGAGTGAATGATAAAAGATATTTTTAAACTTTCTCTTTATGTAACTCCTTTTAGAAGACAACTCCCGAAACATTTATAAATTGATTTTTTTTAAACTATATAGTAATAAAATGGCAGAAGAAAATAATTCGCGAGAACCAGAGGGAAGATTACTTCATATGGTTAGTTGCAAGGGTGAAAAAATTGAAGAAATCAAATTACCTACCACAATCAAAGGAGAGGGAATAAGCATAGGATTAAGTGAAATGGTTGGGAGCTATAGCGATTTAACATTTACCTATTTTTGTGAAGAAGATGAGGGAATTGGCGGAGGGACCTCAAGAAGAGTGGATGTTTATGGAATCATGAGGATAACCTCTTCTGATAAAATTATAGGAAGCTATAGTGGTATTGTAACTCCAGATAGTCAAATAGTGACAAGCTTATTATCCTCTTTTGAACTTTTAAGAAATTCGGCCGCAGAAAATCAATGGGCACTGCCGATTGAATTTATAAAAAAACTTTTTGAAAAACCATACTTGACTTTGGTAGAATATCATTCTAAGATAAATGATGCCTTGGGGATTGGGGCTAAAAGGAAAAAATAAAATGGCAGAAGAAAATGAAAGACAAAGACTTGCAAGATTAGAAAAAGATAATGAATATTTAGATGGGGTTGTTGAGGCATGGTATGAACCTCTATATAATTTTGAAAAGGGAACTACTGGTTACGGAGGAGTTGTTATAGAGATTACCCCAAATGAAGGAAGAATAACTCGAGCTTCTAAAGATATTGGAGTTGCGGGTACAAGCTATAATCATCAATTTAAATTAAGTTGGGAAAAAGAAAATCCTGGAAGTAATCTAATTTATTTGTTGGGTAAAATGGATGGATTCTTAAGAGGAATAAATGAAGGAATTAAGGAGGGGAAACGATAAATTTTTGTCAAAATGTGAACATGGCAATAACAAAACCTGAACTGATAAAAAAATTGAAAGGATATTTTGATTTGAATATTTACGAGACGAAGGTTTGGTTAGCTTTGCTTCAGAAGGGCGTGTCGACGGCGGGCGAGATAGCGACGATTTCTGAGGTCCCGCGTTCGAGAACTTACGATGTGCTTGAGTCGCTTGAGAAGCGTGGGTTTGTGATTCAGAAACTTGGCAAGCCTGTGAAATATTTGGCGGTTAAACCCGAGATAGTAATTGAGAAACTCAAGAATAATACTGTAAAGTACGCTGAGGAAAAGGTGAAAGTTCTTTCGGGTTTGAAGGAGACCAGCGAGTATCGTGAGCTTGAAGAGTTGCACAAGACTGGCGTTGCGCCGATAAAAAATCACGAGCTTTCGACGTCGATAAAAGGCCGTTCAAATCTTTATTTGCAAATGAAGGACGTCATGGAAAGCGCCGAGAAATCTGTTTTGATGGCATCTTCATCTTATGAGTTAAATAATAAGTTTAAACTTTTCAAGGAAATTTTTGACAAGTTAAAGAAAAGAAAAATTGATGTCAAAATTATTATTTCCGATGATAGAGAAGAGGCCGAAAAACTTTCAAAGAAATTCGGCGTTGCGGTAAAATCGAAGCCTGTAAACTCGCGATTCATAATCGCTGATAAGGCGGAACTAATTTTTACGATAAAGCCCACAAATACTCATGAAGATTTCGATTATGGAATCTGGATAAATTCGCCATTTTTTGTAAGTTCAATGGCTTACATGTTTGAATTGGCGTGGGAGAAGTAATGGTAAGAAAAATATTGGGAATTATAAAGGATTTGCCACTTTATCTTGCAATAGGCACTTTAGTTGGAGGAATATTTTTAGATAAACATCTTACTAGACCGCAAACTCGTAATGTTATTGGTGACCCGAATGCACGGGATGTTAATGATGTTTATATGGAAAGAGATGGAAAGAAATATTTTTATTCGGTGGATGGTAGAAGTGTTGAAGATTTGGTGGATGAGGTGAGGAGATAATGGGAGTGGATATAATTGTAAGACGAGATCTCCCCGATGGATATTCGATAAGTGCAGAATCGCCAGAACTTGGTGAAACTCGTTTATACTTGAATAGAAAAAGGGTTTATATTGATGGAATTGAACTTGAGGAAATTTATTTTAAGAGAGGGCAAGCTCCAAGTGCTCGTTGGCTTAAATCAATCGGCTGTACAAATAAAGTAGAAAAATGGCATATGACTCGAGCAGATACAATATTAAGAGAAAGAGCCCAAGAAGTTGCAAAAGATTTGACGAAAAGATTAACGCCTAAGATAATTGATTTAACTAAAAAGGTAAACGGGCAGAGGAGATAAGATGGGAGATAGAGTCTGTTTAGATCAATTAGTTCCCGCAGGATACGTTGTTTATTCTTCTACGAGAGCAGGGGGAAGAGAGAATCTTTATGCGAATAGGGTTTTGATGAGAAGAGGAGAGTTGCTGCTTGAAGAAACATCAAATCTGCCAAGAAATTATGTGACTTTCCAAAGGATACAAAAAGATTTGCCAGAAAAAATGTTTAATACCGCTATGGAAATTTTAAAACAAAGAGCAGAATTAAAAGGAGAGGAAATAGCAGGAGACTTAGAATTGCCTTTTGAAGATTTAACAGGAGAGGAAAGATAAGATGGGGATACAAATGGCTCAGAAAGAAAAAGAAAGACTAACGCCAGAAATAAAAAGCAGCAGAGGAAAATGAGACATTCTCATTATTTTGGCTGGGAACAACTTGAAGATAAAAGAAAGCTAATCTATGAATGGGATAGGAGGGGGGCATATTCAATTTCAGTTTTAGATCCCGTTACAAATAAAGAGGTTGGGGGAATCTGTGGATTTTTTACCGTGAAAGACTTTTTTTGTCCTGAAGTTCCTCAAGGTTTACTAAATCAAATGAGAAGAGAGGCATATGAGTTTTTAGAAAGAAGCAAAAAATGGAAAGAGGAGCATAAGCAAAAAGAAAAAGGTGGTGCCGAACAAGGAACTAATGTTAGCTGGAATAATTAGATATTTTTCATCCCCACTTTCACATCCATTTCCTTTTCAAGTTTTTTTACTTGTTCAAAAACTTTTTCTACGCTGATTTTTTCTTTTGTCCAAACATAACCGCCTTTTTTGAAAATTTCTTTTTTTGATTTTGAAAAATTCCTGACCGCTTCTTCAAGCCCAAGACTTGGGCCTCGGATTTCAATTTCAGTTTTTTCTTTAACAACCAAATATCCGGCTGCGGTTTTTCCATTGTTATACTCAAATTCTTTGATTAAAACTTCCTGCTGTTTTCTTTGAAGCTCGCGTGCGAAAAAGTCGAAAAACTTTTTCATCTTCGAGCCGGCAATATCGCCTTCCTGTCGGTTTGTAGTCAAATTTAACCCGATAAGACGTGAATTATTTTTTTGGGCAAAATTTTTTAATTCATCTAAATCTATTTTTTTTTCTATGAAGAGATCTATTGATGGAGATTTTAAAAAAGATTTGGCAGATTTTAAAAATTTTTCAAATGTTTCTTCGCTCAGCCCGGCTGTTATATTTCTGAATTTATAGGTCGGGTCAATTAGAATAACTGGTCCCTGAATTTTTGACGAATTTAATTCTCTTAAAATTTCTTTTTCATTTTGAAAATATTTTTCTGGGTCGATTATTCTTTTTTTAGAAATTCCTTTTAAAAATTTTAGAAATCCTCCGAAATATATCGTCAAAACCTCGAGAGAATACCCGCTAAACCCCTTGATATACGATTCGGCGCCATAGCACTTTTGCGCCTGGCAAAATATTTTTGACAATCTTATTTCGTTCGTGATTTTTGGATTTTTTTGGATTTTATTTTTGACGTAATTAACGTGCCTTAATGAAACATCGGTTACATTTTCTGCGAGTTCAGGGTCATTATTTTTCACGACAGGGATTATTTCCAAAATTACATCATCGCATTCAATCTGGAAATAATCGCGTGAACCATGAATTTTTTTTAATTTCCCGAAAAGTTTTATTTTTTTTAAAATCTTTTCGAGGTTTAATATGTCTTCACTATAATCGAATATGACGAAAATGTCTATATCTTGTTTTTTCTTTTTTTTAATAAGTGTTCCTTTGGCTAAACTCCCGCCAATTTGTGCCTTGAGCTTGTATTTTTTAATTGAATTGATAAAATTATTGGCAATCTTATTGAGTTTTTTTATTTCGTCGTCGGACGGTTTAATAGATGCGAGCTCCTCTTCGAGAATTTTTTCTATCTTCATCAGAACAAAAGAAAAAGAAAGTTTATATATTTTGAGATGATATAAATTTGGTTTAATAAAAATGATTGTTATTTTTTTCCTTCTATGTCGATTAAATATTTTCCTTCCTGAAGTTTGAAAACTATGGGACGTCTATTCATTAAATTGACTATATCTATCTCGAATTTGCCTGGTGCGAGAACACGAATGCTTTCCAAATCGAGAATAACTGGTTTTTCCTCATCCTCAATGTTTAATATGCTTCTTACGTCTGACTCGACTTGCTTGATATCTATTTCTGAAAATTCCGGAAGGGGATTTGCCTGCGCTTCTTTTATTTTTGGCAACTGGTCATCGCGAATATAAAAAAAGAACTTCCCCTTGCAATTGCTACATCCTTCAAGAATTTCTTTGCTGCCTGTTTCAATTATTTTCGAGCAATGTACGCATTGGTGTGACATAGAAGAATGCAATCATAGAAGTTAATAAAAGTTTGCTTGTTTTTTTAAATATTGTGGCGTTGGAAAACAATTAAGGTTATTTTCTGCTCAACATTAATTCAATTTTTTTTGGGTCTCTTGTTATTTCTTTGACAACTGAAGCGGGGCCTATTATTGTAATTGCGTCCTGTTCGCCCACCAAAATTCTTGCGATATTATATCTTACTTTATTAAACAAACCTAAGTTCTCGCTTTCTTTCCCTGATATTGCAGCGATTTCGATCCCCTGAAACCCTTCAATGTTCCCAATCAATGTCATCGAATTTTCGATTAATCTAACTTCTTCTTCGGGCTTTAATTTTCCTTGCAAAATTATGATTTTATTGTCAAGTATTAGCCCCATGATTTTTTTTATTCTTTCGATCGTGCTTGCGTTTGCTATTTCAGAATATGGCATGAAATGTATAGTCAAATCCTTCTTTCTGTCTTTTTTATCTTTGTTCTTTTTTTTACTCATATCACCTTGCCTTTTTTACTAATTTAAAGAGTTCTTCGTAAAACTCTTCTATATTTTCTCCGTTTTTTGCACTTATTCCTACAACGGTATATTCCGGAAACGCTCCTTGTACTTTCTTAATGTCTGCTTTTTTTAAATCTATCTTGTTTGCCACTATTAATACGGGGATTTTTCTTGCGACGAGATTCCCAATTATTGTAATATTCACTTGCGAATATGGATTTAGCGTAGAATCAATTAAAACTATTACTGCATCAACGTCATCAAGCCATTTAATTGATTCTATTATCCCCTGGGTCGCTTCTTTTGCCCGACTTTGGGCTTCTTTTTTACTTAATCCAAATTTTAGAAAATCTTCGAAATCAACCTTTGTTGCTATGCCTGGCGTGTCGATTAATTTAAATTCTAATCTTTTCCCATTTCTTTCTATGACCACTTTTTCTTTTATTTGAATTTTTCTTGTTTCATGAGGCATGTTGCTTACCACGCCCAAATCTTCACCTATCCAATCCTGACAAATTTTATTGGCCAAACTTGTTTTGCCTGCGTTTGGAGAACCATAAAACCCTAATTTTATTTCCCCCTTTTTCTTAAATAGCCCAGAAAAAACTCTTTGGGCAAAATTTTTTATAATTTTTATCATTTTCTAATTTGTTGTCCAGTATTTATTAATGTTTCTCTGTTTTTTTGAAAATAATTTTTCTGCGCTCTTCTTTTCATTCTGAATGCTGAAATTTTGCTTATCGGGATTATTTCGATCATTCCAACATTTTTGCCGAGAGATTTTTTCATTATATAATTAACTCTTTCAGGGTTCCATCCCTGAGTTTTAAGTGATTTGATAATTTCCTCATCCTTTATCCCTCTTGCTCTTGCATTCGCTACAAACATAAGCAAATTGTATATCTGTCTTCTATCTTCGCCAAACAAGAAATTTTCGTAATGCTTTTTGTACCATATCTGAAAAAATGTATATGCAATTATAAAAAGAATAAATGCAAAAATAACATATATTATCGCCTTTGAATAAGGCTTGCAGTCGCTTCTGCAATTTTTGTAAGTTTCCTCGTTGTTTGGTTCACAAACTTTATTAAAATTGCAATTTTCATTTATGTTTACGACGAGAGAGCTTAATTTCGGTGAAACAAAAAAAGAACTTTCTTCGTTGCCAGAATAAAAGAATTCTATTGTTTTGGCATTCCCATCTAATTGGATAACTGTACTATCATCTGAACTTATAGCGCCAGAATTTTCCTTGAATTGCAGAGAATTTAGTGGCTTGTTTATGATCAAATATCCTTCGCCGCCCTTTTGCGGGGTTATGGACAATGCGTAATGCCAAAAAACTAATTCTGTTCCGCTATCTTTTGAGAATATTATCTTTTTTAGCTGATTGCCGATGATATAATTTTCATCTTGCCATGATAAAATCACATCCTTGTATTTATTAAGAAGATCTGGATTTGATATTTTTTCATTAGAAACTTCCAAAACCGCCTCTGGATTTATGTCGTTAACTTCGGGAAAATAAACAGGATTTTGTTTTTCTTCCACATAAACATTTGCAATAAAATCGATTGCGAATATCTCTTTTGCGATTTTTAAAATTGTGGCGTCAGTTTTTGCTTCTAAATTTTGTTCTTCTAATTTTTCTATCGCATCATTATAAGATGAAAAATTTAGCTTTTGTTTTATTATTTCGCCGTACCAGTAAGGAAGTCCCCCGAAATAAGATTTCATATAATCAAGGGATTCTCTTTTTTGTGCCAACGATGAATTAACGGCGAGTTGCGGGCTTATTGTTTCTATTGTGAAATTTCTTTTTGATGTCAAATTATGATAGCTAACCTGAACCTCAACGGAATAATTTTTTATTTCATTAAAAGTATATACAATTACATTTTTTGTTGTTTCTGATTTAAATCCCCCGAAATTCCATTTGTAGTTTAATAGATTTAATGATCCATTGTAGTCTACATTAAGATATATATTCACTGGGACCCCGGCTGGCGAGTTTAGTGGGTAAATTGATTTTATTATTGGTGCTGGTAAAAAATTAATTTCTTCTTCAAAGAGTTTTTCGTCACCAAAATAAAAAGAATATTCTCCTTCTTTACTAACGTTAAATTTTGAGAAACTCAGATCTATTTCCCCTCTAAAATCAATGACAGCGGGAACGACGGTTGCTTCATAAATTGATTTTTCTTCATAGTCTCCGTTTTTTTCATAACCTAATGCTACGTTAAAAATCCTCAAATTTTGAGAAACTCCGGTGATCTCTAAGGGTAAAATGCACCCGTTAGTACAATTGTCGTCGTATTTTTCTTCTATAAATTTATTTGCCATATCGGCATAGCTTTCAAAATCTATTTCTCCTGAATCAAGCAAATCTGATGACGCATATTTGGCCGTTCGAACTGAAATAGCATAATCATCTGTAATTTCATCTTCGTTATTTAATACAAACCCGCAATTTACCCCAGAATTTTCCTTGTAAATTTTATAATTTGTTGGGACCTCTGCACCAACACAAACTTGATAAGTCCCGTTGGGAAAAATTTCGCTTTCCGATTCTATGAGGCATTCTTCTTCTATTGTTGGATTATAAGAACAATCTTGTATAAAATTTCCGCGTCCTGTATAAAGTGACATTCTTAATTCTTCGTCGTCGCCTGAATCCACGAGGGCACCGAGCATCAAAGAATTCGTTTCTGTTATATTTATCAGTTCGCAATAACTTGAAGTTTTTATCAACGGTTCAGGGGAACCTCTTTGATTATAGCATCCCCAATTTTTAGAAGTAAATTCTGTTTTTGAAAATTTATTAAATTGCCACTCTTCTTCATTGAAAAATTTTATTTTTAGCGGGCTTGTTGCCAGAGATGAGAAATCGCTTTCAATAGAAAAATTTAGACTTGTTACTTTCACGTCCTTCCCTTTCAAAAAGAATCCTGCATAAATAGTTTCGGAATTTATTTGAAAAGTTTTGTCTTCTGCTCCATTGTTTATATCATAGCTTTGCGAACAGTCTCGAGGATAACATGAATAATTTTTTTTATTTAAATTTAGTAATTCCTTTAATGTTATTTCTCCTCCTTGGTTGGATGAAAATTCTAAATTATTTGCTTCTTTAATGATTGTCAAATTAATTTTGCCCGAGATATCATCGAACGGGGCATATGTTGTTTTAAAAGTATAATTATTTAATTCTATTGAAGCCAAAACAAGATTAAAAGTTAAAACAAATAGATAAAATAGCATCACCTTTTTCATAAGTAATTGTGACAAGAATAGTTTATAAATATTCTTTCGTCAGTTGTTTTTCTTGAAATAGTATGCAAACATAATAATCATAAAGGATATTACCAAAGAGAAAAGGCTGAACCCTGAAAGTTTCAAAAGTGGCTTGCCACAATCTCTGTCTTCGGATCCATTATTACATGGCAATTTATCTTTCAAACATGCTTTTTGTTCTTCGGTCGCTGTTGCCCCCGTGAATATTTCTACCAAATCTGATTCCCAAACGATATGCCTTTTGCCCTCAACGCAATTAGCTGTTTCAAAAAATTGTTTGCATTGTAATTTAATTGGATTTGTTCCGTAAATTTCTTGCGTTATATTTTTACTTAACTCACATCTGTCTGAACCTTCGTCCCATTCGCATTTGCAACCATTGACAACGAATGAAATTTCTCCGCAGTTATCTTCATAATAACCACTACAACCTTCTGCTCCAATTCCCATCTGACCCAAGTTATAAACATCTTCTACGCATGCGTCATCTGTCTGATAAAAACCACAAGCGTTGTCGTTTGGGTTATCGTAACATTCGCCGCCTTCTCCGTTGTCGAGCCAAGAACAGCTATTGTCTTCACATTCATCTTCTTCAGAAAAACTAATACATTCTATGGTTCTTTGCACGCAAATTGGGCCATCATCATTTGTGCACACAAAACCATCGGGGCAACAATATCTGCCTGATGTATAGCTATCTTCTCCAAAAGAACATCCATTTACATCCTGCAATGTATTGTAGGAAATTCCATCTGATCCACAATAATTTCTTCTGTCGAGAGAACAGGTGTCCAAAGCAAGCCCGTTATCACATCCGGCAATACTGAAATCAGATCTTGTGGAAGATCTGTCTGCGGCAGCCACGATACTGGCCAAGAATAAAAAAACTAATATGCAAATACTCAACCTCATTAGTATTTAATAACATAGAGGTTTATAAATCTTTTTTATTTTATTATTTCAACTTCTAAAGTTGCGGAATTATTTCCTGCTGAAGCGAATGTTTTGTTGAAAAAGTAAGCTTTTGTATTGTTTCCGTTTTCAGAGTATATTCTCATTATATCGTCGCTAAACATCCAATTGAACTTTAGTTTTTCTTTAGGAATTACAATATAATTAGTTGGCAAAGTAAAGTTTATTCCCGTTGTACTTCTTGCATCGAATTCGACAACGTTCGAATCGATATAGGTATAATCTGTCGGACTATCGATACAGGCAGCGACATAAACATCATTTTTTGTTTTGTTAATTACCATCACATTGGAAATTGCTCTCGCCCTTTTCCCTCTGCTATTTATCCCTTCTGCAATAACCTGATAATTTCCAGCGACATTGAAGTTTTTATTTTGGATTAAATTTCCGTTGTCAATTTTAAAATCGAATAATTTGTTTTCGTCTTGAAATATTTTTAAACTCCCATTCATCACATCATCCTCATCGAATGCTTCAACTTCAATTGTTACTTCGTCTCCTGCATCAAAATAATTTCCGCAGTCTGGAGATATTATTCTTAATACCATTTTTGAATCATTTGCCTTGTTTGAAATTTTTAAATTATCACTCTGAAGTCCGCTTACCCTGAAAGTAAAATTGTCAAAGTCGCTTGTTCTTGCTAAATCGTTCTTGCTTATTGCCCAACTGGCAATTGCAATTCCCCCTTCGGCAAATGTACTAATTTCATTTGACAATGAAACTGTTTTTATTTCATCTTCGTCACTATTGTCAATTTCGAATATTTCAAAAATAACTTCAGAATCTTCTGGCAAACTTGGGTTTAAATAAATTAATTTTACCGTGTCGCCCACATCTGCTTTGGTTATCTGATTGTCGTTTGTATTAGCCCAATAAAGATCATCGGTGACAGAATTTTCTGAAGTGCAACAAATTTTTACAGGGGCGGGGAAAGATGCATCTGAAGAATACGCATTTGTGTCTGCAGAAAGTCTTGCAACGACTTTGCCCCCATTTGTGCATCCGTCGCCAGAACTTACATCTTTTTCACAATCAAGATCTCCATAACAAACCTCGGTATCATAATTAGACAAGGAAGGAATTTCGGAGTAGGCATTGGTTGTGCTTGATAGTCCCAAAACTTTGTTATCGCTGCACACATGAGGGGAAGATAAAGAATAAATTTTCCCGAATATTGTACTATAACAAATTTCGTAATTATAAATTGGATCGTTCCAGAGCGCACCGAACGAGTTGTAGGGTGAAAATAGTTTCATTATAATGTCGTTTTCGCTTAAACAGCTTGCGGATATGGGTTCACATATTCCAGAGTTGCAATTATAACCATTATCGCAACCCGGAGAACAAATTACGCCACAGCCATTTTTGTCCTCGCCACATTCGATATTTGAACAATCCGGAACACAAGACGGAATAACTTCTTTTATTCCAAATGCGCGAAGTTCTTTAACTTTAACTGCAAAAGTTCCCGTATAAAATTCACTACTTAATACATAGCCTGTTGAATAAAAATTTAGTTTTATTTTTTCAATATTCTTAAAATCTCCAAAGCAACTTGTGTTTATTCTTGATATTAAAGCGGCATAACCCGTAGAACTATAGGGCCCTTGTGATGTTGACACACAGCTTATATTATGCCATGTTCCATTAAATATTTCTGCTTTATACTTTATAATTGGTATATTATTATCATTATATTGGTCATATTCAAAATTAATTTGACTAAGAGAGGAAACTGGAGAAGGGAATGTTAAGTTAATAGAAAAATTAAGGTATTGATTGACCGTATCTTGAATTACTGTTCCGAAGCAATTGTTTATATCCCCATCATTTATATTACTTATGTCTTCGCATTCAGGACCCCAAAGACCTCCTTGAAATTGCCAATCACTCAAGTGCCCTCCATCATGATAAATAATGTAGCTCGGCACGATATCCCAATCAGTGGCATCCAAAGCCAAGTTGATTTCTTCGGCGTAAGCAAAACTAAATAAAAACAATGAACCCAAAAAAATTAACGTCAACTCTTTTTTCATTGCTTATTTTAGAAAAACGTTATTTATAAATATTAATGTTGTGAATTCTTAATTGTTTTAAGGATTTTTTAGTCTCACGTCTAAGGTTGCCCAATTACCCTTTACGGGAATATAAATTTTATAGAAATTAATGGCAAGTTGATTTGAACCGTCAGCATAAGGGCTCGTTCTTTCACCTGAACCTTCGCTAAATTTCCAGTTGAATAGCATTTCTGATTTCGCAATGGAATTTTTTGTTCCGTCTACGTAATTAATGCCCTTTGTGCTTGAGGCATTAAATTTTACGATTCCCGAGGGAATATTTGAAAAGTCTTTGGGTTCGTCAATACATGCGGCTGCATATTTCCCGTCGATTGAAGGATCTAAAATAATAATATTAGTTATTGCTCTAATTTTATCTCCTTCCCCATCCACCCCTTCTAAAATCATCTTGTAGGTTCCATGGTCGGCGAAGTTTTCTGTAAAAACTATATATTCCCCGTTTTCAAATATTTCATTTATTACGGGCTCTGTGCCTCCATCTTTGTACACCTTAAAAGAACCATCAATCGCGTCGTCTGGATCCACTGCTTTAATTGTAATATTTATTTCTTCTCCAATTCTG
This sequence comes from Candidatus Pacearchaeota archaeon, assembly GCA_041649045.1. Lineage (GTDB taxonomy): Archaea > Nanobdellota > Nanobdellia > Pacearchaeales > GW2011-AR1 > JAGVXH01. The sequence continues at coordinate 32,891 of JBAZNV010000005.1, forward strand.
AAATCGCTTCCACAAGAAGGATACAAAATTTCAATTACACCTGGGTTATCAGTTCCTTCGATAATCTCCAAATTTTCGCTTGATTTAAGTTCGCTTGATTTAAAATAAATTTTATCCCCCACATCTAAATCATAATTTTCAGCTAAAAAAAGGGCCACAATTGTGCCATTAGAATCTATGCTGCCGACAATCCCTTCGATAATTTTATTATCAAAAATGAGGTCATCTCTCCATACTTCAAATGTTTTTGTCCCGGAGGTAAAACTGGTATTATGATAAACCATTCTTACAACATTATCTTTTTCTGTTGAAAAAATTACGTTCCCTCCCAAATCCATCCAAAAAGCATTTTCGGTCAGTCCCGATATCGTGAAAGTTTTACTCTCGCTCCAATCGCTCCATAATTCATATATACTTTTACCTCTTATACTATATGTGTAAATTCCGTTTGGCAAATTTAACAAATGACCTTCGAGATATGAATCCGTGTCCGAATCTGAAACGGATTCTATTGTTTCTTCGCCCGAGTCTTCTTTGTATTTTATTTCCCAGTTCGTTATATTGTTTACTGGGATTCCATTTGTTTCACCGATGGCGTGAGCCTGGAAAACAACATCTGAAGAAGAGGAAACCCCGGTTGGGGCGTCAGCTATAACTGTCGCCTTGGCAGCAACCAAACAATTTGCAAGATTAAAAGTACATTCGTTTTGAGCCCCAGCGGCATGGCAAGACAGGCTTCCTATCCCCTGAAGAAATGAAGAATTTTGTTCGTGGCATGTCATCGTTGTGGAATCTGGATCTATATTCAAGTCAGTTCCATCGCAATCTTCGTTATTTATGCTTTGAGCCATATCGTTTCCGCATAAACATTCTATAGCTTCTGCAATAGATTGATATGCTCCGTCGAGGTTTTCAGGGTAAGGAGTGTAATAATATTTTCCAGGGGATGCCATTTCTTCAAGCAATGCCTTGACTTCCTCCGGATAAACGATTATATTGTGAGAGCTTTGACGCTCTTCCATGTCGAGCCCGATTATATAAATAGTTATCCCTAGACTTTTTGCATATTCAGATCTATTCAAGGCATACTCAAAAGGAGAAAGGACTTCGCCATTTACAATTCCTCCCTGAAACGGAGCCCCATCAGTCATTAAAATTATCACCGAATTTACATCGTCCGCCTCCTCTCTTGGATTGCTTAAAAAATGATCAATAGCCATGTCGATGGGTTTCCCAAGATTGGTGTCTCCCTTAAGAGTAATAGAATCTATTGCGTTTTTTAGTGAAACTTGACTTTCTGGGACGTAATCTATAGGATGAGACAAGCTTGCCCAGTAGGCGGCCGCAAAAATTATCAGTCCCATTCTATTTGGAAAGTTTTCGGTTGAAATGTTTGATATTTTATCAACAAAATTTTTTGCCGCGACTTGTTCATAATCCATCTTATCACCGACGATATCAAAACAAGAAGTGGGGTGCTCCGGATCTCCCATACTGCAAGACCTATCGATTAAAAGCATAATGTCAAGGGATTCACATATAGTTCCTGCGAGAGCAAAATTTGACACAAAAATTATCAAAAGTAAAACTAATACATTCTTCCCTCTTCCCATTCCCCCTTAAGAAAAATAAACTTTATAAAATTACCGTCAACCTTTCATTACTGCTATTGGTGTTAATTTTGCCACGACCTTTCCTATCCCTGAATCTTGGCTTACTCCCACGACGGCATCGATGTTTTTATATGCGTGCGGCATTTCCTCCAAGATTCCTTTAATACTGCCTGATTCAATTTCTATTCCCTTGTTTGCGAGTTCTTTTTTTGCTTCATCTAAAGTTGTTTCTTTTTTTGATGCGATCCTGCTTTTTAATCTTCCTGCTCCGTGGGCAGTTGAGCCAAATGATTTTTCTTCAGCTTCGTTTGTACCACATAAAACGTAACTATTGGTCCCCATGCTGCCCGGAATCAAAACAGGCTGTCCGACTTCGCGATAATCTTTTGGGATTTCGTTTTTCCCGGGACCGAAACTTCTTGTGGCGCCTTTTCTCATAATAAGAACTTTTTTTTCCTGACCGTCAATTAAATGCTTTTCAAATTTTGCAATATTATGACAGACATCGTAGACCACTTCGGCTTTGAAGTCTGGAAAATATTTTTTTAAATCTTCGCGAATCCAGTGAGTAATAATTTGTTTATTTGCAAAAGCAAAATTTGCTGAAGCTGCCATCGCAGAAAAATAAGCCTCTCCTAATTCGGATTTTATCGGAGCATTTACAAGTTCCCTGTCAAAAGATGGATGTCCATATTTTTCATCCATTAATTTAATATAATCTGAAGCTACCTGATGGCCGAGTCCGCGTGAACCGCAATGAATCATGATAGTTAATTGATCTTTTTTTAACCCGAAAATTTTTGCTATTTTTTCATCAAAAATTTTTTCCACAAATTGTATTTCTAAAAAATGATTTCCTGCGCCAAGCGTCCCAAGCTGAGGCAATCCTCTTGATTTGGCCTTTTGCGAAACGGCTTTTGGATTTGCATTAGACATCATCCCGTTTTCTTCTGTGCGCGAAAAATCTTCTTCAAAACCGAATCCTTTTTTAACAGCCCATTGTGCACCTTCAGTTAAAACTTCATTAAGTTCATTTTTATCAATTTTTAACTTGCTTCCCCTGCCGACTCCTGAAGGAATTGCTCTAAAAAGTGAATGCAAAATTTCTTTTTCTTTCCCTTTTATGTTACTTTTTGTAAGGTTTGTTGCAAGAAGTCTTACGCTACAATTTATGTCATAACCTACGCCACCTGGGCTGATCACTCCATTGTCGATGTCAAAAGCCGCAACGCCGCCAATTGAGAAACCGTATCCCTGATGAGCATCTGGCATTGCAAAACTTGCTTTTAAGATTCCTGGAAGTTTTGCGACATTTTTTATTTGTTCAATACATTTATCTTTTTTCATTTTATCAAGGAGTTCTTCGCTGGCAAAAATTCTTCCTGGAACTTTCATCCCGTTTTCGATCGGGATTTCCCATTCATAGTCTGAAATCTTTTTTAGTTGCATTCTAATAAAAAAGGTATATAGTTTTTATAGATTTAGATTCGTTCCCCCAAGACTTAAAAATCCCGACCTCTTCGTAAAGTTATGGAAAATGAGCCTGATGAAAACTTAAATCGGCAGGAAGGAGCAAAAGAAGAAAATTTTATTCATTATCAACCTCAGATTCCTTCTGCTGAAAAACCAATGGCCGAGAGACAGCTAAAAGATTGTCTTACTATAAGTGCTCACACAGCAGAAGAAATCGAGAACGAGTTTGAGTCGAAGGAAATCGAGAACGAGCAAAAAGTAGAGGCGGCGCTTTTCATATCTGGAAGGTTTCTTAATTTAGAAGAACTTTCAATGTTGACTGAACTTAATTCGACGATGCTGAAAAATATTCTATGCAATCTGCAGAAAAAATATTCTATGGGCGTTATAAGGATTGTAAATAGAAATGAATCCTGGAAAATGGATGTTTCGGAAAGATATCACTATTTAATTAATCGTCTTGCGGCTGGGAACACGGAATTCACGAAAGCCGAACAGGAAACTCTTGCCGTGATTGCGTATAAACAACCGATAAAACAATCTGTTGTCATAAAAATACGAGGGAATAAATCTTATGACCATATCAAAAAGTTTCGGGAACTTGGGCTTGTTGTAGTAAAAAAAGACGGACACACAAATGAGCTTTCTTTAAGTGAAGAATTTTATGAATATTTTAATGTGTATAACAAAAAGAAAGAAGGGACAAATGATACATAAATGTCGGAGGCAGAGAGAAAGATTGTCTTGTTTTCTTCGAAAACGCGAGATGCAAACAATATATCTGAAATTCTGTTTGCATAATGATACATAAAATGTCGGAGGCAGAGAGAAAGATTGTCTTGTTTTCTTCGAAAACGCGAGATGCAAACAATATATCTGAAATTCTGTTTGCATAATGCAATGGCTTACTGTCCTCTATTTGGTTTATACTTTTATAGCTTTCTATTTTCTTTTTATTTACGTATTAACTTACATTCAAAACAGAAAAGAAATTTATGAAATCATCAAGCCGAAGAAAATTTTTTCTTTAAGCATAGTTGTCCCGTGTTACAATGAAGGAAAAAGTATAGGGAAAAATATTGAAGCCCTTCTCGCTTCGGAGTACCCCGGACTCGAAAAAATAATCATAGTAGATGATTGCTCTACGGATAATTCGTTTGATATAATAAAGGCTTATGCGAAAAAATATCCTAAAATTATGGTGGTTCAAACTCCGACGAACACAGGAAGGGCGGCGGGGGCAAAAAATTATGGAGCAAAATTTGTAAAAACAGAACTTATAGGTTTTAGTGATGCCGATTCTTTCCCGGAAAAAAATGCCATATCGAACATGGTTGGTTTTTTTAACGATAATGAGATGGGGGCTGTGACATCGAGAGTCCTTGTAGAAAATAGAAAAAATATGCTTTCAAAAATCCAATCCATAGAATATAAAATTATTGCATTTACCAGAAAATTGCTTGGGTTTCTTGACTCTATTTATGTAACGAACGGACCTTTGAGCATATACAGAAAAAAGGCGTTTGATGACGTTGGTGGTTTTGATTATAAAAATCTTACCGAAGACATTGAAATAACCTGGCACTTTGTAGCAAAAGGATGGAAAGTTCAAATGGCTGTTCTTGCAAATATATATTCAATTGTCCCGGAAAAGTTCAATGAATGGTGGAGACAAAGAATTCGTTGGAATATCGGAGGTGTTCAAACTGTTGCTAAATACAGCAAAAAGATTTTAAAATGTGGAATGCTTGGCAAATTTATTCTTCCATTTTTTGTTTTATCTTGGTTTTTGGGTCTTGCGGGATTATTTTTATTGGTTTATAGAGCAATTAATTATTTTATAACAAAATTCCTAATAGCAAAATATTCGATTGCTGCAAACATTTCTATTTTAAGATTTGAAGAAATAAGTTTAAATCCAAGTATTTTATTTTTATTTGGATTACTACTTTTTTCTCTTGGCTTTGTATTCACAATAATCGCGCTCGCCTATTCAAGGGAAAGAGAATATGACAGGACAAAAATTCGCGACATATTTATATACTCGATATTTTATCTGTTAATGTATCCGCCACTGCTGATAATATCTTTTTATAAATATATAAAAAGAGAGGAGAAATGGTAATGTTGAAAAGTAGAAAACATGTTTTTTGGGAAGCTTTGATAGTAACTATTTTTGTGTTTTTAGTTGGGTTTCTTGTCGGAATTTATATTGAACAAAGCAATTTTAACAAATTAAATGACTATTCCACTCTTTCAGAGGTCAGCTTAATGGATGGAATAGCTTTAGTCGAACTTTCGAAAGAAAATTTTAGTTGTGAAATTTTAAGAGAAAAGAACATAGAGTTCGCAGACAAGGTTTTTGAAGAAGCAAAATTGCTTGAAGAATATGAAGAATCGGGGAAATTAACTGAAAGCATAAAAATTTTACATAAAAAATATGATATGCTGAGAACACTTGCATGGATAAGTAACTCTAATGCTATCGACAAATGCCAGAATTATGATTTAATAGTATATTTGTATGAGTATAATCCGGAAGGCGTAAATAAAAAAGCGGCACAGAGTGTTTGGTCGAGAAAATTATTGGATTATAAAAACGAAAATCCTAATTCTGTGCTTTTACCTATTTCGGCGAATCAGGAAATTACTTCTTTAAAAATTTTGATTGAGAAATATGGCGTTGAAAAAATTCCTTCTGTGATAATTAATAATGAAAGAGTTATTTATGAGTACGATGATTTAATAATTCCTTCCTCTGACAAAAATTAGGATTATGACGCTGATTATACTTAAAAAAATACCCATGATTTCAGCCAAGGTTTTTTTCTGATAAAATATTACTCCATTTGATTTGGGGTATACTGCCATAAACCCCGTATCAGTTTTGATGATTTTTAATTTTTCCTGAGATGAATAATCTTTTGCGCGCCAACTTTTATCAAAAAATTCTTTGAAAACGACGGCATCATCTTCTTCGAAATTTTCAAAAGTTACGATAACTTTATCCGGATGCGTTCTTTGAACCAAGCAACTTTTTTCTGCTCCGATGTGCGTGCTATTAAGATCGTTTACCAGAGAAACAATTTTTTTTGCATTTTTATATTCGAATAATGTGAAAGAATATCCATCATTATAGAAATTTTTTATTTCCCTGAATCTTTCGTCTTTCCTGAATTTGTCGATAGAATCTTTGTTTGTGCCTTCAAAATATTTGATTCCGAACCAGTCTAAATACCAAACGGATTTTTCTATGTCTTCTGAATGCCAGATCGTATATATGAAGTCATTGTGAATTACTGGATTTAACATTCCCAAATCTTGGTACCCAAAATTGTGCGAAACCTTTGGATAAAAATAATTTATTGTTTCGCCAAAAACATATCTTGACGTTCCAAAACGATAATTTGTGAATTCGTTATGGATTGGGAAATCGGGACTACTTATTACTTCTTGTATTATTTCTAATCTGCTTCCGTGCCCCGAATAAGAATAATCTTCGAAATTTTTATTTATTATTTTATAATTCCAGGTCACCCCTATTATTAAAATTAAAATTAGAAAAGATAAAAAGATCTTGCTTTTTAATAATTCGGTCTTGTGAATAACTGACGCTATAAAAAATATTAAGAAAAACGAAAATGGAATAACAAATCTTACAGGATCAACCCCATAAGGATATTTGTTCCCAAGTCCTCCGAAAAGCAGAAACCCCAGGGGTATTAAGGCGGCCAAGGAAAATAATGGCAATTTATCTTTCCAATATTTTTTTAAAAAGAAAATTAACAAGGCGGGGATAAATAAAAAAAATAATACTCCAATCCCTCCTGCTTGCAATCCCCAGCAACAATTGCCGAATCCAAAGAGAAAAAGAATAGGCGGTATATAGCCAAGATTTGTTTCGGGAGAGCCTATATAATTTAAAAATGGGACAAGCCAAAAAGAAGAAAGCAAAACTGGAATTGCTCCATATAATAAAATTTTTTTAAAATTATGGATGGTAAGCCCTTCCATCAAAAATCTTAAAATCACAATTAGTCCAATTAAAAATCCTATAATAATATGGGCGAGAATCCCAATAAAAAATATTAATGAACAAAAAATAAAATAAATTTTCTTTTTTTCATTGACTGATTTTTCTAAAAAGTACAAAAAAAATGGGATTGTCCACAGAGCAAAAAAATAAGGCAAGTTCCCCGTGCTTATCCAATAATAAGATATACTCAAAACCGTCAAAAAACTTAACCCTCCCAAAAAGGAAATTCGTTTATCATTAGTTTTATAATTAAGAAATAAATATATCCCGATTGAGCTAAGTAAAATGCTTGCGAAACTTAGATAATTTCCCGCGGAAACCGGAGAAGGGAATATTGCAGCCAAATAGTAAAATAATGGGGAATATATTTTCAAAAAAGGAGTTCCGGAGTACCATGACATATCCCAACTTGCAAAAGGATATTCTTTGATGTAAGAAACTTTACTTAAATGTCCGAGAGTGTCAATGCCAAGAGGCAATCCCGATGTTAAAGGTTCGTAGAATAAAATAATGCTTGTTAAAAAAAGCAATAATATATACAAAATATTTTTATTCATATGTTTTTTAATTTTTACAAATATTTAAAACTAATTAGTTATTGAATAAGAATGGATATTTCGATTATTGTGCCCTGCTATAATGAAAAACGGGTGATTAAAAAAAATATTTCGAGTGTATATAATTATTTTAAAAAAAATAAAACAATAAAAAATTTTGAGATTATTATTGTCGATGACGGAAGCACTGATAATAGTTATGATATTGTAAGGAAACTAAAAAGAGGGAAGAGGGAAATCATCCAAAATGAAAAACGTGAAAACCTTGGCAAAGGTTATTCTGTCAATCAAGGGGTGTTTATGGCACGATTTCCGTATATAATATTTTTTGATGCGGATCTGGCGACGCCTTTAGAAGAAACGAAAAATTTTTTAGAATATAAGAATTTTGATATAGTCATAGGAACGCGAAAAAATCATAAAGCGAAAAGAACTTTGATAAGAAAAATAAGCGGCAGAATTTTTTCTTTTTTTAGTAATTTGATTTTACCATTGAATGTTTCGGACCCGCAATGCGGAATAAAAATGTTCAAAAAAGATATAGCAAGAAAAATTTTTGGAAAGAAAATAATTGATCATTTTGCATTTGATTCGGAAATATTATACATAGGGAGGAAATTGGGCTTTAAAATCAAGGAAATTCCTGTCAAATGGAAAGAAAATGATAATTCAAAAGTAAGCCTGATAAAGGACGGTTTTAACATGCTTGTTGATTTGATTAAAGTACGATTTCATGACTATGGATTTGCTTAAAAGAAATTTTAGATATATCATTAGATTTGGGGTTGTCGGGTTAAGCGGCACCGCGATTCATTTGATTGTTTTGTTTTTGCTAACGGAATTCGCAGGAATTTATTATATTTTTTCTGCAATTTTCGCGTTTTTAGTGGCAGTTACCAGCAATTTTTTGTTCAATAAGTTTTGGACATTCAAAGAAACTTCGAAAGGAAAAAATTTTAATCGTTATTCGATTTTTTTTGTGACGGCGATGATCGCATTTGTGATAAATGTCAGTTTGCTGTATTTTTTTACTGAGTTTGTTGGAATAAATTATTTAATTGCGCAGTTATTTGCTATAATGTTTTCTTTTTGGATAAATTTTATCGGGAGCAAAAGATTTGCATTCCGAAGATGACTCAAACCTATACATCAGATTACAATATTCTTTAAAAACGAGAAGTTTCTCTATAGTGCATGAGATGCAGCGTATGTAGAAAAAGTGGTGATGAAGTTGAGTTGTTCAAAGGAATTTCGGAAGACGGCGTTGTGATGATTTGTGAGTTTTGTGCTGAGCGGGAAGGCATGCCAATAATAAAAAAACCTACAATGAAACAACTTGAAGATGCCGATAAAAGATATAGTGTCCGTGAAAGAATGGAGCGCATGTCGGGGAGACGAGAAATAACGGATATAAGCCCAGACCAATCGATTGTTCAGAGAAATTTGTCCAAACTAAGGATGCCGGAAAAAAGACAATCAAACGAAGAAGTTGTTTATGATTATAACTGGGTTATAAAAATAGAAAGGAGAAGAAGAAAAATGACAACTTCGCAGCTTGCTCATGGGGTTGGGGTTTCTGCTGATGTTATTAATCAGATTGAACAGGGAAAATTGCCCAAAAATTTCAAAGAAATTTTTCTTAAGATTGAATCGTTTTTGGGCGTGAAGCTTTTGAAAAATCACGAACCGTTAGTTGCGATAAAAACAAAAGAGGATGAATATAAAATTTTACAGGAAGTTGGACAGAAAATCGGAATCAAAGTTGCCGAAAAAAAGTTTGAAGACGAAAACGAACCCCTGAAAAAAATTGAAGAACCTGAGAAACTTGGCGTATCTAACGAAAAAAAAGAAAAGTTAAACAGACTTTCAAAAGGAGAGCTTGATTTTTCGAGACGAACGGATTTAACAAATGTCACGCTGAATGACTTAGTTGACATGAAACGAGCGCGAGAAAAAAGAGAAGAAAGGATTAGAAAAGAAAGTCGAGCGGATGTTGTTGGTGATGATATTAATATTTCTGATGAAGATCTGGATTTTAATTTGGATGAAGTGTAATTCTGGAGTAATAAAGTTTAAATAGAGAAGACTGTTATTTGAATTATGGCTGAAGAAATAATTAGCATTGATGCTTCTAATGGATTTACATATATTGGCACTGTTCGAAGACTTCAAGGACGAGGTGACACTAATACTCTTTTTGATTGGATGGCGATACAAACGAGCAGGTTAGTAGATTCGGTTGGTTTATTGGGCGCCAATTATAAATCAAAAGTAATGGAAGTTTATTGCAAGAATACGGGCAGGATAGAGAAAAATCCAATAAGAATTGAAGGAGAGAGTAGAATCTTTCACGTAATAGGACTTATAACTTCAAGCTCTGCATAATAATTTTACTTCTCCGTCGACATCTCTTCCCGCAAAGTTTAAATAGTCATTTTTCTCGAATATAATATGAAAACTTTGGAGATAATATCCAAAGCTTCAATTTACATTTTTGAGGCTAGAATGAGTGCCAAATCGAGGATTTGGTGTGATGATGTTAGTTCTAGTTTATGTCTTAAAGCAATGGAGCGATCTTTCTAATTTTATAATAAGTAGACATCTGATAAGATGGCAAATTTCAAGAGGTTACCTTTAATCTTTTGGAAGCAATAGGATTTGTACGTCGAAAATCGACGATTACATATTGTTTAATTCCAGTTTATCCTGCTGGAGGATGCAGCTATTTGGTTTGGGCTTAGACATGCAAGTCTGACAGCAATGTCGGCGAACTGCTCAGTAACACGTAGTTAATCTGCCCTTAGGTTAAGGATATCCACGGGAAACTGTGGCTAATACTTAATAGAGGTGAAGCGCTGGAATGCGCATACCTTAAAAGGCAACGCCTAAGGATGAGACTGCGGTCGATTAGCTAGTTGGTGGGGTAACTGCCTACCAAGGCGATGATCGATAGGGGCTCTTGGCGGAGTCGCCCCGAGAAGGAATCTGAGACACTATTCCTAGCTCTACGGAGTGCAGCAGTCGCGAATCTTTTGCAATGCACGAAAGTGTGACAAAGCGAACCAAAGTGTATTTCTTTTTGAAATACTTTTCTTCACCGCAAAAACGTGGAGGAATAAGGACTGGGCAAGACCGGTGCCAGCCGCCGCGGTAATCCCGGCAGTCCAAGTTGCATCCCATTATTGGGTCTAAAACATCCGTAGCTTGTTTGTTAAGTCTCTTGTGAAATCCAACGTCTCAAGCGTTGGGCGAGCGGGAGATACTGGCGAACTAGAGATCGGTAGACGTAAGGAGTACGCTGGAGGTAGTGGTAAAATACGTTAATCTTCGGTGGACTAACAATTTAGCGAAGGCACCTTACGAGGACGAATCTGACAGTGAGGGATGAAGGCCAGGGGCGCAAAACGGATTAGATACCCGTGTAG
>JBAZNV010000006.1:0-20593 GCA_041649045.1 Candidatus Pacearchaeota archaeon
GGAGGATGCGCCGAAGTCAGCGACGATGTTATTTTTGTCGATGCCCAGTTGTCGTCGGATTGTTCCGGGACTTACTCGATAACAAACAGGGACTGTTCAGGAAGTGATGGAGATGCTTATAATACACTTTGGGAAGTTGTTGGTTATACATACATAAATAATGTTCCTGGGATATTATTAAATCCAGGAGATACTGTTTTTATCCGAGAGGGAACGTATTCGAGAGTAAGAGACAGGGATTCTGCGACAGCTTTTACTATTGTAGCGCAAGGCACTTTTGAAAACCCGGTCACGATAAAAAATTATGGCGAAGAGCATGTGGTATTGACGAGCGATAAAAATGAAGCCGGTTCAGCTTTGCATACGGTAATGAGAGTGGAGGGAAAGAATGTGATTATAGATGGGGTTGATTTAAAAGGCGGAAGAAATTTTGGATTTGACGCGACGAATGGAGCCGAAAACATAACCATAAAGAATTCCAGGAGTTATGATAATGGCATGGGATTGACAAGTGGTTTTGGGGTTGGGTATTCTGCAGTAAATGCAAAAAGAATTATTTTCGATCGTGTTGAAAGTTTTGCCAATGGGGGAAATGCTAAGATTTCGGGAATAGGTTTAATGTTAGGAAGAGATCCTGTAAATAGTTCAAATGATGACTTAAGAAAATGCAAAAATTGTGTTATAATAAACAGTATGTTTCACGATAATTATTATAAGTGGGCGTCCGATACGGATCATGGAACAGATAGTGCCGACGGGGTTTGGATTGGAGGAGGTGATGAAGCAGTAGTTAGAAATAATATTTTTTGGAATAATTATGATGATGGGATAGATGTAATGTCTGTTGCCGATGTAATACAAGGAAACGTTTTTGTGATGAACAAAGTTAATGGAATAAAAATTGGAGTCGGCGGAGGCGGAGCTCATTTGATTGAAAACAACATCGCCTTATATAATGGAGCCTATGGGATAGACGATGGAAGGAGCGCAGGGAGTATATATGCGAATAATATTGCTTTTCATAATAATCTTTGGGGCATGGTTGCAGATGGTTCGAGAATGCTCATATCATTCAATAATATTCTTTATGATAATAATTTTGATTCTTCATCATCTATAGCTTATGATTATATGACAAATCCTAATACGCTCTTTTATTCAGATTATAATTTTATTGGCAGAGAAATAGACAAAATAAATATGAATACAAAAGGCTTTGATGTTAATTCAATTACAGGAAATCCGCAATTTAAAGATGTAAATTTTAATTTTAATATTCCTTTGGGAATAAGTTCAGAAATTGATTGCAGCAATCCTTTGGATGTTGATAATAATTGCATACTTGAGCCAGAAGAGATGTTTTCAGACGAGAATGGTGATGGGAAGATACAGCCTGAAGATGTAATTTTGTATCTTGAAAAGCTGGGGTTAGGCAATGCGAGTTTGGCAATTGACAAGGGGATTGATGATAGTCTTATTAGTTCGTTGGTAGATGAAAATTTGCAATTATTCGTTGATGCTACGATAGAAAAAAGAGATGGGGAGACACAACTCAGAAGAATTTATAATTATCAACGATTAATTGACTATTTAAACAATGGTGATTTTCACTCATGGATGGGTTTAGCGGATGAAGATATATTGGGTTATGGTAAAATTGATGGAGACGGAGATGGAAACGCAGAATGGGACCTTGGAACATATGAATATTCTGAAGAAGTTGGTGCGACTTCTGTTAGTCCGGGATTTTTAAAAACTTTTTTTACCGGAGATATAATAAGAAAAATAATGGAATTTTTTTAAGAAATTAGTGGTTTTAGGCTTTTTTGTTAATTATGTTGAAGGTAAAGTAAAAAATTATTATGAGTACAATAATTCCTATCGCCCACCAAATTAACTGATATAAAATTGAAAGACTGCCGAGATATGCATAAAAAATTGAACCAGGAATCGCGCCAATTAAAAGAGTTATTAAAAACATTTTGTGTGAAATTTTCGTGAAAATCCCTGAGGAATAACTTAATATTTCAGAGGGAAGGACTACTCTCAAAAGAACAAGGCTGATAAAAATGTTTTTTGAAGAGAGATTTTCGGCTAACTCTTCTGCTTTTTTAATATTTATTATTTTAGAAACAGCTTTTTTGCCATATTTTTTTGCAATTAGAAACGCAAGGATTGAGCCGATTATATTCCCAGTGTAGAAAAGAGATGATGTAATTAGCACGCCAAAAGTTTTTGACGCGATTGGGGTCAGGGGTGTTGACGAAAATGGAGCAAAGACAATTGCAAGAGCCTCAATGAAAATGAAAAAAATCGCTCCCAATAAATAATTAGCCTGAATTATTTCTTTTAAAAAAGCTATATTTTTTTCTACAATAAATGAAATGATCGCGAATAGAATTATTATAGCGATGACACCCGCTATTATGTCTTTTAATATTTTTGTTTTCATAATTAAAAGCGAAATCAAGATTAATTATATTATTTAAGACAATTTTAGTTTTAAATGTATCGTAAAATTTTTAAAATCAAGGGGCTTATTTGTTTGAGAAAAGATTATTAATCATTATATTTTATTGTAGCCATGATATTATTAGTAAATGTTTGCGAAGAAAAACTCCATTATTATGAATTTGTAAAGCCAATCGAAGATATTCTTAAAAGAGATGGTGTTGAATTTTTCACAAAGCACTATGCCGAAATTCATGAGGAGGATTTGATGAATTGCAGCAAAGTTATAATTTGCGGAACTTCATTAAGGGACAATGGTTTTATGGATAACATAGATAGATTTACATGGGTAAAAGATTTTGAGAAACCACTTTTGGGAATTTGCGCAGGAATGCAAATAATTGGCATAGTTTTTGACGGAAAAATAAAAAAGCATTCTGAGATTGGGTTTTTTCGAGAGAATTTTAAAGATAATTTTTTGGGATTAAATAATGACGCGGAAGTTTATCATTTACATAACTATTATGTTGATTTTTCAAAAGTAAAAAATTTTGAAATTTTTAGTTATGGGGAAATCCCACAGGCAGTAAAACACAAGCATAAAAAAATTTATGGCGTCTTATTTCATCCAGAAGTGAGGCAAAAAGAATTGATAAAGGAGTTTGTAAATGCATGAAAATTTAATTGAAAAAATAAAGCAAAAGCGGGAATTTTCTGGCTTGCCTGATTCAATTGTCGAGAGAGCGGCGAATGTTTCTAATTACAGCGTCAAGGAGACGAGGGCTTTGCTTCGAAAATATTTTGGAGTTTTTCTAACAAATAAAATATTAAAAGGGAGAGGCGAAGAGGTTTTGACGAAACATGTTTCAAGTAAAAACAGAGATTATAAAAGATTATACAATAAAATTTCGGAAAACTTTAGTAATTTTAAAAGTGTTGTGGATTTGGGATGTGGCGTGAATGGATTGAGTTATCTGCAAATATATTACTTGTTAGGCATTAGTGAATATTACGGCGTAGAAGCGAGCAAGCAAATAGTTGATTTGGTTAATGGATATTTTGATAATATGAAAGCAAATGACAAATTAAATTGTATTTGGCTTGATTTATTTGAGATTGGAAAAGTAAAAGAAATTATCAAAAATGCAAGCGGGCCAAAGATGATCTTCATGTTTCAAGTTGTTGATGCTCTCGAAGGAATTGAAAAAAATTTTTCCAAAAAATTTTTCCTGGAGATTTCTAAAATTTTGGATGGGGAAGATAAGGTCGCTTTAAGTTTTTCTCTTGGAAGTATCGGAGGAAGAAAAAGATTTGTTGCAAACAGAAAGTGGCTGGTTAGTTTTTTGGATGAAAATTTTATAATTGAAAAAGATTTTGAAATGTTTGGTGAAAGATTTATTGTTTTTGGAAAGAAATAAATAGTGATTTTTTAGAGTATTATAATGAGAATAAACAAAAAGATTTTGAAGAATGGGCTGACGATTATTCATGAAAAAAGGGATGTGCCAGTGACGACCGTAATGCTTGCTGTGAAATATGGGGCTGCGAATGAAGATGAAAACGAAAAGGGGCTTGCACATTTTATTGAACATATGTGCTTTAAGGGAACTGAAAAAAGAAGTGCGAAGGAAATAGCTGAAGAAGTTGAAAAACTTGGCGGGGATTTGAACGCATTTACAAGTGAGGAGATAACGGCATATCATGTCAAGTTGCCTTCGGAACATTTGGGTGTTGCAATGGATGTTATTTTCGATGTTTTTTTTAATCCGATTTTCCCAAATGAAGATTTTTTTAAAGAAGCTAATGTAATTTGCGAAGAAATAAAAATGTACAACGATAACCCGCGAGCTCATGTTTTAGACGAAATCAAATGTTGTTTATATGAACGTCCTTTCGGCATGTTTATCGGAGGGACAGAAGAAAATGTTAAAAGATTTAGTCCAAAAATGTTGCTTGATAGACATAGGTCCATTTATACGCCGTCAAACTCCATCCTTTGTGTTGTTGGGGATAATGAATTTAATGATGTGGTGCGTTTTGCCGAACGATTTTGCATAGAAAGAGAAGGAGGGAGGATTTTGGTAAAAAACATAAAAAATCAAAACCTGAAGAAAATTGAAAATCGAATGGACATCCAGCAGGCGAATATCGCAATAGGATTTCATTTCCCGAAATTAACCGACAAGGATAGATATGCTGCCGAAATTTTTTCAACTGTTCTGGGCGATGGAATGTCGAGTAAATTATTCACTGAAGTTCGAGAAAAAAGGGGATTGGTGTATAATGTCAAAACAGAAATGGATGCCGGAATTAATTATGGTTATTTGGTGATTTTTGCCGGAACTGATAAATCCAAAATTGATGAGGTAATTAATATTTGCATTGAAGAATTTGGAAAAATGAAGGAAATCACTGAAAAGGAACTTGAGCAAGCAAAAATTCAGGCAATAGGTGGATGGAAGGTTGAACAAGAAGGGTCAAGCGAAACGGCACTTAATCTGATTATTGAGGAAACCGGTGGAAATGTGAAAGACTATTATTCATTTGAAGAAAAAATAAAAAAAGTTAACCTTGAAGACATAAAAAAATTGGCTGACAAAATTGATTATGGAAGTTTTATTTTGAGTTCTTAATTTAAATTGTTTTGTTTTGCCGATGATAATGGAATTTTTTTAAGAAATTAAGGTCGGGGTTTATTTTTCTTTTTTGTGGGCTTAGATTTCTTTTTAATATTTTTTGGATTTTTATTTTTTTTATTTTGTTTTTTTGTAGTAGTTGAGGGTTGTGATTCATTTTTGGGAGTGTTTTGGTTTTCTTCTATAGGTATGTCTTCTATCGAAATATCTTCTATGGAGGATGTTTCCGAGTCATAATTTTCTTTTTTATTTGGATTGTTTTCTTTGCCATAGTCTGTTTCATCCGTGATTAGTTCTTCTTTAGATTCTTCTTTCTTTTCCTCTTTAGATTCTTCTTCCCTTTGGTTTTTCTTCTTCCCTTTGACTTGTTTTTCATCTGATGGTTTTTCTGTTTTGGCTTCGGAATGATCTTCATTAATAATATTTTCCTCTGAAAGAAGACTTTTGTCGATGTTTTCTGTTCTTTTTAATTTGTTTTCAAGATCCAGTATTTTTTTTTCGATATAATCTTTTTTTATATTTTGTTTTAATTCAAAGTTATTTTGCTGGAGAAAACTCGTAATTGATAGTTTTTTATATATCAATCTTGCGATTATAATTAGAACTATTATCAAAATAAAAAAAAACGCCCAAGTTATTAACCATACCCAATTAGCGTAAATGAATTCTAATATTTCAATTCTCATTATATCATTCATGTTTTAGTAAATATAAATGTTGTGAAGTTGTTTGGTATTTTATTTATGATTTTAGTAGTATAGGAATTAATTAGCTGGATCTTATTTTTCTTTGTAGTTCGCTAATTCTTTTGTCTATCAAATCTTTTTTCGACTGGGATTCTGTATCGGATATATGAGAATATCCTCTGGAGATTTTTCTGTGAATTAATCTTGCAATGACAATAAGAGCGATGATCAAGATTGCGATTAAGGTCCATGTTATTATCCATCCGAGGTAGGGGTAGATGTATTTTTGAATTATTTCCTTTTCTGGTGTTAATTTTTCAATACATTCGCTTGCGAGTTCGATATTTTGTTTGGCGTCAATATATTTTTCGCTGTTTATGTTGGCTTCGGCTTTCCCCAAAAGTTCTTCACAGATTTTTATTTTTTCAGGAGATGGTTTATTTTCTTCATTTTTTATTTTCTGAATTTTTTCTTTCAATATGCCAATTTCGCTTAAAAAATATTCTTTTATTGTTTTTGTTTTAAGGGTCGATACCTCTATTTTTTCGAGCTGGTCTGATTTTACAATAAAAATTATTTCTGTATCTAAAGTTTCAGTTACTGTAAAATTTATTAAAAACTCCGACGAGTCGCCGGGGGCAATTTCTTGTATGTTGCTTGGGAATATCGAAAAAAATTCGTTGTTTAAATTTTCAATCATAAGTTTTAAATTTGTCAGAGTTGAGTTTCCTGTATTAACAATATTTAACTTAACAACTTTTTCTAAGTTTTTTGCGAGAGTGATATTCTTATCCACTGTTATTTTGAAACTTGGTTCGTTTTTTTGGACGACAACTTCTCCGACTCCGCCGCCGCTCGGGGTTGTTGGGCAAGCTCCACAATCTGATGGGCAGATAGAACAACTTTCGTCATTGTCGCATGTTCCGTCGTCGCAATATGATTCTGAAGCGGGGATGGAACTAAAAATTTCAAAAGCACCTATTTTTTCGGTTCCCGAATAATATCCTAACAGCGTTATTCTTAGTTGTCCAACAAACTCGGTCGATGGCTGAATGTCCCAAGTTTTTTCGGAATATGCTTCAACCATAAATGTTTCTTCGCCTGCATCCAGAAGGGTTCCGGTGTCTTCTCTTGTGAGGTTCCAAAGTAAAATTAAATCTTTATTTGCTCCGCCGGTATTTTCTGCAACGAATGAGATGTCAAGACCAGGGATTGAATTATCGGTTATGGATATATCTCTGAGATCAAAAGGACCTCCTACGACTTTCCAGAATTGTTGTGCTATATAATTCAGGGAATTTTTCGTTGCATTTACGACAGTTCTCCATTGCCCTTCATTGACGGAAGTCCCGATGGCATAAGTATAACTATATTTCCCCGTTGAAATTTCAGACATAGAAGCGGGTCCCGTTATTAAATTATTCAGAGAATCGTAGATTGAAATTTGCATGGTGTCTGGTTCGGTGTAAATTCCATTTTGCTTGAAATAGGATTCGGTGTAATAATTGTTATTTGTTTCAATTTCGGGATATCCATTTGTTGAAATTTCGTATCCTCCGCCGATTAAGGAAGTGACTTGTATTTCTAAATTTGAAGAATCCCATGTATTGGAATAATCATCCTGATAAGTAATGTTTAAATTGTAAGTTCCTTCCTGGATTGGCGTTGAAACAAACCATTCTGCAGTTTTTGTTTCATCGTTATCAAAATCTCCCAGTAAAAGATTTTGCGAATAGTCCTCTAAAAATGAAAAACCTGCGGGGATATTTAGATATGCGTAGACATTTTTTAGAGAATTGTTCGCGGTCAAGTTTGAAAGGATTCTAATTATGCTGTATGGGAGCGCGATGCTTGGGGCGGTCTCATCTGACGATGAAGCGTTTGGCTTAGAGACAAAAAACTCTTGTGTCGATGAGTTTGCGTTATTATCAAGAATATCTTTCGCGTATATTTTGAAAGAGTAGGTGCCTATTTCGGGTGCAATGATGTTTCCGGAATATATATTTGATCCCTGGTGTGTCATGGAGTGGTTTGTTGAAGAATAGTTGATGTCGATCCATGCGGAAACGGAATTTTCATCAGTGATTGTTGCATTTATAGTGATTGTTTTTCCAGAATATGCGTTTTCATTGTAAACTATTTCTGAGATTAAAGGGTTCTCATTATCAACAACACTTTCTATGCTGAAACTTGAAGCAGAAGAATTGCTTGAGGTGATATATAAATCGTCAATTATAACAGTAAGATAATAGTTCCCATAGATTCCACTGGTGTTCCATGAATATGTGCAATTGTTGGCTGTAGATGTGTCGGCGTCAATATCGTAGCATGCCGAGGAGCCCAATGTAGCGATGAGGTTTTCTGTTGAATTTTGCGATGATCCGTAATACAAAGTGAAATTCATTTCGTCAGAATCTGCGTCTGAAGCCAAGAAGTTTATTGTATAGTTTCCCTGAGATTGATTAATTGTTTCTCCTCCATTGGGCCTGACTATAGTTGCGTTAGGGAGATGATTTGCGTAAATTGTTTTTTCTTCTATGATCGAACAGTTTGTTGCATCACATATAGCTATAAATGTGTTTATCGTTTTTGGATCAGAATTTAGGATTTCATAGTAACATGAGGCAGGATTTGTTGTTGATGATGTGGTTGAACAAAATGTTTTTTCTGAGCATCCAGATATTAAAATTTCAGAAGTATTACAAAC
Organism: Candidatus Pacearchaeota archaeon; assembly: GCA_041649045.1. Lineage (GTDB taxonomy): Archaea > Nanobdellota > Nanobdellia > Pacearchaeales > GW2011-AR1 > JAGVXH01. The sequence continues at coordinate 8,481 of JBAZNV010000006.1, forward strand.
AAAAAGCTGTACAGGATTGTTTTCTAAATCGTCCCATGTGATTGTAAAGGTTTCTGACTGTCCAACCAAAATAGGATTCGATGGAGTGGATGTTGTTTCTACGAGAGAGATTGTGGGTATGGCGTTTTCTTCATAGTTTATGAAAATTTTCGGCCTGTACTCCGGCGTTAAGCTATCAGATGATGCGAACTCTTTATAATCTCCATTCGTGGCATCTTGTGATAATAGCGTGATTCCGTAATTTTCGTATTCTCCGTTTACGACGCTTTGGGCCCAATCGAGAACTGATAGGTTGTAGTATCCGGATTGATTTACGGAAATTGATCCGATTTCGATGGAATAATCGCTTCCTGGGCTTGTCCATGTTTCCGAAGAAGTTCGATTGTTCCATCCTACTTCTGATTCGGTCCATGTTTTTGTTAGCCTCATGGCTTTTATTGTCACATTGTTTTGCGTTGGGGCGGAGGATAGATAAAGAGTCATGTATGCTTCTGTGACAGTATATTCTGAAGGAATCGAGGACAAATTGAATTCTATCAGCGAACGCAACTCTACTCCTGCCGGAAGTTTTCCTATTCTGAGAAGGGGGTCTGTTCCAAAGTTTGTATCAAGTCCTTGTCTGATGTAAGCGTCTTTCCCGCCAGTTGAATCTGGTTGTGAAGAGAAAATTGTGAATCCAGTGATGGAGAAGTTTTTAGAAAAATATATGGCCGAATAAAAAATGGATAACGTAAAAATTAAGCCTATCAACATCAGAATCAGCTTCTTTTTTTTCATCAGTTTCTGAAGAGATTGTTATTTAAAAGTTTATAGTTAGCTTTCCAAAATTTCCTTGAACGAATCATATCTTTTGCCGAGAATATTTTTGAGTTGTTCTTCCGATGCATTTATTATGTTTTTTATGGAACCGAATTTTTCGATCAAGTTTTTTGTTGCAACCGGACCGATCCCCGGAAATCCCTCGAGAATAAATTGCTTTTTTTCCTGAATTGTTTTGAGAGTTTTGGTGTTTCTTATTGAGTATTCTTGTTTTGGCTTTTCAAATTTTTTCGCGATGATAACAAGAAAATTTGCAGTATCTTTCTCATTCTGTGTGAGAATTATCGGGATCTGAAAATCAATTGCAACAGACAAAATCATTCCGCGGACTGCGTTTTCGTGAATTTTAAATTTGTCATAATTATAGTTAAAACCTTCGATTATCAAGAGAGATTTTTCGTATTTTTTCATATTAGTGAGCTGTTCGGTCAATCTTTTATCGATTATTGATGATACGAAATCAGGGAAAGTTTTTCTTTCAATTATCACATCTGCGATTTTGTAGTCGCCAATCTCTAATTTTTCTAAATTAATATTCGCTTTTTTTTCAATAAGATTTGTAGTGATTAAAGATTGTTTTTCGCGAGTATCGACGATGATTGGAATTTTTGGGTTCGGGCATTTAATTTCATCAGATATAGTTTTTGTTTTTGAAAAAATATTTTCAAAGGGCATAGTTTTCCTCTAAATATTTTTTCATTTCTTGAACTAAAGTTTTTATTTTCAGCATATTTTTTTCTGTTGCGAGATGTTTTTCAGCATATTTTTTTATAGGAATTATTGACCGGCTCCCTTCTCCAAATTTTTTCATCCATGAATATTGCGGGAACAACCAAAAATGAAAATAATGTTTTGAATCCTCATTCTGAAACAGGAAAATTCTTTTGATTCCAAGCAGCTCTTTCATCCCAACTCTGATTCTATAAACTAATTCTATAAATTCTTTTAGTTCTTCTTCGCTGAATTCACAGACGGACCTTATGTTTCTTTTTGAAGCGATGATGAAGAAGCCAGAGATTGGAGTTTCCCAGTCTTGGTGTGCGTTAAAAAATTTTGTATCAATAATTTCTTCGTTCGGGAATAATTTTTTCATTTACGAATGGGTGTAATAAGATTTATTTAGTTTTGTATTTATGGAGGCCATTTTTAATCTAATGACGGATTTAAAATAGTTGGATATTTAAACAGGGGTGCGATTATTTAATTATGAAATTAGAGGAATACAATAAAGTTCTTGTTAAAGTTTGCTTTGAAAAAAAGTTGTTTTTGAAAAAAATTGGGAAGGTAAAAAATTATCCTATTTTTGCCATTAGAAATTCGAATAAAAATAATTTAAAGACGTTGGTTTTTTGTGCAGGAATTCATGGCGATGAGGTTGCGCCGGGTTTAGCAATGGTTGATTTTATAAGAAGTTTCAATTTTAATTCTATAAAGAAATTAAACGTAATTTTTATCCCTGTGGCCAACCCGGTTGGCTTTAGTCTGAATAGAAGGCGTGGCTATGGAGGCTTAGATATGAACAGACATTTTTCTGACAAAAATTTGAAGGGTGAAAATAAAATAATTATGGATTATCTTAAGAAATTTAAAATTTATTTTTTTTGTTCACTTCATGAAGATTCTGATGAGGATAAATTCTATTTATATGGTTTCGAGGGAGTAAATGGGGAAATTTACAAAGAAATAATTAAAATATCGAAGAGGTTTTTTGGAATCAAAACAGGATGTGTCAGGTTCAAAGACAGATGTCTCGTTGGGCATAATTCTAAGGATGGCGTCATAATAATTAAGAGAGGCGATAAAAACGATGGTTCGATAGAATCGACGTTGTTTGAGAAGGGCATTCCTTTTTTGGTATGCACAGAAACTCCCATGAAACAGGATATGAAAGAAAGGATGTCGTTAAATAAAAAAATAATGAAAAAAACAATTGAGTTTTTTTTGAGATGAATGACGGATTTAAAATAGTTTTTCTTGCTCTTTTTTATCTGATTGGTTGTTTTTATCCAGTTCTTTTTTGATTTGGTTAATTGCTGAATGCATTCTTTTTTCTTTGTGATAGGCTGCGTAGTGATGTGCTTCATCTCGCGTTTTTTTTGTGATCAAAATTTTTAATGAACCCGGGACGAGCCTTGCCGTTCTTCCTGCTCTTTGAATTTTTCTAATTGCCGAAGGAACTGGCTCATAAAAAATAACTTCGTTTACCTCGGGAATATCGAGGCCTTCTTCTGCGATTGAGGTTGCAACGAGTACATTAATTTTCCCTGTTCTGAATTTTTCAATAATTTCTTTTTGTTCTTTCTGTTTTAGTCCTGTTTCTCCTCTCTCGTTTTTTTTGATTGCTTGGCCGACAAAAACTTTCGATTTGACATTTGGTAATTTATTAAGAGTTTCGGAAATTTTTCTTACTGTTTCTCTGAATTGAGCAAAAATAATTATTTTTGAATTTTGATTTTTTTGGAACTGCTCCGAAACAAGTTCTTTTAATTTTTCGAGTTTAGGGTGTTCCAGTAGCGAGGTGGTTGCGAGAGAGTAAGCTTTTGTAAATAGCGGGTCTTTGACTAATTTCTGGACTCCTTTTGACTTTTTTTCCTCGGCTTGTTTATATAAACTTTTGAGATATTCAATTAGTGACGAAATTGTTTGTGTTTCGATTAGCTCCAATGCGTGAGAGATTTTTAGTGCCTGAGAGCAAGATGACACAGCAAGCATTTTGTTGAAATCTCTGGAATGTTTTAGCTCGTCCATTAGTTTTGATTGAATTTTCAAGAGAGTGATTTTATTGACGTTTTCATAGATTTGTGCATGGTTTTTTAGGTCGTGTATTTTATTATTTTCTAATTCCTGTAAAAGCGCTCTTATTTCGATAAATTCCGAAGGAAAATCGACTTCTATTTTTTCAAATTCGAGTTCTTGCAGGTATGGTTTGACGTCCATGCTATCCCTTGTTCTAATTTCTACCGCTTCAATTCCAAGATTTTTACAAACTTGTGAAATTGTGTCTTTATCTGAACCTGGAGATGCAGTTAGCCCAAGAACTTTTTTATTTAAAGATTGTATTTTATATAATTGGGCAACAATATTATAAGAATAATTTTTAAGACATCGATGACATTCATCGACGATCAGCAAACTTACATTAGTTAATTCATATAACTTTTTTTTGAGGTCGTTTGCGATACATTGCGGCGTTGAAAAAATTATTTCTGCGGTCTGCCAAATTTTTTTTCTTTTTTCCGATGGGGTTTTCCCTGTAAAGAGTTGCATATCAGCCCATCCATCAGGAATATTTTTCCTGAATGATTCTAAGTGTTGTTCTATTAATGGACGAGTCGGAGCCAATACGAGGATTTTTTCTAAAGGAAATTTTTTGAAGCGATAAATTGCCATCATTAATGCTATGAGTGTTTTCCCTGTTCCTGTCGGGAGAACAACCAGGCAATCTTTTTCTTTACAAGTTTTAAAAATCGCAATCTGATAATCCCTTGGCTTTGTCTTAAGTTCTTTGGAAAAATCTTCTTCCATTGTCAAGAATAAACCCCCATTCGCTCATTTGTAATTTAATCAAAGTTTTGTTTTGTAAATCCAGAAGGTTTGAAATAGGTTCATGTTTTATAATTTTATTTTTCATTTTATAAAAAGGATAGTGAAGTTTATAAACTTTGGATTTGTTTTTTGGTTATGGTGACAAGTTCTTGGTTTATAGCACTCGTTGTTGTTATAGTAGTTTGGGATTTGATATGGAAAGGGATAGGAATGTGGAGGGCCGGAAGGAACAATCAACTTACATGGTTTATTGTAATTTTAATTTTTAATACAGTCGGGATTTTGTCATTGATTTATTTGATGTGGTTCCAGAAGAAAGAGAGCTTGAAGACGAAAATCATAAAAAGAGTTCTTAGGAAAAAATAAACATTTAGGATTTATAATTATTTAAGTTTAGACGATAGCTATTCCCCAAACAGTAAGAACTCCGATAATTAATGCCATTGTTGCCCAAATTTTTCTGCTTGCGAAAAATATTTTTGTGCCGTCGAGACTTGAGAGGGGGATTATTGACCAAGCGACGAAATAGATGCTTAATTTCGTGAACATTTCAAACCCGGCAAAGTATGCGATTAGTGCGAGTATTACATTGACAATTATTGCCCAAAATGCTATTGCACCGACGTGCCATTCTGTAACCTCGGTAAACCTATAGAGTCCGTGTCGTTTGGAGACTCTTTCGACTTTTGCGGTTACGTCGAATTCAAGTATCGCGAGCCACCATGCCATTCCTTTTGATATTAACGAGAGAATCAACGGGAACCATAACATTGGAATAGGTCTTTTAAAGTGAGAGCTACTCTTAAGTCCGTAATGATACCATTCCCAAAATTTTATTTTTATTCCTATTTCTAAAAAATATCCGATGATTTTTTTTGTAATCACGTTTGCAGAAATTATAATCAAAAAACTTATGGCTGAATAAAGAAGCAGAGAATTTTCTTTAAAGGAAATTGTCGCCGAAAGAACAAGGGCAGCAACGAGAACTATCACACTTTCTTTCAGGATGTTTTTAATTTCCATCAAAACTTTAGGTTTGGCCTTTTTATAAATTTGTTGATTTTGTATCTGCGTAGTTTTAGCAATAATTTTAATTTTTTATGAAGTGCGACAATTTTTTATATGATATAAAATTTTTGAGTGAGTAATTGTGTGAAAAATGTCGGTTCAAACCTTATGAAAATAATTTATTGTTAGATATTAGAACATAGAAATGTATTTAAATCTAATTTTTTTATTTGATTCATGTTAAAAATAAAAAGATTGAGCGAAGTTGTCGGGAAAAAAGTTTATACCGATTCCGGTGATTTGTTTGGGGTCGTAGAAGAAATCAATGTTGTGGATAATAAAATAGATGGATGGAGAATTGTTATTGCTCGTGAATCCGGGATGATGGAGGTTTTAGGCGGTGCCCGTGGGATTATAGTCCCGCATCAGTTTATTAAAGCAATAGGTGATGTGATTATTATTAATAGAAATGCCGTGCCCGTGAGAACCGATGAAGAAGATATTTCTTTAGAAGAAGAAGAGATGAGCTGAACGCATGATTAAAATTAGAGTAACATTTATATAATAAATTTATTTGCTTTTAGTATGTCGATGATAAGCAATTTTTTAAGCACCATGCTTTTGCCTTTTTTATTAACTTTTGTTGTCGTATTTGCGGTATTACAGAAATCTAAAGTTCTTGGAGATGGGAAATCTCAAATTGATGCGATGGTAGCTTTCGTTATAGGCCTGATTTTAATTGGGTTTCCTCAGCCAAGAGAAATCGTGGTCGGCTTAATGCCGTGGATAGCCGTTGGTGTTTCAGTTATTTTAGTGTTCATGATTCTATACGGTTTTGTCGCAGGTGATTTGAGTAAAGCTCCGGATTGGATGAAAATAACTTTTGGAATATTGGCGGGGATATTTACTCTTGGAGTTGTTCTTGGGGTTACGGGGCTTGGGAGTACAATTATAAATTATTTTAATGGGACCGGGAACAGTGATATATGGATGGCATTAGTCATGCTCATTTTGATTGTGGGTGCGGCAATAATTGTAATGCGAGGCAGTAAGGGCAAGGAGAAAAAAGAAAAGTGATTATGAAATTTGGTATTTGCCAAAAAATCCAAAACATATTTAAAGAGGAATTTTCTTAACTGTTGATGGTGATAATCACGGGGATGATAAGCACGGTTACTGATGCTTTAAATTGGTTCAATGAGTTTGGTGGTTTTTCTTATGTTATCCCCTTTTTATTGATTTTTGCTGTTGTGTTTGCAATTTTAGATAAAACAGGAATTTTAGGAGATAATAAAAATTTAATATCTATTGTTGGAATAGCGATAGGACTTTTGGCATTGCAGTTTGATTTTGTTTCGGAATTTTTTGCGGTGGTTTTTCCAAGGTTTGGGGTTGGTGTTTCCGTATTTATTTGTGCGTTAATATTTATTGGGTTTTTTTGGAGTGATGAAGATAAAAAAAAGGGGAAAGGAAGATGGATAGGTTATGTTGTAGCGATTGGGATTGTTGTGTGGGCTTTTAGTTCGTGGGATCAGTGGGGATATTATAGTGGTTTTGGTGGTTGGTTTAGTGAGAATATATGGGCGTTAATAATTTTATTTGGTTTGGTCGCCATTATTTTTTGGGTAAGGGGGAAAGAAGTTAGTCCACCAAGGGGCGGAGCGACTGCTGAGGCTCATTAAAGATGGGTGCGATGACTTTTTTTATTCCAATTTTTGCTTTTCTTTTAATTTTTATTATTATTTATGCGTTGCTCAAGAAAACGGAAATTTTAGGGGGAAGTGAACCTATAATTTTATTTGTTTCTTTTGTCTTGGCGATATTTTTTATTTTTGAGGCTTCGCTTGTTGAGCTTGTAAGATTTAGTTCAGCGTGGGTAACCGTTGTTGTGATGGTTGTTTTTTTTCTTATTGCCATAATAGGATTTTTACCCGGGAAAGAGCCTCTTGGTTTTTTAACTAAAGGAAATTGGCTGGCCTGGGCAGTTCTCATTATAATTGTGGGAATTTTTATTTTCTCTTCGGTGTATGTTTTTAATTGGGTAATTAACTGGGAGCTAATAAATTCGTGGTTCGGGACGGAATGGGTCGGAATGATACTTTTAATTTTAATTGCATTGGTAATTTCGTATATAATAACAAAAAAGGGGAAATGATGAATAACAAAAAAGGATTGATGTTTTGGGTAGGGGTTGCAGTGGGGATAGCTATAGTTATTGCAATTTTATATTATTTTTTTGTTCCGTGGTTCGGGTATCCTGAGCCAAAAGAAATTGATTATGATTTTAATTTGGATGATATACAAAATAAAGGAGTAAATGAGAATGAAAATCAAAATGGCGACAAACTTATTGAATATAAAACTTCTGATAATTTAACAGTATTTTCTTTCTTGCGAGTTTTGAATGATGATGGTTTTGATTTGAGTATGGATGTTTCTCTGGCGGGTTATTTGCAAGAGATTGATGGTGCAACTATCGGAGTTTATGGAGAGGATAGAGTTTTTAGATTTTATAATGGGAAAGTAGATTGGAAAATTGGAGGAGGATTTGTAGATGACCATGGAAATTGCGTTTATGAATATGATTTTGACGGAGAAGGGAATAAAGAGGTAAAAGAATTAAATATAAAAAATCAGGAAGAGATTGAGGGATGGGGGGATGTTTATTTAATTTATAGGGCGAACGGATTTTCTACTAACAAGCCTGAGATAAGCATAAGTGGCAAAGTTTTTTTGTCGATTACGGAAACAGATATAATTGAAGTTAACAGAGTTTCTGAAAATATTGGCTCAATTTGCAATGGGTATACCGAAACCACAACATTGGAAACAGAGGAAGTCATAGATTTTAGGTTCCCGATTTTAATTGTTGGTTTAGATGGCACCGACGTGATTTCTGGTGACGGTAATTTTATAGAAGAATTTTCGATTGAAGATACGGGGTTGAATAATATTGTCGCAGTGGCCCCCAAGTTATCGCTTCCAGCCGATGAAGCGTGGGAAGTTGCGTGGGATATTTATTTGCCTTAAGAAACATATATAAATTGCAATATAATAAAATGGAAATGATAAGAGGATGGATGTTGTTTTTATGCTTATTTTTAGTTAATTTTTCTTGTGCGTATCTTGCTTGTACAGATTCTGACGGAGGAAATGTCTCAACAGTCAGGGGAAATGTGAGCTTATATTCATCATCTCCTCCTCCAATGGTTTTTTACGATACATGTTTTTTGTATGGATCCCCTACGAGCGTTTGCAATGGGGCAGATTGCAGGATTAAGGAATATTATTGTGTGGATAGCGGAGATGTTTACTACGAGGGGTATTTTATAGCCGATTGTTCTGATTGTATTGATGCAAGATGTATAGAGTCTACGCCAACTCCTACTTGTAGCGATGGAATAAAAAATCAGGACGAGAGCGATATTGATTGCGGGGGAGAAACGTGTTATTATTGTGATAATGGGGAAGGGTGCCTGTATAATTCGGATTGCTTTTCAAATTTTTGCAGTGACGGGGAATGTGCAACGGAGCCAGTAGTTCCGACGGATAAAGCGATGGTGAAAAGAGGAAATGATGACCCGGGAAATTTTGAAACTTCTTTGTTATTTGATGTAGTGGTTATGCAACTTGAGATTTCAAATGAGGGAGATGAGGAAATTGAATTAGTTAATGCTTATTTTAAATTAAGCGGAACGGGGGACGATCGAAAAATTTCTACGATTAAAGCGTACAGAGATATGAATAAGAATGGGGAGCTGGAATCAACAGACGTTTTAATTGATGCCGTAGTCGTGTCAGTGGATGATGGGGACAACCAACTTCTTGATTTTTCTGGGCAGGATTTAGGCGGGGGAGTAGTTTTGGATTTTCTTATAGTGTATGATTTTAAGGATAATGTTGAGGAGGACGAGACTTATGCTATCGAGTTTAAAGATGTGGCTTATTATAATATGAATGAAGACTATTTTTTGGCGACTGCAGACGAGATTGTAAAAAATAGAATAACAATAGGCGGGATTGATGACAATAGTTGTTCGAATGGAATTTGGGACACACATTTGGGCGAGACTGGCATTGATTGCGGAGGAAATTGTGAGGATTGTAGCGATATTTGTTCTTTTGATGAAGATTGTCAAATGGGGAGAGTCTGTGTTGATGGGGATTGTGTTGACATAGATTTGCTTGGAACGGGTTGTGTCGATGCGTCAGTAACTTGCTCTTTGGTTGGGTTGCCTTTGTGTGACAATACGAACCAAAGAGTTTATACTTGTGCACAAAATGGTCTTCTTACATTTTTGGTTGCAGATTATGATTCAATCTGTTCGCAGAATCGAGTTTGTTTGCCTGGGGATATAATCTGTGATCATGGATTACGGACTGTTACAAATTGCGTGGAAGGAGAATGGATGCTTTCTAATTCAATTGAAGAATATGATTTAAAATGCGGTGAAGGATTTTTATGTGACCCATCGGATAGAGAAAGTGTCTATTGTTTTGAGGATATGATTCCATATAGATGCAATCAAGAGGGGTCGTTTGAAATAATTTCATCAGATGAAGGCATAACTTGCGAGGAATTTTTGTGCAACTCTGGAGAAATCATGTGTGATTATGAAAATGAAGTTTTGAAATCTTGCATACCAGGTGAGGGATGGGTTGATGTTTCTTCTGAAGGATCAATGTTTTATGCAGAATCAAGTCGAGGGCCCGAAGGAGAAGTTGATTTTTTTAATGGACTGTGCATGGGGCAAAATATTTGTCAGAATGAAGGAGAAAAAAGATGTGGCATTCTTGATGGGTTGATGGAAATATGTTCTAAGGGGGAGTGGGAGCTTATGGATAATTCGGAAGAGGAATTTAATCAAATTTGCAGCGGAATAGATTGCAGGAGTGGGTGGTTTAGCTGTAATCCCTTTAAAAAAGAAGTTTCATTTTGTCAAGCTGGAGTGTGGGGAGCGTCTACGAAAAATAATTATGAATATTATTGTAATCCAGATATTATTACTTTTGGGGCTGGTCCAAGAATCGTAACAGGAGAAATAGTCGACAATGGCATAGTAGGGCACAAATGGATTTCTGGTCCGAAGACTTCGGACGGGAGTTTTATTAATGAATTAAATAAGTATAGTTATTTGATTATTGGTGCAGTAATTTTAGTTTTAGTAATTTTGGTAATTGTATTTGCGGTAAAAAGTCATTATGCCTCAAAATATGCTAGTGCGGTCATGACGAAAAGAAAGTAGGGGATTATTTTTTCTTTATTTTTTCCAATTCTTTATAGTTATCCATTAAAGGGTTTACTAATTTTGACATTGTTCCATGAAGGTTATCTAAATCTCGATGAATTAGCGATGCGTTGTCCCCGAATTCTCCCATTTTCCCAATTATCGATTGTTGCAATTTATCAATTGAATGTTCGATTCTTTTTAGTCTATCATCTATGTCTGAGACTTTATCTTGTATTCTTGTTTTAAAAGAGATTAGTTCTTCCGTTTCTTTTTTAAATTCTGAAATTTTTTCGGAAACGATTTGTTCGGCTATTTCCGAAATGGTTTCACTATTTGTTCCGACGGGGGCGTAATAATTTTGGTCTTGATAAGATGAAGGGGATTGTGCATATTGATTTTCGGCATATCCTTGTTCTTCCTGGGGATATTCATTCCCAGTCTGGTTTTCGTACTGATCATTTTCGGGATATTGTTGATAGGGTGAAGCTTCCGGGGTTTGATATTGCATTATTTCTGAAGGTTGTGGATAGTTATTTGGTTGATTGAATTGAGGAAGAGGAGATGATCGAATTTGAGAATATTGAGGCTGGACTATCTCCGTGTTTTGTGGAGCATCTTGTTCATAAATTGCTTTTTTTATTTTTGCCTGATTCAAAGAGTCTTGAATTTCTTTAGGAGAAATTCCCATATTTCTAAGCCGATTATAAATCTCTTCGTCAGAAAATCCTTGATTTTGCATTTCGGTTATTTGTTGGAGAGTTTCCATATTATTCATTATTATTGGAGGTTTTTATTTGTTTCTTTGATTTTATTTTATCGTCAATCAAATCTTCCACATCTTTTTTTCTCATGAATTGGAGTGGCTGAAAATCTTTTAACATTCTTTCGATCAAATATATTTCGTCTTTTTTTACGAATTTTGAAAATTCTATCAAAAGACTGTTTATTATTTTTTTCATCTTTTCGATTTCGTCTTTTATATCTTTATTTTCATTTTTTATTTCTTTCAATTCCTCATCAAGTTCTTGTTTTGACGAGATGAAATTTTTTCCAAGCATAAGAACTCGTTCCCGTGTCAACCTATTTCTTTCATCGATATCTCTTAATTTTATATTTAAATCCGATAAAAGAGGCTGAATATTTTCTTGAAAATCCTGAGTTTCGGCCATATTTTTTACTGACAACCAAAGTTTATAATGATTTGCATTAAAAATATAAACAGGGCTTCTATATTTTTTTATGGAAAGGAGCGCTAAATTTGCCGTGTTTTTTTATATTATAATTTCTTTATTTGGAATCTTGGTTTCTTTGAAAAATTTTTCCGATTGGCCGTTATTTTATTTTATTTTATTTATCCTTTTTTTTAATTTCATTTTTTCGATTTTAATTTTCTTTTTGATAAATATTTTTTTAAAAGTTTCAAGAAAAAGGGCTTATTTTTTCGTTTTATATTTTGTTTTTGTATTTTTACTTTTTTGGGTAGGTTTAAGTTTGTCTTTCTATTTTCTT